>NZ_FRCS01000002.1:0-600000 GCF_900143005.1 Cryptosporangium aurantiacum
GGCGGAACGACTTCAGCAATCGCCCGTCCTACCAGGGGCTCCTTCGCGTCATCCCACCGCCCTGACCTCAGTGGACAGAGGTTGAAAAAGGCTCAGTGCGTGGCGCGACCGATTTCCCGCCTGCTCTGACCGTACCGGCGCAGCAGCCGTAGAGGGCGACCAACGAGGGCTGTACGTGCGATACACGTGCAAGTTGACCTGTGACACCTTCTGCAGTACGGCAAAGAGCAGGTCAGCGGCCCTTTCGTGCGAGGAAGCGACGTCCGCTCCTAAAGCGGGTGTCGGCAGTTCGAATCTGCCCGAGGGCACAACTTCTCGCGAGGCCCCGTGCGCCCCACCCACGGCGAGGTCCAGCATCCGACGGCGGGTGAGGTATCAACCGGCGCTCCGCGTGCTCTGTCCCGGTAGCAACCCACCAGGGGACGGACATGGACTACGCGCTGACTCTCGAGGTCGTCAGGATCGCCGAGCAGTTCCACGAGGAGTGGAACAGGGCCACCGAAGGCACACAGCTCACGATCCTGGCCGCGGCCCGCAACCAGACCTGCGAGGACCTGCCGGCCGAGGCCGAGCTTCTGCTCCGGCAGCTGACCAGCATCCAGTGCCTGCGCGGCCGGCCGGACCTCGCCGAGCACTTCCTGGACGGCGACTTATCCGAGTAGGGGCTTCTCGCGGGGGAGGTCGCTTCCCATCCACTCGTAGAAGTCTCGCAGGCGTTGCTCCACGTCGACCGCAGCGCTCAGCGTCACGTCCGCGGACGCTGCTGCTCGTTGCAACGACGCACTCAGAGTCGAGTCCTCGTCAGGGACCATCGTGCGCCTCCTCTCGTATGACACGGTCATAACCACGGCCGAGCTGGCGGCGGAGCGCCTTGCGCGCGTGGCGGAGATTCGAGCGAACGGTGGCAGCCGGTTGCGCCAGGATGCCGGCTATCTCGGCCGGGCTGTAGCCGTCGATGGTCAGCGCGATCGCGTGGCGCTGCGCGGCGGGGAGCGCGGCGAGCGCCCTCCGCACCGTCTCCACCTCGGCGCGGAACTCGAAGTGCGGCGTCGCGTAGAGCTCGCTGACGTGCGCGGCGGCGTCCTGCGCGCGTTGTGCGCGGGCGCGCTCCTTGCGGAAGTGGCGCAGCGCCACGGTCCGCACGAACGCCCGCGGCGCGTCGATCGCCGCCCAGCACCCGTAGGCGGCCAGCATCGCCACCTGGATGGCATCTTGGGCCTCGGCCATGGTCGCGCCCGAGAAGATCATCCACCGGGTCAGCGGTACGAAGTCGCGACGGAAGTAGTCCTCGAAGCCAGCCTTGTTCTCAGACATCGGAGGCAGAGCCTTCCTGTGAGGGGCGGACATGCCAATGACGGGCGCCTCTCCGGGACTCCGCCGTCACGCACTCGAGCCCCCCTCGAGCGTGGACCGCGACAGCATCGCCGCCGGAAAAGCGCCAGGCTGGTGAGCACCCCTCCGACACACCACCCGTAGCACAGCTACGACTGTGAGTGTCGTCAGCCCCTGCGAGCGTGCAAACCCATCTGCGTCCAGTACGACAGAACGGCGTCGAACTGCTCGACGGTGAGGAACGACGGGTTGGACGCTTGCGGTTGGCGGAAGACCTCGGTGTCGGCGAGCCGCGGATCGTCCCGCAACGCCGCTCGCGGCACCCGCAGCGGCTCCGGCGCGATCGTGAGGTCCAGCGGCACGTGCAGGCCGCCGTCAACGTGAGCCTCGGCCGGACCGGTCAGTCGCCCGATGCCCCAGACGCCCGCCCGACGGCCGCTGGCCCAGAACACCACCGGCTGGCCGGCCTGCATCAGCCGAGCGCGGTAACCCGCCCGCACACACCACTGATCGACGCCGGGCGCGACCGCGAATCGGCCAGCCAGATCGACGTGGTCGGCGTTGCCCTTCAGGACCCATGCGCCGAGGTTCTCGGTGGTCACCGTGCGTCCCACCGCCGAACCGTACCCTTCGATCCGTGAGTGACTACCTTGCGCTGGTCGCCTGCGGTGCTCCGCTGGCCGCGCGCGTCCACGACGTGGCAGCAGCGGCAGCCGAACTGCACTGGCGCGTCCGCGTCGTCGCCACCGCCTCGGCGATGAACTGGGTGGACGCCGCCGCGGTCGAGCGGGTCACCGGGTTCGCGCCGCTGGTCGAGCAGCGGCGTCCGGGCGAGCCGAAGCGGTTTCCCACGCCGGGGCGCGTCGTCGTCTGCCCGGGGACGTTCAACTCGATCAACAAGCTGGCCACCGGAATCATGGACAACTATGCCGCCGGCCTGGTCTGCGAGGCGCTGGCGAGCGGTACCCCGCTGACGATCGTCCCGATGGTGAGCGACGCGCTCTGGGGTCACCCGGCCTGGGCCGGGCACCTGGCGACGCTGAGCTCCGCCGGGGTGACGTTCGTCGACGTCCGCACCGGACGGACCGGCGACCCGCAGCCGGTCGACGCGGGCACCGGCGACGACAACGCCCGGACGTTCGACCCGGCGTGGCTGTTCACGGATACCGCAGCGCGTACCGGGTAGGTGGTTCGCCGAGGATCGCGGTGAAGTCCCGGCTGAAGTGCGCCTGATCGGCGTAGCCCAGCTCGGCGGCGAGGCTCGCCCAGTCGACGACCGCCCCGGCGGCCAGGCGGGCGGTCACCTCGGCGATCCGGTACCGGCGGATGCACCACTTCGGCCCCACCCCGACGTACTCCACGAACAATCGCTGCAGCTGGCGGACGCCGACCCCGAGCCGGTCGGCCAGCTGGTCCACGCGAGTGACGGCCGGTTCCGCCGCGATCAACGCGACCGCGTCCGCTGCCGAGTCGGCGGCCGGATCGACGGGCGGCAGGTCGGCGCGGAGGAAGCTCTCCACGGCGTCCACCAGGGCAGTTTCGTCAGTAAGTGACAGGTCGCGGCCGAAGACCGACCGCGCGGGAACCGCGCGATCGACCAGGTCGGAGACCGGGTGGCCGAGGAAAGGGCGGAAGCACCCGGGCCGGAACGCCACCCCGAGCACTCGGCCCGCGCCCTCCAGGGTGCGATGCGAGAACGAGCGCATCGGCCCACGGACGGTACCCGGCTGGTCGTCGACGAACGACAGGTGGACGTTGACGCCCGGCGGCAGCAGTTGCCGGAACGGCTCCTGGCCGCGGAGGTCCCAATGCACGACCCAGTAGTGCTGGACGAACGGCGCGAGATCCGCCGATGGCTGCCCGTACCAGTGGCGCTGGAAGTCCGCCCAGCCGCCGCGGAGCCCACGGGTGTCCACGCACGAATGCTAGTCGCGTTTCTTCAAGACACCGCTGACCAGCGACCCTAGCGTCGAGGCATGCACACGATCGTCGCGACGACCGCTCAGCCCACCATCGACGTCATCCGCGGGATCCGGCCGGATCAGCTCGGCGCCGCGACGCCGTGCAGCGAATACGACGTCCGGGCGCTCGTCAACCACCTGCTGTTCTGGGGGCCGTCGCTGGTCGGCGCGGCGCGCAAGGAGTCCGTCCCGCCGCCGGCGCCCAGCGAGCAGGACGCCGACCTGACCGCCGGAGACTGGGCCAAGTCACTGGAGGCCCATCTCGACGAGCTCGTGACGGCCTGGAGCACGCCGGACGCCTGGGAAGGCGTGACGCAGATGGGCGGCCCGATGAAGCTGCCCGCGCCGATGATCGGCGGGATGACGCTGGGCGAGCTGGTCGTGCACGGATGGGACCTCGGCCGCGCCACCGGGCAGTCACCGCGCTGGGACGACGACGTGCTGCGCGCCATCCACGACGGCGCGGCCGCGACCGCCGAGCAGGGCAGGCAGATGGGCATCTACGGACCGGAGGTGCCGGTGCCGGCCGACGCGCCGTGGCTCGACCGTCTCCTCGGCCTCACCGGCCGCGACCCGGCCTGGAAGCCCTGACCGTCGGCGCCCCTCCCCGCAAGGCCTGACGCGACCGCGGCCGAAAGGCCGGAAAGGCTCGGCCGAACCGTCGATCGCTGCGGGGAAAGACACTCCTCACCTACAGTGGAAGTCCTTTCCCCACTGCGGCAGTGAGCGATGATCGACGACGCGAATCAAGCGCCCCTTCACTACCGGGGCGTGATGGTGTCCAGCACCTTCGACGATTTGACGGAACATCGCGAAGCTCTGATGAGGGCCATTCAGGGGCAGGGCATGTTCCCGGTGGCCATGGAGAACGACGCAGCGCTGCCGGCCGGAACCGTTATTGACTCGTCGCTACGGAAAGTGCGCGAGGCCGCGGCCTATGCGGCGATCATCAGCCATCGATACGGGACCATTCCGGACACTTCCGCCAATCCGGATCGCCTTTCGTTGACCGAACTCGAGTTTCGCGAAGCCCGGCGACTCGGCCGACCGATTTTGCTCTTTGTCATGACCGACGACCACCGCGTTACGCGCGGCGCAGTGGAGACCGATCCTGAAAAGATGCTCAAACTCGCCGCGTTCCGCGCGGACGCCAAGCGTGCGAGCGACGGATCGGCCGAGCGGGTCTACGCGACGTTCAGCAGCGTTGAGGAGTTCGAAACGCGAGCCGTCCAGTCCGCCGCGACGCTGCATCGCCTGCTTCACCCGACGACCGGCGTGGAGGAAGCCCCGGCGAATACGGACGACCGAATTCCGCGCCCGCCCGACCTTTATGCCGAGCCCCGTTACATCGGCTCGCACGACTTCGTCGGACGAAACGCGCAGCTGACCACGCTCAACGACTGGGCGTCCGCATCACATCCGCACCCGGTGCTGCTGTTCGAGGCGATCGGTGGCGCGGGCAAGAGCATGCTGACCTGGGAATGGACGACGCGGCACGCGAGCGCTGCCCGGGACGATTGGGCCGGGCGCTTCTGGTACTCCTTCTACGAGAAGGGTGCCGTGATGTCCGACTTCTGCCGGCGAGCGCTCGCGTACATGACCGGCCAGCCGGTGGACGCGTTCCGCAAGAAGCGGCAGCGGGAGTTGAGCGAGCTGCTCCGGCACCACCTCCAGGCGCGCCCGTGGCTGCTGGTCCTGGACGGGTTGGAACGGGTGCTGGTCGCCTACCACCGGTACGACGCGGCGCAGATCGCCGACGAGGACGCCGGGTCCAGCGACGAGATCGCGGAGCGGGATCCGTGCGCGGCCATCCGCACCGAGGACGACGACCTGCTGCGCTACCTGGCCGGCGCCGCACCGTCGAAGATCCTGATCACGTCCCGGCTGCTGCCGCGCGTCCTGCTCAACCCGTCGGGGCAGCCGATCCCGGGTGTGCTGCACGAACGTCTTCCGGGCCTGCGTCCGCCCGACGCCGAGCAGCTGCTGCGCGCCTGCGGGGTTCGCGGCGACTCGCACGGCATCCGCACCTATTTGCAGCGGCACTGCGACTGTCATCCGCTGGTGACCGGCATCATCGGCGGGCTGGTCATCAACGATTACCTGCCCGACCGCGGAAATTTCGACGCGTGGGCCGAAGATCCCGGCTACGGCGGACGGCTGGATCTCGCCGATCTGGACCTCATTCAGAAGCGCAACCACATTCTCGAATCGGCACTGAACACCCTGCCCGAGAAGAGTCGCCAGCTACTCGCGGTTCTCGCGCTTCTCCCGGAGTCGGTGGACTACGAGACCTTGCTGGCGCTCAACCCGCACGCTCCGTGGGCGCCGTACGATTTCCTGGTCACTGAGCCGGATGTCTCCGCGGCGCCGAGTCGGCTCGCCGAAACGGTGCGGGATCTCGAGCGGCGGGGTTTGCTGCAGTACGACCGGCAGGTCAAACGCTACGACCTGCATCCGGTGGTTCGCGGCGTCACGATCGGCAGCCTCCGCGCCGACGACCGCGATGAGCTCGGCCAGCGAGTCGTCGACCATTTCTCACAGCGCAGCCAGGACCCGTTCGAGGAAGTCGAATCCTTGGAGGACCTGCAGGACGCGTTGATATTGATGAAGACCTTACTCCGGATGGGTCGAACCAAGGAGGCCTATCCGGCGTATCGCGACCGTCTGTCGACCGCGCTGGCGATCAATCTCGAAGCCTATGCCGAGACGCTGGCGCTGGTCCGCCCGTTCTTCACCCACGACTGGGAACCGGTGGACATCGAAGACGCCTGGGAATCGTATCTGCTGAGCGCCGCAACGATCGCACTCAATGGACTCGGTGAGCGAAATGCCGTTTTCCGACTCTGCCAGCGAAGGCTCGAGATCAATCTCCGGCTCCGGAGCTGGCACAACCTGGCGACGGCGTTGGACGACGTCACGATCAGCCTCTGGGGTTTGGGCCGGCGTGCCGCGGCGGATCGAATCTCGGTGCTGTCGCTGTGGCTGAACGAGGCCGTCGGCGACGAACAGGGCATCTTCATGGCGCGCTTCTACCGCTTCGAGGTCCTCGCGTGGCTCGGCAAGGTCGACGAAGCGCTGGCCGTCTGGGAGGCCCTCGCGCCGATGGGCAGGGATTGGCAGCGGAACCGCTACCGGCCGGGCTCTGCCGAGGTGCGTTACGCCCAGTTCCAGTTCGTCCGGGGACGTCTCACCGACGACCTCTTGACCCAGGCCGAGCGCCTGGCGAGGCAGGGACGCAGCCGGATCCTCGTCCGCGAACTTCATCGGCTTCGCGGCGACTGGCTGACACAACAGCAGAAATGGGCGTCGGCCGCGGACAGTTACCGCGAAGCGATCCGGCTCGCCCACGAGGCCGGTCTGTCCGATTCCACCGCAGAGCTCCGTCTCGCCCTCGCCCGCCTGCACGCGGGTGACCTCGACGACGCCGACGAGGAAGCCCGTCGGCTCGCCAAGAAGTACCCCGGCCGGTCCTTGGACCTCGCCCGGCTCTGGTGGGCCATCGGCAATCGTGACCAGGCGACCCGCAACGCCGTGGCCGCCTACCGGTGGGCCTGGGGCGAGGGCGAACCGTTCGTCCACCGGTTCGAGCTCGACCAGGTCGGCGCGCTGCTCGACGAGCTCGGCGTCCAGCGGCCCGATCTGCCGCCCTACGACCCCACGAGAGACGAACGTTTCGACTGGGAGGACGCCGTCGTCGCCGTCTCCGAACAACTCCGCGCCGAGCGGGCTGACGAGTAGCTGGTATGCAAGTGGCATGGCAGCAAAGATCGTCGTCACCCAACCGGTTCACCCCGAAGCGCTCGACCGGCTGCGGGCCGCAGGGCACGAGGTCGTCGCGCTGGATTCGCCGCGCGGGCTCCCCGCGGACGAGGTGCGAAAAGCAACCGACGGCGCCGACGCGCTGCTGAGCCAGCTCACCGACCGGCTCACCGCCGACGTGTTCGAGAAGACGTCGCTGCGGATCGTCGCCACGATCGCCACCGGCTACGACAACATCGACGCGCGCGCGGCGTCCGAAGCAGGCGTTGTCGTGACCCACACGCCGGACGTCCTGACCGACGCGACCGCGGACCTGGCGATGACGCTGATGCTCGCGGTCGCCAGGCACATCCCCGAGTCCGACACGACGGTCCGCTCCGGCACCACCGGGCCGTTCCGGCTGCTGCACGAACCGATGGGCATCGACATCTCCGGCGCTACGCTCGGCATCGTCGGCCTCGGCCGGATCGGTGAGGCGGTCGCGCAACGCGCGCACTTCGGCTTCGGGATGAAGATCCTGTATACCGCCCGCTCGCAGCACTCGGCCGCCGAGGAGCGGTTCGCCGCCGAGCGGCTCCCGCTCGAACAACTACTAGCTCAGTCGGACGTCGTGAGCCTGCACGCTCCGCTGACCGACGAGACGCGGCACCTGATCAACCGGGAGTCGCTGTCCCTCATGCGGCCGAACGCGATCCTGGTCAACACCGGCCGGGGCGGGCTGGTCAGCGAGGTCGACCTGGCGGCGGCGCTGCAGTCCGGACAGATCGCGGGCGCGGGGCTGGACGTGTTCGAGAACGAGCCTGACGTCCATCCCGATCTGCTCGCCTGCGGTCCGCGCGCAGTGCTGACACCGCACGTGGGGAGCGCCACCGCGAAGACCCGCGCGGCGATGACCGCGCTGGCCGTCGACAACATCCTCGCCGTCCTCGCGGGAGATCCGCCGCGCAACCCCGTACCGTGAACGGATGGCGAAGCGCAGCCCCGACATCGACGAAGCGACCCGGCCTCCGCGGATTTCGAAGAAGCCGTACGAGGCCGAGTTGCTCCGCTTGCAGACCGAGCTGGTGACCATGCAGGCCTGGCTACGCCAGTCCGGCACCCGGCTGCTCGTGATCTTCGAAGGACGCGATGCCGCGGGCAAGGGCGGCACGATCAGCCGTGTCGGCCAGTACCTCAACCCCCGCTACGCGCGCACGGTCGCGCTGCCCGCGCCGACCGAGCGGGAAAAGGGCCAGTGGTACTTCCAGCGATACATCCAGCACCTGCCGACCGCTGGTGAGGCCGTGCTCTTCGACCGTTCCTGGTACAACCGGGCCGGCGTCGAGCGGGTGATGGGCTTCTGCACGGAGGACGAGTACCGCCGCTTCCTGCACCAGTGCCCGCTGTTCGAGCGGATGCTCGTCGAGGACGGCATCGAGCTGCGCAAGTACTGGTTCTCGGTGAGCGACGCCGAGCAGCAGCGCCGGTTCGAGTCCCGGCTCACCGACCCGCTGCGCCGCTGGAAGCTCTCGCCGATGGACGTGCAGTCGATCGCCCGCTGGGAGGACTACTCCCGCGCCAAGGACGAGATGTTCGTGCACACCGACATCCCCGAGGCGCCGTGGCACGTCGTGGAGAGCGACGACAAGCGCTCCGCGCGGCTGAACATGATCGCCCACCTGCTCTCGACGGTGCCGTACGAGCAGCTCGACGAGCCGGACATCGCGCTGCCGAAGCGTCCGAGGTCGTCCGGGTACAAGCGTCCGCCGCGCGACACCCAGCGGTTCGTCCCGGACCACGCGTCGACTCTCACGAGTTAACGGACCCCGCCGCGGGTAGGTCGGCGTTATGCCCGATTCTGCCCGTGAGACCTTCCCGCTGACAGTCAACGGCACCACCCACCACCTGACCGTCGATCCACGCACCACCGTCCTCGACGCGCTCCGCGAACACCTGGGGCTGACCGGCGCCAAGAAGGGCTGCGACCACGGTCAGTGCGGCGCCTGCACGGTGCTGCTCGACGGCCGCCGGGTCAACAGCTGCCTGATCCTGGCGATCTCCCAGCAGGACGCCTTGATCACGACGGTCGAAGGCCTCGGCGACGACTTGCACCCCGTGCAGCGGGAGTTCCTCGAACATGACGCCTACCAGTGCGGTTACTGCACGCCCGGCCAGGTCTGCTCGGCCGTCGGCATGCTCGACGAGGTCGCGCAGGGCTGGCCCAGCGCGGTCACCCGCACCGGCGAGCCGGCCCTCGACCGCGCGGAGGTCCGGGAGCGGATGAGCGGGAACCTCTGCCGCTGCGGCGCCTACCCGAACATCGTCGACGCGATCCTGGGGGCGGCCCGGTGAAGACGTTCGCCTACCGCTCGGCGACCGACATCGACGAAGCCATCGCCGCGAACGGCACGTTCCTGGCCGGTGGCACGAACCTCGTCGACCTGATGAAGCTCGGCGTCGAGACGCCGGACACTCTCGTCGACATCAACCGGCTGCCGCTGCACGACGTCGTCCGCCGGCCCGACGGGGGCCTGCGGATCGGCGCCGGCGTCCGGAACAGCGAGCTCGCGGCACACCCGGTCGTGCGGCGGCACTACCCGGTGCTCGGGCAGGCGCTGCTCTCCGGCGCGTCCGGTCAGCTGCGCAACATGGCCACGACCGGCGGGAACCTGCTCCAACGCACCCGTTGCCGGTACTTCATGGATGCGACGAAGAACTGCAACAAGCGGACGCCGGGCAGCGGCTGTCCGGCGCGCGACGGTGACCACCGCAACCTGGCGATCCTCGGCGCGTCCGAGCACTGCGTCGCCTCCCATCCGTCGGACCTCGCCGTCGCGCTGGTCGCGCTGGACGCCGTCGCCCGGATCACCGGGCCGGACGGCGAGCGCACGGTCCCGGTCGAGCAGCTGCATCGCCTGCCCGGTGACGAGCCGCATCGCGACACCGTCCTGGGCCGCGGCGAGCTGATCACCGCCGTGGACCTCCCACCGCTGCCCGACAACTACCCCAGCGCTTACCGCAAGGCCCGCGACCGCGCGTCCTACGCGTTCGCGGTCGGTTCGGTGGCCGCAGCCGTGAAGGTCTGGTCGGACGGCACCGTGGACGACGTCCGGCTCGCGTTCGGCGCCATCGCGCACAAGCCGTGGCGGGCCCACCGAGCCGAGGAGGAGCTGCGTGGGCGCCCGGCGACCCGGGAGGAGTTCCTGGCCGCGGCCGACGCCGAACTGGCCGCCGCGGAGCCGCTGCGCGACAACGGTTTCAAGGTGACGCTGATCCGCAACCTCGTCGCCGCGGTCCTCACCGACCTCACCGGAGGCCCGCGATGACGACCCCCACCCGCACCGGTTCGATCGGCACGCCGGTCGCCCGGATCGAGGGCCCCCTGAAGGTCACCGGCGCCGCCCGGTACGCGGTCGAGTACCCGGTGGAGAACGTCGCCTACGCCTGGGTGGTGCAGTCGCCGGTGCCGCGCGGCACGCTCACCGGCATCGACGCCCCGGACGACGAGGACGTCCTCGCGACGCTCTGGCACGGCAACGCGCCGAAGCTGGCGAAGAGCAGAGACCCGGAACTGCTGGTACTCCAGTCGCCGCGGATCAGCTACCGGGGGCAAGTCGTCGCGCTGGTCGTCGCCCGGACGCTGGAAGCCGCACGACACGCAGCGCAGAGCGTCCGACTGAGCATTGAGGTAGAGACGCACGACGCGGAACTCGCGGCGGACCACCCGCACCTCTACACGCCGGAGAAGCTCAACACGGGTGACCCGACCGACACGTCGCAGGGCGACGTGGACGCCGCGCTCCGGGAGGCGGCGACGACCGTCGACGTCACGTACCGGACGCCCGCGCTGCACAACCAGCCGATGGAGCCACACGCGACGACCGCGTTCTGGGTCGACGACGACCTGGTGCTCTACGACTCCAACCAGGGCCCGTCGGCGATCGCCAAGCAGGTCGCGGGCGTCTTCGGTCTGGACGTCGCCCGGGTGCACGTAGTCGCCGAGCACGTCGGCGGCGGGTTCGGCTCGAAGGGCAGTGCGCGGCCGAACGCGATCCTGGCCGCGATGGCCGCGCGAGTGGTCGACATCCCGGTGCGGCTGGCGCTGCCGCGGCAGGCGCTGTTCACGATGGTCGGGCACCGGACGCCGACCATCCAGCGGGTGCGGCTCGGTGCGACCGCCGACGGGGTGCTGACCGCGATCGCCCACGACGTGGTGCAGCAGACGTCGACGCTGCACGAGTACGCCGAGGCGACGGCCGTCGTCACCCGGCACCTGTACGCGGCCCCGAACCGCCGGACGTCGCACCGGATGGCGCGGCTGGACATGCCGACGCCGCGCTGGATGCGCGCGCCCGGCGAGGCGCCGGGCATGGTGGCGCTGGAGTGCGCGATCGACGAGCTCGCGGCGTCGCTGGCGATCGACCCGATCGAGCTGCGGATCCGCAACGAGCCGGACGTCGAGCCGGAGGACGGTACGCCGTTCAGCAGCCGTCAGTACGTGGAGTGCCTGCGGGAGGGCGCCGCCCGCTTCGGGTGGGGGTCGCGGGATCCCCGGCCGCGGCAGAGGCGGGAGGGCAACTGGTGGATCGGCACCGGTGTCGCCGGCGCGATCTACCCGTCGATGGTGATGCCATCGACGGCGTCGGCCCGGATCGAACCGGATGGGAACGTGGAGGTGTCGGTGGCCGCAGTGGACATCGGCACCGGGTCGCGCACCATCCTGCACCAGGTCGCGGCGGACGCACTGGGGATCCCGCTGGAGCGGGTGACCGTGCGGATCGGCGACAGCGCGCTACCGAAGGCGTCGATCGCGGGTGGGTCGTCGGGGAGCGCGTCCTGGAGCTGGGCGGTCGACGGCGCGTGCCGCGCCCTGCGCGAACGGCTGACCGAGCCCGTTCCGCCGGAGGGGCTGACCGCCACGTTCGACGCCGGCCCCGCGGTGAAGGCACGCGAGGACGCCGGGAAGCACGCGTTCGGGGCGCACTTCGCGGAGGTCCGGGTGGACGCGGACACCGGTGAGGTGCGGGTGTCGCGGCTGTTCGGCATGTACGCGGTCGGGCGTGTGCTCAACCCGCGGACCGCCCGCAGCCAGTTCATCGGCGGCATGACGATGGGGATGGGCATGGCGCTGCACGAGGAGAGCGTGCTGGACGCCACCACCGGCGACTGGGTCAACCACGACCTGGCCGAGTACCACGTGCCCGCGCACGCCGACGTCGAGTCGATCGAGGCGGCGTGGCTCGACGAGGACGATCCGACGGTGAACCCGCTCGGGGTGAAGGGGATCGGCGAGATCGGCATCGTCGGGTCACCGGCCGCGATCGTCAACGCGATCTGGCACGCGACCGGCGTCCGCGTCCGCGATCTCCCGGTGCGCCTCGACAAACTCCTGGGGTGCTAGAGCCCCGACGAAGCCACCAGTCGCTTCGGGGCGATGCGGCGCCAGGCGTCGACGAGATGTTCGCGCAGGACGTCGGCGCCGACCGCGCCGAGCCGCACCTGCACCCACCCGTGCTTTCCGACGTACGCGGGGACGCTGTACGCGTCGGGCTCGGACGCGATCAGCTCCGCCTGCTCCTCCAGCGTCGCCTTGAACGACGCGGTGGGGTCGGGGGTGTCGTCCGACGCGCAGGTGGCGAACATCTTGTTGCGCACCCGGAACGTCGGGTGCCCCCATGCCTCGACCTCGGTCGCCTCAGGCAACCCCAGTGCCAGCGCGCGCATCTCCGCCACGGTCACTCCCATGGGGAAACCTAATCATGACCCCACCCACCACCGCACCGGCCAGCAGCGGCGCGCCATGGTTGTCGCCGCTCACCGCCAGCGCGAACGCCCCCACCAACAACGCACCGGCCCCGGCGCGCATCGCGGACGGCGTCCCCGGCCGCCCGACCAAAAGCCACGCCGCGACTCCCCCGAGCAGCCCGGCGACCGCCACCGACGAGCCCGCGTTGTAGTACTCGCTCGCGTAGCTGTAGACCTCGCCGACGACGCCGCCCGTCAGGTACAGCACGAGCCAGCGCGCCCGACCGTAGACCTGCTCGACGAGCGCCCCGAAGATCAGCAACCCGATGCCGTTGTTGAAGATCTGGCCCCAGCCCTGCGGGTTCACCAGGATCGGCGTCACCAGTCGCCAGACCTCACCGTCGAAGAACCCCGGATCCCTGGCCAGCGCGTCGACGACGGCGGGAACGGCGTACCCCAGTGCGGTGGTCACTGTTGTGACGGCGAACACCACCCACGTGAGCCACGTTTTCACACCCGCAACTCTCGCGCAGTGCAGCCGTACCGCTGTCGAAAAGCGCGACTGAAGTGCGAAGCATCAACAAATCCCCAGCCGAACGCCAGGTCGCTGATCGTGCGGTGGCGCTGCGCCGGGTCGAGCAGCTCGGCGCGGACCCGCTCCAGACGCTGAACCCAGATCCACTCCGCGATCGAATACGACTCGCCCGCGAACGCCCGGTGCAGCGTGCTCACCGAGGTGTGCAGCTCGGCGGCGATCGACGCGACCGTGAGGCCCGGATCGCGCAGCCGCGCCCGGGCGCAGGCCATGACCTGCTCGCGACGCGTGGCCGCCGACGGTTCCGGCCGCGCGTCGCCGGCCAGTGCGCTCAGCCCGGCGACGACCAGGTGCTCGACGCCGCGGGCCACCGCGACGGCGGCGGCCGGTTCGAGCACGGTGATGTCGGCGGCGAGCGTCCGGATCATCTCGATCAGCAGATGGCCGGCCCCCTGCGCACCGCGCACGCCCCGAGCCGTGCGGCGGGTCGGGTCGCCGAGCTGTGACCGCAGCGCGGGGCCGGGCAGCATCAACACGTACTGCTGGAACGCGCCGGGAAACCCGAGCTCGTAGGGCCGCGTCGAGTCGTAGAGCGCGAAGTCGCCGGGTCGTAACTCGACGGTGCGACCGTCCTGACTGACCAGGCCGGTGCCCTCGGTCTGGATGTTGACCAGGAAGTAGTCCTCGGCGGAGCGGGCGATCAGCGACGGGGAGCGCACGACGTTCTGCGGTGTGGACGTCACCAGCGACAGCTCCAGCGTGGCGAGTGAGTCGACGCGGATCGAGCCGGTCACGTTGTTGTCCGGCGTTCGGCACCGCAGCGGCACATACGCGTCCGACACAACCGCATTCCAGTACTCCAGCCGCTCGCGCGCGGCCACCGCGTCGGTAGTGAAAACGCGCGCCATGACTTCGACGGTAGGAACGGAACCCAGCGCGCTCAAGACTGCATCAGAGAGTCAACAAAGATGACACACAGGGACCATCAGGCATTCATCCGCCGCCGCACGCTGTGCCCATGAGCATCGAGTCGGCGATCCCTCCCCACCTGACCACCGACCGCACCCGGACTCGTCGCATCCCCGACGACTACGCACCGCCGTACCCGTCGTTCGTCGCCCGGCCGGCGCCTTCGGTCAAGCAGGTGGTGATGGCCTACTTCGGGGTGCAGGGCGCGGCGGAGCCGGCCACGTTCCCCGGCCCGGACGGCCCGGGTCACGTCGAATACGCCCGCGGCGAAGACCTCATCGCCACGGCATATTGGGACGATCCGGCAGCCTTCGACCGCTGGTTCGCCGCCCACCGCGCGGAGTGGCTGGGAGACGCCGTCCGCGAGCCCGGCGTCGGGCGCTGGGTCGAGATCCTGCGCCCCACCGTCGAGGCACACGAGACGCTGTTCTCCTCGCTCGGCCGGCCGGAAGGCGTCGCGGTGCTCGCCGACGAGTTCTCCGGCCCGGTGCAGGAGCACGCGTACTGGGGCGGCATGCGGGATCGGATCCCGCTCTCCCAGACCGATCCGATGGCAGCCGCGGGTGGCCTGGCCCTCGAGCACGACGGCGGCCGGGTGCGGGTCCGGCCACAGCACGGGCTGTGCCTGATCCGCTCCGGTCAGGACTGGGCCGACACCGACGGCGAGGAGCGCGAGCTGTACCTGCGGGACGTCGAGCCGGTCCTGCGGGCGGGTATGGACTACCTCCGCGACGAGGGCAGTGCGATCGGCTGCTACAGCAACCGGTACGTCACCGTGCTGGAGGACGGGGCACCGGTCGACCGCAGCTACGGGCTGAGCTGGTGGCGCAGCCTGGATGCGCTGGAGCGCTGGGCCGAATCGCACCCGACCCACGTCGCGATCTTCGGCGCCGCGATGAAGTACCTGACCACCGTCGGCCCGGCCGCGCGCGTGCGCCTCTACCACGAGGTCTCGGTGGCGACCGCCGACGAGCAGTACTTCGAGTACGTGGACTGCCGTCCGGGAACGGGCCTGCTCGCCGCCTTCGAATGACGCTCTGCAGACTGAGCGCCGTCCGCAGGGGTCGGTCGAAAAGAATTCAATTCATCGCCACCGTCGCGTAGATGTCGGTGGGCTGGGCGGCGCCCCCCTCGTTCTCGACGCTCACCGCCAGCTGATCGACCGGATCCAGGCCGTCCACCACCCGCGATCCGCCCCGCGCGCTCGGGGGCAACACCTCGAGCGACCGTGGGGCGCCGTCGATGATCTCCCAGAGCTGGTACGTCTTGCCCGCGGGCGGATCGGCGAGGCCGTCGTAGGACAGCACCGCGGCTCCCTCGACCGCCGAGTACACGGCGGTGAACCGGCCGGCCCTGGCATCGGTGGACACCTTGAGCTTCGCGTCCGGCGCCGCCAGCACCGATCGCGTCCGCTCGGCCTCCTGCCGCGCCGCCACGACCCGGGCACGCTCGTCGCTGACCC
Organism: Cryptosporangium aurantiacum; assembly: GCF_900143005.1. NCBI lineage: Bacteria > Bacillati > Actinomycetota > Actinomycetes > Cryptosporangiales > Cryptosporangiaceae > Cryptosporangium > Cryptosporangium aurantiacum. The sequence continues at coordinate 15,743 of NZ_FRCS01000002.1, forward strand.
GGTTCTCCTGCACCCACCACGTCGTTCCGACGGTTCCGGCCAGCACCGCGACCGCCGCGGCTGCCACCACCAACCGGCGTGGCCGGGCCGGCGGCCGGAGCGCCGGGGCAGCGCTCTGCCGGGTGGCTCTGGCCCGCGCCAGCACCCGCCCGCGCAGGTCGGGCGGTGGCGCCACGGCCTCCGCCACGCCGAGCCGGGCCGCGGCTTCGCGGAATTCGGCCACCTCGATCGCGCACGGCTCGCAGCCGCGCAGGTGCCGCTCGACGGCGGCTCGCTCGACGTCGTCCACCGCATCGAGCACATACGCGCCGTTCAGCAGTTCCAGGTGCTCGCTCATCGGCCCACTCCCAGGCAGTCGCGCAGCCGGATCAGGCCGTCCCGCATGCGGGTCTTCACGGTCGGCAGCGCGAGGTCGAGCGTCGCCGCCACCTCGCGGTACGTCCGGCCCCCGTAGTAGGCCAGCGTGATCGCCTCCCGCTGCACGTCGGTCAGCCCGCGTAAACAGCGCCGCACCTGCTGCTGCTCCAGGCGCCCGGCGACCTCGTCGGCCACCACGTCGTAGGCCGGTGCCTCCGGCACCGACGTCCGTCGCTCCCGGTCGGTCGCCGCTTGCGCGGCCCGTACCCGGTCGACCGCCCGCCGGTGCGCCAACGTCAAAATCCATCCGGACGCCGTCCCGCGCGCCGAATCGAACCGGGTGGCCGTGCGCCAGACCTCGACGAGCACCTCCTGGGTCACCTCTTCGGCCTGGGAAGGATCCCGGACCACCCGCAGGACCAGCCCGTAGACGCGCGGCGAGACCTCGTCGTACAGCCGGGCGAACGCCTCGTCGTCGCCACGGCCCACCTCGGTCAGGAGCAGCCCCAGCGTGTCGGCGTTCCCGGTCTCGTCACCCGCGGGCGGCTGCGCGGGGGCGCGACTGCGTTTCCAGCGATCCATGACGTGCGATGCCTCCTCGGTGACCGGGATCCCGAAGGACATTCGCAGCCGACGGCCGATCGGATGGGTCCCAACCGAGGACTGGGGCTCAGCCAGGGACAAATAATCCCCGGATCAACGCGTCCTACCTGTTCCACGGTCGCGGGGTCATGCTGGGAACCGACGACGGAAGGAGGACCACGATGGCGGACCGGGCCCAGCTCGCGGAGTTCCTCCGCTCGCGGCGCCAGGCTCTCCAGCCGGAGGACGTCGGGCTCCCCCGCGGACCGCGGCGCCGCACCGGCGGGCTCCGCCGCGAGGAGGTCGCCACGCTGTGCGGCATGTCGGCCGACTACTACACCCGGATCGAGCAGCAGCGCGGCCCGAACCCGTCGGAGCAGATGCTCGCGGCGATCGCCCGCGGACTGCACCTCTCGCTCGACGAGCGGGACCACCTGTTCCGCATCGCCGGGTACTCCGCTCCGCAGCGCGCCCTGCGCACCGACCACCTCAACCCGGGGATGATGCGGATCCTCGACCGGCTCGACGACACCCCGGCGCAGGTCATCACCCGCCTCGGCGAGACGCTGCGCCAGACCCGGATGGCGAAGGCGCTGCTCGGTGACCAGACACGGTTCACCGGCATGGCCCGCAGCACGGTCTACCGCTGGTACACCGACCCGGCGTCGCGGGCCGTCTACCCGGCCGAGGACCACCCGATCCACGGTCGCGCGTTCACCGCGAAGCTGCGGGAGGCCTACCTGCTCGAGGGCAAGGGCTCCCGGTCCGCGGCGATCGTGAATGCGCTGCTGACCGCCAGCCCCGAGTTCGCCGAGGTCTGGGCCGAGCACGACATCAGCGCCGCCCACCCCGAGTACAAGCGCATCAGCCACCCCGAGCTGGGCGTCCTCGAACTGCACTGCCAGACGCTCGTCGACCCGGACCAGTCGCAGACCCTCCTGGTGTTCACCGCACCGCCGGGCACCGAGAGCTACGAGAAATTGCAGCTCCTCTCGGTCCTCGGCGACCGCGTCGACGTCTGAAGTTTTCCCTTTTCGCACCGTGAATGGAGACAGCCATGTCCAAAATCGCCCTCGTGACCGGCGCGAACCGTGGCCTCGGCCGCAACACCGCACTCCGCCTCGCCGAAGACGGCGTCGACCTGATCCTCACGTACCGCACCAACGCCCAGGAGGCGCAGGACGTCGTCGACGAGGTGACGAAGCTCGGCCGCACCGCGGTCGCGCTCCGGCTCGACGTCGGTGTGCTCGCCGACCACGCCGCCTTCGTCGCTCAGGTCCGGACGGCGCTGGCCGAGCAGTGGGGCCGGGACACGTTCGACTACCTGGTCAACAACGCCGGCGTCGGGCTCGCCGGCTCGTTCGCCGAGACCACGGTCGAGGTCTTCGACGAGCTGCTGAACGTCCACTTCCGAGGGTTGTTCTTCCTCACCCAGCAGTTGCTGCCGGTGCTCGCCGACGGCGGCCGGATCGTCAACATCTCGACCGGCCTGACGCGCTTCACCCGCCCGGGGTACGCCGCGTACGCGGCGATGAAGGGCGCGGTCGAGGTGCTGACGCACTACCTCGCGAAGGAGCTCGGGCCGCGCGGGATCACCGCGAACGTCGTCGCGCCGGGAGTGACCGCGACCGACTTCGGCGGCGGAGTGGTCCGGGACACCCCGGGGCTGCGGGAGCACCTCGGCAGCGAGAACGCGCTCGGCCGGATCGGCGAGCCGGACGACGTCGGCGGCGTCATCGCGTCGCTGCTCGGCGACCGCAACGCGTTCGTCACGAACCAGCGCCTGGAGGTCTCCGGCGGCACGTTGATCTGATCAGGGCGTATCGCCGAGCGCGATCAGCAGGGCCCGCAGCGCCCGGATCGCCTCGGCGGTGGTCTCCGCGGGCACCGAGCGCAGCAGCGCGGCCTGGGCCTTCGACGCCGCCCGCACCGCCTCCTCCGCGGTCTTCACGCCGTGCGGGGTCAGCGCGACCCACGAGCTGCGGGCGTCGTCCGGGTCGGGGTCGCGGTCGACCAGCTCGGCGGCGGTGAGCCGCCGCAGCAGGTTGCTGGTGCCCCCGGACGACAGCATCAGACGCTTGGCCAGGTCGGACGGGCGCAGCCGGTACGGTTCGCCCGCCGACCGGAGCACCGCGAGGATCTCGTACTCCGCCTTGGTGAGACCCATCCGCGCGAGTTCGGCGTCCACCCGCTCGGCGAGCAGGCCCGACACCCGGGAGGCGCGTTTCGCCAGCGCCAGCTCGTCGCCGACGACGCCGGGCAGCTCCTGCGCCCAGGTCTCGACGACGAGGTCGGCGAAGTCCTTGCTCACCCGCTCATCGTACTTGCGCCCAAAAAGCTTTCTCGATAGCTTTGTGAAAAGCTTTCTAGGGAGGCATCTGTGCGCACCGCGATTCTCAACGCCCACGTCGTCCCCGGCGACGACAGCCTCGAACTGCCCTCGGCGACCGTGCTGATCGAGGACGGTGTGATCACCGCGCGCGGTCCCGGGATCGAAGCGCCGTCCGACGCGGACGTGATCGACGCGGACGGCCTGGTCGCGATACCGGGCCTGGTCGACGGCCACCGGCACGTCTGGCAGGCACCGCTCCGCGGCATCGGCGCCGACATGGCGCTGACCGAGTACCTCCGCGTGGTGCAGGGCCGCGTGCTCTCCGCCTACGGCCCCGAGGACGCGCGCGCGGCGGCGCTGCTCGGGGCGGTGGAAGCACTCGACGCCGGGATCACGTCGCTGTTCGACTGGAGCAACACGACGGTGTCCGCCGAGCACACCGACGCGGTCGTCGACGCGTACACGGCCGCCGGTGTCCGCGCGGTCGTCGCGTCCGGCTCGCCCGACCGCACGGACGACGTCCGGCGGCTGGCGAAGCTCACGGGGCGGGTCACCGGAGGGCTGGCGATCCTGGGACCGGAGTACGACGACTGGGACGCGGTGGTCCGCCACCTGGAGCTGGGACGCGAGCTGGACCTCACCGTGTCGTTTCACGCCGCGGGTGGTCCCGGCGGTGCCGTCGACCTGCTGGAGGCCGCCGGGTTACTCGGCCCCGACCTGCACCTCGTCCACCTGAACGCGATGACCGACGCGGACGCCGCCCGGCTGGTCGCGGCCGGAGCGGGCGTGACGATCACGCCGGTCGTGGAGGCCACTATGGGGCACGGCGGGTCGCCGTACGGACGGTTCCGCGACGCCGGCGGCCGGGCCGGGCTCGGCGTCGACGTCGTCGTGAACGCCGCACCCGACCTGTTCGAGCCGCTCCGCGACACGCTGCGCACCGAGCGGCTGCGCACCGGCACGCTCGTGCCTGCGGCGCGCTTCCTCCCGGCGGTCACCAGCGACAGCGCACGGGCGATCGGGCTCGGCGAGCAGGTCGGCACGCTCACGGTCGGCCGCCGGGCGGACGTCGTCCTGCTCGACGGTCTGGCCCACCTGACCGGGAGCGGCAGCGTCGCTGGAGCGGTCGTCACCGCGCTCGGGCCGGCGAACGTCCGGACGGTGCTGGTCGACGGCCGGGTCGTGAAGCGGGACGGCCACCTGGTCGACCACGACCTGGCGGCCCTGCGCGCGGCCGGCGACGCGCTGGCCCGCCGCGCGCTGCACGGCTGAGATCAGAGGATCGGGCGTCCGCCGGTCACGGCGACGCGGGCGCCGGAGATGTAGCTGCCCTCGTCGGAGGCGAGCAGCACGTAGACCGGCGCCAGCTCGACCGGCTGACCCGCCCGCCCGAGCGGCGTGTTCTCGCCGAACTTCTCCACCTTCTCGGGCGGCATCGTGGCCGGGATCAGCGGCGTCCAGATCGGTCCCGGCGCGACGCTGTTCACCCGGATCCCCTTCTCGCCGAGCATCTGCGCCAGGCTCGCGCAGAAGTTCGCGATCGCGGCCTTGGTCGCCGCGTACGGGGCCAGCGTCGGGTTCGGCATGTCCGAGTTCACCGACGAGCTGCCGATGATCGACGATCCCGGCTTCATGTGCGGGACCGCGGCCTTGGCCAGGTGGAAGAACGCCGAGAGGTTCGTCGCGAGCGTGTAGTCCCACTCGTCGTCCGGGATCTCCTCCAGCGACTCGTGCGTCATCTGGAACGCGGCGTTGTTCACCAGGATGTCGACCTTGCCGAACTCCTCGACGGCCCGGGCGACGATGTCCCGGCAGTGCTGCGGCTTCGACACGTCGCCGGACACCAGCACGGCCTTGCGGCCGGCGTCCTCGACGTACTTCGCGGTCTCCTCCGCGTCGCTGTGCTCGTTCAAGTACGAGATGAGGACGTCGGCCCCCTCGCGTGCGTACGCGATCGCGGCGGCTCGTCCGATGCCGCTGTCGCCGCCGGTGATGATCGCGGCCTTGCCGACGAGGCGGCCCGAGCCCTGGTAACTGGTCTCGCCGCAGTCCGGGCGGGGTGTCATCGCCGACTGGATGCCGGGAACGTCCTGCTGCTGCGCGGGCTGGCTCATTTCCGCTCCTGGGTCGAGTACCGGATGTTGCTCTCGGCTTCCCGGCCCGCGCGGCGGTAAACACTCTGTGAAGTTCGGTAATAATGAAGTACATTCACTATATGACCACCCCCGCCGACCCTGCCGCCCCTGCCGACTCCTCGCCCGCCATCGCCGCATTCGACCTCGTGCTGCAGTTCACGGTCCTCATGAGCGAGGATCTGACGCAGGGCCTCGCGCGCCACAACCTCAGCGAGTCGCGCGTCCACCTGATGTGGGTTCTCGCCGCGCAGGGGCCGAGCACCCAGAAGAGCCTGGCCGAGGCGATGCACGTCAGCGCCCGGAACATCACCGGGCTGGTGGACGGGCTGGTGGCGACCGGCTTCGTGACGCGCGAGCCGCACCCGGGCGACCGGCGCGCGACGCTCGTCACGATGACCGAGCACGGCACCGAGACGGTCAAATCGCTCCAGGACGGTCAGCGAGATGCCGCCGAGCAGCTCTTCGGCCCGATGCCGCCGGACGAGCTGACGAACTTCCTGAAAAGCATGTCCGGAGTGCTCGACCGGCTCCGCGCAGCACTAGCCGCCGCCGAAGAAGGAGGCAACCCATGATCTGGTCACTGGCCCGCCGAGCGGTGCTGTTCGAGCTGCGGATCTACCGGAGCCTGCTGCGGTGGATCTTCCGTCGGCCGGACGTCCGCGGAGACGGCGTCGAGCCGTTCGGATACGCGCAACTGGTCACGCCGGTGCTGTGCCTGTGGATCTTCGGGTCGGCGACCGAGACCGTGGTCCTGCACTTCCTGCTGCCGTGGGAGGGCATCCGGCTGGTCGCCGACATCCTCGGCATCTGGGGCCTGCTCTGGATGCTCGGGTTCCTCGCCGGGATGCGGGCCTACCCGCACCTGCTGACGCCCCCGGCGCTGCGCGTTCGGCACGGCGGCAACGTCGATCTGGTGCTGCCCTGGGACGCCGTCGAGAGCGTCACCGCGGTACGGAAGGAGCTCCCGTCGTCGCTCAAGACGCTTCGGGAGACCGACGACGAGCTGCACGTCGCGGTGAACAACGAGACGAACGTGCGGGTCGCACTCCGGCGCCCGACCGTCGTCCGCACGCCGAAGGGCGAGCGGGAGGTCGTCGCGGTCAGCTTCTTCGCCGACGACCCCCGCGCCCTCGTGGCTCGCGCGAAAGAGCACCTCGCCGCCGCGGCACCTACTGCTTGAGCCAGGCGTCGACCTTGTCCTTGTTCGCCTCCACCCACTTCTTCGCCGCGTCCTCGGCCGACAGCTTGTCGACGGCGATCGACTTCGCGACCTCGTTCTGGTCCTCGTTGGTCCAGGTGAAGTTCTTCACCAGCGTCCACGCCGGACTCTTGGAGTCCGCGAACTTCTTGCTGACGATCTTGTTCAGGTCGTAGGACGGGTAGTCACACGCCACCTTCTTCGGGTCGGCGTCGCACCCTTCCGTGTACGGGGGCAGCTTCACCTTCACCGCGGGAACCTCGTTGAGGAACCACTGCGGCGAGTAGAAGTACGTGAGCAGCCACTTCTTCTGCTGCTCGGCTTGCCGCAGTGCGGTGATCAGCGCGGTCTCCGACCCCGAGTAGACCACCTTGAAGTTCAGCTTGAGGTTCTGCACGAGTGCCGCGTCGTTCGTGACGTACGACGGGTCGCCGTCGAGCAGCTGGCCCTTGTCACCGGACTCCGACGTCTTGAACTGCGCCGCGTACTTGTTGAGGTTCTTCCAGTCCAGGACGTCGGGGTGCTCCTTGGCCAGCCACGGCGGCACGTACCAGCCGATCTCGCCCTTGTTGCCGGTCGGGCCGGCGTCGACCGCGACCTGCTCGTCGGTGATGTACTTCTTGACCAGATCGGCGTGGCCCCAGTTCTCGATGATCACGTCGACGACACCGGTCGAGAAGCCCTGCCAGGAGACCTGCTCCAGCAGGTTCTTCTTGACGACCTTGCAGCCGAGTTCGGTCTCCGCGACGTACGCGACGACCGCCGCGTTCGCCTCGTAGCCGACCCACGGGTTGATCGCGAGGTTCACGGTTCCGCAGTTGCCGCCGGCCACGGCGTCGCTACCGGAATCCTCACCGACCTTCTCACCACCGCACGCCGCCGCCAGCACCAGCAACGCGGCGAGCGGAGCGAGGAGTTTGAGCCTGCTGGACGTTCTGGCCACTGCTGCTCCTAGGGGGTTGGGAACGAGCGTTCGTGTGCCGCGGCGCGGGTGATCCGGTCGAGCAGGATGCCGAGCAGAACGATCGCCGCGCCCGCGGCCAGGCCCTTGCCGAACAGGCTGACCTGGACGAACCCGGCGACGACGTCGTAGCCCAGCGCCCCCGCGCCGACCAGCCCGCCCACGACGACCATCGCCAGCACGTAGATCAGGCCCTGGTTCACCGCCAGCGTGATCCCGTGCCGCGCCATCGGAACCTGGACCTTGGTGATCACCTGCCACGTGCTCGACCCGACCGACGTCGCCGCTTCGACCGTGGTGGGCGAGACGGCCCGGATGCTGTCCGCGACGATCTTGATCGTCACCGGCGCCGCGTAGACGACCGCGGCCACGATCGCGGTGAAGCGGCTCGGGGCGAACAGCGCGAGGAACGGCACCAGGTAGACGAACGGGGGCATGGTCTGGGCGGCGTCGAGCACCGGCCGGATCACCGCGTCGATCCGATCGCTGCGCCCCATCCAGACGCCGAATGCCAGGCCGAGCAGCGTCACGAAGACGGTGGCGACCAGCGTCGCGGCGAGCGTCACCATGGCGTCCGACCAGACGCCGGTACCGATCAGAAGGGCCAGCAGGACCAGCGACAGCACCGCCGTCCGCCAGGTGCCGAGCACGTACGCGAGCGCGGTGACCACCGCGACCACCAGCCACCACGGCGACTCGCTGAGCAGCGCCTCCAGCGGGTCGATCACCCCGGCCGTAAAGCCGTCCTTGAGGCCGCCGGTGAGGCCTGCGAGGTGCAGCTGGCACCAGTCGCTCACCGCGGTGGCGGCGCGGCTGATCGGGCCGCCGAAGTCCGGGCTCGACGGGAACTCCGCCGCCCACAGGTAGGTGTACGAGAGGTAGGCGCACACCGCGGCGGCTACGCCGCCTCCGATCAGCCCGTAGCGGCGCGTCCTCGCGCCGAAGCCCGGTTCGTCCTTCACCCGGACGCTCGCCGCCGTCGTGACCCGGTCCAGAACCACAGCCAGGACGACGATCGACAAGCCGGCGTTGAACGCGGTGCCGACGTCGAGGGTCTGCAGCGCGCGCACCACGACCTGCCCGAGCCCTGGCGCGTCGATGAGCGCCGCGATCGTCACCATCGACAGCGCGGCCATGATCGTCTGGTTGATGCCGATCACGATCGTGGGTTTGGCCATCGGGAGCAGGACCTTGCGCAGCAGCTGTCCGCCCGTGGATCCGAGCGATTCACCGGCCTCGACGCTGTCCCTGGGCACCTCGCGGATGCCGTGGGCGGTCAGCCGGATCACCGGTGGCACCGCGTAGATCAGCGTCGCGATCGTGGCGGCGGCCGGGCCGATTAGGAAGAGCAGGGTCAGCGGCGCCAGGTAGACGAACGTCGGCATCGTCTGCATCAGGTCGAGCACCGGGGTGACGACGGTGTTGAACCGGTCGGACAGGCCGGCCCAGATGCCGAGCGGTATGCCGACGAGCAGCGAGAGCAGCACCGCGGTGATGGTCAGCGCGAGCGTGTCCATGCTCTCCTGCCAGAGCCCCTGCGCCCCGAGGAACAGCAGCCCGGCGAGCGTCAGCAGCGCCACGCGCCAGTTGCCGAACGCCCACGCCGCGTACGTCCCGAGGGCGACGACGCCGAGCCACCCGAGGTAGGGCAGCGGCCGGTCGCCGACCGGCTGGGAGATCAGGCCCTGCAGGAACACGACGACCTCGTCGATCGCGACCTTGATCTCGTTGAAGAAGTAGAGGAACAGCGGGTTGGAGTTCCGGTCGGCGCCGATCGAGTCGTTGAACTCGTTGAGCCGGGCCTGGAAGCCGGTGATGTCGGCCGGTGCCAGCGCGAGCGTCTGCTTGCCGTGGAAGAGTCCGAAGCCGACCAGCCAGACCACGAGGATGCCGACGACGGCCCAGCCCCGGTTCAGCCTCACCGCCAACCGCGCTCGGGGTACCGCGATGCTCATGACTGGGCCACCACGCCGAGCACCTCGTGGTCGCCGACCACACCGATCAGCTCGCCGTTCTCCACCACCTTCACCGGGGCTGACGCCTCCAGCACCGCGCGGACCGCGTCCTTGACCAGGACGTCGGGGCCGAGCTCGTGGCCGTCGAGCGGCTCGTCGGGCCGGTGCGGCCGCATGATCCAGCGCAGCGTCAGGACGTTGGCCTTCGGCACTTCCCGGACGAAGTCGCGGACGTAGTCGTCGGCGGGCTTCCCCACCAGCTCCGCGCCGGTGCCGACCTGGACCTGGCGGCCGTCGCGCATGATCAGGATCCGGTCGCCCAGCTTCAGCGCCTCGGACAGGTCGTGGGTGATGAAGACCATCGTCTTGCCGACCTCGCGGTGCAGGCGGATGACCTCGTTCTGCATGTCGCGGCGGATCAGCGGGTCGAGCGCCGAGAACGGCTCGTCGAACAGCAGCACACCCGGATCACCGGCCAGCGCGCGTGCCAGCCCGACCCGCTGCTGCATGCCGCCGGAGAGCTGACTGGGCAGCGACTTCTCGAAGCCGCTCAGCCCGACCAGATCGATGACGTCCTGCGCTCTGGCGAGCCGATCGGCCTTCTTCTCACCGCGAATCTCCAGTCCGTAGGCGACGTTGTCGATAACGCGCCGGTGCGGCAGCAATCCGAAGTGCTGGAACACCATCGCGACACGGTGCCGACGCAATTCGCGCAGCGCTTTGTCGTCGGCGTCGCGGATGTTCTGCCCCTGGATCAACAGGTCGCCGGCGGTCGGCTCGATCAGCCGGGTGAGGCAGCGGACGAGCGTCGACTTACCGGACCCGGACAGTCCCATCACGACGAACACCTGGCCGGGCTCGACGTCGAAGCTCAGGTCGCACACCGCGGCCAGGCAGCCGGTCTTCTCCTTGAGCGCGGCGCGCGGCAGCGCCGCCAGTTCCGGGTCGGCGGGGATCCGCTCGGCCCTGGGCCCGAAGACCTTCCAGAGGTGCCGGACGCTGATGTCGGCATCGGTGCGGGCGTCGTCGGTGGCGCGCGCGGGTGGGGATGCTTCTGCAGTGGATGCCGTCACGTCGCTGGCTCCTCACGCCCCGCTCGTTGCGCATCATGCAATAAATCGCACGGAGTGCAACACAGGTTCTTGCGCGGCAGTAGCGAGTGTCAAGGCCTACTCGATAACCGTTACGGCTCGCCGAGGTACTTCAGCGCCACCATCCGGATGAATTGGTGGACGCCGTCCTCGTCGGGTGCCAGCGGGCCGGGCTGGTACCGCGCCGCTGCGATTCCCCGCTGGACCGACTCGCAGGCAGCCCAGTCCTGGCGGTTCGTGAGGTCCCAGAAATCGACGGCGTACGCGGGATCAAAGCCCGGACGAGATGCGACCTCGGCGGGGAACAGCCAGGCGCACTCCACGCGCGTCCGGCCGGGCGCCAGCGGCGTCAGCCGGTGCGTCATCACGTAGTCGGGATGCAGGCTGATCAGCAGGTTCGGGAACATCGCCGCGTACATCACGGTGCGCAGCCGGTGCTCGTCGAGCCCGGGGATCGGGCTGCCGCCGCTGCGCCCGTCCAGCGACATCGTGGCCGCGCCGTCGCGGAGGTCCATCCAGCCGCCGACCCAGTCGCCGGGCAGGTCCAGGTTCTCGCCGCTCTCGGGCGGGCTGACCTGGCACAGCTCGGGATGGATCAGCGCGCAGTGATAACACTCCTGATAGTTCTCGACGATCGTCTTCCAGTTCGCCGCGACGACGTACTCGTGGCTGGTGACCGTGGTCAGCTCGGCAGGCGAGTAGGGGGCGACGGTGTCCTCGAGCGCGCCGACGTGCTCGGCGAACGGCGGCGGGTCGGCGTCCAGGGCGACGAACACCCAGCCGTGCCACTCCGCGCTCGGCAGCTCGATCAGCCCGAAGCCGGACTTGTCGAGGTCGCGGAATCCGGGTGCGGCCCGGAGCGCACCGTCCACGTCGTACGTCCACGCGTGGTACGGGCAGGTGAGCACCCGTTTCACCGCCGAACCACCGCACGGCAGCAGTTCGTGGCCGCGATGACGGCAGGCGTTGACGAACGCGCGTAACCGTCCGTCCCGCGCCCTCGTGAGCAGCACACCCTCGGTCGGGCCGACCGCGACCGCGCGGTGCGCACCGGGTTCGGCCAGGTCCTCGGCGCGGCCGGCGCACGTCCAGCCGCCGAAGAAGTGCCGCTGTTCCCAGGCCAGCACGTCGTCGTCCAGATAGGCCGCGCGGGGCAGCATCCGGGCCTGCCCCAGCTCGGCCAGGCTCGCCGCGAGATGTTCTTGATTGAACATGCAGTCAACGGTAGGTGCTCAGGTCTCCCCCGTGAAGGCCCCGATCGTGGGCTGGGATTTCTTCTCCCCCCTGGTGAGACGGCGGTACGCGACGACGCCGACGACCACCGCCACGAGCGACGCGGCCAGCATCAGCGTCGCCAGCGCGTTCAGCGCCGGGGTCGGTGCCGCCCGCGCGGTGTTGTAGATCTTCACCGCGGTCGGTTCGCTCGACGCGCTGCCCGACAGGTAGCGCACGATCACGAAGTCGTCGATGACGTCCGCGAACACCAGCACCGCGCTGGCGAACACCGCCGGGGCGAGCAGCGGCAGCAGCACCCGGCGCAGCGCCCCGAACGACGACGCGCCCAGGTCCTGCGCGGCCTCCTCGTACTGTTTGCCGATCGTCGCCAGCCGAGCTCTGACGATGATCACCGGGTAGGACACCTGGAACGTCACCAGCCCGGCCACCTGCGCCGACGTCCCGAGCGTCAGCGGCGTCGCGACCTGCGTGACGAGGAAGAGCAGCGCGACCGCGAGCAGCGTCTCGGGCAGCACGAACGAGAGCAGCATCAGGAAGCTCGCGCCGGCGGGCAGCCGTCCCCGCCACCGGTCGACGCCGAGCGCGAACGCGACGCCGAGCGGAACCGTGATCAGCGTCGTCAGCAGGCCCAGCCACAGCGTGTGCGTCAGCGCGGTGTGCAGCGAGTCGTCGTGCCACACCGAGCGGGTCGGATCGCCGTAGTACCAGCGCGTCGAGAAGCCCTGCCAGTTCGTCCGCGACCGGCCGGCGTTGAACGAGAACAACACCGCGATCGCCACCGGCAGGAGCGACCAGACCAGGTAGACCGCGGTGACCGTGCCCAGCACGTACGGCCGCCTCACGACCGGGTCCCCTCGGTGTCGCGGGTCGACCGCACGTACAGCAGCATCGGGACGATCGAGACCAGCAGTACCAGCAGGACGAACGCGGCGGCTTGCCCGGTCTGGCCCGGCGCGAGCACCGCGTTGTTGATCAGGTTGCCGACCATCGAGGTCTGCGGCGACGCGGAGAGCAGGTCGTTGGTGAAGTAGTCACCGAGCATCGGGAGCGTCGTCAGCAGCCCGCCTGCCAGCAGCGCGGGCCTGCTGAGCGGCAGCGTCACCCGCCAGAACGTCTGCACCCGGCCGGCGCCGAGGTCGCGGGCGGCCTCGATCGCGTGCGCCGGTAGCCGGTCGAGACCGACGTAGAGCGGCAGGATCGCGTACGGCACGTACCCGTAGACGAGGCCGAGCACGACCACGTAGCCGTTGCCCGACAACCACGTGACCTGCGTACCGAGCGCCCGGTTGACCAGCCCGTCGTTCTGCAGCAGGTTCACCCAGGCCAGCATCCGCATCATGTAGCTGATCCAGAACGGTGCGATCAGCAGCGCGAGCAGGACACCGCGCCACCGGCCGGCCAGCCGCGCGGTGAAGTACGCCACCGGGTACGCGATCACCAGGCAGAGCGCGCTGGCCAGCAGCGTGTATCCGAACGTCCGCAGGATCGCGGGGCCGTAGAGCGCCAGGTTGTCGAACACGTACACGAACTGCTCGCCGTTCCAGTAGGCCGGGTTCCACTCCGGGATCGGCGTCCGGAAGATCGGGTCGACGGTGCCGAACGCGATCGCCAGGACGACGTAGAGCGGAACCAGGAACAGCGCGACCAACCAAATGATCCCGGGAAGCGCCAGCGTCGGCCAGAGCCACCTACGCACCGGCTTTGAACTCCTGCCAGACCGTGTGCCACTTCGCGTCCACGTCGGTGGGCAGCTCGAGCAGCCGGTATCCGACGTCGAAGTACTTCGGTAACACGGTCGCGGACGCCAGGTTCGACGGCAGGTACTCGTCCTGCACCAGCGTCGTCGGCTCGATCGAGGTCTGCGGCGGCTGGTAACCGATGAACGAGAAGTTCGCCAGCGCGGTCGCGTTGTCGAGCATGTGGTTGACGAACAGGTGCGCGAGCACCGGGTTCTTGCCGCCGCGCAGCACGACCATCAGGTCGTTGTCGACCGAGCCCTTGCCGTCGGACGGGAACCAGTACCGCAGAATCTCCGGCCCCACGCCGCTGGGCAGGTAGGACACCGCGTTGACGACGTCACCCGACCACATCTGCGCGACGCCGAGCTGCCCGGCGGGCAGGTCGTTGTACATCGTGATCGTGACCTTGGGTTTGGTCGCCTTCTGAAGTGCGGTGAGCTGCGCGGCGATCTCGTCCAGCACCTTCTGGTCGCCCGAGTTGATCTCCGAGCTGCCCGAGCGCAGCAGCGCCATCGCCATGCAGGTGTGCCAGTCGTCGAGCACCGCGGTCCGGCCCCGGTACTTGGGGTCCCAGAGGACGTCGTACGGGTTGGCGCGCGCCGCGACGTCCTCGCGGACCTGATCGGTGCGCCAGCCGATGCCGGTCGTGTAGACCGTGTACGGCACCGTGTACTGCCAGCCCTGGTCGTACCAGGGGTCGGTGAACTGCGGCCAGACGTTCTTGATGTTCGGCACGTAGTCATGCGTCAGCGGCCGGATCAGCTTGGCCGTGACCAGCCGGGAGAGCTGGTCGTAACTGGGGAAGAAGAGGTCGAACGGCGTCCCACCGGCGCGGATCTTGGTCAGTGCCTCGTCGGTGTCATTGAACGTCGAGAGCGCGACCTTGACGCCGAACGCGGCGTACTTCTTCTCGAACGACTTGATCGCGGCCGGATCCATGTAGTCGGCGTAGTTGTAGAGCTGCAGCGTCGCGTTCCGCTCGGGTTCCCGCCCGGCCGGGATCGGCGCGTTGTCCTCGGTGATCGGCCACTTCACCGGGTTGTCCGGGGTCGCGATCGTCAGTTGTGCGGTCGACGAGTTGCTCTCGTCCCGGGAGCACGCGATCAGGAACTGCGGCGCCGCGACACCGAGCCCGCCGACCAGCGCCGCGCGACGGAGGAACGAGCGGCGGTCGATCGGGAACCGTCGACGGTGCGGGGTTTCGGGCATGTGTCCTCCCGCCGTGGCCGGAACATCGGCTCTCACCTGCGAGGACGTGCGGCCGGGAGGCCGAGGCGACCTTGCCGGTGCTGAGCACCGTGGCATAGACTGAACGCTCAGTCAATGCTGCCGCTGAAGGATTCAGCAATGAGCGTTGCGGTCACTCCCGTCACCACACTTATCGCCGCGCAGGAAAAAGCATTCCTGGTACGACAGCCCCGGAGCCGGGCTCTGCACGAGCGCGCCCGGCAGCGGCTCGCCGGTGGAGCCACGTCCAGCTGGCAGATCGCCGCACCGCAGCCGGTCTGGCTCAGCCACGGCGTCGGCGCGCACGTCTACGACGTCGACGGCACCGAGTACGTCGATATGCACGGCGGCTACGGCGTCTCGGTCGTCGGGCACGCCCACCCGGCGGTGGCCGCCGCGATCCGCGAGCGCGCCGGCCGCGGCACGCACTTCGCCCAGCCCACCGAGGACGCGATCGTGGTCGCCGAGGAGCTGGCCCGCCGGTTCGGGCAGCCACTGTGGCGGTTCGCGAACTCCGGTACCGAGGCCACGATGGACGCCGTCCACCTGATGCGCGCGGTGACCGGACGCGACCTGATCCTCAAGGTCGAGGGCTGTTACCACGGCCACCACGACTCGGTGCAGGTCTCGGTGTTACCCGACGCCGACGAGGTGGGCCCGGCCGGCCGTCCGGCGGCGAGCGCGTCGAACAGCGGCATCCCGCAGGCGATCCGCGACCTGGTGATCGTCGTCGGCTTCAACGACCTGGACGCCGTGCACCGCGCGCTGGTCGAGCACCCGGGCCGGGTCGCCGGGATGATCCTGGAGCCGGTGATGATGAACGCGGGCATCATCCCGCCGCTGCCCGGTTACCTCGCCGGCCTCGCCGACCTGCTGCACGCCCACGGCGCGCTGCTCGCGTTCGACGAGGTGAAGACCGGACTGACGGTGGCCGCCGGCGGCGCGACCGAGCGTTACGGCGTGACCCCGGACCTGATCTGCCTCGCCAAGGCCCTCGGCGGTGGCGTGCCGACCGCGGCGATCGGTGGCAGCGACGCCGTGATGGGCGCGATCGCCGACGGCCGGTACGACCAGGTGGGGACGTTCAACGGAAACCCGCTGGCGATGGCCGCGGCCCGTGCCACGCTGACCGACGTGCTGACGCCCGCCGCCTACACCCGGTTGGACGCTCTGAGCGCGCGGCTGGCGGCCGGCATCCGGACGAAGATCGCCGGGCAACCGTGGCAGGTGGTGGTGGTCGGCGCCAAGGGCTGCCTGACGTTCGCACCCGAGACGCCGCGCGACTACCGCGACTTCCTCCGCGTCGACGGAGCGCTGTCCCACGCGCACTGGCTGGTCCAGCACAACAACGGCGTCTTCCTGCCGCCCTGGGGGAAGTCGGAACAGTGGCTGATCTCGGTGCAGCACGACGAGGCGGACGTCGACCGGTTCGTGGACAACGTCGGTTTGTTCGTGGCCGCGCTGGACGCTGCCCGGTGAATAGCGGGCTCCGGCTCACCGAGCTGCACAAGTCGTTCGGCGGGCTGCCCGCGGTGCGCGGCATCAACCTCGACATCGACGCCGGGGAGTTCTTCTCGCTGCTCGGCCCGTCCGGCTGCGGCAAGACCACGACGCTGCGGATGATCGCCGGGTTCGAGCAGCCCGACCGCGGCGCGATCACCCTGGACGACGTCGACCTGGTGGCGATGCCGCCGCACCGCAGGCCGGTCAACACGGTCTTCCAGAACTACGCGCTGTTCCCGTTCCTCGACGTCCGGCGCAACGTCGCGTTCGGGCTGAAGTACTTGAAGCTGGGCAAGGCGGAGACCGCTCGGCGGGTCGACGAGGCGCTCGCGCTGGTGCGGATGTCGTCGTTCGCGAGCCGCCGCCCGGCGCAGCTGTCCGGTGGGCAACAGCAGCGGGTCGCGCTGGCCAGGGCGCTGGTGCTGCGCCCGTCGGTGCTGCTGCTGGACGAGCCGCTCGGTGCGCTCGACGCGAAGCTGCGCAAGGAGCTCCAGGGCGAGCTGCGGGCGGTGCAGCGGGAGGTCGGGATCACGTTCGTCTACGTCACGCACGACCAGGAGGAAGCGCTGACGATGTCGGACCGGATCGCGGTGCTCGCCGACGGGTTGATCGAGCAGGTCGGCACGCCGGAACAGGTCTACTCCGAACCGGCCAGCGCGTATGTGGCCGGATTCCTCGGTTCGGCCAACGTCGTCGACGTGGAGGTCGTGGCTGTCGAGGAGACGGCCACCTGCCGGCTCGGCCCGCACGTGCTGCAGGCCGTGCCGACGGCGGAGGCACCGGAGGGCGCCGGGAAGCTGGTGATCCGGCCGGAGCGGGTGACGCTCGGGCCGACCGGCGCCGAGCCGCGCCACGGTGCGGCGGCGCTCAACGGGCTGGTCGACCGGGTCGTCTACACCGGACCGACCACGCAGGTGCTGGTGCGGCTCGCCGACGGACAGACGCTGCTGGCCGCGGTTCCGAACCAGGCGGGTCCGGCGTCGGTGAAGTACGCGGCGGGTGATCCGGTCACGGCCTTCGTCGCCCCGGACGCCGCGCGGCTGTTAGCGCCCTAGCGGCGGCGTTTGGCCGCGTAGCGTCCGCGGCGGGTCGGGGCGGCCCACTCGAAGCCCAGCGCGTCCGACGCGAACCGCATCGCGATCGCGGTCGCCCGGTCGGAATCCACCTCGGGGTCGGAGAGCGCGACCTGGATCGACAGCCCGTCGAGCAGCGCGGAGAACGTGACCGCGAACTCGAGGACGTCGAGCTCGGCGAACTCACCGGTGCGCTGACCGTCCCGGACGACCCGGGCGATCGTGTCGCGCCACCGCTGGTCGGACTCCACCCGGTCGCGCGCCACCTCGGGGTGCCGGAACGCCTGCGCCCACAGGTCGAACCAGAGCCCCCACGCCCCCGGGTCCTCACCGGCGCCCTCCCGGACGCAGGTGAGCCGCACCAGCGTCTCCAGCCGCGCGGCGGCGGTGCCCAGCTGCTCCAGCACGTCGGCGGTGCGGGAGTAGAACTGGTCCTCGGAGTACCGGAACGCGGCGGTGAGCAGGCCGTCCTTGGTGCCGAAGTAGTAGATGACCAGCGCGGGGCTCGCGCCGGTGCGCTTCGCGACGTCGGCGATGCGGGTGTCGGAGAAACCCCGTTCGCAGATCACCTCGACGGCCGCCTGCAGCATCTGCTCCCGGCGCTGGTCGGGAACCGGCACGTCAGAGCTTTGTTTCGGGCTGGCCATCGGCGCGGGCGACCTCGTCGTCGGAGAAGCAGGGGCTCTTGTCCGCATCCTATCAGCCACCTAAACTGAACGTTCAGTCAACACGAACCCGCTGGTCGGAGCCGTGCCATGACAAATCAGTATGACGCGATCGTCGTCGGTGGCGGCCACAACGGCCTGGTGGCCGCGGCCTACCTCGCCCGCGCGGGCGCCCGCACGATCGTCCTCGAGGCCCGCCGCACCACCGGTGGTGCCGCGACCACCGAGACGCCCTGGCCGGACGCGCCCGACCTCAAGGTCACCCGGCTCTCCTACGTGATGAGCCTGATGCCGCCGACGATCGTCCGTGACCTGCGGCTGGCGGAGCACGGGTATCACGTCACCCCGATGGGGCCGTACTACCAGGCGTTTCCCGACGGTGGTTCGCTCCTGATCCACGAGGACGACCCGAAGCGTACGTACGACGAGTTCGCGAAGTGGTCCCGCCACGACGCGGACGCGATCGGCGACTGGAACGCCTGGATCGGTGGACTGGCCGACGTCCTCGGGCCGCTGCTGACCACGGTGCCCCCACACCTGGGCGCGAAGCGTCCGCGTGACCTCGCCGAGTTGCTCCGCCTCGCCTGGAACCACCGCGGCCTCACCGTCCGCACGGTCGCCGACGTCACCCGGCTGATGGCGATGAGCATCGGTGACCTGCTCGACGACTGGTTCGAGTCCCCGCAGATCAAGGGCGCGCTCGCGGTCAACGGCGTGATCGGCACCTGGGCCGGGCCGTACGAGCCGGGCACCGCGTACGTGATGGCCCACCACTCGATCGGCGACGTCGGCGACGGGAACCTCGGGAGCTGGGGGTACCCGCGCGGCGGAATGGGCGCGGTGAGCGACGCGATCCGGCGTTCGGCGGAGTCGTTCGGCGCGGTCGTCCGCACGGAGGCCCGGGTCTGCCGGTTACTGGTGCGATCAGGCCACGTCCAGGGGGCGGTACTCGCGGACGGCACCGAACTGCGCGCGCCGCTCGTCGTCACCAGCTTGCACCCGAAGACCGCGTTCCTCGACCATGTCCCGCGCGGTGAGCTGCCCGCCGAGTTCGTCACCGACATCGAGCGGTGGAGGTCCCGCAGCGGCGTCGTGAAGATCAACCTCGCGCTGGCCGAGCTGCCGGACTTCACCGCCGATCCGGGCACCGGCATCCACGAGCACCACACCGGGTCGGTGGAGATGGCACCGACGATGGACTTCATCGAGCGCGCGTTCCAGGACGCCCGCACCGGACGGCCGGCCGCGCAGCCGTTCAGCGACGGTGTCATCCCCAGCACGCTCGACCCGACGCTGGCGCCGGACGGCGTCCACCTCATGTCGCTGTTCACCCAGTGGGTGCCGGCCGATTGGAGCACCACGCCGCACACCGAAGAGCTGGCGGCCTACGCCGACCGGGTCGTCGACCTCTACGACGCGGTCGCGCCGAACTTCAAGGCGTCGATCCTGCACCGGGACGTCGTCGGGCCGTACCAGATGGAGCGCGAGTACGGGCTGATCGGCGGCAACATCTTCCACGGCGAGCTGTCGCTGGACCAGCTGTTCCACCTGCGCCCCGCGCCGGGATACGCCGACTACCGCACTCCGATCCGCGGGCTCTACAACGCGAGTTCGGCCACCCACGGCGGCGGCGGGGTCTGCGGTATCCCCGGCTGGCAGGCCGCGCGCGCCGCGATCGCCGACCGCCGCGAGGCCGCGCGCCGGTCCCGGCTCCGCCGGACGTTCCGCCGGTGACCGACGCGCTGTGGGCGATGCTGCATGCCCGGTCGGTGGCGGTGGTCGGCGCGAGCCCGAACGCGGACAGCTTCGGCGGACGGATGCTCACCGAGCTGGCCCGCAGCCCCGCTCGCCTCCGCACGTACCTGGTCAACCCCCGGTACGACCGGATCGGCGAGCAGCGCTGCCACCCGAGCCTGGACGACGTCCCCGGCGCCGTCGACCTGGTGCTGCTGGGCGTGCCGGACCGCGCGCTGGAGTCCCAGGTCGACGCAGTGGTTCGCCGGGGTGATCGGGGCGCCGTGATCTTCGGGAGCGCATCGCAGCCGGGCCTCCGGGAGCGGATCGTCGCCCGCGCCGCCGACACCGCACTCTGCGGAGCCGGATGCATGGGGTTCGTCAACGTGCCGTACGGGCTGCGGGCCCTGGGGTACCTGGAGCCCGATCCGCTGCCGGCCGGCCCGGTCGCGCTGGTCACCCACTCCGGCTCGGCGTTCTCGGCGCTGCTGCGGACCCGGCGCGGACTCGGCTTCACGCTGGCGGTCTCCTCCGGCCAGGAACTCGTCACGACCACGGCCGACTACCTCGGCGCCGCGCTCGAGATGCCCGGTACCCGGGTAATCGCGCTGCTGCTCGAGACGCTGCGGGACGCCGAGCGATTCCGCTCCGCGCTGGCGATCGCGGCCGTGCGGGACGTGCCGGTGGTGGCGCTCACCGTCGGCACCTCGTCGGCCGGCCGCGCGATGGTCGCCGCTCACTCCGGAGCGCTCGCCGGCGCCGACGGGGCGTGGGAGGCGCTGTTCGACGCGTACGGCGTCCACCGCGTCGACGACCTGGACGAGCTCGTCGACACGCTGGAACTGTTCGCGGCCGGACGCCGTGCGGGCCGCGGTGCGCTGGCGACCGTGCACGACTCCGGCGCCGAGCGCGCGCTCACGGTCGACGTCGCGGCCCGGCTGGGCGTGCCGTTCGCAGCCCTGACGGACGGCACCCGGCAACGGCTCGAGCCCCTGCTGGATGCCGGGCTGCGCCCGGAGAACCCGTTGGACGTCTGGGGCACCGGCGCCGACACCCGGGGGCTGTTCGGGGCCTGCCTGCGCGCGCTGCACGACGATCCGGGGGTGGCGGCGGTCGCGCTCGCGGTCGATCTGGTGCCGGAGTTCGACGGCGATGAGTCGTACGTGGACGCCGCTCTCGACACGGCCGCGGCGACGAGCAAGCCGTTCGCGGTGCTGTCGTCGGTGGCGTCGGCGATCGACCCCCGGGCGGCGTTCAGTCTGCGGGCGGCGGGCATCCCGGTACTGGAGGGGCTCCCTACCGGGCTGCGGGCGCTGGGTCACCTGCTGGCCGATCGCGACTACCGGGCTCGGCCCCCGATCACCGAGACGGACGTGGACCACGAGCGGCGCGACCGCTGGGCGGCCCGGTTCCCGCTGCGCCCGGCCGACGCGTTCGCGCTGCTCCGCGACTACGGCATCTCGACGCCGGACGTGCGCGCCGCCGACGACCTGGGAACCGTGCTGCGCGCCGCCGCGGAGGTCGGGTGGCCGGTCGTGCTCAAAACCGCCGCGCCGGACGTCGTCCACAAAACGGATGTGGGTGGGGTACGGCTGGGCCTGCACACGGCCGAGGCCGTCACCTCCGCCTACCTGGACCTCGCGGCCCGGCTCGGGCCGCAGGTGCTGGTCAGCGGCGCTGCCCCGGACGGTGTGGAGATCGCGCTCGGGCTGGTGCGGGATCCGCAGCTCGGGCCGCTGGTGGTCGTCGGGGCGGGCGGGGTGCTGGTCGAGCTCCTGCACGACCGGGCGGTCGCGCTGCCCCCGCTCGACCGCGGGCGGGCCCACGCGCTGCTCGACCGGCTCACGATCCGTCCCCTGCTGGACGGCGTCCGCGGTCGCCCCGCCGCCGACCGGGACGCACTCGCCACGGCGATCGTCCGGCTCGGTCAGCTCGCGCTGGAGCTCGGCGATCACCTCACCGCCCTGGACGTCAACCCGATCCTCGCCGGGCCGCACGGCGCGGTCGCGGTCGACGTCCACCTGGAGCGCAGACAGGAGCAGTGATGTACGGCCTCTCCCCCACCGACCTGGAGATCCGCGCCAGGGCTCGCGCGTTCGCCGACGAGCTGATCCCGTACGAGGTCGAAGCCGAACTCGCCGGAGGTCAGCTCGAACCGAAGGTCGCCGAATCGCACCACCGCCGGGCGCTGGAACTCGGCCTGTACGCGACGAACATGCCCACCGACCTGGGCGGCGGCGGGTACACGCTGCTCCAGCAGGTGCTCGTGCAGGAACAGGTCGGCCGGGTGACGAACGGGCTGGGCTGGGTCATGCACACGCCGGCCGCGTGGTTCGCCGAGGTGGCCACGCCGTACCAGCGGGAGCGCTGGCTGCTGCCGACCGTCCGCGGCGAGATGCAGGAGTGTTACGCGATCACCGAGGAGGGCGCCGGGTCCGACGTGGACGCGATCACCGCGACCGCCCGGCGGGACGGCGACGCGTATCTGATCGACGGCGTGAAGTGGCACGTCACCTCCTACGACCACGCCGCCTACGCGTTCGTGCAGGCCAAGCTGGAGTCCCGGGAGCACGCGCTGTTCGTGGTCGACCTGCCGTCGCCGGGCGTGCGGGTGGTGCGGACGCCGGAGTACACGCACACGCTCACGCATCGGCATCCGATCGTGGCGTTCGAGGGAGTACGGGTGCCGGTCAGCCACCTGGTCGGGGCCGAGGGGGACGGGATGGCCTTCTCCTACGCCTGGTTCCGGTTCGAGCGGCTGATGGTGGCGGCCCGCTGCCTCGGTGCCGCGGAACGGCTGATCGACGAGGCGGACGCGTTCGCCGCGACCCGGATCGTCGGCGGCGAACCGCTGCGGGACCGGCAGCTGGTCGCGGCGATGCTCGCGGACAGCGTGACCGAGCTGTTCGCGGCCAGGGCGATGGTGTACGAGACCGCGCGAGAGATCGACACCGATCTCAAGCTGGCCCACGCCCGCTGCTCGATGGTGAAGCTGTTCGCCTCGGAGATGGCGAACCGGGTCGCCGACCGGGCGGTGCAGATCTTCGGCGGACGGGGTTACATGCGGGAGAACGTGGCCGAGCGGTTGTTCCGGGAGCTGCGGGTGGAGCGGATCTGGGAGGGCGCCTCCGAGGTACAGCGGCTCATCGTCGCCGATCAGCTCGCCAAACGCGGGGTCACCGGGCTCGTCTGAGGTCGTCGAGCACGGCGTGCGCGGCGTTGCGGCCGTTCAGCGCGATGACGCTGCCCGCTGGGTGGGTCGCCGCGCCGCAGAGGTAAACGCCGGGCACCTCGGTCCGCGGGGTCAGCCGGTGCTCCCACATCTGGCTCGGCCGAACCTCACCCTGGAAGATGTGCCCGCCGGTCAGGCCCACCTTCGCCTCGATGTCGGGCGGCCCCAGCACCTCGTACGCCTCCAGGCAGTCCTCGAAGTCCGGCGCGAACCGCCCGATCAGGTCGATGAACTGCCGCGCGACCTCGTCGCGCCGGGTGTCCCAGCCGCCGCCGACCAGCGTGTACGGCGCGTACTGCCCGAAGACGCTCAACAGGTGCCGTCCGGGCGGCGCCGGCGACGGGTCGTGCAGCGTCTGGACGTAGATCTCACCGAAGCCGACCGCGGGGTGCCCGGTCTCGCACGCGGCGAACGCCTCCTGAGCCGCGGCGAGGCCGGTCGTGACGTCGACGGTGCCGAGCGCCATGAACGTCTCGCCGGGCGCGGCGGTCCAGGACGGCAGCCGCCGCAGCGCCGCGTTGAACTTCACAACCGGGCTGCGGATGTCCCAGTCCTCCAGCCGCCGCCGGTAGCCGACCGGAACCGCCTCGACCGGCAGGAGGTTCAGCAGCCGCTTGGGGTCGGCGTTGCTGACCACGGTCGTCGCCCGGATGAACGTCCCGTCCTCCAGCTCGACGCCCTCCCCCGGGCGCACGGCTCCAACCGGCACGCCCGCCGCCAGCACCGCGCCGGCGTCGCGCGCTGCCTCGGCGATCGCGAAGCTGATCATGCCCATACCGCCCTTGACGTAGCCCCAGATCGGGCCGTGTCCGAGCAGGTCACCCTGGAAGTGCATGAGCTTCACCGACGCCGTCCCCGGGTCGTTCGGCCCGGCGTACGTGCCGATCACACCCTGGCCGAACAGCGCGTCCTTGAGCCGCTGGTCGGTGACGAACTCGTCGAGCACGTCGGCGATCGAGGCCTCGAACAGCGCGTCGATCATCAGCCGGTCGTGGCCGAGCAGCTCCTCCAACTCCGCGCGGGACGGGCTGGCGCCGATCCAGGTGTCCCGCGGCCCGGTGCGCAGCCGCTTGCGCATGTCGTCGAAGAAGTGCTCGTAGGCCCAGTAGCCGTCGATGTCCTTCGCCGACAGCCTCAAGGCTTCCAGGCCGGCCTGGGTGCGCGCGTCGTCCATCCACTGCCCGAACGCGGTGCCGTCGTCGAACGGCACCCACAGCTGCGGGTCGGCGACGAAGACCTCCAGCCCCCGGCGGGCCAGCTCCAGCTCCCGGATCACGACGTCGTCCAGCAGCCCGACGACGTACGCGCAGGGGCTGATCACGAAGCGGTCGTCCGGGAACGGCTGTTCCAGCGTCGCGGCCCCGCCGAGCCGCTCGCGTGCCTCCAGGACCAGCACGTCCTGGCCCGCGCGGGCCAGGTAGGCGGCGCAGGTCAGCCCGTTGTGCCCGCCGCCGACCACGACGACGTCCCAGTGCCGGGCGGCGAGTTCGGCGATCGGCGCCGGTAACCCCACCCGCCCGAGCACGTCGGCGACCGAGTTCATGCTGACTGATTATTCAGTCAGCATGAACCCGGTGTCCAGGCCTACAACGAGCCGGGCAGCCGCACGTACAGCAGCTTGGTCTCGATGCCGCTGTCCACCAGCTGGCCGTTCGCGTCGAACGCCGCGGCGCCGTCGGTCATCCCGAAGTCGTTGTCGTTGATGATCGCGATCGTCTTCCGGTCGACGACCGCGATGCCCTCGATCTTCTTCGGGACGCCTGCGGTGGCGCCGAGGTCGATCACGAGCTTCTTGGTCGGCAGCGTCACGCCGGTGGCGGACTGCTCCAGCGTGGGCGCCGTCGCCGGGTCGTCCCACTTGGTGCCGAGGATGTTCGTCGCCCGCTTGAAGTCGACCCGGTACACGCGGGCCGCGACGTCGGTGCGCTCCTCCACCAGGATCGTGTTCCGGCCGATACCGATCACGGCGGAGGACTTCATCTCGTTCTGGTCGTCCTCGGACGGGTCGACGGTCGAGACCGCGTCGAAGCCGTACGCGTACTCCGCGACGACCCTCTTCTTCCGCGGGGAGAACCGCACCAGGCGGGTGGTGCGAGACGCCTCGCCGGTCGCCGCGTCCGGGTTGGACAGCGGGCTCTGCAGGACGAGGACCAGGTCACCGCCGGGCAGCAGGCCGAGCCCTTCGAAACCCCGGTTGACCTTCCGCTTCGCGAAGATCGCCGGGAGCACCTCGATCACCGGGTAGTCCGTCCCGGTCAGGTTCAAGCCCTTCGGGACGTAACGGGCCAGCACCCGGCCGCTCGACGAGACGTGGACCAGCGACGGCCCGTACTCATCCGCCAGCCAGAACGAGCCGTCCTCCGCCCGCACCAGACCTTCGGTGTCCAGGCCCTCCGGGTTGTAGGCCAGCGGGGTCTGCGCGCGGTAGTCGTACGGCGCCTCGTCGTGCGTCGCCTGGTTCGACAGCCCGGTCACGCCCCGGCCGCTCCGGTTCGTGATCGGGATGGCCTTCAGGACCTCGATCTTCGAGCCCGTGACCTTGATCTTGACGATCGCGGGGTCGAACCCGGGCACCGGGAACGTGCGGCGGTTCTTGCCGTCGACCTTGATCTGACCGTTCGGCCCGCGGTCGGTGACCGTCCAGAACTCCCCCGGCACGCCGGTCGGGTACAGGTCACTGCCGATGCCGCCGAGGTCGACGCCCCGGTCCGACGCCACGCTGCCGGGCAGCAGCGCGTTGCTGAACTGCGCGAGCGGGATGTCCGGCAGGGTCGCCGTCTTCAGCACGGTGCCGCCGCCGGTCGCGGCCTGGGTCGGCGTCCCGGCCGTCGCGAGCGCGAGCGCCACGGCGCCGGCGACTGCTGCGGAAACCACTCGGATCGGTCTCATTCCCACCTCGGTTCGTCGCGTGCGAGCTGCCCTTCCGCGGACCGCCCACCTCGGCTCGCAGCGTCCGGCGGCCACTCGGCAAGCGCGCCGAGCTTGCGCGAACCCGCGATGGCGGGCTCGTGAACAAGACCGGATTAGCTCGGCCGCAACGTCGCCTTAAGCGCGAATGAACGAGGCTCGCGGGACCGCTGTGACCGGTGAGGCTGTACGACGTGCGCCGTCGTCGAGCTCCCATCTCCCGTACCAAGCTCTGGATCGGTGGGGTCGCGATCCTTGCCGCGACGGCCACGGCGGGCGTCGCCGCGGCAGGAATGGCGGCGGACGGCTCGGCCGGGGACAGCGCCGCGATCCAGGCCGCGGAGACGTTCGAGCCCCCCGCGGATCCGACGCCGTCGGCCGAGCCCTCGACGTCCGCGCCCGCGCCGCCGACAGCGACCGCCCGGCCCCGCTTACCCGGCGGCGCCCCACAGGCGGCCGGCGGTCAGCAGCCCAGCCCGAAGCCGAGCAGCGCCTCGCCGTCGCCGCGCCGGAAGACGAGCGCGCCGAGCAGCGGAACCGGCGACGCCGAGCAGCAGGTCCTGGCCCGGATCAACGCCGCCCGCGCCGACGCGGGGCTCGGGCCGGTGACGATGAGCGCACCGCTGGTGGCCGCCGCCCACGCGCACAACCTCGAGATGGCAGGCGGGTGCGGGCTCTCGCACCAGTGCGGCGGGGAGGCCGGGCTCGGCGACCGGATCAGCGCGCAGGGTACGAGCTGGTCGAGGGTGGCCGAGAACGTCGGCACCGGCGGTCCGGTCGACAACTCCGAGAGCGCCCAGGCGGACATGGCGGTCGGGTTGACCAACAGCATGCTGGCCGAGGTCCCGCCGGACGACGGCCACCGGAAGAACATCTTGAATCCCGAGTTGTCCCGAATCGGCATCGACGTGATCCGCGAAGCCGACGGCACCGTGTGGCTCACCCACGACTTCGCGAACTGAACCTGTCTGGTGCGCGACATGTGCTCATAGAACCCCCGGTCCCGGGGAAGGTTGCTCGCGACAACCACACGAAGGGACGTCGGTCATGGGGTTCGCACGTCGCTGGTCCTGGGTGGCCGTTCTGGCCATCGGGCTGGCGCTCTTCTACGCCGTTCGCAGGGCCACTCTCGACACCGGTAACCCGAACCTGATCCCGTCCCTGATCCTGCTCGGCGCCGCGGTCGTCCCGATGACGTTCGTCGCGTTCCTGGCCGGCCGGCGGATCGTCTACGCCGTCACCGGGGGCACGCTCGCGCTGACCGCACTGATCGGCGGCGTCATCGGTGTCGTCACGGCCGGGGTGCTGGAGTACGACACGCTGCACGACCTCGGCGTGCTCCCGATGGTCGCGGTGGGTCTGATCGAGGAGAGCGCGAAGCTCCTGGTGCCGCTCCTGCTGGTGTTCCTGCTGAAGCCGCGGCGACCCGCGGACGGGCTGCTGATCGGCGTCGCGTCCGGTGCGGGGTTCGCGACGCTGGAGACGATGGGGTACGCGTTCGTCGAGCTGATCCGCAGCAACGGCAACATCGGCGCGGTGGACGACGTCCTGTTCCTGCGCGGCGTGCTGAGCCCGGCCGCGCACATGGCGTGGACCGGCCTGACCGCCGCCGCACTCTGGTACGCCGCCGAGCACCGCTGGCACGCGGCTGCCCTCGCGCGGTTCGCCGGGGTGTTCGCGGTGGCGGTCGGACTGCACGCGACCTGGGATTCGATCGGCAGCACGGTCGGCTACGCGGTGCTGGCGCTCGTGAGCCTCGGGCTGCTGGCCGCGACCACCCACCGGGCGTCGGTGGCGTCCCGGCCCGCGTTCCGCCTCCGCGCGCATCCCGCGGTGTAACCCAGCCGGGCGGCGGCGGGTCGTCGACCCGTCCGCGGGTCCCGTGGTCGGAATTCGGGCAATCGCCCGGTCGATCGACGTATAGGTCACCGGTTCCCCGGGCACCGCCGGGGGAGCACCCGCGGTCGTCGAGGAGGTAGCACTGATGACGACAGCCCCCAGCGGTACTCCGTTCGCGGTGGTGACCGGCGCATCGAGCGGGATCGGCTACGAGCTGGCCCGGCAATTCGCGGCACACGGGTTCGACCTGCTGATCGCCGCCGAGGACGAGGACATCACCGTCGCAGCGATCGACCTGCGGCGGGATGCCCACCACAGGGTCGAGGCGGTCCAGGTCGACCTCGCCACGTCGGCCGGCGTCGAGCAGCTGTACCGGGCGATCGAGGCGGTCGGACGGCCGGTGGACGCCATCGCGCTGAACGCCGGACGCGGCGCGGGCGGTGACTTCGCCAGGGAGACCGACCTCCAGGACGAACTAGAGGTCATCGACGTCAACGTCCGCTCGACCGTGCACCTGGCCAAGCGGGTTCTGCCCGACATGGTCCGGCGGAACGCGGGACGGGTTCTGTTCACGTCGTCGATCGCGTCGACGATGCCGGGCACCTACCAGGCCGTCTACAACGCCTCGAAGTCGTTCGTGCAGTCGTTCGCCGAGGCGCTGCAGGCCGAGCTGAACGACAGCGGTGTGACCGTCACGTCGCTGATGCCCGGCCCCACCGACACGAAGTTCTTCGAACGCGCCGACATGCAGGACACCAGGGTCGGTGCCAGCGACAGCAAGGACGACCCGGCCGACGTCGCGCGGCAGGGGTTCGAGGCGCTGATGAAGGGCGAGCCGCGCGTCGTCGCGGCGTCGTTCTCCACCAAGGCGCAGGAGGCGGCGGCGAAGCTGATGCCGGACCGTCTCAAGGCCGAGATGCACCGGCGGATGGCCGAGCCCGGCTCCGCGGACGACTGAAGCGACGGCCCGGCCCCGGTGGGGCCGGGCTCGTCCGCTCAGGGGCCATCCGCTCAGGGCTTGAGGACGACCTTCACGCAGCCGTCCTTCTTCTCCTTGAACATCTCGTAGGCCTGCGGCGCCTGCTCCAGCGGAAGCGCGTGCGTGCGCAGGTCCTCGGTGCCCAGCGGGTCGCCGTCGCCGGTCAGCGCGGGCATGATCTCGTCGATCCAGCGCTTGACGTGCGCCTGCCCCATCCGGAGCGTCACGCCCTTGTCGAACAGGTCCATCATCGGGAACGGGTCGGCCTGGCCGCCGTAGACGCCGATGATCGAGACGGTCCCGGCGCGCCGGACGCTCGCGAACGCGGTTCGCAGCGCCGCCATCCGGTCCACGCCGATCTTGTCGATCGCGACCTTCGCGAGCGCGTCCGGGAGTTTGCCCGCCGCCCTCTGCGCGAACTCCTGGAACGGTGTCCCGTGTGCCTCCATGCCGACCGCCTCGATGACGCCGTCCGCCCCGCGTCCGTCGGTGAGGTCGGCGATCGCGCCAGGCACGTCGTCGCAGTCGCGGGTGTCGATCACCTCGATGCCGTGGCGGCGGGCCATCTCCAGGCGCTCCGGGACGCTGTCGACCGCGATCACCTGCTCCGCCCCGAGGTACCGCGCCACTCGAGACGACATCTGCCCGATCGGCCCGAGCCCGATGACCGCGACCGTGTCGCCGGGTGCCGTGTCGGCGTACCGCACCGCCTGCCAGGACGTCGTCAGCACGTCGGAGAGGTAGAGGAACCGCTCGTCGGGGTGCTCCTCGGGCACCTTGATCGGCCCGAACTGGGCCTGCGGCACCCGGAGGAGCTCGGCCTGCGCGCCGGGCACCTGCCCGTAGAGCTTGGTGTAGCCGAACAGCGAGGCGCCCTTACCCTGCTCGGTGTTCTGCGTGGTCTCGCACTGGGCGTAGTAGCCGCGGCTACACATCCAGCAGTGGCCGCAGGAGATGTTGAACGGGATCACGACCCGGTCGCCGGCCTTGATGTGGGTGACCTCGGGCCCCACTTCTTCGACGATGCCCATCGGCTCGTGTCCGAGGATGTCGCCGGCGTCGATGAACATCCCCAGGACGTCATAGAGGTGCAGGTCGGAGCCGCAGATCGCGGTGGACGTCATCCGGACGATCGCGTCCGTCGGCTCCCGGATCTCCGGGTCCGGGACCGTCTCCACCGATACCTTCTCGGTCCCCTGCCAGGTCAATGCGCGCATTGCTGCCCCTTCCGCGGTGCCGTCGTATCGTCGGACCCGGACGGTGGTGCCCGGAACGGTGCCGCTTATGCCCGCGCGCTCTGGCCGAGCAGAAGCCGTTGGGTGCTCAGCAGGCCCGGTCGGATGCCGATCAGGGTGAAACGGGATCCGGCTCGCGGAGGAGAGCGGCATGCAGCGTCATGCGTTGCTCAGGGCCGCACTCACCGACCGCGGGCTGCTCGCCCTCGGGTGCGGGTATCTGCTGGTCTCCGCGTGGCTGCTCTTCGGCACCACCCCGGAGCCGGGCCGCACGACCGTGTTCTGGGCCGTGCAGTTCCCCGGTGACCTGCTGTTCTTCGTCAGCGCGCTGTACCTCACCCGGCACTTCCGCGGCGATCGGCGTCCGCATCGGTTCTGGCGCCTGTTCACGCTGGCCGCGGCCGCGTTCATGACCGCCGACCTCCTCCGCACGGTGGAGGGCCTGCTCGGCCTGGAGACGACCGAGCCGGGGCCGGTCCAGCTCACGTGTTTTGCGATCGGCCAGACCGCGATCGTCGTGGCGCTGGCCGGCTTCCCGATGCTGATCGGCGCGGGCGCCGCCCGGCACCGGTTCCTGCTCGACGCCGCGATCGTGTTCGCCGGTGCCGGTGCGATCGTCTGGTTCCTCGTCACCGACCCGCGGGCGGCGTCCGCGAGCAGCAGCGGCGTGGTCAGCGGCCTGGTGATCGGCGCGGGCGTCATGCTGGTCGGGTTTCTCTCGGTCAAGCTGGTGCTCAGCGGCCACAGTCCGGTCGCGCGTCCGGCCGCGGTCACGATGATCACCGCGGGCATCGTGCAGGTCGCGCAGACCGCGGTGCTGCCGATCTACGCGGTGCCGCTGAGCGACGGCGCCTCGCTCGCCGTCCAGCTGCTGCCGACCGTGCTGATCGCCGCCGGACCGCGGATGGAGGTACTGCGCGTCCGCCTCGACCCGACGTCCCGGCCGGGCCTCCGGCGCCGCCCGTACAGCCTGCTGCCGTACGCGGTCGTCGGCATCGTCCAGCTGCTGCTGTTCACCGCGCTTCTGGTCGACCCGGAACTCAACCTACGGTTCCACGGGATGCTGGTCGCGATGGCGCTGACCACCGCGCTGGTCGTCGTCCGCCAGCTGTTGTCGGTCAGCGAGAACGCACGGCTGATCGACGAGCTCGACCGGAGCCTGCTGGAGCAGCGCGCGCAGAAGGAGTGGTTCAGCTCGCTGGTGGCTCACTCGTCGGACCTGACGCTCGTGCTCGACGAGCAGAACGTCATCACGTACGCCTCTCCGGCGGCCGAACGGGTCCTCGGCCTGCGTCCGGAGCAGCTCGTCGGCGTGCGCCTCCGCGATCAAATGCACGTCGACGACCTGGAGCGACTCGGCCAGGGGTGGGCGACCCTGCAGGAGACGCCGGGGAAGGAGTGGACCGTCCAGGTCCGCCTGAAAACCGCAGAGCGGGGCTGGCGCTGGCTGGAGACCGTCAACACGAACCTGCTCGACGTCCCCTCGATCCGCGGCATCGTCTCGAACTGCCGGGACGTCACCGAAGCCCGCGAGCTGCAGGACCAGCTCCGCTACCAGGCCGAACACGACGTGCTGACCCAGCTGGCGAACCGGCGGCTGTTCACCGAACGGCTCGCCGGGGCCGGTGACCGCGTGGCGCTGCTCGCGATCGACCTGGACGGGTTCAAGCCGATCAACGACACGCACGGCCACCACGTCGGGGACGCGGTGCTGATCGCGGTGGCCGAGCGGATCCGGCGCTGCGTCCGCCCGACCGACACCGCCGCCCGGCTGGGCGGGGACGAGTTCGCGGTGCTGATGCCCGGCGCGACGCTCGACGCCGCCCAGCGGCTCGCCGCCCGGATCCGCGGTGTGCTCGCCGACCCGATCGCGATCGGGTCGCTGCTGCTCACCATCGGCGCCAGCATCGGCGCCGCCGCGGGTAGCGCCGCTGATCCGGAGGCGCTGCTCCGCCGGGCCGACGCCGAGATGTACGCGGTGAAGCGGAATTCTGATGCAACACGGTCGCGGATGCCGGCGACGGACGGGGTGTGACGATCTCCGACGTACGGACCGACCGCCAGTTATGGGCGGACGCGGCGCAGCGGGACGGTGAGGCCTTCGGGGCGCTGTTCCGGCGTCACTCGCGGGCGGTGTACAACCACTGCTTCCGGCTCACCGGATCGTGGACGGTGGCGGAGGACGCGACCTCGGTCACGTTCCTCACGGCCTGGCGGCGCCGTGAGGAGGTCCGGCTCGCCCGCGACTCGGCGCTGCCCTGGCTCCTGGCGGTCGCCACCAACGTCAGCCAGCACCAGCAGCGCTCACTCCGTCGGCGGCTGGCGCTGGTCGGGCGGTTGTCGGCTGATCCACCCGAGGTCGACCACGCGGACGACGTCGCCGCGCGCCTCGACGACGAGCGTCGGATGGCCGAGGTGCTCCGGGTCGTCGGCCGGTTACCGCGGGCCGAGCGCGAAGCGCTGGCCCTCTGTCTCTGGTCCGGCGTCTCCTACGCGGACGCAGCCCTCGCGCTCGGCCTCGCGGAGAGCAGCGTCCGGGCCAGGGTGAGCCGCGCCCGCGCCCGACTCGCCGCCGAGCTGCCCAGCCCAACACTCGAGGAGCACCAATGACTCTCCAGCTTCCTCCGGAGCGGGACCTGCCGCCCCACCGGGCGCGCGACATCGAGGCCGCGCTGGTCGACCAGATCGTCAACGGGCCGCGGACCGCCCGGCGACGCTGGCTGGTGCCTGCCGCCGCGGCGGCGGCCGTCGTGGTGACGCTCGGCACCGTGGTCGGTGTCCTCCGAAGCACCGACCGGGACGAGGTGACGCCGGTCGCGTCCGACCCGCCGAGCGCGTCGGTGACGCCGAGCGCCCAGGCGTCGCCGACGCCCTCGGTGGAGCAGCCGACCGGTCAGATGGAGTCGATCGTGCCGGGGTGCGTGGACTCGTACGCCTACGGCGGCCCGCCCGAGGACCGGGCACGGACGAAGGGCGCGCGGCTCTACAACCTGCTCGGGACGCCGTCCGACGGCGTCGCGCTGATCTACGCCGACTCGATGTACATCTACTGCCGGATCGGCGGCGACGTGATGGCGTACAACGCCGGCGGCGGTGGCGTGGGGTCGCTGCACTGGCTCCCGGGCGCCTACCGGGTCGACTACCACGAGCAGAGCACCATGATCGCGGACGGGATCGCCACGACGACCGTGTTGGTCGGCGGGCGGGCGACCGACGAGGTCGCGCGGGTGACCGTGCAGGTGGCGGACGACGTCAGCGAGGCTCAGCTGCAGAACGGGACCTTCCTCGCGACCGCAGAGACGAGCGCTGCGGCCGAGGAGACGAGCGCGCCGGGCGAGGAAGCAGGCGTGCCGCGCACGAAGCCGACGAAGGTCACGGTGCGGGCCTACGACGCCGACGGGAGACAGCTGACGACCAGCTCGGCGAAGTGCATGAAGACACCGGACGGCGAGCTGATCGACAACGACGACTTCAAGGGCGGACTCACCGACTGCATCCCGGCGGTGGCCTGGCCGTAAAGGCGCGGCCCGCCACCCTCGCGGGTGGCGGGCCGTCGTGTGCCTGGTTCAGGACGCGTTGCGGTTGACTGCTCGGACGCCGACCCAGAGGCCGAAGACGCCGGTCACGACCGACGCGACCAGTCCGGCCGCGACCGTGCCCGACCAGACCTCGCCGGCGAACAGCACGCGCTCGGCGTCGACCAGATAGGTCAGCGGGTTCACGTGCGAGAGCGCTTTGAGCCAGCCCGGGCCGTTGTCGATCGGGAGCAGGATGCCCGCGATCAGCAGCAGCGGGAAGAGCAGCGTCTGCTGCACCGTCCAGAAGATCCACTCTTGGCCCTCGCTGACCAGCGCCAACGCGTAGGAGAGCGCACCGAGCCCGACGCAGAACACCGACAGGATCAACAACCCGACCACGACCCCGACCGGGTGCAGCCGGAAGCCGAACGGAATCGTCGCCAGGATCAGGATCACGGTCTGCGCGAGCATCGGGACGATCTCCTTGAGCGCCCGCCCGATCAGCAGCGACGACCGGCTCAACGGCGAGACCAGCATCCGCTCGTGCGACCCGGTCTGCATCTCCAGCTGCAGATTCGACCCGGTGATCGACGTCCCGAACAGGCACGACATCACGACGATGCCGGGCACGAACCACTGCAGCGGCGAACCTCCGCCGACGGCGTCCGGCAGCAGCGGCGCGAACAGCGCCAGGAAGAACACCGGCTGGACCATCGTGAAGATCAGCGAGAACGGGTTGCGTAGCTGCGGACGCAGCTCGCGGCTGAAGACCACGGTGGTGTCCCGG
Organism: Cryptosporangium aurantiacum; assembly: GCF_900143005.1. Lineage (NCBI taxonomy): Bacteria > Bacillati > Actinomycetota > Actinomycetes > Cryptosporangiales > Cryptosporangiaceae > Cryptosporangium > Cryptosporangium aurantiacum. The sequence continues at coordinate 50,028 of NZ_FRCS01000002.1, forward strand.
ACGAGGGTGCTCATGCCACGACCTCCTGCTCGGTGCTGGTGGTGTCGGTGGTGACGGTGCCCTCGCGCAGGCTCCGTCCGGTCAGTTCGAGGAAGACGTCGTCGAGCGTCGGCCGCTTGACCTCGACGCTGATCACGGTCGCGTCGGCCTCGTCCAGGCAGCGGAGCAGCTTCGGCACCAGGTGGGTGCCCTCCGGAACCCGGATCGTGAGCTCCGCGCCCTGCCGCTCGATCCGGGCGCCGGCGATCAGGTTCACGCACCGCTCGACGCCTCGCGTCGCGGAGGCCTCGGTGTCGAACGCGAGCGCGATCCGGTCACCCACGTGCTCGGACTTCAGCCGCTCCGGGCTGTCGTCGGCGATCAGCAGCCCGTGGTCGATGACCACGATCCGCTCCGCGAGCTGGTCGGCTTCCTCCAGGTAGTGCGTGGTCAGGACGATCGTCGTGCCGTGCTCGTCGTGCAGCCGCCGGATGTGCTCCTGCAGGTTCACCCGGTTCTGCGGGTCGAGGCCGGTGGACGGCTCGTCGAGGAAGAGCAGCGGCGGCGTGTGGATCAGGCCCATCGCGATGTCGAGCCGGCGCCGCTGTCCGCCGGAGAGCGAGGAGACGATCCGGTCGGCGACCGCCTCCAGCCCGAGCGACTCGATCAACTCGTTCGCGCGACGCCGCGCAGCGGCCCGGTCGAGTCCGTAGGAGCGGCCCTGGCTGATCAGCTCGTCCCGGCCGCGCTGGCTGTGCCCGGCGCCGTTGCCCTGGCCGATGTAACCGATCCGCTTCCGCACTTCCCGCTGGTCGCGCGCAACGTCGAAGCCCGCGACCGATGCGGTGCCCGAAGTCGGGCTGAGCAGCGTCGTGAGCATCCGGAGCGTGGTCGACTTGCCGGCCCCGTTCGGGCCGAGCAGCGCGACGAGCTCGCCGGGGCGAACCTCGAGGTTCAGTCCGCGGACCGCTTCCACCGTCTTCTTCTTGACCACGAAATTCCTGGTCAGATCGCTGGTGTGGATCATCGTCGTCGTCATGAGATCTACGGTAGAAATGATTCCGGCCAGTTTCTGACCTCAATTCGAGGAATCTTGAATTCATGGCGAACACAAGTGAGCGGACTCTGCGGCTGCTGTCGCTGCTGCAGACGCATCGGTACTGGCCAGGCGGCGATCTAGCCGACCGCCTGGGGGTCAGCGAGCGCACCCTGCGCCGGGACGTCGACCGGCTGCGCGAGCTGGGCTACCCGGTCGACGCGAGCCGGGGGGTGGCGGGCGGATACCAACTCCGGTCGGGGACCGTGATGCCGCCGCTGCTGCTGGACGACGAGGAAGCGGTGGCGATCGCGGTGGGGCTGCGTACCGCGGCCGGTGGTGCGGTCGAGGGGATCGAGGAGACGTCGGTCCGCGCGTTGACGAAGGTGATCCAGGTGATGCCGCCGCGGCTCCGGCGCCGGGTCGAGGCACTGCGCTCCTACACCGTGCCGGGGGTCTTCACCAGTGGACCGGTGGTGGACGCACAGGCGCTCGCGGTGATCGCCAGCGCGTGCCGGGACGACGAGCGGCTGCGGTTCGACTACACCGCGCGCGGTGCGGAGCGCACGACGCGGCTGGTGGAGCCGCACCGGCTGGTCTCGCTCGGCCGCCGCTGGTATTTGGTGGCGTGGGACACCGAGCGCGGCGACTGGCGGACGTTCCGCGTCGACCGGCTGGTCGACCCGCGGCCGACCGGCGCCCGGTTCCGGCAGCGCGAACTGCCTGCGGACGACGCGGCCGCGTTCGTCAAGCGGCGGCTGAACGAGCGTCCGCACCGGTACACGATCGAGGTCGTCGTGAACGCGCCGGAGAACGCCGTCCGGATGGCGTTCGGACGCGAGGCCGACGTGACCGAGACCGAACCCGGGGTCTGCCGGGTGGCCATCCGGAGCGACTACCTCGAGTGGCCGGTCGCGTCGCTGGGCTGGCTCGGGGGCGAGTTCGAGGTGATCGGTCCGCCCGAGTTCATCGAGCTGGTGCGCGCGACTGGCGAACGGTACGTCAGAGCCGTCTCACGCCAGCCCCGCGTCGTGGGCTAGCAGCGCGACCTGGGTCCGGTTGTCGAGCCCGAGCTTCACCATCACCCGGGTCAGGTGCGACTTCACGGTCGCCACGCTGAGAAACAGCTCGGCGGCGATCTGCGCGTTCGTCCGGCCGGTCGCCACCCCGAGCACGATGTCGCGCTCCCGGGGGCTGAGGGTCTCCAGCGCCGCCCGCGCGCGCTCGAACGCCCCGGCCTCCACCGCGACCCGGTCGATGAGCTTGCGGGTGACCTGCGGCGAGAGGATCGGGTCGCCGGCCGCGACCCGGAGGATGGCGTCCACCAGCTGGTCGGGCGGGGTGTCCTTGAGCAGGAAGCCGCCCGCCCCGGCCCGCAACGCCTGCAGCACGTGCTCGTCGGTGTCGAACGTGGTCAGGACGATCACTTCCGGCGCCTCGGGACGACGTCGCAGCCGCCGGGTAGCGGTCACGCCGTCCACGCCCGGCATCCGGATGTCCATCAGGACGACGTCCGGGGAGTGCGCGCTCACCGCCTCCGGCACCTCGACGCCGTCGCCGACTGCCCCGACGACCGCGACCGACCGGCCGTTCTTCTCGACGCCGTCCAGCATCAGCGTCAGGCCGGCCCGCACCATCGCGTCGTCGTCGACGATGAGCACCCGGAGCGGGCGCGCAGGCGTCAGGTCGGCCACGGCAGCCGCACCCGCAGCCGGAAGTCGCCGCTCGGGGACAGCCCGTGCTCGATCTCTCCGCGCGCCAGGCCGACCCGCTCGGTCAGGCCGAGAAGGCCCGTACCGGCGCCCGGCACCACAGCGGCCCCCGGCACCACAGCGGCGCCCGCCGGCACCGGCACCGGGTTCCGCAGCTCGATCCGCAGCCCCTCCCCCGGCGCGCCGTCGAGCACGACCGTCACCGGCGCTCCGGGCGCGTGCTTCCGCGCGTTCGTCAGGCCCTCCTGGACGATGCGGTAGGCGGTGCGGCTCACGGCCGCCGGCGGTTCCCCGGTGCCGACGCGGTTGTCGAGAGCGACCGGAGTACCGGCGTCCCGCGACTCGCCGACCAGCCGGTCCAGGTCACCGAGGGTCGGCTGCGGACGCGTGCCCGTGTCGTCGTCCTCACGCAGCACGCTGATCACCTGACGCAACTCGTCCAGGGCTTCGTGGACCCCGGTTCGCACCACACCGGCCGCGGCCGACAGCTTCTCCGGCGCCGCGTCCGGACGATATTCGAGCGCACCGGCGTAGGTGGCCAGCAGCGACAGCCGGTGGGCGAGCACGTCGTGCATCTCGCGGGCGATCCGGGTGCGCTCGGCCAGCCGCGCCTCGGCCACCCGCCGCTCCTGGTCGGCCTCGGCGCGGCGCGCCCGCTCCCGGAGTGACGCCACCAGCTCCCGGCGGATCCGGCCCACGGTTCCCCAGCCGACCAGCGCGGCGTACGCGACCGTGATCATCACCAGCCACCACGGGTAGGACAGGCTGGCGCTCGGACGCCACGCACCCTGGACGGCGTGCGCAGCGACCCCGGCGGTACCGATCACCGCGGCCAGCCGGAACGGGCGGCACTGCGCGACCTGCAGCGCCGCGGCGGACGCGGTAGGGGTCGCGGCCGGCGAGATCACGGCGAGCACGGTCAGGACGGTCGCAGCCGGTACCGGCCAACGCACCAGAACCGGCATCAGCGCCAAGCCGAGCACGCCGACGAGGACGTCGAGAACGAGCAGGTGGCGGTGGGCTTCCTCGGGGAGGCCGTAGATCGTCGCGCCGACCAGGAGGGCCATCACGACTAGGACGATGGCCTGGACGAGCAGTCCGGAGCCGCGTCCACGACTCCGGACCTGCCCGGCGTCGGCGCAGGCTGTGGCGGTCATGAGGTCAGGCTAGGTTCGCGATCGGCGCGGCGATACCGACCAAGGTCGAAGCCGGTTCCCACTCCCGAACGAACCGCTTTCGCCGGTTCGCCGAAGCGGCGGGGGCGCACCCGCATGACCCGCCGACCGTTCCTGATCTGGGGTGTCGTCGCGGCCGTCGTGTTCCTGCTGTCGTCGGTCCCGGCAATGGCGTCCGGCGTCGCTGCCGCCGACAAGGGCGTCCTGCTCGGCTTGCACTCGGTGGTGTTCGTCGTCCTCGTCGCCGGCTTCCGGCGTACTACGTCAGCTCGCCCCAGTGGGTGAAGCCCGTCGTGTGGCGGGTGCGGCCGTTCGGCAGGACAGCGAGGGCCTCGACGTCCGGGAGCTCCTCGATCCACGCGAGGCCACGGTCGGGGCCCATCGCGAATGCCGCCGTCGCGCAGGCGTCGACCCAAGCCAGTCGCGGGCCCACGACCGTCACGCTCGCCAGGGCGTCGGCGGGCGTACCCCGGTGCGGGTCGACGATGTGCCGCCCCCGCTCGGCGGTGCCCGACGTGGCCACCGCGGCGTCCCGGACGCTGACGACCGCGACCAGCCTGCGGGAACGGAGCGGGTGGGCGATTCCGACCCGCCACGGGCGCTCTGCGGCCGCCTCGCCGACCACTTGGACGTCACCGCCGCCGTTCACGACGTGGCTGGTCGATCCGGCCGCGGCGAGCAGGTCGCTGGTCCGCTCGATCGCCCAGCCCTTCACGATGCCGGTCGGGTCGAGGAAGCCGTGCGGCGCCTCGGTGAAGTAACCGTCGCTGGCCTCGGACGCCTCGCGGACCAGGCCCAGCACCTCGCGGACCTCGGCCGGGCACTCGGCGGGAGTCAGTTCGCCCCGGCTCAGCCGGGAGACGACGCTGCCCGGCTGGTACGTGGAGAACGTCGCGTCGGCCCAGTGCAACCAGCGGATCGCGGCCTGAACCGCCTCGGGTGTCACGCCGCCGCCGCGGATGTCGAGCGAGAATACGGTCCCCATGCACTCCTCGACGCGCCGCACGGGCGCCGGGACCGTCGCGATCAGCGCCGGGCTGGCGAACGTCGTCGCGGTCAGCGTCACAGCCCCGCCTGGTCGAGCGCGCTTTGCAGGGACTCCTTGTAGCTCTCCGTGGTGAACGTCGCGCCCGAGACAGTGTCGACGTCGGCGCTGTTCGCGTCGAGCGTCGCCTGCTGCAGCTTGGGCAGCGCGTTGCCCGCGATCTGCTCGGACTTCTTGTCCTTGGGGTTCAGCGCGGCGATCTCGACCTTGGTGATCGAGGTGCCGGACACCGTGACCCTGACCTGGAGCGACTCGTACGGGTTGGTCGCGACCTTGCCGGTCGCGGTCTTCGGCGCGCCGTCGGCAGGAGCGTCCCCAGCCGGAGCGTCCCCAGCCGGAGCGTCGGCCTTGGCAGACGGGTCAGCCGCCACCGGCTTCTCGGCCGCCGCAGGCGGAGGCGCCGCCGCCTCCGCGACGGCCTCCGAGGGCGCCAGGTTGGCCTTCAGGCCGATCAACCCACCGAGACCGGCAACGGTTCCGAGCAGGGCGTACAGGAATCGACGCACGAAGGTGCTCCTAGAACTCGAACGACTCGTGGTGAACCCGGCGGCGCGCGACACCGGCGTCGCGAAGCGCCTCCCGCGTCGCCGCGATCAGCGACTCCGGCCCGCAGAGGTAGACGTCGTGGTGCTTCAGGTTCGGCACCAGCCACTCCAGTTGCTCGGCGCCGAGGGGGTCGCCGCCGAGCTGCTCACGGGTGCCGACGAGGTAATGCACCCGGGCGCCGCGGTCGAACGCGATCTCCTCGATCTCCGCGCGCAGCACCAGGTCGGACATGTGCCGGGCCCGGTAGATCAGCGTGATGTCGCCGGGGCGGCCGGGCAGCGTCTCCAGCAGCGCCCGCAGCGGTGTGATGCCGACACCCGCCCCGATCAGCAGCACCTTCCGGCGGCGGCGGACACCGCCGGTGAACGCGCCGTACGGGCCGCTGGCCATGACCTTGGTGCCGGGCTGCAGCCGGGCGAGCTGCCGGCTGTGACCGCCGGCCTCCTTGACCGTGATCCGCAGACGCCCACCGGACACCGGCGCCGACAGCGAGTACGGGTTCGACGCCCACCAGCCCTCGGACGTCAGGAACCGCCACCGGAAGAACTGACCGGGCTCGGCCTTGAGGTCCTGCAGGTGCCGCCCGGTGAGGTACACCGAGACGACGTCCGGCCCCTCCATCCGGACGCCCTCCACCTCCAGCCGGTGCCGGAACGCCTGCCGGACCGGGGTGACCACGCGGTACCAGATGAGCAGCACGGTGACCACGCCGTACAGCGTCGACCAGGCGATCTGCGCGGGCTTGTTGCCGACGAAATCGGCGCCGGTCGAGAACTGGTGCAGGAACGAGAGCGCGATCGCCAGGTAGGTGCCGAGGTGGATCAGGTGCCAGGCCTCGTAGCTCATCCGCTTGCGGGCCGCGCGGGCCGAGACGGCGCCGATCGTGACGAACAGCCCGGCGCCGATCGTCGCGTAGAGGACGTCCGGGTAGTCGCGCAGCAGCGAGAGGCCCTGCCCGACCACCGACGTCCGGGCCGTGACCGCGTAGCCCCAGGTGATCAGCAGCCCGTGGGCGATCAGCATGCTGACCGTGTACCGGCCGCCCATCGCGTGCCAGCGGGTCAGGCGGTCGGTGCCGATGCCTCGCTCCAGCGCCGGCACCCGCGCCATCAGGCCGAGCAGGATGATCGCGCCGTAGCCGGCGAGCAGGCCGGTGATCCGTCCGGCGTGGGTCAGGTAGTCCCCCAGACCGGAGATCGTGGTGGTGTTCGTCCACCAGAGTCCGAGGACGGCGACAGCACCGGCGCCGATACCCACCAGGACCGGCGTAGGTCCGACCCGTAACGCGGGAGCACGACCCGCCGGCGCTCGGACCCCGTGCGCCGGCACGTACTGGTTCAACGTGGCGGTCATGGCTATGGCCTCCTGTGCCGTCTTGTAAAAAAGGCACGGGGCGCACGAGGGGGAAGTTCAGGTCGCGGCCTTAAGAAAACCTAGGAACGCACGATTCCCGTTCGACGAGGTGTACCGGGAGCACCGTGAGGCGCCGCAGACGTCGTCCCGGCTGGTCGATCCGGTCGAACAGCCGCGTCGCCGCGAACCGGCCCAGCGCCTCCGGGTCCTGGTCGACGACGGTCAGCGCGGGCCGCAGCGAGCCGGCCAGCGGGAAGTCGCCGAAGCTGACCAGCGCCACGTCGGTGCGGCCGAGGCGTTGCAGCGCCGGGACGATCGCGATCGAGCACTTCGGGTTCGAGGAGAGGATCGCGGTGGGCGGGTTCGGGCCGGCCAGTACCTCGGCGGCGTCCTCCCCCGCGGCAGTGCCGCCCGCGCCGGCGAACCGCACCAGGTCCTCGTCGGGCTCGATGCCCGCCTCGCGCAGCGCCGCGTAGTACCCGTCGAGCCTGCGGCGGGTCGTCGCGATCTGCACCTCATCGCCGATGTACGCGATCCGGCGGTGGCCGTGCCCGATCAGGTGCGCGGTGGCGGCCTGTGCGCCGCCGACGTCGTCCTCGACCACGGTGTCAGCGGTCAGCTTGCGCGGCGGCCGGTCGATGAACACCAGCGACGTGCGGGCCTTCCACGGCTCCAAGTAGGACTGGTCTGCGCTGACCGGCGTCGAGATCAGGCCGGCGATCTGGCGGCCGAGCAGCGCTTCCACGCCCGCGCGCTCCAGCGTCCCGTCGGTGCCGAGGCTGGTGACGAACGTGGCGACGCCACGCCCCCGCGCCACTTGCTCCACGGTGTGCGTCACCGCGGCGAAGAACGGGTCCGAGATGTCCGGCACCGCGACGCCGATCGCCGGGTCGCGTCCGAATCGGAACGTGCGGGCCAGCAGGTTGGGCGTGTACCGCAGCTCGGCGATCGCCTCCTCGACTCGCCTGCGGACGTCGTCGGAGACGTACCGGTCGTTGTTGACCACACGGGACACCGTTTTTGCGCTGACCCCGGCGCGATCGGCGACCTGCCGCATGGTGACCAACACGTTCTCCTGCCTGGTGGGTGAGCGGATGGTACCGACTTCCTGACACCGGTGACATCCGTTACCGGTTCGTTACAAGTCACCGGTGACAGTGACGCAGGACACGCCTAATGTGCGTTAACACCGCATGAACGGGGTGATCCGGTTGCCATCACCACTCCTCGAGGCACGGGGCCTCAATCGCAGCTTCGGACACGTGAGAGCCCTCCGAGACGTCGACTTCGAGGTGTACTCCGGCGAGGTCACCGCGCTGATCGGCGACAACGGCGCCGGCAAGTCCACACTCGTCAAGGCGCTGTCGGGCAATTTGGAGCTGGACTCGGGCGAGCTGTCGTTCGAGGGAAAGCCGGTGCGGATCGACACGCCGCAGCAGGCGTCCGCATTAGGCATGGAGGTCGTTTACCAGGACCTCGCGCTCGCGCCCCACCTCAACCCGGTGCAGAACATGTTCCTGGGCCGGGAGGTCCCCCGCCGCGGCCTGCTCGGCCGGTTCGGCTTCCTGGACGAGAAGGCGATGCGTGCCCGGGCGGAGAAGGGCTTCGCCGAACTCGGCGGAACGGTCCGCGCCCTGGGCGCCCCGGTCGGCTCGATGTCCGGCGGGCAGCGCCAGCAGATCGCGATCGTCCGGGCGATCACCTGGGCGGCCCGGATCGTGTTCCTCGACGAGCCGACCGCCGCGCTGGGCGTCGTCCAGACCCGGAACGTGCTCGACACGATCAAACGGGTGCGGGACAAGGGCGTCGCCGTCGTCCTGATCTCGCACTCGATGCCCGAGGTGATCGAGGTCGCCGACCGGATCCAGGTTCTCCGGCTCGGCACGCGGGTGGCGACGTATCACGCCGCCGAGACCGACGTCGACCAGCTCGTCGGCGCGATGACCGGATCCCTGGAGACGACGCGATGAGCGCGGTCGAGCCGAGCACCACGGCCGAGATCAACGGCGTGGACGAGGCCGTCGAGGAGGATCAGTCGCTCCTCCAGCGGATCGGCGCGCTGCAGTCGGTGTGGATCCTCGGCGTCCTCCTGGTGATCGTCGTGTTCTTCTCGATCACCGGCGGCGACCGCTTCCTCTCCACCAGCAACTTCTCGCAGATCTCGCAGAACGTCGCGGTCTGGGCGGTGATCGCGGTCGGCATGACGTTCGTGATCGTCACGTCCGGCATCGACCTCTCGGTGGGCTCGGTACTGGTCTTCTCCTCGGTCATCGCCGCGAAGACGATGGACGCCGCCGGCGGCGAGGGGTACGGGGTGGCGGCGCTCGGCATCCTGGCCGCGCTGGTGTCCGGCCTGGGCTGGGGCCTGATCAACGGCTTCCTAGTGGCGAAGGCGAAGGTCCCGCCGCTGATCGTCACGCTCGGCACGCTGTCGGTCGCGCTGGGGCTGGCTCAGGTGATCACCGGCGGCATCGACATCCGGGCCGTGCCGGAGGTGATGACCGACTACAACACGTACATCAAGATCGCCGGCATCCCGGCGCTGCCGTTCACCGCGTTCGTCGTCGTGGTAGTCGGCGGGGTGATCCTCCACCGGACGCGGTTCGGCCGCTACACGTACGCGGTCGGGTCGAACGAGCTCGCCGCCCGGCGGGTGGGCGTCCGCGTCGACCGGCACCTGATCAAGGTCTACGCGCTGGCCGGGCTGCTGTCGGGTTTCGCGGCGGTGCTCGCGCTCGCGCAGTACGGCACGACGACGATCGCCGGTCAGTCGCTCACCAACCTCAACGTGATCGCCGCCGTGGTCATCGGCGGTACCTCGATTTTCGGCGGCGAGGGATCGATTTTCGGCACCGTGGTCGGGCTGTTCATCCCGGCCGTTCTGCAGGCGGGCTTCGTCATCATCGGCGTCGAGCCGTTCTGGCAGGGCGTCGCCGTGGGCACGGTCCTGATCGCCGCCGTCTACTTCGACCAGAGCCGCCGGGCCGCCGCTGCCCGCGGCTCCGGCGCCAAGCGCTCCTCCCTGCGGTCAGTGCTGCTTCGCAACCGGTAAGCCTCCTTGATCGGAATGGGAAGGTCTGCAATGAAGCGAACCCCCCTCGCCGTCCTCTGTGTTCTCGCCCTGGCGTTGGCCGGGTGCTCGTCGTCGAAGCCGGACGAGGAGACCGGGCCAGGCGCGGACGATGCGACCGCCGCGTCCTCGCAGGCCGCGGTCGACAAGGCCAGCAAGAACTACAACATCCAGTTCGTCCAAGGCGTCCAGGGCGACGAGTTCTACATCACGATGCAGTGCGGGATCGAGGAGGAGGCGAAGCGGCTCGGCGTCACGGTGAAGACGCAGGGGCCGACGAAGTTCGACCCGACGCTGCAGAAGCCGATCGTCGACTCGGTGGTCAGCGCCAAGCCGGACGCGCTGCTGGTGGCTCCGACCGACGTCACCGCGATGCAGTCGCCGCTGAACCAGGCGAAGGCCGCCGGCATCAAGGTCGTGCTCGTGGACACCACGGTCAACGACCCGTCGGTGGCCGTGTCGGCGATCGCGTCCGACAACGTCGGCGGCGGAAAGGCCGCGTTCGAGGCGATCCAGAAGCTGGCGCCGCAGGGCGGCAAGGTGCTGGTCATGTCCACCGACCCCGGCATCTCGACGATCGACCAGCGGGCCAAGGGCTTCGAGGACGCGGTGAAGACCGACTCGAAGTACCAGTACGTGGGCGTGCAGTACTCGCACAACGACCCGGCCACCGCGGCCAACCTGATCAGCGCGGCCCTGCAGAAGGACCCGGACATCGTCGGCGTCTTCGCCCTCAACCTGTTCTCCGCGGAGGGCACCGCCACCGGAATCCGGCAGGCGGGCAAGTCGGGCAAGATCCAGGTCGTCGGGTTCGACGCCGGGCCGAACCAGGTCGCGGCGCTGCGGGCGGGCACGGTTCAGGCGCTGATCGCGCAGCAGCCGGCCGAGATCGGCAAGTTCGGTCTCGACGCGGCGGTCGCGGCGCTGGACGGTGGCAAGGTGACGCCGAAGGTCCAGACCGGGTTCACGATCCTGACGAAGGACAACATCGACGGTGACGGCGCGAAGGCCGTCTACAAGTCGAACTGCTGAGTTCACGGTGCCTGGTCCCCGCCGCGGCGGGGATCAGGCCTCCAGCTCTTTGCGGACGTCGTCCGCGCGCGACGAGCCGATCTCCGTGTAGAGCGCGAGCGCCTGTTCGAGGTGGCTCCGTGCGGCCTCCGTCGTACGCGCCAGCCCGACGTGAGCCCGTGCCTGCTCGGCGCGCTCGCCGATCGTCGTCGCCAGCGTGAGCGCGGCGGTGAACCGGTCGGCGGCCTCCGGATCTCCCTGCCCCTGGAGGGCCTCGGCCAGGCCGTTCAGCGCGCACGTCTCGCCGTACCGCTCTCCGATCGTGCCGAACAGCGCCACGGCCTGCCGGAGATATCCGGCGGCCTCGCCCGGCCGGTTCAGGCTCAGGTGCACCTCGCCGAGGTTGGTGAGCGCGGTCGCCTCCCCGCCGTGGTGCCCCAGCTCCCGGAACTGCTCCAGCGCCTCGGAGAGCAGCCCGATCGCCTCCTCGTCCCGGCCGAGCCGCATCAGGATGTCGCCGAGGTTGGTCTCCGTGTTCGCCTGGCCCACCCGGTCGCCGAGCTTCCGGAACAGCGCGAGGGCCGCGGTGTGGTGCCGCTCGGCGTCGGCGTAGGAGCCGGTCTGCTGGTAGATCACGCCGAGGTTGCCGACCGTCCGCGCCTCACCGACCCGGTCGCCGAGCTCGCGGAACAGCGCCAGCGCCCGCTCCAGATGGTCGATTCCGTCCGGGTACCTGCCGAGCTGCCAGAACACGACGCCGAGCTGGGCCAGCGCGGCCGCGGCGCCCGCGCGGTCGCCGGTGCGCTCGGCGGCGTCCAGCGCGCACCGGTGGACGGTCAGCGCGTCCGCCGAGTGCCCGCCGTTGTCGAGGTAGACGTAGAGCGTCGACGCGAGCAGCCCGGTCACCGTGGTCGGGCCGTGCGCGCCGGTGTGCTGGCAGACCTCGATCAGCACCGGCCGGTGCGAATCGAGCCAGGCTCTGGCGTCGTCCGGACCGGCGAACGCCGGCAGCGGCGTGCCGATCGGGCCGACGGCAGGGCGCCGGTGCCGTTCGGCCGGGTACAGCGCGTCCATCGCCGCGGACGCTGCCGCGACGTAGTAGTCGAGCAGCCGCGCCCGGGCCGCCCGCTGTTTCCCGGCGCCGTCCTCGGCGTCGGACTGCGCCCGCGCGTACGCCCGCAGCAGGTCGTGGACGCCGTACCGATCGCCGGCCGTCGGCCGGATCAGGTGTGCCCTGGCCAGCGCCGCCAGCGCGTCCCGGGCGTCGTCGAGGTTCTCGTCGGCGAGCGCGGCGGCGGCGTACGCGTCGAACTCCGCGCCGGGATGCAGCCCGAGCAAGCGGAACGTCCGTGCGACCGTCGCGGCGAGCCGCTGGTAGGACCAGGAGAACACGGCTCGGACGTCCGCCCGCGGGTCGCCACCGACGTCCAGCAGGTCCATCCGGGCTCGGTGGTCGGCCAGTTCGGCGACGAGGTCGGCCAGCGAGCTGCCCGGTCGCGCTCCGGCGAGCTCCGCGGCCACCCGCAGGGCCAGCGGGAGCCGGCCGCACTGCTCGGCCAGCGCCGCGGCGGCGTCCGGCTCGTCGTCGACCCGGCGGCCGATCAGCGACCGGAGCAGCGCGGTCGACTCATCGGGTTCCAGCAGGTCGAGGAGGAGCCGCTGGGCGCCGTCCACGGCGACCAGCCCGCCGAGGGTGTCCCGGCTGGTCACCAGCGTGGCGCAGGTCGGTGACCCGGGCAGCAGCGGCCGCACCTGCTCGACCGAGGACGCGTTGTCGAGCACGACGAGCAGCCGCCGGCCGGACAGCTCGGTGCGGTAGCGCGCGGCTCGCTCGTCCGGGTCGAGCGGAACGTCCCTGGCGGAGACACCGAGCGCGGTGAGGAAGCCGGCCAGGGCAGTGGCCGGCGGCACCGGCGGCTCGGTCCCGTACCCGCGGAGATCGACGTAGAGCTGCCCGTCCGGGAACCGGCTGCGGGCGGCGTGCGCCCAGCGGACGGCCAGCGCGGTCTTCCCGACCCCGGCGGTGCCGGAGACCGCGGAGACGACGACGGCGTTCGTCGTGGTGCGCAGCCGCGCGGTGAGCTCGGCGAGCGCGGCTTCGCGTCCGGTGAACGCGGGCACGTCCGCGGGTAGTTGCGCGGGAACCGGACGGCGCACGGGGTCCTTGGCCGTCTCGCGCAGGACGGCCTCGTGGGCCGCTCGCAGGTCCGGCCCCGGTTCGCATCCCAGCTCGGCGACGATCCGGGCGCGCGCTCGCGCGTAGGTGTCGAGCGCTTCGGTGGTGCGACCGGTCAAGTGCAGTCCCCGGACCAGCTCCACCAGCAACGGCTCGGCCAGCGGGGCAGCGGCGACCAGTTCGTGCAGGACGTCGACCACCGCAGCCGGGCGGCCGAGCGTGGTCTCGGTGCGCGCCCAGAGCGCCACCGCACTCCGACGTTGCTGTTCCAGCCCTTCTCGGACGGTGTCGGCCCAGGCGCCCGGCACGTCCGCCAGCGGGGGCGCTTGCCACAGCTCGAGCGCGGCCCGTAACCGGTCCGCGCGGCGCTCGTCCGGGCAGTCGTCCGCTCTGGCGTCGGCAATCAGCCGCCGGAACCGGTGCAGGTCGACGTCGTCGGGATCGGCTTGTAACGCATATCCGCCGGAACGGCGTTCGACCGCGGCGCCCAGCCCGGTGAGCGCCCGGCGGATGCGGGCGATGTGGGCGTAGAGGTTGTCCCGTGCCTTCGCCGGCGGGTCCTCACCCCAGACGCGGTCCACCAGCGTCTCCACCTGCACCGGACGACCGACGTCGACGAGCAGCGCAGCCAGTACCGTCCGGCGCTTCACCGGCCCCAGATCCACTGCACGGCCCTCGGCCGTCACCTCCAGCGGTCCGAGCAGCCGGAATCGGGGCACGTGTCTCCTCTCGGATGCGGACCGCGGCCCGACCCGAGCCGCGACGCTCTTCAGTAAACAGGTATGAACCCACCAGACAAGATTTGCGCAAGGTTTTTCGTGCATCGTTCGGTCGACAGGGCGGGTTCTCGGTTCCGTGCCGGCACGGGGCAGCACGGGACCGAGCAGACCACGGCCCTGACCCACCCAGATTTCGCCCAGTGGACGCCCCGAGCGGCGGACAGCTGGTCGGCTTCACTCGAGATACGCCGCCCGAGAGGCGCGGACGGACGAGGGGGCCGCCTGCGCCACGGGCGGCGGCCTATCCGTCGGTAACCGCCGCGAGGCCGTCGACGATCGTCCGGGCAGTGTCCGGGTAGCGCGCGACAAAGTGGACCTCCCAGCCATCGTCCCTGGCGAGTTCCGCGGCGAGCGCGACCCAGATCCAGGTGAAGCTGACGTCCTCGGCCAGACCGCCGCGTCCGGCGCCGAACAGCGGCAGGCACACCGACCGGAGCTCGGGGAACTCGGTGCGCTCGGTGCGCGCGAGCCGGAACACGTTCGCGACCGCCAGCGAGATGTGGGCCGGGTCGATGTCGTAGGCGTTCGTGCCGGGGCGGGGCGCCACCACCGCGGCGTGGTAGATCCGCAGGATGCCCCGCTGGGCCAGGTCGCCCGCGGACGTGGGCACCACGGTTCCGGGCGCGACCGTGAGCCCGGCTCGTCCGTGGCGGGCGATCCACGCTGATAGTTCGCGCGCCAGCGTGTCGTCGAGGATCTCGCCGGACGGGCCCTTGCGGGAGGCCGCGCGGCGCAGGCACGCGGAGAGCGACGTCGTGAACGTGTGCGCGAGCTCCAGGTAGGTGTTCGCGGACGAGACGATCACGTCGATGCCGGTGAGCATGTCCACCGAGCAGGTGTGCACGGTGATCGGCACGGTCCGCGAGTCGATCGGCACCGGAACGACGTGCCACGGCCCGGCCTTGTCCGGGGTGGCCTCGCCGGGGTGGTGCGGGGCCGCGAGCCGCAGGATCGCGTCGGCGGTCTCGGCGAGCACGCGTGCCTCGTAGTGCTTCCGGAACCGGTCGACGCTGACCCCGTAGATCTCCGCGCTCCGGCGTCGCCGGTCCTGGGCGGGCCAGTCACGCGTGCCGGGCCGCAGACCGAACGTGTACGCGGCGGCGTCACCGAGCCGTCCGCCGCCGAGTTCCTCGACGGCGCGGCGCACGAGGGCCTCGACGGCTGCCGGGCCCGCCCGGCCCGGCGGCGCCAGCCCGCACGCCACCGCCGCATCGAGGAGTTCGCGCGGCCGGAGCGTCCGTAACCCGACCAGCCCTTCCACGCGCAGCCGCCGCAGTTCGTCGACGAGCGCGCCGTGGCTCGGGTCCGCCGGGTACGTCATCCCCCACCCCGGCTCCAGCTTAGTTTTCCGCGACCGGCACCAGCGTCAGATAAGCCATGTTCAGGATGTTCCGGTAGCCGGCGAGCCAGCTCGCGCGATGCCGATCGGCGCGCTCCCGCAGATCCGCGGCCTCCGGGTGGGCCGGGTTCGCGGCCAGCCACTCCTCCAGGTCGGCCTGATAGCCGGATTCGAACTGCTCCCACTCGTCCTCGGTGGCCGTCTCGATCCACAGTGGCCGGAACCCGGCCGCGACCGCCAGATCGACGAGGCCCGCGAGGTCGAAGTGGTCGTGCGCGGCGGCGTCCGGCCACATCCGGGCCAGCTCGTCGTCGGTGGGCGTGCGCTGCCAGAAGCCCTCGCCGTAGAGCACCCGGCCGCCGGGGGCGACCAGGCGGCGCAGCTCGCGGAGCGCTCCGGCGAAGTCGCCGGGAGCCGCGGTCAGCGCGTGTCCCGACCCGACGCAGAGGACGACGTCCGCCGGGCCGCGGGTGGTGCCGATGCCGGACTCCTCGGCGAACTCCACCCGGCCGGACAAGCCACGGGCACCGGCGATCTCGCGGCCGCGGGCCAGGTCGTCGGCGTTGAGGTCGATACCGACGCCAGTGGCGCCCGGCGCGGCGTCCAGCAGGCGCAGCAGCAGCGCGCCCCAGCCGCTGCCGACGTCGAGCACGGTCGACGGCTCGGCCGGCGCGAGCCGGTCGACGAGCCGGTCGACGAGCCGCTGGGCGCGCTCCGGCGAGAGCGGGCTGTGGAACTCCAGGCTGCGCAGCCGTGGCGGCGCGGTGGTGTCAGGCATGCCCCTGATTATCCGAAGCCGTACGGGACCACCGGCGTCAGTGTGCCGTCGCGCCAGCGCTCCAGCACGTGCCGCTCGTGCGGCACCACCGGATCCGGCAGGGCGTCGAGCGCCACCCACCGCAGCTCAGCGGCGCGATCGGGCTCGCGCCGGTCCGGTTCGCCGTCCCACCGTCGGCACTCGAAGAAGAAGTCGACCCGTTCGTCGACCGCCGCGCGGGTGTTCCGGGTCCTGTGCATCACGCAGAGCGGCACCAGATCGTCCGGCCGAACCTGAACACCGAGTTCCTCTGCTGCTTCCCGGCAGGCCGCGTCGAGCACGGATTCGCCTGCTTCGACGTGCCCGGCCGCGCCGATCGCCCAGTGGCCGTCGAGGAAGCCGGTGTTCTGCCGCAGTTGCATGAGCACCCGGTCGTCGTCGCCGCGCCGGAGGAGCACGTAGGCCGCAGGCACCACCGCAAATCGTCGTCGCCACCGCACGGGGTGAGCCTAATTCCCGGGCGCGTCGGACGGCGTTGAAACCGACGCCCCTAATAATGCGGAACGGGGGAAATGTCCAGCATTCGTCGGGGGGAACAGAGCATGTTTCGGAGCACCGCTGTCGCCACGCCGGCCGCCGTCGTGGCGCTGGCCGCCGTCGTGACCGGCGTCCTGGCCGGGTGCGAGTCGACCCCCGAGCCACCGGAGGAGTCCGCCGCCGCGCAGGCCGTCCTCCCGGAACAGGAACAGGACGAACCGGAGATCACGCTGATCGGCAAGACGTGGCAGCCGGTGGACTTCACCGGGTGCGCGGTCCCGTGGGGCCTCGCCGTGATGGTCGAGGACGCAGGCATCACCCAGCGCGAGTTCACGTTCCACTCGGGCGGATCGATCACCGTGCGGCAGGTCGAGTCGCCGCGCAGCCCGGACACCGCCGACACGTACTCGCTGGCCTATTCGCGGGACGGATCGACGCTGAACATCCGGGCCGGGCTCGGCGTCGACTCCTGGACGATCCGGGAGCTGACGCTGGCCCGGCTGCTCGTGGAGGACGTCAACGGCCACCGGTGCTGGCTGCGCCGGATCGGCTGACGTCCCCCAGCAGTTGCTCGACCTCGTCGGCGCTCGGCATCGCGTCCGCACACGCCAGGCGCGAGGCGACGAGCGCGCCCGCGGCATTGCAGAACCGCATCGTGTACTCCAGGTCCCAGCCGCTGAGCAGGCCGTGGCAGAGCGCACCACCGAACGCGTCGCCCGCGCCGAGCCCGTTGACGACCTCGACCGGGACCGGCGGGACCTCGACCTCCCCGCTCCGGTCGGACGCCAGCACACCGGCCGGCCCCTGTTTCACGATCGCGAGGTCGACGCCCCGGTCGTGGAGCGCCGCCGCGGCCTCCCGTGGCACACGGACGCCGACCGCGGTCTCACACTCGTCGAGGTTGCCGACCGCGACGTTGACGTGCGGCAGGGCTTCGGCGATTCGGCGCCCGGCCAGCTCACGGGACGCCCAGAACATCGGGCGGTAGTCCAGGTCCAGAACCGTGATGCCGTTCCGCCCGCGGGCATCGAGCGCCGCCAGCGTGGCCGAGCGGCTGGGCTCCTGGGACAGGCCGGTGCCGGTCACCCAGAACACGTCGGCGCGCCGGACCGCGTCCAGATCCAGCTCGTCGGCGCGGATCTGCAGGTCGGGCGCGGTCGGAAGCCGGTAGAAGTACAGCGGGAAGTCGTCCGGCGGGAAGATCTCGCAGAACGTCACCGGCGTCGGTAAGCCCTCGACCGGGGTGACGTACCGATCGTCGACGCCGAACCGGCGCAGCGCGTCGTGCAGGAACTCGCCGAACGGATCGGCCCCGGTGCGGGTGATCACCGCACTCCGGCGCCCGTAGCGGGCGGCGGCCACCGCGACGTTCGTCGCGCTACCGCCCAAGTACTTGCCGAACGTCTCGACCTCGCGCAACGAGCGGCCGACCTGGAGCGGGTAGACGTCCACCCCGATCCGGCCCATCGTCAACACGTTCAGCTGAGCCGGGGCTTCGTTGTCCACAGCCGCCTCCTTCGCGCCGCCTGCGAGCTTCCTCCGCGCGCAATTTCATGTCAAGACATACGGACAAAGGCCGGGGAATGCGGGGCGCGGTACCCGAGTTGGCGCTGGTTATGACGACTGTGGGATTCATCGGCAGCGGACACATCGGCGGCACCGTCGCCCGGCTCGCCGTCGCGGCCGGGTACGACGTGGTGCTGAGCAACTCGCGCGGGCCGGAGACGCTGGCAGACCTGGTAGCCGAACTCGGGCCGCGAGCCCGAGCGGCCACCGCGAGCGAGGCCGCCGCGGCGGGCGACCTGGTCGTGGTGTCGATCCCGCTGGGGGCGTACCAGAAGGTGCCAGTCGAGCCGCTGGCGGGCAAGCCGGTCATCGACACGAACAACTACTACCCGCAGCGCGACGGCCAGATCCCCGAGCTCGACGACGCCTCGACCACAAGCAGCGAACTCCTTCAGCGGCACCTGCCGACGTCGCACGTCGTCAAGGTGTTCAACAACATCTTCTGGAGGTCGCTGCACTCGCTCGCGCGCCCCGCGGGCGCGCCGGACCGGTCCGCCCTCGCCGTCGCCGGTGACGACGCGGACGCCAAGGCCACCGTGGTCGGATTCCTCGACGCGATCGGGTACGACGCGGTGGACGCCGGGCCGCTGGCCGAGGGCGCGCGTTACCAGCCGGGCACGTTCGCCTACGGCGGTATCTACGCGGGCGACTCGCTGGAGGACGCCGTCCGCGGCCCCGCCGAGAAGGTGCGTGCCGCGCTCGCCGGGCGGGCCGCAACCGGCTGACGGGGCTGTTCGGGGTAGTACAGCTCGTCGAACAGCACCCACCGGGCCACGGCGATCTCGTACAGCCGGTGCGGCGTCAACCCGGCCGCCAGCGCTTCGGGCGCGATCGCGTCCGAAGCCTCCGGCCAGCGGCTCGCGTAGCCGGCGATCTCGTCGTCGATACCGACGGTCGGTAGCTCGCGCGCCTCACCGACGAACGTCACGCCACGGACGTCCTGCTCGATGCCCTCCAGCTCGATCGCGAGGATCGCGCCGGCCACGCGCGCATCGGCGCGTAAGTTCGCGCAGTGCTCGCGGTTCGGGCGGGACATGAACCAGATGCGGTCGGGCGCGAACGCGCTGGCGAACCAGAGATTGCACACCACCGGCGCACCGCTCGGGTCCAGTGTGGCCAGCTGGATCACTTTGCCGGAGCTGACGTAGTCCTCCAGGAGCTTGCGGGCGTCCTCCACCGGAACTCCTCACTTCGGGGGTGAACCTCCCATTGTGGCGCCTCAATCGATTCCGTGTTGCCGAGTCAACACTCTGTGCGACTCCAGACCGCAACATAAGGTGACCAAGTGAGCAACGAGATTGCTGTTACCGGTGCGACCGGCCAGATCGGACGTCGAGTTGCCGCCCGGCTGACCGAATCCGGGGCCGCTCCGCGTCTCCTGGTTCGCGGCTCCTCCGCGGCCCCCGCGCTGCCGGGTACGCAGCCGGTGTCGATCGGCGCCGGCTACGCCGACACGCTCGCGGTGCGGAACGCGCTGGAGGGCGTCGGCACGTTGTTCCTGGTTTCCGGACGCGAGTCCGCGAACCACGTCGCCGAGCACCGCGCCGTGGTCGACGCCGCGGTGGCGGCCGGCGTCCGCCGGGTCGTGTACCTGTCGTTCCTCGGCGCCACGGCCGACTGCACGTTCACGTTCGGCCGTGACCACTGGCACACCGAGCAGTACATCCGCGGCTCCGGCCTCGCGTTCACGTTCCTCCGGGACGGCTTCTACGCGTCGATGCTGCCCGCGCTGGTCGGCCCGGACGGCGTCCTGCGGGGGCCGGGCGGCGACGGCCGGGTGAGCGCGGTCGCCCCGGACGACGTCGCGGACGTCGCGGCGGCGGTGCTGGGCGACCCGGCAGCACACGACGGCGCGGTGTACGACGTCACGGGGCCGGCCGCCCTCACGCTCCTGGATGCCGTCGGCGAGCTGAGCCGCCGGGTCGGCCGCCCGATCCGGTACCAGCCGGAGACGCTCGCCGAGGCGTACGCGTCCCGAGCCGTCTACGGCGCGCCGGAGTTCGAGGTCGCCGGCTGGGTGACGTCCTACCAGGCGATCGCGGACGGGTCGCTCAGCGCGGTCAGCGACACCGTGCCACGGGTCGCCGGACACCCCGCCCTGACGTTCGCCCAGTATCTGGACGCCCACCCGGACAGCTACGCCCACCTGCGGTGATCGGTGATACTTCGGTCATGACCGACCGCTCCACCGCCGCCCTTCCCGACACGGCCACCGACGCACCACAGGACGCCGAGCACGAGCGCTGGGTAGCGGTCGCGGACGAGGTCGCCACGCGCCTCGCCAGCGACGTCGTCGAGCGTGACCGTGCCGGAGCGGCACCGCACGCCGAGGTGCAATTGCTGCGCGGCGCGGGGCTGCTGCCGTTACTGACCCCGGCCCGCAGCGGCGGCCACGGCGCGAGCTGGTTCACCGCGTTCGAGGTCGTCTCCCGGATCGCCAGGGTCGACACCTCGATCGGGCACGTGCTCGGGTACCACTACCTGCACAGCTGGCGGACCCGGCTGAGCCGCCGAGCGGACGTCGTCGAACGTCTCGACGCCGGCACCGCCGAGCACCACTGGCTCTGGGGTGGTGCCGGTAACCCCCGGGACGCCGGGCTGGAGCTGGTACCGACCGAGGGCGGCTACCGCGTGCACGGCAAGAAGTTCTTCGCGACCGGAGCGGAGGTGTCCGACCGGGTGATCGCGTCCGGCACCGACACGGCCACCGGGCAGAAGTACGGGTTCGCGCTGCCGACCCACACCGACGGCGTGGTGCACGGGGGCGACTGGGACTCGCTCGGGCAGCGCGTGTCGGCGTCCGGATCGATCGGCTTCGAGGGCGCGTTCCTGGCCGAGGAGGACATCCTCGGGCCGGGTGAGCAGACCGACCCGGACGCGCCGGCCTACCCCAGCCTGTCGGCGCTGGGCTTCCAGGTGCTACTGGCGCTGCTCGCGGTGTCGACGGCGGAGGGCGCCCTGCGGTTCGGCGCCGAGTACACCCGGACGAAGTCGCGCCCGTGGGCCACGTCGGGGGTTTCGAGTGCGGCCGACGATCCGCTGGTCCGGGCTCGGTACGGAGAGCTGGCCTCCCAGGTGCGGGCCGCCCGGGCACTCACCGACCGCGCGGCGCAGGCGTGGGTCGCCGCGGCCGGGCGTGGGTGGGAGCTGACGCACACCGAGCGCGGCGAGGTCTCGGTGGAGCTGTCCGCGGTGAAGGTCGTCACCACACAGGCCGCGCTGGACGCCACCCAGGGCGTCTTCGAGCTGACCGGCGCCAGGGCGACCAAGAGCGGGACCGGGCTGGACCGCTTCTGGCGCGACGTCCGGACGCTGACGCTCCACGACCCGGTGAGCTACAAGGCGACCGAGGTCGGCGACCACCTGCTCCGCGGCGCCTACCCCGAGCCGTCCGGCTACAGCTGACGGCCCGGGGTCTCGCCGCGGGTCCTTACCGGCCCGCGGCGAGCTCGTCGTACGTGGGGAAGTTCTTCGAGATGCCGCTGCCGGTGAAGTTGCCGATCCAGCCGTCCTCGTCGTGGAAGAACCGCACGGCCTTGTACTCCGGGTTCGTCCCCATGTCGAACCAGTGCGTGGTGCCGCCCGGCACCGACAGCAGGTCTCCCGACTCGCAGAAGACGGCGTGCACCTTGCCGCCGACGTGCAGGTAGAACACCCCGGATCCGGACGCGAAGAACCGGTCCTCGTCGTCGTCGTGGGTGTGCTCGTCCAGGAACTTCTCCCGGGACGCCCGCACCAGCTCCGGCCACGACGGGTCGTCGCTGGGGCGCATCTGGACGACGTCCACCATGACGTAGCCCTCTTGCTTGCTCACCCCGTCGATCCGGTCCTGGTACGCCGCGAGGACCTCTTCGTTCGTGGACTCGTCCGGAAGATCCCGGAGCGGCCACTGTTCGTAACGGACGCCGTGCTCCTTCAGAACCGCCGCGATCTCCGACGGCTCCTCGGTCCGCAGCTCCGGCTCGCCCGGGGCATCCTCTGCCCAAACAGTCAGTAATGTCACGACAACCTCCGGGTTGCTACCGTCCGCATGCTGGGATTCCTACCTCCCCACTAGGAGATATACCCAGTTAACCTGCATGCTCTTTTCCGTGCCAACCACGACCCCCGCCCGGCGTCCGCGCCGGACCATGCTGTTCGCGACCAGCGCTATCGCCGCGCTGCTCGCCGTCGCTTCCTGCTCGCAGAGCGACTCTACGGAGAGTGACGCTTCGTCCTCGCCGTCCACCGGCCCGAGCGCCAGCGCTCCTCTCCCGAGCCCGTTCAACGGTGACCCTGTCACGGTAGCTCTCGTCCGGCAGAGCGGCGCCGGCGACTACTTCGAGGCGTGGGGCCAGGGCGCACAGAAGCAGGCCGCGGCCGCCAACATCAAGTTGACGATCACCGACGCCCGGAACGACAACGCCAAGCAGGCGTCCGACCTCCAGCAGGCGATCGACTCCAAGCCCGCGGCGATCATCGTCGACCACGGCCAGACCGACACGATCGCCCCGCTGGTGAAGAAGGCCGTCGCCGCGGGCATCCCGACGATCGTCTACGACGTCGCGTTGCCCGCCGACGTCACCGGCTACATCAACACCAGCCAGTCCGACGAGAGCCTCGCCCAGGCCGTCCTCGACCAAATGATCAAGGACATCGGTCAGGGCCAGAAGGTCGGGCTGGTCTCGGCCACCGGATTCGCCCCGCTCGACCGGCGTGGCGCGGTCTGGAAGAAGGTCGTCGCCGACAACAAGCTCCAGCAGGCGTTCTTCACCGGCAAGGTCACCGAGTCCACGGCGACCGACAACATCCCGCTGGTCGACGCCGCGCTCAAGCAGCACCCGGACGTCAAGGCGATCTTCGCGCCGTACGACGAGATCACCAAGGGCGTCGTCCAGGCCGTCAAGCAGAACAACCTGCAGGACAAGGTCAAGGTCTACGGCATCGACATCTCGAACGCCGACCTCGAGGTGATGACCGCCGCGGGCAGCCCGTGGGTGGCCACCGCCGCGACCGACCCGGGCCAGATCGGCGCCGCGGTCGTCCGCACGATCGCGCTGAAGCTCGCCGGCCAGTTCAACGAGTCCTCGGTGCAGTTCCCGGGTGTGCTGATCACCCAGCAGCTGCTCAAGGAGAAGAGCATCACCACGGTCGGCGACGTCGTGAAGGCGCAGCCGGAGCTGAAGCTCGACAAGATCTCGGTGGCAGACTGGCTTCCGAACGCCGCCTGAGCAAAGAAGACCGATGACCTCGTCGTTACCAACGATGCCCCGCACCGCTATCTCGGTGCGGGGCGTCGGTAAATCGTTCGGTCCGAACGTCGTCCTGCGCGGCGTCGACCTGGAGATCACCGGCGGCGAGGTCGTCGCGCTGCTCGGTGCCAACGGTGCCGGCAAATCGACGCTGATCAAGATCCTGGCGGGTGCGCACCCCGACCACACCGGCGAGATCCTCATCGACGGCTCGCCGGTGCGGCTGGGCTCGCCGAGCGAAGCGCGTGCCCGGGGCATCGCCACCGTGCACCAGCGGGTGCGTGAGGGCATCGTCCCTGGCCTGAGCGTCGCCGAGAACCTCGCCTTCGACGAACTCGCCGGAGGCGGTTCGTCCTGGCTCCTCCGCCGGCGGGAGGTGCAGACCGTTGCCCGCCGCGCGGTCGAGGTGCTCGACCTCGGTTGGTCGGACGCTGTGCTCCGCCGCGACGTCGCGACGCTGGGCATCTCCGACGCTCAGCTGCTGGTCGTCGCCCGCACGCTGCTGCAGCGGCCGCGGCTGCTGATCCTCGACGAGCCGACGTCCGCGCTCTCGTCCGCCGAGGCCGAGCGGCTGTTCGGCGTCGTGCGGCAGTTGCGCGCGGACGGGCTGGCCGTGGTGCTGGTCTCGCACCGCCTCGGCGAGGTGGACGCGATCGCCGACCGGGCCGTGGTGCTGCGGGACGGTCGGGTCACCGCCGACGTGACCAAGCCGCTGAGCTGGCCGGTGATCCTTCCGGCGATGCTCGGCGAGAGCGCCGAGGGCCTCCGCACGACCGTTCTCGGCGACGGTGCTGTGACCGAGCCCGACCCAGCTGTGGCCGAGCCCGACGCCGCTGCAGCCGAGCCCGCCGCGGCTGCAGCCGAGCCCGCCGCGGCCGCGGCACCCGGTGACACCGTGGTGCGGCTCCGTGGCGTCCGACTGTTCGTTGAATCACCGGCGATCGACCTGGACCTGAACAACGGCGAGGTCACCGGCATCGTCGGGCTGATCGGGGCGGGGAAGTCCGAACTCGCGCACGGCCTGTTCGGCTCGGCGACCTGGCCGGCCGGAACGGCCGCGTTCACCGACCTGCCGCGGGCGCCGCGCTCCCCCGCCGAGGCCATCCGCGGCGGGGTGTTCCTGGTGCCGGAGGACCGCGCCGACCAGGCGCTGCTCCCCGGCTGGTCGATCCAGCGGACGCTGAGCCTCCCGTTCATCACGAAGGTGTCCAGCCGCCTGGGCGTGCTGGCTGGCGGCATCGAGCGGGATCGCGCCACGACCGTCATCGAGAAGCTCGGCATCGTGGCCCGTGGCCCGCGCACCGAGCTGAACGAACTGTCCGGCGGCAACCAGCAGAAGGTCGTCGTCGGCCGCTGGCTGGTCGAGAACGCGCGGCTCCTGCTGCTCGACGAACCGTTCCGCGGCGTCGACCTGGGTGCTCGCCGCGACATCGGCGAGCAGGTCCGGGCCGTCGCGGCGGCCGGTGGCGCGGCCGTGGTGCTCTCTGCCGACGTCGACGAATTGCTCGAGATCGCCGACCGCGTTCTCGTCCTGGTCGAGGGTGCTCTGACCCTCGACTCCCCCGTTTCACAGGTCAGCCGCGACGACGTCGTGCGGGCCTTCTCCGGAGAGATCGCGTGACGACCCGAACCGAAAAGCTACCCGCCAAGTCAGTGCCGGTCTCGGTGCCGATCCGTGAGGCCGTCGTCCGCTACGGCTTCGTCGCGGTGACCGTCGTGCTGATCGGCTACTTCCTGATCAGCGAGCCGAACTTCCGGACGTCGTCCAACCTCTGGGGGCTGCTGGTCTACGCGGCTCCGGTCGGCATCGCCGGGCTCGGCGTGACGATCGCGATGACCGTCGGCGGCCTGGACCTCTCGGTCGGCAGCACAGCCGGGTTCGCGGTGTCGCTCGCCGCCTGGACGATGGTGATCGGCAACCAGGTGGGCGGCGTCGCGATCGTCGTCGTCCTGATCGCCGGTGCGTTGATCGGGCTGCTGAACGCCGTGCTGATCGTCTGGGCTCGGATCCCCGATCTGTTGGCCACGCTGACCACGATGTTCGCGATCATGGGACTCAAACTGGTGCTGGTCGACGGGAAGTCGATCTCGTCCCGGATGACGCTCGACGACGGCACGACCGCGCCCGGCCGGTTCACCGACGGGTTCCTCTACCTGGCGCAGGGCAAGATCGGCCCGGTGCCGTTCCCGGCGATCCTGCTGATCGTGATCTCGGTGCTGGTCTGGTTCCTGCTGGAGCGGACGCGCTGGGGTCGGCTGCTGTACGCGGTCGGCGCGAACCCGGAGGCGTCCCGGCTGGCGGGCGTCCGCGTGGGTCTGTACCGCAGCGCCGCGTACGTCGCCGCCGGTGTGCTGGCGTCGGTGGCCGGCCTGCTGCTGGCCGCGCGGATCGGCCAGGGTGACGTCTCTGCCGGGAACTCCCTGCTGCTGGACGCCGTCGCGGTCGCGTTGGTCGGCACGTCGGTGCTCGGGCGGAACGTGCCGAACGCCTGGGGAACGGTGCTCGGTGCGGTGCTGGTGACCGTGATGGTCGTCGGCTTCAGCATGATGGGCCTGCCGTACTACGTGCAGGACGTCGCGAAGGGCGCGGTGCTGTTGGTCGCGCTGCTGTTCAGCTACACGCTGTCCACCCGCCGGGCGACGCTCCCCGGCCAACCGACGTGAGGTTGCGATGACGGATCTGCTGGACGTCGAGTCGGTGCCCGCGTACGTGGCATCGGTACCGTCGCTGGCTGCTCGTCTGGGGACGATCACCGAGGTTCAGGAAGTCGGCGACGGCAACCTCAACCTGGTGTTCATCGTGCGCGACGCGGACGGCGTCGGGTTGGTACTCAAACAGTCCTTGCCGTACGTCCGCACCGATCCGAGCTGGCCGATGACCCGGGAACGTTCGTCGCGGGAGGCGTACGTGCTCGCCGCGCACCAGGCCATCGACCCCGCGCACGTCCCCGGCCTGCTGTTCTACGACGCGTCGCAGTACGTGCTGGCGCTCGAGGACCTCTCCGATCACCAGGTCTGGCGCACGGTCCTGAACTCGCGCACCTCGTCGTCGCCGGACGACGCGCTGGCGGCCGCCGCCCTGGGCGAGTACATCGCGTCGGTGGGATTCGGCACGTCGGTGCTCGGCGTCGGTTCGGCGGCGCACAAGCAGGCGGTGGCGACCGCGATCAACCCCGAGCTCTGCGAGATCACCGAGGACCTGGTGCTCACCGAGCCGTTCGTCTCGCACGAGCACAACGTGGTGCATCCGTCGAACGAGGCTGACGTGGCCGAGTTGGCCGGCGACCCGGATGTCCGGCACGCGGCCGGGTTGGCGAAGCTCGCGTTCATGACGCGGGCGGAGTCGCTGCTCCACGGTGACCTGCACACCGGGTCGGTGTTCGTGCGCTTCGGCGCCGAGCCCTCCGTGCGCGCGTTCGACTCGGAGTTCGGCTTCTACGGGCCGCTCGGCTTCGACCTGGGCATGCTCTGGGGCAACTACGTGCTCGCCGCCGCGCGGGCGGTCGCGCAGGGGCAGGCCGATCGCGCGGCGTCGCTGCTGGACCTCGGCCGGGTGACCTGGGACTCGTTCGAGGCCACGTACCGGCGCCGGTGGCCGTCCCGGCAGGACCCCCGGGTCTACGAGGAAGTCGTCCTGTCGTCGATCCTGTCTCAGGTCTGGCGGGACGCCGTGACGTACGCCGGTGCCGAGGTGGCCCGCCGGGTGATCGGGTTCGCGAAGGTGGCCGACATCGAGACGCTGCCCGAGGCCCAGCGGGTGGAGGCGGCGCGCCGTGCGCTGCGCGCCGCCCGGACGCTGATCACCCACACGCTGCACGGCGGCACCGGCCCCAACCCCGGCGTGTTGGGCGACGTGGCCGCCGCGCCGCTGGGCCTCTGACCCCTGGCTCCGCGGTTCGGCGACGCTCGGCGCCGCACTAGCGCGTATAGAACCGCAGGTCGTCGAGGAGCCCGGGACCGGTCGGCGTCCAGCCGAGCCGCTCCCGGGTGAGCGCGCTGGACGTCGGAAGGTCGAGACCGTAGAACAGTCCGATCCAGCCGAAGTGCTCGGCGGCGTCCACCGGAGCGATCGACGTGACGGGCACGCCGAGGCCCCGGCCGATCGCCTCCGCGATGACCCGGGTCGGGATGCCTTCCTCGGCGACCGCGTGGACGGCGGTACCGGCGGGCGCCTTCTCCAGCGCCAGTCGCACCGCACGGGCGGCGTCCAGCCGGTGCACGGCGGGCCACCTGTTCGCGCCGTCGCCGATGTACCCGGCGACGCCCTTCTCCCTGGCGATCTCGACGAGTCGCGCGACGAAGCCGTGGTCGTTCTCGCCGTGCACGGTCGGCGGGAACCGCAGGCCCACCACGCGGACGCCACGCTCGGCGTGCTCGAACGCCAGGCTCTCAGCGCCCCCGCGCGGTGAATCGGGGGTGGCGAAGCGGCTCGCGTCCTCCTCGGTGGCCACCCGTCCCGAGGCCACCGTCGCGACACCGGACGCGAACAGCAGGGGGCGGTCGGAGCCTTCCAGCGTCTTGCCGAGCGTCTCGATCGCCGCACGTTCGGTGCGCCCGGACTCGGCGTAGTTCGAGAAGTCGTGCTTGAACGCGAGGTGGACGACTCCGTCGGCCTTCTCGGCGCCCGCGCGAAGGCCGTCGAGATCGTCCAGGCTGCCGCGGCGCACCTCCGCGCCGGCCGCCGAGAGAGCGGCAGCCGACGCATCCGAACGCGCCAGCCCGACGACGTGGTGGCCCGAGCCGAGGAGCTCCGGGACTACCGCGGAGCCGATCCATCCGGACGCGCCGGTGACAAAAACACGCATGAGCGTGCCCCCATCTCTGTGATGTCAGTGACTGACATCGACGCTACACCGCGATGTCAGTCACTGCCATCACTAGACTCGGACGCATGGGACGTTGGGAGCCGGGCGCGCGGGGGCGTCTGATGCGCGCGGCGCTCGAGCTCTTCACCGAGGACGGGTTCGAGCAGACGACGGTCTCGGGCATCGCCGAACGGGCTGGCGTCACCGAGCGCACGTTCTTCCGTCACTTCACCGATAAGCGCGAGGTGCTCTTCGACGGCTCGAACGGGCTGCGGGAGCGCGTCACCGATGCCATCGCCTCGACGCCCGGAACGCTCGCGCCGCTGCCCACGGTCGTCGCGGCGTTCGAGGTGGCCACCCCCTGGCTGGAGGAGCGTCGCGAGTTCGCCGGCCGACGCGCCGCCGCGATCGCCGCGAACACCAGCCTTCAGGAGCGGGAACTGCTGAAGCTCGCTTCCCTCGCGTCCGCCTGCACCGACGCGCTTCGGAAGCGGGGGGTTGCCGACCCCACGGCGATGCTCGCGGCCGAAACGGGAGTGGCTCTCTTCAAGATCGCGTTCGAGAGGTGGGTAGCGGCCGGGGCGACCGGCGATCTCGCGCTGCACATCCGAGAAGCGGCCGCCGAGCTCCGGACACTCGTCGCCGAGGCGTGACCCGGAGGCCTCAGCGCAGCGTCGGGCTCTCCAATCGGAGTTTTCCCTTTGACGACTCGCAGGTCAGACGCACGACGAGGGAGGCAGCTCCCCGCACGGACACGCGAATTGTCCGGCCGCCGCCGATCGGGACGATGGCGTTGGCCACCGCGCTCTGGTCCGCGAACAACTCGAGCTGGACGCGAGTCTCCGCCGGCGCCGAGCCACCGGCCACGACGTCGGCACTGAACTCGCGATAGGCGCCGTAGAGCGGATACGCCACCTCGCGGAACCGATCCTGGGTCGTGCCCGCACCGCATTCCATGAGTAGGGCGGACCCCGACTCGGCGGCATTGCCAGCACCGCGTTCCGGATCGACGTCGAGGAGCAACTTCCCACCCGGAGCGTTCGGCGTGGATGGGGGAAGCGACGCGCTGACCGCCGCCGATGTCACGCCAGTAGACGGCGCGGAGCTGTCCTTCTTGTCATCGCCGCGCGGGAAGAACCATGCACCCAGGGCGACCACGACGCTGAGGACGGTCGCCGCCTCGGCTATCAGGGTCATCCGACGCTTCGCGTCGCGACGACCCGGGCCTGTTCCGGTACCCACCACCAGGATTATGCCGTCGCTACCAACTCGTAGAGTGATCGGGCCAATACCTAGAGTGGCGTGGGGGGAAACGAATGATGCAACCAGGCGACCCGACCGTGCGCCCGGATGCGCAGTCGCGAAAGAACTTTCTGACGCTAGGCGTAGCCGTCGCCGCGCTCGTCCTGGCAGCGCTCTCGCTCGTGATTGCGACGCTCGCGTTCGGCCGCACCGGGAACCGGGAGACCACGGCCGCGCAGCAGCCGCTGGAGCCGACGGCTGCCGCCTCGCTGCCCGAGCGGTCCGCCGACACAGCCGCACCGGTGCCCTCGGACGACACGTCGCCGCTGGATCCAGGTCGCTTGGAGCCCAGCGCCGACTATCGCCTCGCGTACGAGAACCAGACGCTGACCGTCCAGTCCGGTGGTTACGGCGTCGAGATGGATCTGGACGAGCCGCGGGTCCGCCCCGAGAAAGGCAGTGACGGCGTCTACGGCACAGCCAGCGGCACCGGATCGTTCGACTTCGCGCGGGCCGAACGGGTCGCGCCGGTGCAGTCCGCGCAAGCGTCCCCGGGCGACTGCGTCGAGGCGATCCGGTCGTCGGCTAGCGTCACAACGATGGCGGCGGCCGCGGGGCTGACGGTCTGCATCCTGACCTCGCGCGGTGCGGCCGCCGGCCAAGGCATCACGCAGAAGGTCGTCCGGTTCCACGTGGATGCGGTCGCGCGGGACAACGACACGCTGACCGTGTCACTGACCGCGTGGAACGTGCCGTAGCGGATCCTTACCATCCTTACCAGGGGATGACGCCGTTGGTGTCCGTGCCGTCGACCAGCGTGAGCGAGCCCCAGAGCTGACCGCTCGGCCCGTCCGCGGGCAGGGTGGCCAGCTCGACGCTCACCGACGCGCCCTGCGCCGGCGTCCGGAAGCCCGCGTGCTCGTTGAGGTCGGTCGCGCAGTAGCCGGGGTTGGCGGCGTTGACCTTGATCGGGGTGTCTCGCAGCTCCTTCGCGTACATCGCGGTCACCATGTTCAGCGCGGTCTTCGACGCCGGATACGGGATCCCGGTCAGCTGGTAGAGCGGGTTCTCCGGGTCGCTCACCGCCGTGATCGACCCGACTTCGCTGGAGACGTTCACGATCCGGGCGGCGTCGGCGCGACGCAGCAGCGGCAGGAACGCGTTCGTCACCGCGACCACGCCGAAGACGTTCGTGTCGAAGACCTGGTGCAGCGACTCCCGGGTGACGCCGCTCGGCAGGCCGCGCGCCGCCGCCACGTCTCCGATCAGACCGGCGTTGTTGATCAGGATGTCGAGCCGCCCGTACTCGGCGTCCACCCACTCGGCGGCCCGCCGGATCGACGCGTCGTCGGTGACGTCGAGCTGGACGAACGTCACCCCTAGCGTCTCCGCCGCCTTGCGTCCCAGCGTCTCGTCGCGTGCTCCGAGCAGCACGGTCATTTTGCGCTCGCTGAGCAGGCGAGCCGTCTCGTAGCCGATGCCCCGGTTGGCTCCGGTGATGAGTGCGATCTGTGTCATGCCCCGACCCTCCGCCCCGGGCGGCGCGGGCGGCAGAGACCGGCCGAACCTGGTATCGGCGGTACCACCCGCGGGTGCCCAGCCTGGGGCACGCTGGAGGCATGAACCCGCGCGAGAAGTTGGCCGCGTTCCTGCGCGCCCGGCGAGCTCGCCTGCAGCCGAGCGACGTCGGGCTGCCGGATGGCGTCCGCCGCCGTACGCCGGGCCTGCGTCGCCAGGAGGTCGCGCAGCTGGCCGGGATGTCGGTCGACTACTACATCCGGCTGGAACAGGGCCGGGGGCCGAACCCGTCCCGGCAGGTGTTGTCCGCGCTCGCCCGGGCGCTGATGCTCAACCGCGACGAGCGTGACTACCTGTTCCGCGTCGCGGGCGAGAGTCCGCCGACCGTGGTCAGCCCGGTCCGCGAGCTGACCCCGGCGATCCGGTATCTCCTGGCGAGCCTGACGGAGGTCCCCGCCTACGTGGTCGACGCGAAGTACGACGTCCTCGCCTGGAACGACCTGGCGACGCACTTCATCAGCGATCTCTCGTCGGTGCCGGAGGACGACCGGAACATGGTGCGGTGGATGTTCCGCCGACCGTCCGACGACCCACACTGGAGCGACGAGACGACGCTCGCGTTCGCCCGCTCGACGATCGCTGATCTGCGCGCCGCCTACGCCAGGTACCCCGGCGACCCGGGTCTCGAAAGCCTGGTCACCGAGCTGCTCGGGACGTCGTCGCTGTTTGCCGAGTTGTGGGCGGCGCACGACGTCGAGGAGCGGCGTCGGCTGGTCAAGCGCGTCGTCTCACCGGAGCTCGGGCCGCTGGAGTTCGAGTGTCAGGTGCTGCAGATCCCCGAAACCGGTCAGCGGCTGATCGTCTACTGCGCGGAGCCCGGCTCCCCCACACACGAGATCTTCCTCCGCCTTACCGCCGACGACCGGCGTTCCGCGGGGAGTGCGACCGCCGCGAACACGTCCGCCTGAGCCGCAGGGCACGCCGCAGTGCTCACGGCACGCGGTTATGCCGGGCCTCCCTGGAACGGAGGCCCGGTGACCGGGACGTGGTGTTCAGAACGGTGGCGGTTCGTCCGGATCATCGCTCGGCGGCGTCACGGGCGGGGCCACCACGGGTGTGGGCTCCAGCGGAACCGTCCAGTCGGCGGGTGGGCCGGAGGGCGCTGCTTCGTCGTTGTCATGGGTGGGCGGATCCACTGTGTAGGTGCGCCCGACCGGACTGGTCCAGGTACAGATCCCGGTGTCGCTGTCGTGGTGAAGCTTCCAGCCGGCTTCGTCCTTCGCCCGGTGATGCCGGCGACATAACGGAACCAGGTTCGCGGCGCTGGTCTGTCCACCATCGACGAACCGGACGGTGTGGTCGAGGTCGCACCGGTAGGACGGTTGGGAACATCCGGGGAACATGCAGGTCGGGTAGGTCGCCCGGACCAGATCAGCGAGTTCTGCGGTGGGCCGGTAGGTGGAGCGTCCCAGGTCGGTGACAACTCCGTTCTGGTCGGTGGCCCACTTCTCCCAACGCCCGGAGGCTGCGAGTTCGCGGACGATGCTGGGCGGGATCGGGCCGTACCCGGTGAGATCCCCCGGTGAGTTGGAACCTCCGAGCACCGTGGACAACGGCGCAGTGAGCGCGACGCGGGGCGGGGTGGCCCGCTTGCCGGCCAGCACGGTGCGGATGAGGTCGATGCATCGCTGCGGCAAACCCCGGATACCGCAGGCGGCCTGAGCCTCGGGCGCGGACTCGGTCTCGGACTCGGGCTCGGGCTCGGGCTCGGGCTCGGACCCAGTCTTGGCCGAGCCGTTCGCCGTGGCGAGTTCCTCGGGAAGCGGTAGGGCGCCATCGGCCGTCAGGAGTCCGAGCTCGGTCAGCGCCACGAGGGCATCGGCGCGCCGGGCGTCGATCCATCGATCGTCGCCTTCGCTACGGGATCGGCCGGCGATTCGGTCCAACGCGGCCCGGACCCGAGCCGCGTCCGCGGCGGGAAGGATCGCTCGCATCTCGGCCATGGCGTCGGCGAGGGCGTAGAAGTCGACCCGGCGGCCCTTCCGTGCCTTCTTGGCTCGCTTCTCCGCCCCCTTCGGATCGGCTTTCAGCGCTGCCTTTCGGGCCAGGCGTCCCACTTGCGCGGGGGTCTTCGACCGTGCCGCGGCGAGCAAGCCCTCCTCAACCTCGGCGGCCTTGTCGTCGTCCAGGGGCTCGAGGCGCTCCACGATCTCCGCGGCGTGGCGGTAGGTGATCCGGCCCTCCGCGAGTGCACGACCGGTCAGGAACAACCGGCCCGCGAGAGCACGCGCGACGATCGTGCGTTCGTGGGTGCCTTGTGCGCTCCAGCGCAGAGCCGCGGCGGCTTCCTCACGACCCCAATCCTCGTCCTCCGGACCGAGCTGGTTCCCGGTGATCGAGAGGACGGCCCGGTTCAATCCGGCCTCGCTCCACGCCACGACCTTCTGCCAGGCCTGGGCGATGAGCACCTGCTCCGTGTTGTCCGGGAACACCTCCCGCACGTCATCACCGGCGCGATACCGCACCGGCGTCAGCTCCTCGAGTACCGCCGCCAACGCCGGCCCGACCGGAACTCCGGCCAACCGCTCCGCCACCCCGTTACCGCTCATGCCTCGAACCGTCGCACGCATGTACGGCCAGCAATCCGGTATCCACAGCCGATACGCCGATGCCGGAGCCCCGGTGGAAACTCAGCCCACCGGCCGCATCCGTGCTAGCCGCTCACCAGGGCGGAGCCGCCTCCGCTTAGCGCGTCTCGACCTTGAACTGGAGCAGGAACTCGACGATCTCGGTGTGGTGACGGGCCTGGAGCAGGTCACGCCCCCAGGCGTACATCCCGTGCCGAGCCACCACCACCGCGGGCACCCCGGGGTCGAACACGTTGGCGACGTCGTCCCCGAGCACCTTCATGTCCTGCGAGTTCGGCACCACCGGAATCGTGACGGTCTCGTCGTGAGCCAGCCGCCCGATGCCCTTGAGCATCTCCAGGTCCCGCAGCTCGATGCCGTCCGGCCACCAGTGGCCCGCCAGTACGGCCTGCAGCGCGTGGACGTGCACGACGGCGCCGGCCCCTGACAGCGACGCCACGCGGGCGTGTAGCTCGGCCTCCGCCGACGGGATCAGGTCCGGGCGCGGCTGCTCATCGACCGCCCGGCCGAACTCGTCGACGACAACAACATCGGAGCTGGTCAGCTCACCCTTGTCGAGGCCGCTGACGGTGACCGCGAGCCGCAGCGGGTTCCGGTTGAGCACGATCGAGAGGTTGCCCGAGGTCCCGCGCATCCAGCCGATACCGGCGAACCGCGCGGACTCCGCGGCCAACGCCTTGCCTGCCCCCTCCAGGACCCCGCGGAAGTCCGTCCGATAGTCGGGCCCGCTCACGACGCCACCACGTCGATCTCGCTGAACGACTCGACGACCGGGTGGTCGCCGAAGTCCGCCTCAGCGTTGGGTTCCCCAGCACGGCGGACGCCGATCACCTGCCAACCGGCGGTGCGGGCCGCGTCCAGCTCGGCCGGCAGGTCGGTGAGGAACAGCGCCTCCCCCGCGGGCACACCCAGCGCCGACGCGATCTTCTCGTACGAGGACGCCTCGCGCTTGCTCCCGGCGCTGACCGTGTCGAAGTACGCCTCGATCATCGGCGTCAGGTCGCCGGCGTCGGCGTGCCGGAACCACGGCACCTGGCTGGCGACCGACCCGGACGAGAACACCGCGAGCCGAACACCGCGGTCGTGCCACGAACGCAGCTGCGGGACGACGTCGCCGAAGAAGTGCGACCGCAGCTCACCGGCGGCGAACCCGGCCGCCCAGATCTGGCCCTGGATCGTCTTCAGCGGGGTCGCCTTGACGTCGGAGTCCATCCAGCCGTGCAGCACCGCGACTACGGCGTCCAGATCGGCGTCGTCCGCCAGGCCGCCCTCGGAGCGGGTGGCCGCGACCGCGGCGACGATCGCGGGGTCTGAAGCGTGCGACGAGATCCACGAACGGAGCCGCGGCCGGGCGTAGTCGTACAGGTCACCCTGGACGAAGCCGGCGGCGCTGGTGGTGCCCTCGATGTCGAGGATCACCACCCGAGCGGTCCAGGTC
This sequence comes from Cryptosporangium aurantiacum, assembly GCF_900143005.1. Taxonomy (NCBI): domain Bacteria; kingdom Bacillati; phylum Actinomycetota; class Actinomycetes; order Cryptosporangiales; family Cryptosporangiaceae; genus Cryptosporangium; species Cryptosporangium aurantiacum. Next base: position 84,991 of record NZ_FRCS01000002.1, read on the forward strand.
GGGTGCGCGGTCATGCAAGCTCCTTGCTGATCGAGTGGTACTCGCCGACCCGAGTCGGCTCGAAGACGCCCCGGTCGGTGACGATCCGGCGGACGAACCGGGGCGGTGTGACGTCGAAGGCGGGGTAGTAGCCGCGTTCGACGAGCGGTGACGCGGTGCGCTCCCCCAGGGTGGACAGCACTTCCGCGCCGTCGCGCTCCTCGATCACGACGTCGGACGCGGTGGCCGCGGTGGGATCCGGCGCGAGCACCAGCGCGAAGAACGGCACGTCGAACGCGGTCGCCGCCACGGCGTGGGCGAGCGTCCCGACCTTGTTGATCACGTGCCCGTCCATCGTCACCCGGTCGGCGGCGGTGACCAGCGCGTCGACCCGGCCGAGCGCGGACTGACCGGCGAGGACCGCCGCCGCGGTCGAGTCGGTGACCAGCGTCAGCGACTGACCCATCTCGGCCAGCGTGTGCGCGGTCAGCCGGGCGCCCTGCAGGTAGGGGCGGGTCTCGGTGACCACCCACTCGTACTGTCGCCCGGCCCGCGACGCCTCCTGCACCAGCCCGATCAGGTACGCGTCCATCCAGCAGTGGGTGAGCACGCGAGCGCCGTCCGGGAGCAGCCCAGCGGTGAGGCGCCCCAGTTCCGCGCTGCCGCCCCGGTACGCGGCCTCCAGCCGGGCGGTCTCGGCTTCGACGAGCTCGGCCAGTTCCTCGGGCGTCCCCGGCCCTGCGGCGGCAACCGCGGCGAGCACCTCGCGGACGGCGTCCCGAACGTGGTTGTTGGTGGGGCGCGCGGCGGTGAGCAGCTGACCGTCGTCCGCCAAGGCAGTTAAGGCAGTGGCCAGCGGGCCACCCCGGTGCAGGCGCGCGCTCAACCGCAGGCCGGCCAGGCCGGCGTAGAACGGCCCTGAACTCTGCGTGACCATGCCTCGGATCGCGGTCGCGACCTCGCCCGCGGAGCGGGCGAGCACCCATTCCTGACGTCCGGGGAAGACGCGACGGTCGAGGATCCGCACGCCCTCGTCGGTCAGGCGGACGCTGTCGTCGAGCACGGGCCTCACTGCTGGGCCTCCCACGAGGTACTGACGAGGCGCGCGAGCGCGCGGGGATCCGGACGGCTACCGCAGATCTCCCGGTCGACCAGGAGTTTGTGGCCGAGGCTGAGGACGACCGCCGACGCCGGGCCGGGGTCGGGCAGCGTCTCCAGGTCGGACGCGTGCGAATAGCCGGCCACGCGCCGGACCAGCTCGACCGCGGCGTAACCGAGCGTGTCGCGCCAGGTATCGCGCAGCTCACGCAGCAGCCAGCCGTCGTCGAGCAGCGGGTCGACGCGGCCGGGCCAGCCGTCGCGCCAGGCGGCACAGAACGCGTCCCAGCAGTCCGCAACGGTTGCGAGATGCGCGGCCCCCCGTGCGGTGGCGCCCGTGGCGTACGAACGGAGCGCCGCGATCACCACGTTCGCGATGTACAGGCCGAGGTCGAGGCCGATCGGACCGACCATCGCGAACTCCGGGTCGATCACCCGGACGACCGGCTCGCCGTCGCGGACGCCGACCATGACGCTGCCGCTGTGCAGGTCGCCGTGGACGAGGGCCTGTGTCTTCGCGCCGAACGCGGCTCGCAGCGCGGCGAGCTCGGTGCGGACCGCGGGGTCACGGCGGAGTGATTCGACGGCCGCCCCCAGCGCCGGGTGGTGGTGATTGTGTTCGGCGGCGACGAACGGGTCGCCGAGCAGGTACTGGAGCGTCACCTCGGCGAGCAGCGGGTTCACCGAGTCGGCGATCAGCGCGGCGCGGGCCTGCGGCGTCGCGCCGGCGACGCTGGTCGCGAACGTGACCCGTCCGACGAGTTCCCCCACTTCCGCGGACGTGCGGCCCAGCGAAGCGCCGTCGTTCAACGCCGTACGCAGGACCGTGAGGTCGGAGAGGTCCTCCATCGTGAACGCGAACCGCGTGGGGTCGACGTCCAGGACGCGCGGTGTCTGCCGAGGGGCGTACTCGGCGAACGTCCGGAGGGCACGCGCTTCGATCAGCGCCCGCTCCGGGCTCATCGGGGCGGAGGGGCCGAGCCGCTGGATCCACGGCGGCGCCTGCTTGACTGCGAGGCTCGGGATCGCCGTGTCGTCCGGGATCGCGAGGAAGACCCGGTTCATGTTGCCGTCGCCGACCTCGCGCACCGCGCCCCGGGCATCGGCCGGCAACAGCTCCCGGCTGACCAGATAGGCCCAGACCTCAGCGGGTTCGAGCACCACCGCCTGGCTCATCGGGCTCCTTCGTGCGTCGTTGCTGGTCAGCGCTGAACGTATGCAGTCTCCCTCGTCCGGCGCCGACCGCCCAGGGCGCCTCCCACCTCCCGGACACACGGTCGGATTCGCGGCTTATGCCCTCCGTTTGAGGGGCGCGCGGTGTAGCAGGCACGAGGCACTATCGCTGCATGAACGTCGCACGGGACGCCGTCACGGAGTTGGCCAACGCCCTGAGCAACGACGCGGCGGCCCTGGCGCGGGTGCTGCAGTCCGACGTCCTGGTCGACGCCCCGGCGATCCTGCGGGCGCTGGCGGTGACGTCCCTGCACCTGGCGTCCTCGGCGGCCGAGATGGCGAAGGCGGTCGAGGACGTGGCCGGGCCGTCCGCCGACGAGCTGCGGGCGGTGCAGACGGCCATGGCCGAGTGCAGCTCGACGCTGCTCAACATCGTCGACCCGATCCAGCGGTTCAGCGACCGCGCTGCCCGCTAAGAATCCTCGAGGTCACCCTCCGTTGCGAGGTAAAGGTCCTGGAGGGCCTCCAGGGTCTCGGCGGCGGGGTGCTCCCACATGCCCCGGTTCGCCGCCTCGAGCAGGCGCTCGGTGATCGCGTGCAACGCCCACGGGTTCGACTCGGTGAAGAACTTCTGGTTCTCCGGGTCCAGCGCGTAGGTGCCCGCCAGCTTCTCGTACATCCAGTCCGCGACGACGCCCGCCGTGGCATCGTAGCCGAACAGGTAGTCGACGGTCGCGGCCAGCTCGAACGCGCCCTTGTAGCCGTGTCGGCGCATCGCCTCGATCCAGCGCGGGTTGACGACCCGGGCGCGGAACACCCGTGCGGTCTCCTCGTGCAGGCTGCGGGTGCGGACGGCGTCCGGGCGGGTGCTGTCGCCGATGTACGCCTTGGGCGCGGTGCCGGTCAGCGCGCGGACCGTCGCGATCATGCCGCCGTGGTACTGGAAGTAGTCGTCGGAGTCGGCGATGTCGTGCTCGGCCGTGTCGACGTTCTTCGCCGCGATGTTGATCCGCCGGTACGCGCTCTCCATGTCCGGCCGGGCCGGGACGCCGTCGAGGCCACGTCCGTACGCGAACCCGCCCCAGACCGCGTAGACCTCGGCCAGGTCCTTGTCGTCGCGCCAGGTGCGGCTGTCGATCGCCTGGAGCAGCCCGGCACCGTAGGCGCCCGGCTTCGAGCCGAACAGGCGCATGGTGGCGCGCCGGGAATCGCCGTGGGTCTCGAGCTCCGCCTGCACGTGCTCTCGCACGTAGTTGTCCGGCTCGTCGAGGGCCGCCACCAGCTGCACGGCGTCGTCCAGCATCGCGACGACGTGCGGGAACGCGTCCCGGAAGAAGCCGCTGATCCGGATCGTGACGTCGATGCGAGGCCGGCCGAGCTCGTCCCGCGGGATGACTTCGAGCCCGTTCACCCGGCGCGAAGCTTCGTCCCAGACCGGGCGGACGCCGAGCAGCGCCAGCACTTCGGCGATGTCGTCGCCGGCGGTGCGCATCGCGGACGTGCCCCAGATCGAGAGCCCGACCGAGCGCGGCCACTCGCCGGTGTCGGCGCGGTACCGGGCGAGCAGCGAGTCGGCCATCGCCGACCCGGTCTCCCACGCCAGGCGGCTCGGGATCGCCTTGGGGTCGACCGAGTAGAAGTTGCGACCGGTCGGGAGCGTGTTGATCAGGCCACGGAGCGGCGAGCCCGACGGGCCGGCCGGCACGTAGCCGCCGTTCAGGGCGTGCAGCACGTGGGTGAGCTCGTCCGTGGTCTTGCTCAGCCGCGGCACGACCTCGTTCGCCGCGAACTCCAGCACCCGCGTGACGAGCACCCGGTCAGCGCCGGCGGCGGCGCCCGGCGTCGCGTCCAGAATTGACGTAGTGACCTCGGCCGACGCCGACGGATCCCACCCGCGGACCTCCATCTCCGCCACGAGCGAGCGCGCTAGCGCGTCGATCGCATCGACGTCAGTCCGTGCCTCGTCACCCGCCTCGGAGAGCCCGAGCGCCTCCCGCAGACCGGGCAGCGCCGCGACCTGCCCGGCCCACATCTGCCGGGCGCGCAGCATCGCCAGCACCAGGTTCACCCGGGCCTCGCCGGACGGTGCCGCGCCCAGCACGTGCAGGCCGTCCCGGATCTGGACGTCCTTGACCTCGCACAGCCACCCATCGACGTGCAGCAGGAAGTCGTCGAACTCGGCGTCGTGGGGACGGTCGTCCAGCCCCAAGTCGTGGTCGAGGCGCGCGGCCTGGATCAGCGTCCAGATCTGGGCCCGGATCGCGGGCAGCTTCGCCGGGTCGAGCGCCGCGATGTTCGCGTGCTCGTCGAGCAGCTGCTCGAGCCGCGCGATGTCGCCGTACGAGTCGGCGCGGGCCATCGGCGGCACCAGGTGGTCGACCAGCGTCGCGTGCGTGCGGCGCTTGGCCTGGGTGCCCTCGCCCGGGTCGTTGACCAGGAACGGGTAGATCAGCGGCAGGTCACCGAGGGCGGCGTCGGATCCGTCGGCCGCGGACATCCCGACGGTCTTGCCGGGCAGCCACTCCAAGTTGCCGTGTTTGCCCAGGTGAATGACCGCGTCCGCGCCGAACTCCGCGGCCAGCCAGTGGTAGGCGGCCAGGTAGTGGTGGCTGGGCGGCAGGTCCGGGTCGTGGTAGATCGCGACCGGATTCTCACCGAACCCGCGCGGCGGCTGGATCATCACCACGACGTTGTCGCCCCGGAGCGCGGCCAGCACGATGTCGCCGTCGTGGACGTAGAGCTCGCCCGGAGGCGGGCCCCAGTGCTCGAGCATCTTCTCCCGGAGCCCGGCGTCCAACGAGTCGAAGTACGCCTGGTACGCCGCCGCCGGGATACGCACCGGGTTCGCCGCGAGCTGCTCCTCGGTGAGCCAGGCGGTGTCGTGGCCGCCTGCCTTGATCAGCGCGTGGATCAGCGCGTCGCCGTCCTGCGCCTCGACGCCCGGCAGGTCGCCGACCTGGTACCCGGCGTCCTTCAGCGCCTGCAGGAGCTTCACGGCCGACGCAGGCGTGTCGAGACCCACGGCGTTGCCCACCCGGGCGTGCTTCGTCGGGTACGCGGACAGCATCAACGCGACCCGCTTGTCCTGGGACTCGATGTGCCGCAGCGCACCGTGCTTCACCGCGATGCCCGCCACCCGGGCGGCGCGCTCGGGGTCGGCGACGTACACGGTGAGCCCGTCGGCGTCGATCTCCTTGAACGAGAACGGGACCGTGATGATCCGGCCGTCGAACTCGGGGATCGCGACCTGGGTCGCGTTGTCCAGTGGGGACAGGCCGTCGTCGTTGGCCGCCCAGGTCTCGCGGCTGCTCGTGAGGCAGAGACCCTGCAGGATCGGGACGTCGAGCGCGGCTAGCGCCCCCACGTCCCAGGCGTCGTCGTCGCCGCCAGCGCTCGCGGTGGCGGGCTTCGTGCCGCCGGCGGCCAGCACGGTCACGACCAGGGCGTCGGCGCGCTCCAGCGTGGCGAGCAGCTCGGGCGGGGCGGTGCGCAGGGAGGCGCAGAACACCGGGAGCGCCTGCCCGCCCGCGTCCTCGATCGCGTCGCACAGCGCCTCGACGAACGCGGTGTTCCCCGCGACATGGTGCGCCCGGTAATAGAGGGTGGCGATGACTGGACGCCGGGTTTCCGACGCGCCTCGGTCGGGCTTCAATCCGCTGGCTGAGCTGGAAGCGCGCTCGAGGACTCCCCAGGTGGGGGTCTCTTCCGGGGGCGCGAAGCCGAGGCCGGTGAGCAGGACCGTGTCGCTCAGGAAATGGTGGAGCTGCTCGAGGTTGGCCGCCCCGCCCTGGGCGAGGTACGCGTGCGCCTCCGCCGCGACACCGGCGGGCACCGTGGAGAGCTGCATCAGGTCGGCGTCCGGCGCGATCTCCCCACCGAGCACGACGACCGGCTGCGGACCGGCCAGCAGCGCGTCCAGGCCCTCTTCCCACGCGCGGCGCCCACCGAGGATGCGGACGACGACCAGGTCGACGCCGTCGAGCAGCGCGGGCAGGTCCCCAACGTTCGTCCGCGCCGGGTTGGCCAGGCGGTACGGCGCTCCGCTCGCCCGTGCCGAGAGCAGGTCCGTGTCGGAGGTCGAGAGCAGCAGAATCACGCAGGGTCCTCACTCGGCGTCGTTTGTCGCCCGCCCATCATCCCAGGGGGCCACGGTGACCAGAACCGCTCCCGTCACGTGGGCGAATTGCCATCACCCATGCGGCACGTAGCATCCGGCTATGCCCACCGCCGTGCCCGTTCCGCGCCGCCTGGCAGCCGACAGCTGCCCAGGTGCGCTCCAGGTGCACAAGGCCGCTGACGGTGGTCTGGCGCGAATCCGGGTGCCGGGCGGTGTGGTGAGCCTCACCCAGTGGGCTGCGCTACAGGAGTACGCCCCGATCGAGCTGACCTCCCGCGCCAACGTCCAGATCAGGGGCGTCACCGACCCGGCCGCACTGGCCGCGCGCCTGGCGTCCGCCGGATTGTTGCCGTCAGCCACGCACGAACGGGTGCGGAACATCGTGGCCTCGCCGACCGGCGACGTGCGTTCGGTCGTGACCGAACTCGACCGGGACCTGTGCGCCGCACCCGACCTGGCCGAGCTGCCAGGGCGTTTCCTGTTCGCGGTGGATTCCGCGCGCGACGTGGCGGGCCTGGGTGCGGACGTGACCGTGCTGCTGGGCTCCGACCCGGCTCCGGTGCTGCTGGCGGGCGTCGACCGCGGTCTGCGGGTCTCCGTCGGCCAGGCCGTTCCGGCCTTGATCGCCGCGGCGCGGGGGTTTCTCGCCGAGCGCACGGCTCAGGCCTCCCGGGCCTGGCGTCTCACTGAGTTGGACGACGGTCCGGCGCGCGTCGCCGCCAGGGTGGCCGACGCCCTGGGCTTGCTGTTGTCCGCCCCGGACGTCGTGGGGCCGGCCGCCGTCGAGTCGGGTCCGATCGGGGCCGTGCCGGGCGGTGTGGCCGCGGTGGCGCCGCTGGGGCGCCTCACGGGTGCGCAGATGGCGCGGATCGGGGCGGTGGCGCGCGACGAGATCATCGTCACTCCGTGGCGGGGTGTGGTGCTACTGGGCGTGGACGCCTCGGCGCTGGCGGCCCTGGCCGACGCCGGGCTGGTCACCGACCCCGCGTCCCCGTGGGCCACCGCGACCGCGTGCACCGGGCTGCCCGGCTGCGCGAAGTCGCGTGCGGACGTCCGCGCCGACGCGTCGGTCGCGCTCGGCGTCACGCTGCCTTCGTCCGGGGTGCTCCCCGTGCACTTCGTGGGGTGCGAACGGCGCTGCGGACATCCCGCGGGCGCACACGTCGACGTGCTGGCCACGGGCGACGGATACCAGGTGGACGGCGAGAACGTCCGCGTCGAAGAGCTACCCGCGTTCGTCGCGGCAGCCAGGAGGAAAAACGCGTGACCGGGCAGTACGACTACATCCGCGACGGCGCGGAGATCTATCGCCAGTCGTTCGCCACGATCAGAGCCGAAGCCGACCTTTCCGGTCTCCCGGCCGAGGTGGCCCGCGTTGCGGTTCGGATGATCCACTCCTGCGGCATGGTCGACCTGGTCGACGACCTGGCGTACTCCGCGGACGCGGTGCCCGCGGCGATCAAGGCCCTGCGGGACGGCGCGCCGATTCTCTGTGACGCGCAGATGGTCGCGTCCGGGGTGACGCGTCGGCGCCTGCCCGCCGCCAACGACGTGATCTGCACGTTGGGTGATCCTGCGGTGCCGTCGCTGGCCGCGTCGCTGGGCACCACCCGCAGCGCGGCGGCGCTCGAACTGTGGCGCGATCGGCTGGAGGGCTCGGTCGTCGCGATCGGCAACGCGCCGACGGCGCTGTTCCACCTGCTGGACATGGTGGCGGCGGGCGCGCCTCGGCCGGCCGTGGTGCTCGGCATCCCGGTGGGCTTCGTGGGCGCCGCCGAGTCGAAGGACGCCCTGGCAGCCAACGAGCTCGGGCTGGAGTACCTGATCGTGCGCGGACGCCGGGGTGGCAGCGCGATGACCGCCGGTGCGCTCAACGCGCTGGCCAGCGAGGAAGAGTGATGAGCGGTCGTTTGTACGGCGTCGGTCTCGGACCGGGCGATCCCGAGCTGGTCACCGTCAAGGCGGCCCGGCTGATCTCCGACGCCGAAGTGATCGCGTACCACAGCGCCCGGCACGGACGCAGCATCGCGCGCTCGGTCGCCGCCCCGTATCTGCGCGAGGGGCAGATCGAGGAGCAGCTGGTCTACCCGGTCACCACCGAGACGACGTCCCACCCGGGTGGGTACCAGGGCGCGCTCGACGACTTCTACGCGTCGGCGGCCGAGCGTCTGGCGGCGCATCTGGACGCCGGTCGGGACGTCGTTGTGCTCGCCGAGGGTGATCCGTTCTTCTACGGCTCGTACATGCACCTGCACAAGCGCCTGTGCTCGCGGTACCCCACGACGGTGGTGCCGGGCGTGACGTCGGTGAGCGGGGCGTCGGCGGCGATGGGTCGTCCGCTGGTGGAACGCGACGAGGTGCTGACCGTACTGCCCGGGACGCTGCCGGTGGCGTCGCTGGCGGCTCGGCTGGACGGTTCTGATCCCGCGGTCGTGATGAAGCTCGGGCGGACGTTCGGGGCGGTGCGGGAGGCGCTCTCGGAGGCGGGCCGGCTGGACGAGGCCTGGTACGTCGAGCGCGCCACGACGTCGTCCGAGCGGGTCGTGCCGCTGGCCGAGGTCGACCCGGAGACGGTGCCGTACTTCTCGATGGCGGTGCTCCCGAGCCGCCTGTCGCCGGGCCTGGACGCGGAGCCGGGCGCGGGCGGCGTCGCCGAGTCGGCCGCGGCACCGGGCGTGACCGGGGTCGCCGACCCGGCCGCGGCGCCGGGGCTGACTGCGGGCCTGGCTTCCGGGGCCGTGGACTGTGCCGGGGAGGTCGTGGTCGTCGGGCTGGGGCCGGGTGGCCGCGACTGGCAGACCCCCGAGGCGCAGGCCGCCCTCGCCGCCGCCGACGACCTCGTCGGGTACGGGCCGTACCTCGACCGAGTCCCCGCCAACCCCCGCCAGCGGCGCCACCCGTCCGACAACCGGGTCGAGGCCGAGCGGGCCGCGTTCGCGCTGGACCTGGCGTCGCGCGGCTCGAAGGTGGCCGTCGTGTCGTCCGGGGACCCCGGCGTGTTCGCGATGGCCGCGGCGGTGCTCGAAGTGGCGGAGGAACCCCGCTGGAAGCACGTCGCGGTGCGGGTCGTGCCGGGCATCACTGCCGCTCAGGCCGTGGCCAGCCGGGTGGGTGCTCCGCTCGGGCACGACTTCTGCATCCTGTCGCTGTCCGACCGGCTCAAACCCTGGGAGATCATCTCCGAGCGGCTGGCCGCGGCGGCGGCGGCAGACTTCGTGATCGCGATCTACAACCCCGCGTCGAAGAGCCGCAGGCACCAGATCGTGGACGCGAAGGAGCTGCTGCTGCAGCACCGGGAAGCGGACACGCCGGTGGTGATCGGGCGGGACGTCGGTGGGCCGACGGAGAGCGTGCGGGTGGTGCGGCTCGCGGACCTCGACCCGTCCGAGATCGACATGCGGACGCTGCTCATCGTGGGGTCGTCCCAATCCCGCTCCGACGGCCACACCGTCTACACCCCCCGCCGCTACCCGGCCTGACCCCTCGTCAGCGCCGCACGGAGCTGACCGCAGAAGGCGGCGAAGCGGGCAGGGTCCTTGAGGTCGAGGCTCGTCAGGTGGAGCACGGTCCACCCGGCGTCGATCAGCTGGTTGAGGCGCGCCCGGTCCGAGCGGAGCTGCTGCGCGTCCGCGTGCCAGATGCCGTCGTACTCCACCGCGACCTTCGCGTCCGGCCATGCCAGGTCGAGACGGGCTATCACGCGCCCGTTCACGACGACCTTGTGCTGCGGCGTCGGCGGCGGGAAGCCGGCCAGCGTGATCTGGACGCGGGTCCGGGACTCCTGCGGGGACTCCGCGCGGGCGTCGGCGAGGGTGATGGCCTTCGCGGCCTGGCTGTCCGGGAACGTCGCGACCCAGCTGTCCATCGCCTCGCGCCGCGGACGCTTCGCCCTGAACAGCACGTCGAGCGCGACGACCGCCTCGATGAGATCTGGCTCGGACGCGATCTCCCACGCGGTCCGGGTAGACACGGTGACCGGGGGGTCGCTGCCGGGACGGATGTGCCCCGGAGGCAGCCAGGGAGTGCGCACGATGCGGCACCCGCGTCGGCGCATTCGCGTCCCGGGCGGCGCGATGACGTGCACGGAGTCCCCGAGCTCGCCCAGTGGCAGCCCGTCCAGACACGCCGCCGACCGCCCAGTGAGGGCTGCTCCCTCGGGGAGGATCAGTCCCGCCGCCTGACATCGCAGCCGATAGGAGTCGCCCAAATCAGCAGCGACATAGACGTCTCGGTGTAACTGAATCCATGACTTACCGCGGAGCTGATTCTTCGTCACCAGGCCGGCCCGGACCGCGTCCGAGCCCCGGAACGGTCCCCGACGCAGCGCGGCTGGTTGATGCGGGTGGGTTCCCATTCGGCCACCCTGGCGAACCCTGCGGTGCTCGCAGCGATGTCCACAGCCGGCGGGCGACATCTAAGAGTGGTGTGGGCACCCGCCCACACCACTCTTAGTTGCAAGCCACCCCATGGCTTGCTCAGGAGTGGCCACGGTGTCGACCCCCGCCGGCAGGGGCGGGCGGTTGACCATGAGGACGGGCAGCCCCAACTCTCGGGCGGCTTCGAGTTTCGGGTACGTGGCACTGCCGCCGCTGTCCTTGGTCACGACCACGTCGATGTGGCGCGAACGCAGCAACGCCACCTCGTCCGCGCGCGTGAACGGGCCCCGCGCCAACAGCACCTCGGAGTGCGGTGGCAACACCGCGGACGGAGGGTCCACGGTACGGATCAGGAACCACTGGTCACTCCCCGCGAACACGCCAACCCCCTGGCGCCCCGTGGTCAGCAACACTCGGTGCCCGAGCGACGGCAGTACCTCAGCGGCGTCCGCAAGCGTAGGAACCCGCACCCAGTGATCGCCGGGAACCGACACCCAACCCGGACGTTGCAGCACCAGCAGCGGAACACCGAGGCGCGAGCACGCGGCAACAGCATGAAGGGTCATCTGCGCCGCGAACGGATGGGTCGCGTCGACGACCGCGTCGAACTCTTCCGACCGCAAATACGAGACGAGGCCCGCCACTCCGCCGAAGCCTCCGATGCGCACCTCGCCCGGTGGCAGCAGCGGCTCCCGCACCCGTCCGGCCAGCGAACTGACCACGCGGCACGACCCGGCGAGCGCGGACGCGAGGCGACGCGCGTCACCGGTGCCGCCGAGGATCAGGACGCCTGTCACGAGTTCACCAGCGTAGTTGGCATGCTGGAGGTGTGAGCGAACTGCGGTACGGCTGGACGACGGGCGCCTGCGCCACCGCCGCCACCACTGCCGCCTACACCGCGCTGCTCACCGGGGAGTTCCCCGACCCGGTGCGGATCACGCTGCCCAAGGGTCAGCAGCCGAGCTTCGCGCTGGCCATCGAGGAACACGCGGACGAGAGCGCTACCGCGGGTGTGATCAAGGACGCCGGCGACGACCCGGACGTCACGCACGGAGCGCTGATCCGGGCGACCGTGCGGCACGGGCTGCCCGGCACCGGCGTCACGTTCCGGGCGGGCGAGGGCGTCGGAACCGTCACCAAACCCGGCCTGCCGCTGCCGGTCGGCGAGCCCGCGATCAACCCGGTCCCCCGGCAGATGATGCGCGACGCGATCGCGCGCGTCGCCGAAGAGCACCACGGCACGGGCGACGTCGAGATCGAGGTCAGCGTCGAGAACGGCGAAGAGATCGCCAAGAAGACGTGGAACCCGCGGCTCGGCATCCTGGGCGGGCTGTCGATCCTCGGCACGACCGGCATCGTCGTGCCGTACTCGTGCTCGGCCTGGATCGACAGCATCCGGCGCGGGATCGACGTCGCCAGGGCCGCGGGGTACCAGCACGTCGCGGGCTGCACCGGCAGCACGTCCGAGAAGGTCGCCGCGGAGCTGTACGACCTGCCCGAGGACGCCCTGCTCGACATGGGCGACTTCGCCGGAGCCGTGCTCAAGTACCTGCGGCGGCATCCGGTGCCGCGGCTGACGATCGCCGGCGGGATCGGGAAGCTCGCGAAGCTGGCGGCCGGTCACCTGGACCTGCACTCCAAGCGGTCCCAGGTCGACTTCGGGTTCCTCGCATCGCTGGTTCCGGACCCAGCCACGGCCCAGGAAGTACAGAACGCGAACACCGCACTCCAAGCCCTGCAGCTCTACCCACCGCTCGGCGGACTGGTCGCTGAAAAGGCCAAGGCCACCGCGGACGACGTCCTCCGCGGCGCCCCCGTGACCACCGATGTGGTGGTCATCGACCGCGCCGGAACCATCGTGGGCAGGGCCTAGCGCTCCCGGCACGCCGAGTAGAGGTGGGAGTCGGAGAACTCCGACGCGTTCAGCACGGCCCCCACGATGATCACCGCGGTACGGACGATGCCCGCTTCCCGCACCGACGCACCGATGTCGCCGAGCGTCCCGCGCAGGATCACCTCGTCGTCCCGGCTCGCGCGGGCCACCACCGCGACGGGGCACTCCGCGCCGTACGACGGGATCAATTCCGCCACGACCGCGTCGATCCGCTGCACCGCCAGGTGGAGGACGAGAGTGGCCCGGCTCGCGCCGAGCGTGGCCAGGTCCTCCCCCGGCGGCATCGGCGTGGCGCGCGCCGACGTCCGGGTGAGGATGACGGTCTGCCCCACTCCGGGCACGGTCAACTCGTGTTTCAGCGACGCGGCTGCCGCTGCGAACGCCGGAACGCCCGGCGTCACGTCGTACGGCACGCCGAGCGCGTCCAGGCGGCGCATCTGCTCGGCCATCGCGCTGAACACCGACGGGTCGCCCGAGTGCAGCCGGGCGACGTCCAGGCCGGCCGAATGAGCCGCCGCGCACTCGGCGATGATCTCGTCGAGGTTGAGTGACGCCGTGTCGACGAGCCGCGCGCCGGAAGGGCACCACGCCAGTAATTCGACCGGCACCAGCGAACCGGCGTACAGGCACACCGGCGACGCCTCGATCAGCGCGCGCCCCCGCACCGTGATCAGATCCGCGGCGCCCGGACCCGCTCCGATGAAGTGCACGGTCATCGTTTGGTCACCACCCACTGTGTCACCGGCATCATCGGCTTCCACCCGAGAAACCCGCCGACCGGCTTGGCCCGGCTGATCGCGATGCGGGTCAGGTCGCCGCCCAGCTTGTCGTGCCAGTCCGCGACCGCTGCCTCCGACTGGATCGTGACCGCGTTGGCCACCAGCCTCCCGCCGGGCTTCAGCGCGTTCCAGCAGGCCTCCACGGTGCCGGGCACGGTCACCCCACCACCGATGAACACCGCGTCCGGCGCTTCGAGCCCGGCGAGCGCACCCGGAGCCGATCCGACCTCGACCGTGAGCCCGGGGACGCCGAGGGCCGCCGCATTGCCGGACAGGCGCGCGGCCCGGTCCGGGCGGTGCTCGACCGCGATCGCCCGGCACGAGCGATGCGTCCGCAGCCACTCGATCGCGATGCTGCCCGCGCCCGCGCCGACGTCCCAGAGCAACTGACCGGGAACCGGCGCGAGCCGGGCCAGCGTGATCGCCCGGACCTCCCGCTTGGTCAGCTGCCCGTCGCTGTCGAACGCCTCGTCCGGCAGGCCGGGGACCAGCGGGAACAGCGGGGCGTCCGGCGACGCGACGCACTCGATCGCGATCACGTTCAGCGAGCTGGTGATCTCGCCTGCCCACTCGGAGGCGAGCACGGTCCGGGACGCCTCCGCCGACGAGCCCAGGTGCTCGAGCACGGTGAGCGGGCTGGCGCCGTAACCGCGCGCGGTCAGCAGCGCGGCGACCTGGCCGGGCGTCGTCCCGTCGGCGCTCAGCGCCAGCACGGTCCGCCCGGGATGGATCGCGGTGTGCAGCCGCTCGACCGGACGCCCGACGAGGCTGACGATCTCGACCCGCTCCTCCGGCCAGCCCAGCCGCGCGCAGGCGAGCGAGATCGACGACGGATGCGTGATCACCCGCACGCGGTCCGCGCCGAGTTGGCGCACCAGCGTGCTCCCGATTCCGAAGAACATCGGATCACCGCTGGCCAGGACCACGATCCGGCGGTCGGCGTTGGCCGCGAGCAGCGACGGGATCGCCGGCATCATCGGCCGGGGCCACGCGACGCGCTCGCACTCGACGTCCGCCGGAAGCAGCCCGAGCTGACGCCGGCTGCCGAACACCACCTCGGCTGCGCGCAGGGCGTCGCGCGCCGGGTCTCCGAGCCCGGCCCAGCCGTCGGCACCGATACCGACGACCGTCACCACTTCGGTGGGAAAGTCGGAGGTCACGGCAGCAAACCGTAATCCCTCACGGGAGCAGGCCCGCCAGCGCCTGTCGAGGCAGTGACGACTGTCTCGCTCGCGAGGGAACTTCTGGCCACGTCCGAGCGACTGACTTCGCGTGATCGCAGGTTCCTCCCCCTGGCTCCGCCGGGCCGCCGTGCTCGCCGTGCTGGTCATCGCGCTGCTCGGGATCGGCGCCGGACCGGCCGCGGCGCACACCGTCGGCGGCGTCGGCGCGACGAACTTCCGCACCACGCTGGAGCAGTTCTCCGGCGTGCCGGGCGTCGAACTCCGGGTGGTGGAGAACGGCAGCAGGCTGGAGCTGCGCGACACCACGGACACGCCGGTCGTCGTGCGCGGGTACCAGAACGAGCCGTACGCGCGGGTCGGGCCGGACGGCGTCTTCGTGAACGAGTACTCGCCCGCCTACTACCTGAACACCGACCGTTACGGCGTTACCACCGTCCCGGAGAGCGCCGACCCCAAGAAGGCGCCGAAGTGGCGGAAGATCTCCGGTGACCAGGTCTTCCGCTGGCACGACCACCGCACCCACTGGATGCAGACCACGCTCCCGCCGGTGGTCAGCCAGGCGCCCGACGACTTCCACGAGATCAGCCGCTGGACGGTCACCCTCGACCACGGCGGCACGCTGCTGACCGGCTCCGGCACGCTCGCCTGGGTGCCCGGACCGGCCCCGTGGGGGTGGTTCGCGGCCGCGGCGGTGTTGCTCGTGGTGCCTGCGCTGGTGGTGGCGTTCGGGCGGCGGTGGGCGCTTCCGGTGCTCGGGGGCGTGGTGGCGCTGATCGTGGTCGCGGACGTCGTCCACAATTTCGGCGCGACGCTGCTGGAGGGGCGCGGCGCCGTGGCGTCGCTGGGGCCGCAGGTCGCGGTCTGGGGCATCGGCGGGGTCGCGGTCTGGTTGCTCGTGCGTCGCCGGGACGCGGGTCCGTGGGCCGCAGCGGTCTTCGGGGTCTGCGTCGCGATCGCGTCCGGCATCGCCGACCTGCCGGTCTTCTGGCGCTCGTCCGCGCCGACGGTCCTTCCTCTCGGGGTGGACCGACTCACCGTCGTGGTCGGCCTCGGGGTCGGGTTCGGCCTGGTCGGCGCCCTAGCTCTGCAACTACTACGCGGACGCCATGGGCAGCGCGTTGTCCCACTGAACGCCGCCCCAGAAGCCGCCGCGGCCGTGCCTGAGGCCGTGCCCGCGGCCGAGACCGTGTCCGAGGCTGGGGCTGGGCCGCGGGGGGTTCGGATCAGTCGGCGGCAAGCCGTGGGGCTGGCCGTGGCCGGGGGCGCCGGGGCCGTGGCCGGGGCGGGCCTGCAGCTCGCCGCGAGCTCCGACCAGCCGACAGCCGCCGCGCCGGAAACCACCACCGTGCCGCTCGGCTCGGTCGGCGACCGGATCGTGCCGTTCCGCGGCGCCCGCCAGGCCGGCATCTCGACCCCGGTGCAGCGGCAGTCACACGCCCGGATCGCCGCGTTCGACCTGGTCCCCGGCGCCGACGCCGACGCACTGCGTGCGCTGCTCCAGCGCTGGACCACCGCCGCCGAGGCGCTGACCGCCGGACGGCCCGCCGGTGACCGCACGGACACGATGACCGCGGACAGCGGCCCGGCCGGCCTCACGATCACCGTCGGTTTCGGCCCGAGCCTGTTCGGCAAGGCGGACATCCCGGCGGGCGCACGTCCCGAAGCGCTGACACCGCTCCCGGCGTTCCCCGGCGAAACCCTCGACGCCACCCGCAGCAACGGCGACCTCGGCGTCCTGGTCGCGGCCGACGACTCAGTGGTCGTGTTCTCGGCGCTCCGGACGCTCGAACAGCTCGCCGCCGGTGTGGCGACCCCGCGCTGGCAGTTCGCCGGATTCACCCGCGGACGCGGCGTGACGACGAACGAGGGCGCGACGGTCCGGAACCTGATGGGCCAGCTGGACGGCACCAAGAACCCGAAACCCAGCGAGGCCACGTTCGGCAAGACGGTCTTCGTCGCCGACGACGGCTGGATGCGCGGCGGGTCGTACCTCGTCGTCCGCCGGATCCGGATGCTGCTCGACGAGTGGGAGGACCTCCCGGTCGCCGCGCAGGAGCAGGTCATCGGCCGGAAGAAGGCCAGCGGGGCGCCGCTGTCCGGCGGGGTGGAGACGACACCGGCGAACTTCGGGCGCCGCGGATCCGACGGCGAGCTGATGATCCCGGCGGATTCCCACATGCGGCTCGCGACCGCCGCGTTCAACCGGGGCGCGGCGATGCTGCGGCGGGGATATTCGTTCGCCGACCCGCAGCCGGGCGGCGGAGTGGAGGCGGGGTTGATCTTCCTGGCCTGGCAGGCCGATCCGCGGACCGGCTTCATTCCGGTGCAGCAGAACCTGATCGCCGGTCACGACCGGCTGAGCGCGTTCACCCGGCACGAGACCAGCGCGCTGTTCGCGATGCCCGGCGGCGTGGCCACCGGCGAGTTCCTCGGCCAGCGTCTCTTCGACGAGGTGGGCCGGTGAAGCGGGGCGTCCTGGCGCTGGTGCTCCTCACCGCGGGCTGCGCCTCGTGGGGCCCGGAGGGCGGCCCCGGTGGCATCGGGCGGTCGGACGCACCGGTGACGGCGGCCACGACGGCGTCGCCGGCGGTGGTCGCGACGGCCGGGCCGGACGGCGTCCAACGAATCACGGTGAACCTGACCGACGACCTGAAGTTCGTCCCGGACCGGGTGACCGCCCGGCCGGGCGTGGTCGAGTTCCGCCTGCAGAACGTCGGCGTGACGCCGCACGACATGACGGTGGCGTCCGCGACCGCGGGCAACATCAACGGGGGCAAGACCGCGGTGCTGCGGGTGACGGTCTCGAAGCCCGGCGAGTACCCGTTCCCATGCCTCTACCACGCGGAGAGCGGCATGCGCGGCGTGCTGGAGATAACGCAGTAAGGGCAGCCTTCACTTACTGCCCGTCGTCACCTAACCTCGATCAGTGAGGGCCCACCAGCCGACCCGAAGGAGTCGTCGTGCGCCGACTGCTCGTTGTGCTCGCCGGAACCCTGGCCGTCTTATCGGTGGCCTCACCTGCCTCCGCGTTCGCCCACGACCGCGTCACGAACCCGTACCTCCACGCCGCGCTGGACGTGCTGACCCTTGCCGCCGTGACCGCCCCGCTGTGGACGGCCTACTTCTGGGGCCGTCGTAACCGCCGCGCGCTGCTGGCGCTGGTGGCCGGCCTCCAGCTGCCGGTGGCCGTCGTCGCGTTCGTGCCGATCCCCGATCCGCGGCTCCATGCGCTCGCGCTGGTCAGCGGGCTGGCGCTGACCGCGGCGTCGATCCTGACCGTGCGTCACGCGGTCAGCGACGAAGAACCCGCGACGACCTAGATCACCAGAACGCCGACGACCCGGCCGTCTCCACCGAGCACCAGCTCGGTCCGCGGGCAGCCGGGTCGCGGCGTGTCCCAACCCCGTCCGGGGATCCCGACCGCGTGGTACGCGCAGTCGGGCTCACCGACGTAACCCCAGGCCAGCAGCGTGTCGCGGCCCTCGTAGGTGTAGTGGCCGAGCGACGCTACCCGGGCGCCCTCGGCTCGCCGGTAGAACCGGGCGACCAGCCCGGGAACCGGACGGCCGTCACCGCACAGATCGATGTCCTCGATCATGCGGTGCGGCACGAACTCGGCGAGGTCGGGGACCATTCAGGTCAGGTAGTCGCCGTCGACCGGCGCAGCGCGAGCAGACCGGCGATCAGGCCGGCGACACCGGCGACGAGCCCGGCGACGCCCAGTCCGATCGCGAGCCCGTTACCGTCGGAGTCGTCGTCCGACTCCGACGCCACCGCGGCCTCGCTGGTCTCGGTACTGGTCGCTCCGTGCGCGTCACCACTGCTCTTGACCAGCGTCAGCACCGGGGCGGGGTACTCCGGCTCCTCGCTGCCGGACTGCTCCTCGATCCACCGGACGACCTCACCGTTGGAGTACGTCTGCAGCGACTTGAAGTAGATCTTCTCGGCTTCGGGCAGCGGGCCGACCGAGATCGAGAACTCCTGGAACTGGTGCGGCTGGATCGCGTTGGCAGGGCTGGTCGCCGTCCAGGTAACCCGGCTGACCGCCTCGGTGACCTGCGTTCCGTGTGCCTCGATCGGCTTGGAGAGCTTGGACGTCGTGGTGGCGACCGTCCAGCCCGGGATCGGCTTCACCGACACGGACGCGAACGGGGTGTCGGTCGGGAGCGCGACCTCGAGCTTCGTCGTCGAGGCGTTGTCGCGCTCGTTCGGCACCCGGAACGTCAACGCGGAGTAACCACCCTGCGTCGCCTCGGAGGGGTTCACCGTGACGTGCGCGGACGCCGGGCCGGCGAGGCTCAGCACCACGACGCCTGCCGCGAGCGCGACCGTAGCCGCGCGGGCCAGGAGCCGTCGGTGGCCGGAGGGCCGCCGGACCGTCGTTACCGTCATTTGAGGTCCTTTCAGAGGGAACTGCGCAGCCACGGAGCGCTACGGAGGTAGCGGCCCGTGGGCGAGAGGACAGCGGAGCTAGAGGGCAGCTGAGCTAGAGGGCAGCGGGGAACGCCGACGCGCGCGGAGGGCCGCGGCGGATGACGCTGTGCCGCCAGCCGGGCGTGGGGCGCACGATCGCCCGCGCCGCGACGACGGAGCGTGCCGGACGCGACGTCGGCACGATCAGCGTCCGGACCAGCGTCCAGAGCAGGCGCAACGGCGCGACACCCCGCGCGAGCCCGCGGCAGATCCGCCACGCGGCGGCCTCGCCGCCGCGCAACCAGGCCGCGGTCGACAAGCCCGCGACCAGGTGCGCGAGCACCATCGCCGTCGTCGACGGCTCGCCAGACACCGGAGCCGCGACGTGGTGCCCGGCGTGCGGCAGCGCCTCGAACAGGTAGTGCAGCCCCACCTGGGCGGCCAGGAGCACGCCGGCGATCAGCGGGAACCCACGCTCCCGGCCGGCGAGCAGCACGGCGGCGACCAGCACGAGGCCCGCACCGGCGACCATCGCGGGGCCCGACGGCAACGACCCGGCGGCCCACGAGTGCAGTGCGATCGACAAGCTCAGGCAGACCAGGGTGAAAACCCCGGCGCGCGCCTCTCGCGCGAGGCCCTGGCTCGTCATGGGCCCGATGCTCCCACATCAACACACAGTGACGGGAGGCCTGGGTCGGATCCAGGCTGCGGCGTCCGTCGGGAGCAGCCCGTCCACCAGTGGGCTGCTCGCCAGCAGCACGGCACCCTCCGGCAGGGGCACCGCGGCCGGCGACAGGTTGACCACGCACGCGAACCCGCCGTCCCGGGCGAACGCCAGCACGCCCTCCCCCGCGTCGAGCCACCTCAACGAACCCGCCAGCCCGCGCCGCAACCGCAGAGCCGAGCGGTACAGCGTCAGCATCGAGCCCGGGTCACCGTCCTGCGCCTCCACGGTCAACGCACTCCAGTCCGCCGGCTGCGGCAACCACGTCGGCGTCCCCCCGAAACCGTACGGCGCGGTACCACCGGACCAGGGAAGCGGAACCCGGCAGCCGTCCCGGCCGGGGTCGACCCCGCCGGACCGGGCGTGCATCGGGTCGCGGATCGCGTCCAGCGGGACCTCGTACTCCGGCAGCCCCAGCTCCTCCCCCTGGTACACGTACACCGCGCCGGGCAGCGCCATCGCGAGCAGCGCGGCAGCCCGGGCCCGGCGGGTGCCGAGCGTCAAATCAGAGGACGTTCCCGCGCGTTTCGACGAGAACGAGAACGACGTGTCGGCGCGCCCGTAGCGCGTGACGACCCTGGTCACGTCGTGGTTGGACAGCACCCAGGTCGCCGGGGCGTCCACCGGTGCGTGCGCGGCGAGCGTCGTCTCGATCGACGTCCGCAATCGCGACGCGTCCCACGGGCAGGCCAGAAAGTCGAAGTTGAACGCGGTGTGCAACTCGTCGGACCGCAGGTAGCGCGCGAAGCGCGCGGGATCGGGGAGCCAGAGCTCACCGATCAGCGCTCGCGGTTCCTCGTACGAGTCCGCGATCCGCCGCCACGACCGGTAGATGTCGTGCAGCTCGTCGCGGTCGACGAACGGATGCCGCTCGCCCTCGGAGAAGTCCGGCAGCGCAGGGTCCTTCACCGGCAGCACCGCAGAGTCGATCCGGACCCCCGCCGCCCCACGATCGAACCAAAAACGCAGGATGTCCTCGTGCTCGGCCCGGACCAGCGGGTGTGACCAGTTCAGGTCCGGCTGCTCGGGCGTGAACAGGTGCAGGTACCAGGAGCCGTCCGGCAGCTGCGTCCACGGCGAACCACCGAACTCCGAGACCCAGTTGTTGGGGCGATCGCGGAACCAGAACAGCTCCCGCTCCCCGTTCACGAACCACGGATGCAGGTGCGAGACGTGGTTCGGCACGATGTCGACGATCGTGCGGAGCCCGAGGGTCCGCGCTTCGGCGATCAGCTTCTCCGCCTCGGCCAGCGTCCCGTACACCGGGTCGATGTCCCGGTAGTCGATGACGTCGTACCCGCCGTCCGCGCCCGACGAGGGGTACCACGGGTTGAACCAGAGCGCGTCGACCCCCAGTTCCGCCAGGTACGGGAGCCGGGAACGGACACCCGCCAGGTCACCGATGCCGTCGCCGTTGCCGTCCGCGAAGCTGCGCGGGTAGATCTGATAGATCGCGGCGTTCAACCACCAACTCATCCCTTGAGACTCCCTGCGCCGATCCCGGCGATGATGTGCCGTTGGAAAACCAGGAACAGCGCGACCATCGGCACGCTGGCGATGACCATCGCGGCGATCAGCTGGCTGACCGGAGCGTCCGCCGAGAGCTGCACCAACGCGACGCTGATCGGCGCCTTGCTCGTGTCCGAGAAGACCAGCAGCGGCCAGAGGAAGTCCTGCCAGACCGCGACCACCGCGAAGATCGAGACGACGCCGAGCACCGGGCGGGACAGCGGCAGCACGACGTGCCAGAGCCTCCGCACCGGGCCGGCCCCGTCGATCTCCGCCGCTTCGAGCAGCTCCGACGGGATCTGGTCGAAGAAGCGCTTCAACAGGTAGAGGTTGAACGCGTTGGCGACCGCCGGAAGCCAGATCGCGAGCGGGCTGTTCAGCAGGTTCACGTGGACGAGCGGCACGTCGACGACCGTGAGGTACTTCGGCACCAGCAGCGCGGACGCGGGCACCATGAGCGTCGCGAGGATGCCGCCGAGGATCAGCTGCCCGAACACCGGCCGCAGCCGGGAGAGCGCATACGCCGCCAGCGTGCAGAACACGATCTGCAGCACCCACGCTCCAGCCGCCTGCACAGCGGTGTTCGTCAGGTGGGTGGTGAGGCTGAGCGTGTGCCAGGCGTCCCGGTAGTTCTCGGGCTGCCAGTCTGATGGAACGAGCGTGGGTGGCGTCTGCACGAGTTCCTCGGGCGACTTCAGCGCGCCGACGACCATCCAGTACACCGGGAACAGGAACGCGAGCACGAACGCCACGACCGCCGCGCCGAAGATCACCCGGTACAGAACCCGGTGCCGGGCCAGCGTGGAGGCGGAGACCAGCGTTCTCATGTCCGCTCCCTGGTCAGCCGCAGGTACAGCGCGGAGAACACGCCGAGGAATCCGAGCAGCATCACGCTGAGCGCGCACGCGCTGCCGTAGTCGAGGTAGACGAACGCGTACTTGTAGATCAGGTAGAGGACGGTGATCGTCGCGTCCTCCGGACCGCCGCCGGTCATGATGTACGGCTCGGTGAAAACCTGCATCGTCGCGACGATCTGCAGCAGGAGCAGCATCAGCATCACGAACCGGGTCTGCGGGATCGTCACGTGCCGGATCCGCTGCCAGATCGAGGCGCCGTCGAGTTCGGCGGCCTCGTACAGCTCGCCCGGGATACTCTGCAGCGCCGCCAGGTAGATCAGCACCGTGCCGCCGAGGTTCGCCCAGGTCGCGACCAGCACCAGCGAGACCAGCGCGGTGCGGGTGGAGTTCGTCCAATCGGAAGTGGGCAGATGGAGGAACCGCAGCACCTCGTTGAACAGGCCGGGACCCGGGTCGTAGAACCACTTCCAGAGGAGTGCTGTGACCACCGGCGGGACCATCACCGGCAGGTACACCGCGAGGCGGAAGAACGTCTTCGCGTGACGCAGTTCGTTGAGCAGCACGGCGAGTGCGAACGGCACCGCGAACCCGATGACCAGCGCCAGCCCGGTGAACGCGAACGTGTTGCGCCAGGCCGCGGCGAACTCCGGATCGCTGAACAGCAGCCGGAAGTTGTCCAGCCCGACCCAGGTCGCCTCGTCCACCGAGTTCGACTGCTGGAACGCCAGGATCACCGCCCGGACCGCCGGATACCAGGAGAACAGCCCGAAGCAGAGCAGCCCGCCGGCGAGGAACGCGTACGCCGTGAGGTTGTCCGCGATGCGCCGCCGCCGCCGTGGGGGCTGGGCCCCGCGGCTGCTCCGAGGAGCGAGCCGCGGGGCTTCCAGGGTGGACACGGACATCAGCGCTGGTTCGCCAGCAGGCGGTCGATCTTGTCGGACGCGTCGGCGAGCAGGTCGTCGATGTCGGCGTTCTTGTTCGTGAGGACCGCGGACATCACGCCGTCCATCACCGAGTAGATCTGCTGTGCCTGCGGCGGTTCGAGCTTGCCGGGGATCTCGGTCTCCTGGAACAGCCGGTAGTTCTCGACCGGGACGTTCGCGTACTCCGCCTTCAGCGTGTTGTCGGCGTCCGCGGTGGCGCCGGTCCAGAGGTTCGGCTGCGGCAGCCCGACCGGGGCCTTGTTGCGGGCCGCGCGCTCCCAGTTGTTCGCGCCGGTGCCGGGCGTGAGGTTCTGGAACTCGACCCACTTCACGCCGGCCTTGATCTGCTCCGGCGTCGCCTTTTTGTTGAACATGTAGCCGTCGCCGCCGAGCAGCGTGCCCTTGTTGCCGGGCATCGGCGCGATCGCGAGGTCGTTGTAGGAGCCCTTGTACTTCTTGACGATCTCCGGGAGGTTGTCCGGCGCCGCCAGGTACATGCCGAGCTTGCCCGAGCCCATCATCTGCTGGACGTCGGTGATCTGGAGCAGCTGCTTGCTGCCCATGCTGTTGTCGGTCCAGCGCATGTCCTTGAGGGTCTGCAGCACGGCCTTGCCCTCGGGACTGTCCACGGTGGCCTTTTTGCCGTCCTCGGACACGATCGACCCGCCCTGCGAGTACATCTCCGCGGTGAAGTGCCAGCCGCCCTGGTTGCTCGCGCTGAAGTCGGCGTACCCGACCGTGCCGTTGCCCAGCCCGGCGATCTTCTTGGCGGCGACACGCACCTCGTCCCACGTCGTCGGGGGTTTCGAGGCGTCGAGACCGGCCTTCGTGAACAGCGCCTTGTTGTAGACCAGGCCCATCGAATAGTTCGTCCGGGGCAGGCCGTACGTCTTGCCGTCGGTCTCGAAGATGTCGAGCACCGACTGCTGGAGGTCGTCGTAACCGGCGACCTCACCGACGTACTTCGAGATGTCGGCGGCCTGGCGGCGCTTGACCACGTTCGCGACGTCGGTGAAGTAGACGTAGAAGATGGTCTCCATCTGATCGCCGGCCAGCTTGGCGTCGAATGTCTTCGGGTCCATGCACGGAAACGCATCGTGAGCGACGATGTCGATGTCCGGGTTCTGCTTCTCGAAGATCGCGATGTCCTCCTCGAAGCTGCGCCGGTCGATCGCGGCGGACTTCGGAGGCTCGCAGTTGACCGTGATCCGGACCTTCCCGTCCGCGGTCGTGTCGTCGTCGGCGCTCGTACACCCGGTCGCGGCCAGGACTAACCCAGCAGCGACGAGCGCGCCGAGCCGGCTTCTTCTCATCGTTGAGTGCCCTTCGTAGTGGCGTGCGGCAACACCCCACCGCGCTCGCCGTTGCGGGGTAGTCACGGAGAGCGCGTGCCGCAGACCATAGGGCGGCCCAATATTGCTGCGCAATATCTGGATCGAGATTTGCAAAATCTTGACTGCATAGTGGATTCCTGAATCAAGTCAGCACCCACCAACGACCAAAAGACTTATATCGACGCCCGGCACGCAAACACTTTTCGTGGTTTGCGTCGGCGCCTGCTGCCTACTGCGCGGCAGGACGAGCAGTAGAGCTCCGGACCACCAACTCGGGTTCGAAGAGCAGTTCGTCGGGTGACACCGCGCTGCCCTTGATCTGGGTCGCCAGCAGCTCGACCGCCGCGCGTCCCATCGCCTCGATCGGCTGCCGGACCGTGGTCAGCGGCGGATCCGTGCAGTTCATGAACGCCGAGTCGTCGAACCCGACCACCGACAGATCCCTGGGGACGGCCAGCCGGCGGCGCCGAGCGGCCCGGACGGCGCCGAGCGCCAGCATGTCGCTCGCGCAGATCACGCCGGTGACCCCGCGCTCGATCAGCTTCGCCGCGGCGGCCTGGCCACCCTCCAGCGAGAACATCGCGTGCTCGACGAATTCCGGCGGTGTCGCGACGCCGAGCTCCGCGGCGAACGTCCGGAACTCCGCAAGCTTGCGCCGGGACGGCACGTGGTCGACCGGGCCGAGCAGCAGCCCGATCCGCTCGTGACCCAGCGAACGGAGGTGGCCGAGCGCCTGTTCCACCGCAACCGCGTCGTCGCACGAGACCCGCGGGAAGCGCAAGCGCTCGATCCCGGCGTTGACGAGCACCACCGGCAGCCGCCGGGCGGCCAGCCGCTCGTAGTGCGCGTGCTCGGCGTCCGCCTGGGCGAACAGGCCGCTGGCGAACATCACACCGGAGACGTGCTGCTCGAGCAGGAGGTCGACGTACTCGGCCTCGGAAACGCCGCCCGCGGTGCGCGTACACAGCACCGGCGTGAAGCCCTTCTGCGCGAGCGCGTCGCCCACGACCTCGGCGAACGCCGGGAAGATCGGGTTCTGCAGCTCGGGCAGGACGAGGCCGACCAACCGTCCGCGTTCCCCGCGTAACTGGGTGGGCCGCTCGTATCCCAGCACGTCGAGCGCGGTGAGCACGGCTTCCCGGGTGGCGTCCGACACCCCGGGGCGTCCGTTGAGTACCCGGCTCACCGTGGCCTCGCTGACGCCGACCTTTCGCGCCACTTCCGCAAGCCGCCTCGTCACGGCTTGCAAAATAGCGCAAGATTTGGACGGCCGCTGGCGTTCGTCCGTCGAGTGAACACCGCCCGGGGCAGGCCTCTACTGTTCCCCCGTGGCTCGAACCCTCCGCAAGGTGCTCAGCAAGCTCCGTCCCCGCCGACGCGGGCCGTCGCCCGCCGACGTCGCCGCGCGCCTCAACGGAGGAGCGCCCGCGCCGAGCGGCCGGCACCTCGCCTACGCGCCGAACCTCGACGGCGACGCGGACCCCGGCGAGATCGTCTGGACGTGGGTGCCGTACGAGGACGATCCCAGCCAGGGCAAGGACCGCCCGGTCCTCGTCGTCGGACGCCAGGGCAAGCGGCTGCTGGGGCTGATGCTCTCGTCGCAGAGCGAGCGCGACGGCCAGCGGCACTGGTTCCCGCTCGGCGCGGGCGCCTGGGACCGGGAGAACCGGCCGAGCTGGATCCGGCTCGACCGGGTCATCGAGGTGGACGAGGACGGCATCCGGCGCGAGGGCGCGGTCCTGGCCCGCGACCGCTTCGAGGCCGTCGCGGCCGAACTCCGCGCCGAGTACCGCTGGGCTTAGGAGCTCCCCGCGCCGGCTGACGTGAAAGCGGCCTCTAAGCGCGCGTGAGAAGCCGCTTTCGCGTGAATCCGCGGGGCCCCGCCGGAGGCCGCGGTCAGGATGCGGCGGCGCGGAGGCTGGCGGCGGTGGCGGACGCGTCGTAGTTGGGGCCTACGCCCTCGACCAGGATCACCGTGCCGGGGATGTGGTCGGTCCGGAGCGGCAGGATCTCCTGGTAGGCGGGTGAGGCGTACCAGGCCCGCGCCTTTTCGACGTCCGGGAACTCGATGATCACGATCGTTCCCGGCCAGTCGCCCTCGATGACCTCGGGCAGCACGCCGTGCACGACGAACCGGCCGCCGTACGGATCCATCGTGGACTGGATCCGCTCGATGTACTCGAACACCTCGTCGTGGTTCGCGAGCTCGTACAGGTGGGCGATTCCGTAGGCGGGCATTCGGTCCTCCTCGTGGATGGCGTGCCCCCAGCCTCGCCACCCGCCCGCACGATGTCGATTACCCACGGGGTAATCACCGGCCGCCTTGACACCCTTGGCTAATCGAGTTAGCTTTTTGGCTATGGAGATTAGCTACTTGGACCGCGGCGTCGGCCGCATCGCGTACGACGTGCAGGGAGAGGGCCCGCTGGTGGTCGCCGTCCCCGGCATGGGGGACCTCCGCTCGGTCTACCGGTTCCTCGCACCGCAACTGGTCGCCGCCGGCTTCCGGGTCGCGACCATGGACCTCCGCGGCCACGGCGACAGCGACGACGGCTTCCCCGCCTACGACGGCGTCGCCGCGGGCACCGACGTCCTCGCGCTGGTGGAGCACCTGGGTGGCGGTCCGGCGCTGCTCATCGGCAACTCGATGGCGGCGGGCGCCGTCACCTGGGCCGCCGCCGAGAAGCCGGACGTCGTCGCCGGGCTGGTGCTGACCGGCGCGTTCGTCCGCAACCCGAAGCTCAACCCGCTGATGGGCGTCCTCATGAAGGCGTTGCTGGTGAAGCCGTGGGGGCCGGGGGCCTGGAAGGCCTACTACAAGTCGCTCTACCCGGGAAACCCGCCCGCGGACCTCGACCAGCACCTGGCGTCGATCGCGGCGAGCATGCGCCGCGGCGACCACTGGCGGTCGTTCGTGCAGACCACCCGCACCAGCCACGCGCCGGCCGAGGCGCGGTTGTCCGAGGTGCACGCCCCCACACTGGTCATCATGGGTGAGAAGGACCGCGACTGGCCGGATGCCGCCGCCGAGGGCCGGTTCGTCGCCGACGCGCTGGGAGGCGAGCTGATCGTGGTGCCGAACGCAGGCCACTACCCGATGGCCGAG
This sequence comes from Cryptosporangium aurantiacum, assembly GCF_900143005.1. Lineage (NCBI taxonomy): Bacteria > Bacillati > Actinomycetota > Actinomycetes > Cryptosporangiales > Cryptosporangiaceae > Cryptosporangium > Cryptosporangium aurantiacum. Next base: position 112,457 of record NZ_FRCS01000002.1, read on the forward strand.
TACCCCGAGCAGGTCGGGCCCGCGGTGCTGGCGTTCGCGCAGCGGGTGCACGCCGGTGCCTAGGGCCGGGCTGACCCCGGCGATCGTCGTCGCCGAAGCCGCCAGGCTCGCCGACGAGGTGGGGCTCGACCGGCTGACGCTGGCGCTGGTCGCGCAGCGTCTCGGGGTAGCGCTGCCCAGCCTCTACAAACACGTCAAGGGGCTGGACGCACTGCACCAGCAACTGTCCGCGCTGGCCACCGACGAGCTGGCGACCGAGCTGGCCACCGCGGCGGTCGGGCGGTCCGGAACGGAGGCGGTGCTCGCCGTGGCCGACGCCTACCGCGCGTACGCCCGCACGCATCCGGGACGTTATCCGGCGACCCAGCGGGTCCCCGATCCGGACGACCCGGCGCACGTCCGGTCCGGGGAACGCGCGGTCGGGACGATCGTCGCGGTGCTCGCCGGTTACGGCCTCTCCGGCGACGACGCGATCGACGCCACCCGCGCGCTGCGCAGCGCACTGCACGGCTTCGTCGCGCTGGAGAACGCTGGCGGTTTCGGCATGCCGCAGGACGTCGACCGCTCGTTCGCGCAGCTGGTCAAGGCGCTGGACGCGGCGTTCCGATCCTGGCCCGCAGCTGATCCAGCCCCGGACCGCTCAGCTCCGGCAGCGCCGCCGTCCGCCCGCTGAGCGTCAGCAGCAGCGCGCCGATCGGGCCGCGGACCTCGGGCCCGTCACCGACCGTCCAGTCCACATCGGTCGCGGTCAGCCGGAGACCGGCCAGCCGCCGACGCGCGCGGAACGGAAAGCCCATCTCCCAGATCCGGGTGGCCGCGGCCCGCGCCTCGGCGAGCGGCATCTCCCGGCGCCGCCCCAGCGGCCGGACGATGTCCTGCTGGTGGACGAGAAGGTCGAGCAGCGGCTCGTACACGGTGGTGCGCGGCGCGAGCCGCCGCGACCCGACCGTGCCCCGCAGCGTCGCGACGATCTCCTCGGTGGGGCGTGCGGCCCGGCGGATCGCCGACTCGCGGATCATCCGGTTGAAGTCACCGCGGGCACGGACGATCTCCCAGAGGACCGCCGACAGGCTCGCGGTGGCCCCCATTGTCAGGTGAGAGGCCACGTCCCGCACCCGCCAGCCCGGGCAGAGCGACGGATGCTCCCACTCCTCGGGCGCGAGCGTCTCCAGCAGGTCGGCCAGCTCACCACGTTGAACGTCGATCGCCCGCCACACGTCGGTCGGCTCCATGCCGTACCCCGCTCGTCAGGGAACCGGAAGATCCGGCTCCCAAAGGATAGGCCCGGCGAATGCGCACCGCCCGGCCCCCAATGAGGGGGCGAAGGACCGTCACGGAACGACCCGTCTGTCCAAATCGGCCGGAAGTTTGGAACTGCTGCTCGCATTCAGCGCGCGGACATCGCCGGGTGGTGCCATGGTTGTCACCTGGTGGGGCGACCGGACACTGGCGATGCCGGGGGTGTGATTGGTCTTGGCGTCACTCGTGAGCAAAGACGCGCCGGTCCGCAGCGCGGACGGGCCCTCCACGAACGCGTCAACCCGCTGGTGGTTGTGGTCGCTGACCGGCGGCACGGCCGCCGTCGTCATCGTGAACTCGGTGCCGGCCCACGTGGGCCCGCTGGCCTGCACGGTAGTCGAGCTCGGCACGATCGCCGCGCTCGTGGTCGGTATCCGGCTGAACCGGCCACCGCAGCGGCTGAACTGGCTCATCGTCCTCGGCGCGATGTCGCTGCTCACCGCGGCGAAGCTGGTCCAGCGTGCCCACACGATCTTCGACGTGGGCCCCGGACTGCCCACGATGCTCGTCGACTGGCTCTACCTCGTCGTCTACCTGCTGCTCGCGATCGCGCTCGGCATCCTGCCGCTGCACGGGCGGCAGCGCACCAGGCTGACGAGCATGACCGAGGTCGGCATCCTCGCCTGCACGATCGTGGTCCTGACCTGGTCCGGCGTCGTCGACCCGGCGCTGGACGCGTTCGAGATCGACACGGTCGTCGCGGTCACCGCGTCGCTGCTGCCGATGCTCGGGCTGCTGATGGTGACCACCACGGCCCGCCGGGTCTTCACCGCCAGCACCCGGACGCCGTCCGGGGTGCTCACGGTCCTCGCGCTGGTCGTGTTGTTCGCCGGCGACACGGTCGCGATGGCCGCCCGGCTGGACAACGGCGCGACCGCCGGGGCCAAGCCGTCGATGATCGGCTGGCTGGTGGCCACCGTCCTGCTCGCCACCGCCGCACTCCACCCCTCGGCGGCCGTCGACCCGCTGCCCGCCGAACGGCCCAGCCGCGGTGTGATGGCCCGCGGCTACGTGCTGCTCATCCTCGTCGGACCGACCGCGACCGCGCTCGCGCTGCTGCGCGAGCTGCACAGCGGCTACGAGATCAACGGTTTGGACGTCGCTGTCCCGCTCGCCGCGACCACGGTGACCGCCGTCCTCCTGGTGTTCCGGCTGACCGCCTTCGCCCGCGTGGCCGAGCAGCGCGCCACCGCACTCGACGCCCGCACCGAAGCGCTCGAGATCGCGCTGTCCGAGCAGGTGACGCTGCGCAAGGTGCTCAGCCACCAGGCGACCCACGACCCGCTCACCGACCTGCCCAACCGCACGCTGTTCGGCGAGTGTGTCGACGAGGCGCTGAGCAGCGGCGAGCCGGGCACCGTGCTGTTGTTCGACCTCGACGGGTTCAAGGACGTCAACGACCGGTACGGGCACGAGGTCGGCGACGAGCTGCTGGTGGCGATCAGCGAGCGGGTGCAGCAGCACGTGCCGGCACCGCACACGCTGGCCCGGCTCGGTGGCGACGAGTTCGCGGTGCTGCTGCGGAGGAGCGATCACCAGGAGAGCGTGCGGTGCGCGCAGGCGATCCTCGCCGCGGTGCGGCGCCCGTTCCAGGTCGGGCCGTACCAGCTCTACACCGCCGCGAGCCTGGGCCTGCGCGCGCTGGACTCCGAGACCGGCACCGCCCGGATGCTCAGCGACACCGACCTCGCGCTCTACGCGGCCAAGGCGGCCGGACGCGACCAGCTGGTCTGTTACGACACCCAGCTGCGGACCAGACATCTGGCCCAGGCGCGGATGGTCGACCGGCTGCGCGACGCGCTGGAGCACGACCAGCTCTCGGTGTACTACCAGCCGGTCGTGGACTTCGCGAACGACCGCTGGGTCACGGTCGAGGCGCTGGCGCGCTGGGAGACCGACGAGTGGTCGGTCAGCCCCGACCAGTTCATCCCGGTCGCCGAGGACAGCGGGTTGATCGTCGCGCTCGGTACCTGGGTGCTGCGCAAGGCCTGCCGGGACGCCGCCGGCTGGCACCGGGATCACGGCACCCGGCTCGCGGTGAACGTCTCCGTGCACCAGCTCCGTGAGGCCGACTTCGCCGCGGTTGTGCGAACCGCGCTCGCCGACAGCGGCCTGCCGCCGGGCGCGCTCTCGCTGGAGATCACCGAGAGCGTGCTGGTCGGCGCGGGTACCCAGCGGACGCAGGCGATCGCGCACCTCACCGAGCTGCGCGCGGCCGGCGTGGTGGTCGCGATCGACGACTTCGGCACCGGCTTCTCGTCGCTGTCGTACCTGCGGACGCTGCCGATCGACACGATCAAGATCGACCGGGCGTTCGTGCCCTGCGCGCAGACCGAGGACCCGCAGCAGGTCGCGATGGTCCGGGCGATCGTGGAACTGGCGCGGGGGCTCGGGCTCGGCACCGTGGTCGAGGGTGTCGAGACGTCGGCCCAGGCCACGGTGCTGAAGCGGCTCGGGTGCGAGCTCGGGCAGGGCTACCACTACGGCCGGCCGGTTCCCGCCGACGTGATCAGCGCGACGCTCGCCCCGGAGAACCAGCCCGCCTAGAACACGACCGGGTCGCCGTCGACCGCTGACCAACCGCCGGTCGGGCGCGCGACCAGCGTCCGGCCGGTGAACTCGGACGTGCCGGACGAGATCAGGTGCAGCACCAGTCCGGCCAGCTCGGACGACCGGCGGGTGGGCAGCGCCCGCAGGCCGCCGACCTGCGCACCAGGACCGGCCGCGTCGGTCGGGGCGACCACCGAGGTCACCCGGGTCCGCGGGCCGAGGCGCACCGCGATCTCCCGGGTCGAGACGCTCACCAGCGCCGCGACCGTATCGACGTTCGTGCCGTCGACCGGGTAGACGTTCGTGATGCTGCCGCCACGCTCGGCCATCCAGGCGAGCTGCACCCGGTAGATCCAGCCGGACGGCACGCCCATCGGCCCGTGCCGGTCGGTCGAGACGATGTTGACCAGCGCGTCGATCCGTTCGAACGCCGCGAGCGCGTAGTCGACGGTGTCGTCCTGGTGATCGGGGTCCCGCCCGCTCCCGGCGACGCCGAGCACCACACCGGGCCCGGGGCCGTCGACCAGCGCTTGGACGACGTCCGAATCGGAGTCGGCAGCACACACCTGATGCCCCTCGCCGACCAGCGCGGTGATCACGGATCTCCCGGTCGTCGACCCGGCTCCGGTCACCAGCACCGCCCGGACGCCGACCGTCGTCATTCCCCGTCTCCCCCGTCCCGCCCGGGCCCTGTGTCCGTTGGGAGTCTCGGCGAGCGGCGATCCGTTCCGCGTCGGCAATCCTGCCGGTCTACGTTTGCGCCGCTTTCTCCGGTTCCGCTTCGGTGCGCGGACGCCGCCGGGAACGCGGGCGCAGGCGGACGTAGAGCAGGGCACCGGCCGTGACGACCACGGCCCAGGCCAGGTAACGACCGGTCAGCGCGGTGAGCACCAAGACGATGCCCAGCGCGGACACCGCCGTGACCCACGCGCGCCCACCGGTCGGCAGCAGCTTCACGGCGGCGGCGACCCCCACCGCGTACACGGTGACGAACAACCCGGTGGTGACCAGGACGAGCAGCCGCGGCCCGATCCCGGCGACGAGCAGCCCGGCGAGCGCGACCAGCACCCCGGCGACCAGCACTCCGAGGCTGCGCCGGGGCACCTCGCCCGCGCTGCTGCCCTGGGCGATCCAGGACGGCAGCGACCCGTCCCGCCCGAGCGCCGCGCCGAGCTTCGCCGCGCCCGCGAAGTAGGCGTTGATCGTGCCGAACGTCAGCAGCACCGCGGCCACCGCGGCGAGCGTGCGGGCGTTCCCGCCGACTGCGGTGGCCAGCAGCTCTCCGAGCGGCGCGTCGGACGATCCGGCGGCCGTCCCGAGCACCCCGATCACCGCGAACGCCACCGCCAGATACAGCACGCCGACGATGACCACGGCCGCCGCGGTGGCGCGCGGCAGGTCACGCGCCGGGCGGCGGAACTCGGCGGTGAGGTGGGTGATCACCTCCCAGCCGACGAAGCTCCAGACCAGCAGCGCGGCGGTCGGCCCGATCGCGAGCCAGCCGTGCGGCGCGAACGGGCGGAGGTTGCCCTGGTCCAGGTGCGGCACCGCGAGCACGACGGCCACCAGCAGGAACGTCACCAGCAGCACGGACAGTCCGAACTGGACCCGCCCGGACAGCCGGACGCCGAACACGTTCGTAACGCTGACCGCCGCGATCAGCACGACCGCGGAGACCGCGACCGTGGTCGTGCCGCCGCCGACCGCGGACTCGACGTACGCGCCGGCGAACAGCGCCGCGGCCGAGGCGCCCGGTGGTACCGCGAAGTAGAAACACCACCCGACCACGGTGGCGGCCTGCTCGCCGAACGCGAGCCGCGCGTACGTCGAGACGCCTCCGGCGTCCGGGTAGCGGGCGCCGAGCGCGGCGAACGCGGCCGCGAGCGGTGCGGACGCGACGACGAGCAGCAGCCAGGCCACCAGCGACGCCGGGCCGGAGACCTCGGCGGCCAGCGCGGGCAGCGCGATGACGCCGGTACCGAGCACGGCCCCGACGTACAGCGCGGTGCCGTGGACGAGCGAGAGCCTGCCTGTTCCGGTCATGCCGCAACCCTCGGCCGGGGCCGTTCTGGCGAACAGGTCGATTAGCGGCGGACTGCGCTAAATTTCTGCCATGGGCCAGGACCGGCACGTCGTCGCGTTGGCGGTGACCGACTCCCTGCCCGTCTTCGAGCTGGCGGTGGCCTGCGAGGTGTTCGGCCTCGACCGCAGCGACATCGTGGATCCCTGGTATGACCTGCGCCTCTGCGCGGCCGAGCCCGGCCCGTTGCGGACCGCGGCCGGGTTGAGCGTCGACCCGAAGTACGACCTCGAGGACCTGGTCGCGGCCGACACCGTGCTGGTGTCCGGCGTCCATCGGACGACGCAGGTGACGCCGCCGGAGCCGCTGCTGGACGCGTTGCGCCGCGCGCACCGGGCCGGGAAGCGGATCGTCTCGCTCTGCGGTGGCGCGTACGTGCTGGCTGCCGCAGGCCTTCTGGACGGACGGCGCGCCACACTGCACTGGATGAACGCGCTCGACTTCGCGCACCGGTTCCCCCAGGTCCGGGTGGACCCCACCGTGCTCTACGTCGACGACGGCGACATCCTGACCAGCGCCGGAACCGCCGCGGCGATCGACCTGTGCCTGCACATCGTCCGGCGTGACCACGGGTCGGCGGTCGCCGCGGAGGTCGCGCGGAGGATGGTGGTTCCCCCACCGCGGCAGGGCAGCCAGGCCCAGCACCCGACGCCGATCGCCACCCGCAAACCCGACGACCTCAGCGCGGTGCTGGCCTGGGCACAGGAGCGGCTCGACCAGCAGCTGACCGTCGCGGACCTGGCCCGGCAGGCGCACCTGAGCCCGACGACGTTCGCCAGGCGCTTCCGGACGACGCTCGGCGCGACGCCGCTGCAGTGGCTGGTCGAGCAGCGGGTGCGCCGGGCGCAGGAGCTGCTGGAGACCACCGACGAGCCGATCGAACGGATCGCCCGGCTGGCCGGGTTCGGGACGCCCGCGAACCTCCGGCACCACTTCCAGCGGCTCGTCGAGGTGTCGCCGCAGACCTACCGGCACGTGTTCCGCTACCGGGCCCGCACGACCCCGGCATGATGTGCGGCATGGCCCAACCGGAACGAACGACGCAGCCGGAGTGGGCGTCGCTGACGGAGACCCAGCGGCACCGCTGGCGTGCGGTGCTGCGGTGTCTGGCCGAGGTCGTGCCCGCCGGAGCGGCCGTGACCGTCGACGGCGTCGGTGCCGAGGTGTTCGCCGAGCGGCTGGCGGCGGTGGCGAGCGCGTCCGCGGTGGTGGCCGGCGCCGCGGGGCGCCGGGCAGCGGCGGACGTCGTCGTGCGGCTGCGCGGCGGGCCGCCCGGAGCGGACCGTGCCGAGCCCGCGGACGTCGTCGTCGACCTGCGTGATCCGGCGTGGCCGGTGATCCGGCACGTCTCGAACCGGCTGGCCGCCGCCGACAGCTGGCACCGGACCGAGTCGCGGGCGTTTTTCGCGGCGAAGGCCGCCACCTGGGACAGCCGGTTCGGTGACGACCTGCCCGCCTACGCCGCGGCGGTCGCGGACGCCGGGTTCCGGCCCGGCGGGCTGCTGGTCGACGTCGGGTGCGGCACCGGGCGTGCGCTGCCGGCTCTGCGCACCGCGGCCGGCCCGGACGGCGTCGTGGTCGGCCTGGACCTGACGCCGGAGATGCTGGCCGAGGCGCGCGCCCGCAGCGTCACCGAGCACGCGGCGCTGGTGCTCGCGGACGCCTGCCGCCTGCCGTTCGCGAACAGGGCCGCCGACGGCGTCTTCGCCGCCGGCCTGCTCATGCACCTGCCTGATCCGGACGCCGGACTGCGCGAACTCGCCCGGGTCACCCGCCCGGGAGGCCTGCTCGTGCTGTTCCACCCGACCGGGCGGGCAGCGCTCGCCGAGCGGCACGGCCGGACGCTGCGCCCGGACGAACCGCTCGCGGAGGGCCCGCTCCGGGCGTCCACGGAGCGCACGGGGTGGCACCTGACCCGCTACGACGACGCCCCGGCCCGCTTCCTCGCGGTGGCGAGGCGCTCAGAACCGTAGGAACTCCACCGGCTGGTCGGGCTCCCAGCCCGGCTCGAGTACGGCCACGCCGTCGGCGTCGGCTGCTGCTCGCAAGCGCGCCGGGCCCGCGTCCGACACCGGAACGGCCGCCCCGTCGCGGACCCGTACCGGCAGCAGGCGGGTCACCGTCCCCGGCGGCGGCGAACCACCGCGCAACGGGAACCGGACCGCGGGTGCCTCGGCCCGGCCGAGTAGGCCGTCGAGCAGCGGACGCAGCAGCGTGAGGCAGCCGACCAGGCCCGCGAACGGGTTGCCGGGAAGCCCGATCACCCAGCCGCCGTCTGGCAGCCCGGCGAGCAACTGCGGATGGCCGGGGCGGCAGGCCACGCCGTCGACGTGCAGGGTCGCGCCGAGGTCCGCCAGCACCGCGTGCAGGTGGTCGGCCCGGCCGACCGACGAGGAACCGGTGACGACGACAACGTCCGGCCCGGCCGCGGCCACGGCGGCACGCAGGCGGTCGCGGTCGTCCGGCACCGGGACCAGCTCCGGTGTGGACGCTCCGGCCTGCTCGGTCAGCGCGACCACCAGCGGGCCGAGCGCGTCGCGGACCTGCCCGGCGCCCGGCAGCCCGACGTCCACCACCTCGTCGCCGGTCACCACCAGCCGCACCGCCGGACGACGTCGGACCGGGAGCGAGTCGGTCCCGCCCTGGGCGAGCAGTCCGAGCAGCGGCGGGGTGACGTCCCGGCCCGCGGTGGCGAGCACGTCGCCGGGCCGGAGGTCCTCACCTGCCCGGCGGATGTGCGCCTTCCGGGGCGGCGGTGCGTCGACGAGGCCCCCGTCGACCCGCACGTCCTCGTACGGCACCACCGCCTCGGCGCCGTCCGGCACCGGCGCACCGGTCGCGATCTCCACCGCGGTGCCCGGCGTGACGACACCGGGGTTCGTGGCACCGGCGAGCACCCGCCCGGTCACCCGCCACGGCCCGGCGCCGGCCACCGCGTATCCGTCCATCGCCGCGGTGTCGAACCCCGGGACGAGCGTGCGGGAGCAGACGTCGGCGGCCAGCACCCGGCCGGCGCCGAGCGCGAGCGGCACGGTGTCGACCCCCACCGGCCCGGCGAGCGTCCGGGCGAGGGCGCGGGCCTCGCGCCAACTCGCGAGCGTCACGTCCACCTCACGGTCTCGGAGAGCAGTGTCTACAGTATGCACCCGAGGCGGGCGCGGACACGATCAGCTATCGCGGCGAGATAGGGGCCACGTCGAGCGTGTACCCGCGCGTTGGGTGAATCGGAACCGTGCCGCCGGAGCATGTCCGCGACCCGGTCGTCGAACGTCATCCGCCGCCCACCGGGGCCGACGGTCTGATCGGCATAGGTGAGGGCGTCGGTGAGCGGTGACTCCTCCTCGGAGTACCGGCTCAGCTCGGGGAGCAGCCCACGGTCCTCGGCGACGAACCGCGCGCCGGAGTGGTAGGCGACCAGCGCGCACACGCGGGGCTCCCACTCCCTGGCGCGCAGGCCGTCGGCACCATCGAGCGGGTGGAAGCCGGTCTCCCGCAGTTCGGGCGCGTAGCCGATGTCGTGTAACCAGGCGGCGGCGACGAGCAGCTCCCGGTCGTCGGCGGGCACCGCGCCGGTCAGTTCCTGCGCCCGCTCGGCAACACCAGCGGAGTGGCACCACCGCTCGGAGCCGACGCCGAGCAGCTCGCCTGCCAGATCACGGGCAGCCGCGATGAGCTCGCTCACTCGGCTACGCAGGTGTTGCGCTGCGTCCCCAGGCCGGTGATCGTGCACTCCAGCTCGTCACCCGGCCGCAGGAACACTCCCCAGTGCGCCCCGTTGCCCGCCGGCGAACCGGTGAGCAGCAGGTCGCCGGGCCGCAGCTCGGTCACCGTCGACGCGTACTCGATCAGCCGCGCGATGTCGAAGATCATGTCCTTGGTCGACTCGTCCTGCCGCACCACACCGTTGTGCTTCAGCGTGATCTGGAGCTGCATCGGGTCGCCGACGAACTCCGCGGGCACCAGGAACGGCCCGGTCGGCAGGAACGTCATCGCGTTCTTCGCCACGAACCAGTCGGTGCCGATCGCCTTCAGATCGGGCCGGTAGAGCCGGTCCCTGGTCGTGAGGTCGTTGCAGATCGTGTACCCGGCGACGTAGCTCATCGCCTCGGAGCGCGGGATCCGCTTCCCGGCCTTGCCGATCACCGCCGCGAGCTCGAGCTCCCAGTCGTGCTGCTCACCCTCGGTCGGCAACACGATGTCCTCGTACGCACCGCACATCGCCCGCGACGAGCCGAGGAACAGGTACGGCGTCCCGCTCTCGGCCCGCGCGTCCATCATCGCCGCCGCGTCCGCCCGTGCTTCCTCCGGCGTCGCGCCGTGCGCCGACTCCCGCTCCGCCGCGACCAGGTCGATCACGTGCTGCCGGTAGTTCGCGCCGCTCTGCAGGATCTGGCCCGGTTCCAGCGGCGGGAGCACGCGCACGGTGTCGCCACCGAGCCAGTTCCCCCGCGGATCGGAGGCCAGGCGGCGCAGCGTGGTGAGTGCCGAATCCCAGTCGGTGAGCAGATCGCGGACCGTCGGAGCGAGCGCGGACACGTCGCGCACCCGTCCGTGGGCGACCAGGCCCGGGAACGGGCGGCCGCTCACCTGGGCGAAGGTACCGAGCGCGAACTCACCGGCATGGGTCGGGAACGACACGGTGCCCTCCTCGGGCGGGGCCGCCCGACGGCATCAGCCGGGGGCGACGGACGTCAACAAGGTTGGAGCGTAGTAGTCGGAGTCGTCACCGTTTCCGCCCGGTCACCGGTTGTCACCGATTCGGCCTTGGGCTCCCTCGGCGGCGAAGCCAGCGTCGCACCGACGCCGGCCACGATGACCAGCACGATCGCCACGACCGCGCCGACACCGACGCCCTGCCCCAGCAGCGCGGCACCGGCCAGCGCCGCCACCGCCGGCTCCAGCGCCAGCAGCACGCTGAACGTCTTCTTCGGCATCCGGCCCAGCGCGAACAGCTCCAGCGAGTACGGGATCACCGACGCCAGCACGGCCATGCCCACGGCGGTGACCAGCACCGGCCACGACAGCAGGGCGCTACCGGCGGACACGACGCCCAGCGGGAGCGTCAGCAGGCCGGACACCACGCTGGCGGCCGCCAGCCCACCCATCCCGACGTCCGCGGACGCCACCCGCGCGCCGGCGAGGATGTACGCCGCCCAGAACGCCGCCGCGACCAGCGCCCAGGCCACCCCGGCGGTCGTCAGCGGCTGGTCGAACCCTTCGACGCCGAGCACGGCGACACCGGCCAGCGCCATCGCCACCCACAGCAGGTCGCGCGGTCGCCGGGACAGCACCGCGGCCAGCCCGAGCGGACCGAGGAACTCCAGCGTCACCGCGGCGCCGAGCGGGATCCGGCTCACCGCCTCGTAGAACGCTCCGTTCATCCCGGCGAGCGCGAGCCCCAGCAGCGCCACCGACGTCCACTGCCCGCGCGTCCACGACCGGACGCGCGGACGGGTGAGCGCCACCAGCACCAGCGCCGAGATCGACAACCGCAGCGCCGACGCACCGGCCGCCCCGATCACCGGGAACAGCGTGCTGGCGAGCGACGCGCCGAGTTGGAGAGAGGTCACCGACCCCAGAACAGCGAAGAAGGGAACGAAACGCACGCGCTCCAGCCTGCCTGACCAGGCCACTTCAGAAAAGCTCAATTTTATGGACGATAATCGTAAGCTGAACTGATGCTTGACCTCCACCGTCTCCGGCTCCTCCGCGAGGTCCACCTCCGGGGCAGCCTCGCCGCAGCCGCCACCGCACTCCGCTACAGCCCGTCGGCGGTTTCCCAGCAACTGGCCGTGCTCGAGCGTGAGGTCGGCGTGCCGCTGCTGGAGAAGGTCGGGCGGGGCGTCCGGCTCACCGCGCAGGCGCAGATCCTGGTCGGCCATACCGAGGTGGTGCTGGAGCGGCTGGAGCTGGCCGAGGCGGAGGTCGCGGCCTCGCTGCGCGACGTCACCGGGACGGTCCGGGTCGCCTGCTTCCAGACCGTCGCGCTCAGCCTGATGCCCTCGATGCTCGACCACGTCCGCACCGCGTACCCGCGCCTGCGGGTGGAGTTGAGCCAGGTCGACCCGGACGTGTCGATGCCCGCGCTCCAGGCCCGCGACTACGACCTGGCCGTGGCCGAGGAGTTCCCCGGCCGGCCGCAACCGCTGCTCACCGGACTGGACCGCGAGGAGGTGGGCCCCGACCCGCTGCGGCTGGCGCTGCCGCCGAGCCTGGCCGACCGCGAGATCACCGACCTGGCGCAGCTGGCCGACCAGCCGTGGATCGTCGAACCGCCGACCAAACCCGCGCGGCACTGGGTGACGACGATCTGCCGGGCCGCCGGATTCGAGCCGGACGTCCTGCACGAATCCGCGGACATGCTGCTCAACGCGCGGCTCGTCGAGACCGGGCACGGCGTGGCGCTGCTGCCCGACCTGGTGTGGCAGGGCGCACCACCGCCGGTCGCGGTCCGTGACCTGCCCGGCGGCCGGGCGTACCGGCAGATCTACACCGCCGCCCGGGTCGGCAGCGGGCACCACCCGGCGATCACCGCGGTACGGGCCGCATTGCGGGCAGCACACTCCGCAGCGAGCATTTCCGGCCCGTCCGAGAGCGCTGATGAATTATTCGGGAATCCCGTTCCGGAGTGAACCTGCTCACTGTCCGGCCCGTAATTCCAAACGCGTGAGCTCATCAGCCCGGGCTCACCATCTCTGAACTGGCCGGACACAACAAAAATAGCCCATTGAACAATGGCAAGAATTCATTCCGACTTGCCAGCGCGCGTATCGGCAAGAAAGGAGCGTGTGGTGTCCGGATCGGTCTTTTCCGGGGAACAACCCTCGCGGCCTGACCTGTACGCGGGATCGCGGCGCCGCTTCAGCGGGATGGGGACGATCGCGTCCGGTTTCGTCGCGCTGGTGCTGGTGCTCGGCGCGCTGCTCACCAGCGAGCTCGACCGCTACAGCAGCCAGGACGAGGAACCGCCGCTGCACTCCCAGGCCACCGGCTCGGCACGGCTGCCGAGCGCCGCGGCGCCCGCCGCGCCCGCAGTACCCCTGCCGACGACTGCGGCGCCGCCAGCGGCAGGGTCGGCTTCGCCGACCCCGACCCCGACTCGGACAGCCGTGGCCGATGCGGTCAACACCTCCGTGCTCACGACCGTCAATCGCGCTCTGGACGATCTGGGCTGCGCGCCGGTGGTGATCGAACCGAAGCTGGTGTCGGCCGCGCGGGCACACATGGACACGATGATCGCCACCGGCTACCTGACCCTGACCGCGCCGAACGGCACCGGCCCGGACGCCAGGGCGAAAGCGGCGGGGTTCCGCGGCACCGCCGTCGAGGCGATCGTGCTCGGCGCGGACGCGCCCGCCCAGGCCGCGAAGATCGGGGTGCCGCTACCCGCCGCCGCGGACGACCCGCTGCCGGTCACCGTCCGCGTCGTCGCCAAGGAACCGCTGAAGTGCGGCTACACGTCGCTCGGCGCGGACTTCCGCCGCGACACCCGCAACGTCCCGATCACCGCGATCGTGCTCGGCAAGAAATAGCGCTCAGCGCTTCGCGAGAGCCGCTTCTTCCTCGGCTTCGACTGTGGCGTTCCACTCGCCCTTGGAGGACTGCCAGCCGTCCTCGTCGCGGCCGAGGCGCCAGTAGCCGGAGATCGAGAGCTGCTCGCGCGATACGCCACGCTCGACCCGGAGCAGCGTGCGCAGCTCCTTCACGAACGCCGCCTCGCCGTGCACGAACGCGTGCACGGCGCCCGCCGGGAACTCCAGGCTCCGGACGGCCTCGACCAGGGCCTCCCCGACGACTCGGTCGCCGCGGTGCACCCAGGTGATCCGCGCGTCGGCCTCGGTCGTGAGCTTGAGCTCCTCGTCCGGCCCGGCGACCTCGACGAACACGTGCGCGAGCTTCCCCGCGGGCACCCGCTCCAGCGACGCGGCGATCGCCGGCAGCGCGGCCTCGTCGCCGACCAGGAGGTGCCAGTCGGCGTCCTCACTCGGCGCGTACGCACCACCGGGGCCCTGGAACCGCAGGATGTCACCGGGCTTCGCCGCTGCCGCCCACGGCCCCGCGATGCCCTCGTCGCCGTGGTAGACGAAGTCGATCGCCAGCTCGCCGGTCTCGGCGTCCCAGCTGCGCACGGTGTAGGTGCGCACCCGCGGCCAGCTCTCCCGCGGCAGCTGCTCGCGGACCGCGTCCATGTCGAACGGCTCCGGGTACTCCACGCCGTCCTGCAGGAACAGCAGCTTCACGTAGTGGTCGGTGAACGCGCCCGCCGGGAAGTCGGCCAGGCCCTCACCACCGAGAACGACGCGGATCAAATGCGGGGTCAGTTGCTCGGTGCGCAGCACCGTCGCCGATCGGGCCACTCGCTTCCGGCGGGGCTGGGTCATCCGAGACTCCACTTCTGCTGGCTACTAAGGGCAGCCTAACCCCCAGATGGTTGCTGTTGGCACCAACTCATTGCTCACACTTAGCTTGACTGCCATGATTCGTCCCATAACTACCTTTTCGACAGGTTAGTGGCGACAAGCGAGGAGTGAGCATGGCCCTCAGCACCGTGAGCCCCCCAGCTATCCCGGCACCGGAGGAGCTCTGGGCGCGCGCCGCGGAGGAACTCGCGAACGCCGGCGTCATCGGCGTCACCACCGTCTGGGCCGACAACAACGGCATCCCGCGCTCGCAGACCGTGCCGATCGACCAGCTGGCGAGCGCGGCCGCGTACGGCGTCGGCATCACGTCGCTCTTCCCGGTGCTCGACTCCCACGACGGCACCACGTTCGCCCACCAGGACCTGTCCACGCCGTCCGGCGAGGTCCGGCTGGTCCCGGTGGTCGACCGGCTGGTCCGGCTGAAGGGCCAGCCCGCGTTCGCCTGGGCACCCGGCCGTCAGCTCGGCGCCGACGGCTGCCCCACCCCCTACGACCAGCGGTCGATCCTGGAGCGGCAGGTGAGCCGCGCCCAGGAGGCCGGGCTGAGCCTGCGCGCGGGCTACGAGCTGGAGTTCTACCTCAGCTGCGCCGCCGACGACACGGACGCCGAGCTCACGCCCGCCCACCGCGGCCCCGCCTACAGCCCCACCGCGCTGCTCCGCGTCGACGAGTTCGCGGCGCAGTTGCTCTCCGATCTCGCCGCCGACGGGGTCCCGGTGGGGCAGCTGCACGCCGCGCACGGGGCGTCCCGGCTGAAGGTGACGATCGTCGCGACCGACCCGATCAGCGCCGCCGACCGGCAGATGCTGGCTCGCCAGACCATCCACGCCGCCGCCAGGGCACAGGGTCTGCGCGCCAGCTTCGCGCCGGTCGTCGACGTCGCGGGCATCGGCAACGTCTGGCGGCTGCACAGCTCGATCTGGCGGCGCAACCAGAACCTGATGGACGGCGACGGCCCGCACGGCCTCTCCCCCGAGGGCGCCAGCTACCTGGCCGGCCTGCTCCGCGACCTGCCTGCGATCGCGGCGGTCACCGCACCGAGCGTCCCGTCACTGACCCGGCTGCGGCCGAGCGCGTTCGCCGGCGCCTACGCGTTCTGGGGCGTCGGTAACCGGGAGGCGCCGCTGCGGTACCTGCCGTCCACGACGATGCTCGGCCAGACACACGCGAACGTCGAGCTGACCCCGTCGGACGCGTCGGCGAACCCGTACCTGGCGCTGGCCGTGGTGATCGGCGCCGGCCTGTCCGGGATCGAGGAGAAGCTCGAGCTCCCCGACCCGATCCAGCAGGACGTCGGGAGTTGGACCGAGGAGCAGCGCGCCGCACAGGACGTCCGGCGGCTCCCGATCACGACCGACGAGCAGCTGGGCGCGCTCCAGGACAGCCCCCGGATCTCCGCCGTGCTCGGGCCGGAGCTGACCGGTGCGTTCCGGGCGGTCCGCAAGTCCGACTGGCTGTGGGCGCAGGATCGGTCGATCGAGGACGTGATCGAGGGGCACCGCTGGCTCTACTGAGCCCCTACTGAGCCCCCTGGGCCCGGCGCTGCCGCGGCACGAACGTCGTGACGTGCCGGGCCCGGACCCGGCCGGCGACGCCGAGCAGATAGGGGGCGCGGGCCCGGTGCGCGCGGGCCTGCGGCGAGGACGGGCCGTGCCGGCCGAGCATCTCGGCCATCCGCTGCTCGACGGTGAACGACCGTCCGTGCGGTCCCACCGTCTGGTCGGCGTAGGTCAGCGCGTCCGACACCGGGGAGATCTCCACCGGGTACCGGGCCATCTCCGCCGCCAGGCCGCGGGTCTCCGCGACGAACCGGGCGCCGGAGTGGTGGGCGACGAGGCTGGTCAGCCGGAGCGGCCAGCCCATCCGGTCGAGGTAGCGCGCACCGTCGAGCGGGTGGAACCCGGTGTCGTGCAGCTCCCCGGCGTATCCGACGTCGTGTAACCAGGCGGCGGCGACGAGCAGCTCCCGGTCCTCGGGCGGCACGGTGGAGGCCAGCTGAAGTGCGCTTTCGGCGACGCCTGCGGTGTGGAACCAGCGCTCCGCGGGGGGCGGGAGCAGCGTCCGCGCGAGCTCTTCGGCGTGTTCGAGCCCGAAGTCGCAGGCCGGTAACCTCATGAACCAATTGTCACTCGGTGTTGCTAGTGATGCCCAGGTGCGCAGATGTTGCTCACCTCTCGTTCACCTTCTGTTCGCTCAACGTGCCCACTCAGAGTGAACAGGACTAACGACTCTGTGTGATAACAGCCCGGCCCGGACACACTCCACCGTATGGATTCCCTCCGATCCGCACCGCACCGGACGCTCGCCGCACTCGACCGCGACGAGTGCCTGGAGTTGCTGGCGAGCGTGCCGGTCGGTCAGGTGGTCTTCAGCTTCCGGGCGCTGCCGGAGATCCTGCCGGTGAACTTCCGGGTGGACGGCGAGAGCGTCGTGATGCGGGTGGCGAGCGGATCGGCGCTGGCCCGGGTCGCCGACGGCACCGTGCTCGCGTTCCACGCCGACCGGGTCGACGAGTCCGAGCGCAGCGGGTGGAGCGTCACGGTCGTGGGCCGGGTCTCCGAGGTCACCGACGAGGCCGAGCAGGACCGGATCCGGGCGCTGCCGCTGGAGTCGTGGATGAGCGACGCCCGCGACCACTTCCTGCGCATCGACGCCGAGCGGGTCACCGGGCGGCGTCTGGAGTGAGGGCCGGTCAGCGCTCCGGGGCGTCGTCGTGGGCGACGCCGCCGTTGACGGTCTGCGAGATTCGTTCGCACGCCTTCTGGTAGAGGTCCTCGACCGCGTGCGCGCCCCAGCCCGAATGGATCGGCAGCGCGAGCGCGAGCACGGCCACCACGACCAGGAGCGGACGTCCGGCGGGCAGCGGTGGTGACATCAGTGCGGTGGCGCGCGCCGTGGCGTCCCCCGCTGTTGCACGGAGCACGGGTTCGGGCGCGCGCCGGGCCACCGGACGACGTCCGGACCGGACCGCGGAGCGGGCCAACGCGGCCTTCGCGATCGCGCGGGCCGCAACCGTCCGGTCGCCGACCACCTGGGCGGCGTCCTCGTCGGCCCAGCGTTCCACCTGCTCGGCGATCGACGCGGTGAGCGGACGCAGCAACGGGTTCAACCAGCTCGCCACCCGGACGAGCAACACGTGTACGTAGTGCCGCCGCTCCAGGTGGGACCGCTCGTGCGCGAGCACGACCTCCTGCTCCACCGGTGCCAGCACCGCGAGCAGCCCGGTGTGCATCACGACCAGCCCACGGCGGCCCGGCACGGCGTAGGCCTCCGGGTCCGGGTCGTCGACGATCAGGACGCCGTCGACCGGGCGGGCCCGCCGCCAGCTCGCCTTGGCGGCCAGCAGGTCGTTCACCGCCGACCAGCCGACCGGGATCACCGCCGCCAGCGCGGCCAGCAGCGGGAGCGCGAAGAGCAGGACGGTGGCCACCCGCCCCGGCGTGTGGAGCCCGAACTCGGCCGGGAGCGGCGCGTCCCACAGCGCCGGCCGGACCAGGGCCACCGCGGCGGCTGCGGCCCCGATCGCGGTCGCGGCCGCCACCCCGAGCGCGGCGAGCGTCAGGCACCAGGTGGCCGACGCCGGGTGGACGCGCCGTGCGAGGCGAGGCCCGGCCAGGCCGACCACCGCCCCGACTCCCCAGGGCAGGACGGCCGCCAGCAGCCAGCAGTTCACCGTTCGCCACCTCCGTCGGGCCCCGTGTTGTCGGGCTCGGTCGCGGCCAGCAGGTCCGCGAGAAGGGCTTCGTCCTGCGGGCTCAGGTCGGCGACAAAACGCGCGAGCACGCCCCGCCGGTCGCCACCGGAGTCGAGGATCTTCCGCATCCGGCGAGCCGCGGTGCCCACCTGGATCGCCTCGGGGGTCTCCACCGGCCGGTACGCGAACGACCGGCCGTGCCGCTCCCGCGCTAACACGCCCTTGGCGTGCAGCCGGACCAGCGTGGTCTGGACCGTGGTGTAGGCCAGGTCCACGGAGAGCGCGTCCCGGACCTCCGGGACGGTGAGCGGCGCCGACGCGTTGGCCAGCACGTCGAGCACGGCCCGCTCCAGCGATCCGCTCGACCGACGGCCGTGGCCGCGCTGCTCCTCCACCGTGTTACCTCCCGCTGCCCGCTGTGCGCCCCTATTGTGCGCTGATCACACCGTCCCAGGCGGCCTTCGCGCCGGAGTCGCCGACCCGGTAGACGGCGACCACCGACCCGACCGCGACGACCAGCGAAAGCACGGCGAGCCCGATCGTCAGCGCGGTCTTGCTGGTGCCGGACCGAGCGGCGGGCAGGAACCGGTGCACGGCCCAGACCGCGGCCGAGACCGCGAACAGGCCCATCGTCCACGGCAGCAGCTGGTCGGCGAGGTGCGCGTGCCTCGCGACCAGCGGACCGCCGCCGTTCAACTGTCCGGCGAGCCACTGCCCGGCCTCAGCCGTGATCGGGACGCTGATCAGCGAGATCAGCGCGACGATCGGGAGCACGACGCCGATGCGGTGGCGCGCGGCGGGCCAGATCGCGCTCGCGAGCAGCAGCAGTGCGGTGATCGGGATCAGCACGACGACGACGTGGACGAGCAGAACGTGGGCCGGCAGCCCGTTGATCTCGGTCGGTCCCATGGCGCATCTCCTTTAGCGTTCAACTATCAACCATTATTACTACAAACATGTGTAGTAGCTAGGTGGTTACGTGGCGTGGGCGCGCCGTTGACCGGGACGCACTAATGTCCTGACCCGTGGCCGATCCCCTCGAAGGAGCGATCCCCTCGCTCGGGCGGCTGCGGCTGGACACCCTGCTCCGCGAGCTGATCCACCGCGCCGAAGACCTGCTCGACACCCAGTCCCGGCTGCACCGCCTGCTGGACGCGGTGGTCTCGATCGCCAGCGATCTGAGCCTGCCCGACACGCTCCGCCGGATCGTCGAGCTCTCCGCGGAACTCGCCGACGCCCGCTACGCCGCGCTCGGCGTCATCGGGCCGGAGCAGTTGCTGGTGGAGTTCATCACGGTCGGCGTCGACACCGAGACCCGGCTGACGATCGGCGACCCACCGCACGGCAAGGGCATCCTCGGCCTGCTGATCAACGACCCGAAGCCGATCCGCCTGCACGACCTGAGCAAGCACCCGCAGTCCTACGGCTTCCCGCCGAACCACCCGCCGATGACGTCGTTCCTCGGCGTCCCGATCCGGGTGCGCGGCACCGTGTTCGGCAACCTCTACCTCACCGAGAAGCGCGGCGGCGGCGACTTCAGCGAGGAGGACGAGGATGTCGTCGTCGCGCTGGCCGCCGCGGCGGCGATCGCGATCGAGAACGCGCGCCTGTTCGAGGACACCCACCGCCGCGAGCAGTGGCTCACCGCCTCCAGCGACGTGACCGCGCAGCTGCTCCGCGGCGCCGACTTCGCCGAGACCGCGGCGCTGATCGTGGCGAAGGCGACCGAGATCGCGCACGCCGACGGCGCGTTCCTGCTGCTGCGCGACGACGCCACCGGCGGCGACCCGGACACGTTCGTGGTCCGGGCCGGCGACCCGGTGTTCACCGGCCGCCGCTACCGGCTGCGCGAGGCGACCGCGGCCGCACTCGACACCGAACGCGTGCCGTACCCGTTCGACGCGGGCAGCGAGCCGCTGTCACCCGCCGAGGACCCGAGCCCGTTCGGCGGCCCCGGTGTCCTCGTCCCGCTGGTGGCCAGCGGCCGGATGCTCGGGCTGGTCGCGGTCGTGCGCGGCGTCGGCGGCAACCCGTTCGGCGACGCCGACGTGCGGATGGTGCAGTCGTTCGCCGGGCACGCCGCGCTGGCGGTCGAGTTCGGCCGGGCCACCGCCGACCGGCAGCGGCTCGCGGTCTTCGAGGACCGCGACCGGATCGCGCGAGACCTCCACGACCTGATCATCCAGCGTCTGTTCGCGGTCGGGCTCGGCCTTCAAGGCGTGACCGCGATGGTCGGACGCCCGGACGTCGCGGACAAGCTGAGCGCGTTCGTCGACGACCTGGACGAGACGATCCGGGACGTCCGCAAGACGATCTTCTCGCTGCAGGAGCCCACCGATCGGCCGAGCGGGCTGCGTGGCGAGATCCTCCGCGTCGTGACCGCCGCCGCCGAGACGCTCGGTTACGAACCGCGCCTTCGCCTCGACGGTCCGATCGACTCCGCGGTCCCGGACGCCGTCCGCCCCGACCTGCTCGCGGTGCTCGGCGAAGCGCTGACCAACGTGGCCAGGCACGCCCGGGCGGACAGTGCCGAGGTGCTGGTCGCGGTGGATCCCGGGGCCCGGCAGGTGACGCTGGTGGTCACCGACGACGGGATCGGTCCGAGCCCCGGCGACACCCCCGGGCACGGCACCGTGAACATGGTCGCCCGCGCGCGCCGGCTCGGCGGCAGCTGCGCGCTGGAATCCGCTCCGGACCATGGCGCCCGCCTGACCTGGTCCGTCCCGTTCGAGAGCACCAAAGCCACGTGAACAGTGACCTCTGGCCCTGTTTATTGGCGTACTCCTGCGCAAATCTGGGGTAGAGGGCCGGTCCGGACGGGGTCGGCCGTGCGCAGAGAGGGAGCCAGCCGGTGAGTCTCGGCACCGATACGCCCACCGACCCGCAGCTCAGTTCCGCCGACCTCGCAGAGCGCGTACGACAGCTGGACGACGCCGACCTCGCGCGCGTCGACGCCTGGTGGCGGGCGAACAACTACCTGACCGTCGGGCAGATCTACCTTCAGGCCAACCCGCTCCTCCGGGAGCCGCTGCGCGCCGACCACATCAAGCCGCGCCTGCTCGGCCACTGGGGCACCAGCCCGGGCCTGTCGTTCCTCTACGCGCACCTGTCCCGCCTGATCCGGATCACCGGTCAGGAGGCGATCTACCTCGCCGGTCCGGGGCACGGCGGCCCGGCGCTGGTGGCGGCCGGCTGGCTGGAGGGGACCTACAGCGAGATCTACCCGCGCGTCGGCCAGGACGAGACCGGCCTGCACCGGCTGTTCCGTCAGTTCTCGGCGCCGGGTGGGATCCCCAGCCACGTCTCGGTCACGACTCCTGGATCGATCCACGAGGGCGGCGAGCTGGGTTACGTCCTGGTGCACGCGTTCGGGGCCGTGATGGACAACCCCGACCTGCTCGCGCTCGCGGTGGTCGGCGACGGCGAGGCCGAGACCGGGCCGCTGGAGGGCGCCTGGAAGGGCATCTCGTTCCTCAACCCCGCGCGGGACGGCGCGGTGCTGCCGGTGCTGCACCTCAACGGCGCGAAGATCTCCGGCCCGACGGTGCTGGCCCGCAAGGACCCGGCCGAGGTGCGCGACCTCTTCTCCGGCCACGGTTATGACGTGATCGAGGTCGAGGGCTCCGACCTGCCCGGCATGCACTACGGCTTCGCCGAGGCGCTGGCGACCGCGTGGGCGTCGATCCGGCGGATCCAGGAGTCGGCCCGCAACGGCAGCTGGGACGGCTCGCGTCCGCGGTGGCCGATGATCGTCTTGCGGACGCCGAAGGGCTGGACGGGTCCGGAGGTGGTGGACGGCACCCAGGTGGCAGGCACCTACCGGGCGCACCAGGTGCCGCTGAGCGGCGTCAAGGACAACCCGGACCACCTGGCCCAGCTCGAACGCTGGATGCGCTCCTACCGGCCGGACGAGCTGTTCGACGCCGACGGTGTGCCGAACGCGGACGTCCAGGCCGCGAACCCGCGCGGTGACCTGCGGATGTCGGCGAGCCCGCACGCGAACGGCGGCCGGCTCACCCGCGATCTCGACCTGCCCGACTTCCGCCAATACGCGATCGACGTCACGTCGCCCGCAGGCAGCCGCGCCGAGTCGACCCGGAAGCTCGGCGAGCTGATGCGGGACATCTACTCGCGGAACCCCGACCGGTTCCGGCTGTTCTCGCCGGACGAGACGAACAGCAACCGCCTGGGTGCGGTGTTCGAGGTGTCCGACCGGGCCTGGGGCGAAGGCGTGCTGCCGAGCGACGTGAGCCTGAGCCGCGACGGCCGGGTGATGGAGGTGCTGTCCGAGCACAACTGCCACGGCTGGCTCGAGGGCTACACGCTCACCGGCCGGCACGGGTTGTTCGCGACCTACGAGGCGTTCGCGATGGTCAGCGCCTCGCAGACGATCCAGCACAGCAAGTGGCTGGAGGAGGCCAACCACCTGTCGTGGCGGGCGGAGGTGCCGAGCCTGAACGTCCTGCTGACGTCGACGGCCTGGCGGAACGACCACAACGGGTTCTCCCACCAGGGGCCCGGGCTGATCCAGACCGTGCTCACACAGCGCGGCGACGTCTCCCGGATCTACCTGCCGCCGGACGCGAACTGCCTGCTGTCGGTCGCCGACCACTGCTTCCGCTCGCGGTCGTACGTCAACCTGATCGTCATCGACAAGCAGCCGCAGCTGCAGTACCTGACGATCGACGAGGCGATCGAGCACTGCACGCGGGGGGCGAGCATCTGGCAGTGGGCAGGCAACGACGACGGCACCAGCGACCCGGACATCGTGCTGGCGTGCGCCGGTGACGTGGTCACGATGGAGACCGTCGCCGCGGCGCAGATCCTCACCGAGCGGCTGCCGCACTTCCGCACCCGCGTGGTGAACGTGGTCGACCTGATGACGCTGCCCCGCCACAAGGACCACCCGCACGGCATGGAAGCGACGCTGTTCCGCGAGCTGTTCACCGACCACGTCGACGTCGTCTTCACGTTCCACGGGTTCCCGGGGGCGATCCACCAGGTCGTCCACGGCCGCCCGGACGCCGACCGGTTCCACGTCCGCGGGTTCATCGAGGAGGGGACCACGACGACGCCGTTCGACATGACCGTGAAGAACAAGGCGTCGCGCTACCACCTGGTGATCGACGCGCTGAACAACGCGCGTCGGACGCCGCCGGGCGCGTCCGAGCTCAGGGCGTGGTGCGAGGCGCAGCTGGACAAGCACAC
This sequence comes from Cryptosporangium aurantiacum, assembly GCF_900143005.1. Taxonomy (NCBI): domain Bacteria; kingdom Bacillati; phylum Actinomycetota; class Actinomycetes; order Cryptosporangiales; family Cryptosporangiaceae; genus Cryptosporangium; species Cryptosporangium aurantiacum. Next base: position 135,708 of record NZ_FRCS01000002.1, read on the forward strand.
CGAGTACGTGGTGGAGCACCTGGAGGACATGCCGGAGGTGCGGGACTGGGTGCTGCCCGCTAGGGCATGAGCTTGACGAGTTCGACTCGGGACCGCACGCCGAGGCGCACGAAGATGTTGCGCATGTGGTGGTCGACGGTGCGGACGCTCAGGTAGAGCTGCGCGGCGATCTCGCGGTTCGTCGCGCCCTGCGCGGCGAGCTGCGCGATCTGCAGCTGCTGCGGGGTGAGGTTGGCCGGGCCGGGGCTCGGGTCGCTCGACGGGGGTCGGACGACCTCCCCGGCCGCCCGCAGCTCGCCCTGGCAGGCGTCGGCCCAGGGCGCGGCCTCGAGCCGTTCGAACGTCTCCAGCGCGCTGTGCAGCACGCCGCGCGCCGCGAGCGCTCCGCGGCGACGACGCAGCTCGTGGCCGTAGAGCAGCTCGGTGCGCGCCCGCTCGAACTCGTGGTCACCGTGCTCGTGCAGCCGCATCGCCTCGCGGTAGTTGTCCTCGGCGTCGGAGGGATCGGTCGCCAGCAACGCCCGGCACCGGGCCGCCAGCGCCATCGGGGCGGGGCTGCCGGTCGCGCTGGCCCAGATGTCGAAGTAGCGGCCGATGCCGACCGCGGCCGACCGGTCGCCGCAGCGCAGCGCCGCCTCCACGAAGTGCGGTGCGGCCATCATCTTGACCAGCGGGTGGCTGCGGCCCGCCCCGGCGTCCGAGACCAGCACGAGCAGCCGGGACATCGCCTCGGCCGTCCGGCCGACCGTGAGGTCGAGCGCGGCCAGCGCCCAGTTGGCCATCGCGACCGACATGCTCAGCCCGCGGTTGTCGGCCTCGCTGATCGCCGCTCGCGCGCGCAGCAGGCACGTCTGCTCGTCGCCGCGCGGCACGGCCAGCAGCGCCAGCGACGCGAGGTGGAAGCTCGCCGAACCCGCCTGACCGAGGTTGCGCGCCAGCGCCAGACCCTCGTCGGCGCTGTGGATCGCCGCCGGGTGGCGTCCGAGCCAGAGCTGGGCGTAGGTGCTCAGCTCCAGCGTCCGCGGCAGCGCGGTGACCTCTCCTCGGACCTGCGCGGACGCCCGTGCGCGCACCGAGAGCCCCAGCGCGGTCGACTCCTGCCCGAGGACGCAGGCTGCGAGGCTGGCCCAGACCAGCAGCGTCGGGTCGTCGTGCAGCGGCGCCAGCTCCAGCACCCGTCGCAGCGGGCCGACCGCCGCGGTGTGCCGACGCTCGAACGCGGCCGCCATCCCGGCGCAGAACTCGAACATCAGCTGGGCTTCCGGCGTCTCCTCGCTGCCCCGCAGCGCCAGCACCCGGTGCAGAACGTCCAGGTATCGACGCTGATCGCCGGCGAGGAAATCGACCTCGCTGGCGTGGATCAACGCCACCATCGCGGCGGTGCGGTCCGGCTCACCGAGCCGCCCGGCGGCGCCGAGCAGGAGTTCCTGAGCCGCGGCGGGAAGGCCGGTGCGGAGCTCGATCTCGCCTCGCAGGAGATCGCGGAACCCGTGCAGCGCGGTCTCCGGTCGCGGCGGGCGCAACCGCGCGAGCAGGACGCCTGCCCGGTGCGGTTGCCCGGCGAGCCAGGCGTCCTTGGCGGCGGCCAGCAGGTGCCCGGCCTTCTCGTCCGGTTCCGGCGTCAGCTCGGCGATCCGCTCGGCCGCGAACGACGCGGCGGCGTGGTCGCCGCTATCGCGGACCGCGGCGGCGGCGCGCTCCAGTTCGTCGGCCACGCCGTCGTCGGCCCCACCGGGCTCGGGCGCGAGCGCCGCCAGGTGCCAGGCCCGTCGCAGCCGCCACTCGGCCTCGGCGCGGGTACCGGCGTCGGTCTCCTCGTGCGCCAGCACCTCCGCGAGCAGCTGGTGGGCCGCGCGGCGATCGGCTGCCGACGCCGCCTGGTAAACCGCGCCGCGCAGCAGCGGGAACCGGAACCGCACCGCGCCGTCGACCTCGTGCACGAGGCCTGCCGCCTCGGCCGGCTCCAACGCCGACAGGTGGCCACCGCCCGCTTCGGCGGCGCGGGCCAGGGTCCCCGCGTCGAGCTGTTCGTCGGTCGCGACCAGCAGCAGGAGCCGGCGCGCGGCGAGCGGCAGCCGGGCGATCCGCTCGTCGTACTCGCGGCGCACCCGGCTGTAGAGCGGCAGCGTCTCCGGTAGCGGCGCGCGTCCGGCGCGCTGGTCGGCGGAGAGCGTCCGGGTCAGTTCCTCGATCGCACGCGGGTTGCCCGCGCAGGACCGGGCGATCGCGGCCGCGACGTCGGCGGCGACGTCACCGGCGAGCAGCCGGCCGATCAGCGCGGCCGAGGCCGGCGGCGCCAGGCCCGGCAGCGTGAGCGACGGCAGGCCGGGCAGCGGCGGCCGGTCGTCGGGCATCGTGAACACGATCGCGACCTTCTCGGCGGCCAACCGCCTGGCCACGAACGCCAGCGCGTCCCGGGAGGCCTCGTCGACCAGGTGGACGTCGTCGACGCAGCACAGCACCGGCCGGCGGCTCGCCGTCCGCACCAGCAGTTCGAGCACCGCGACGCAGAGCGGCAGCTCGCCGGGGACGTCCGTCGGGTCACCGGCCATCGCCCTGGTCAGCGTCGCGGCCTGGAGCTTCGGGAGCGTGGAGACCCGGGCCGCGAGCGGCATCAGGAGCCGGTGCAGGGCGGCAAACGGGAGGTCCGACTCGGCCTCCACGCCTTCGGCGGTCAGGACGACAAAACCCTGGGCGGCGTCCGCGGCGTACCGGAGCAGCGACGTCCGGCCGATTCCGGGCGGGCCCTGCACGACGAGGCCACCGCCCTGATGTGCACGAACCTGCTCGAGCAGCGCGCGGACCTCCGGCCGGCCGGGGCCGGTGCCGGCGTCGGCTAGTTGCGGAATTCGCGCGGTGAGCACGCGCCGATTGTTACCGACGACCGATGGCAAACACTGTTAGTTTTGAGAAATCCCTGGGTCCGCATCGATTCGGCCGCGCCGTGCCGCGTACGACGACCGCGACGAGCAGCCCGAGCGCACGCACCACGCGCACACAAGCCTCCCCCGGTAGCCCAAGGGCCCTAACCAACGGCCCTGTGGGCTCCCGGGAGCGGGGCTTACTTCTTCTTCGCGTAGCGAGCGCGGAACTTCTCGACGCGACCGGCGCTGTCGAGGATGCGCTGCTTACCGGTGTAGAACGGGTGGCTGGCCGACGAGATGTCGACCTCGACCAGCGGGTATGTGGTGCCGTCCGACCACTCGATCGTGCGGCTCGTGGTCACCGTCGAGCGGGTCAGGAACGCCACGTCCGCCGACCGGTCACGGAACACCACCGGGCGGTACTCGGGGTGGATACCAGGCTTCATGCCGACGTTCCTCTCTGTTCGCGGCCACTTTCTGGCCGCTCGGTTGGATAACCCAACCCACTGGTCACATGTTCCCGCGCACGGCGGAATACTTGAACATGGTTTTCGTTACACTAACCGCAAGCTCCGGCGAGTGGGAGAGAGAAATGGCCAAGGGCAACGAGCTCCGCCCGGTAGTCAAGCTGCGGTCGACCGCGGGCACCGGCTTCACGTACGTCACCCGGAAGAACCGGCGGAACGACCCCGACCGGCTCACGCTGACGAAGTACGACCCCCGCGTAGGTCGCCACGTGGAGTTCCGCGAGGAACGCTGACACCCCCGAAGTACGACACCGTGCCGAGACGCAGGTCGCCACGTGGAGTTCCGCGAGGAACGCTGACACCCCCGAGGTACGACACCGTGCCGAGACGCAGGTCGCCACGTGGAGTTCCGCGAGGAACGCTGACACCCCCGAAGTACGACACCGTGCCGAGACGCAGGTCGCCACGCGGAGCTCCACGAGGAACGCTGACCCCAGCGCGACGCCCGGCCGAGAAGGCCGGGCGTTTTCGTGTGCGCGTCCGCCGGGTAGCGACACGACATGACTGTGAACCCCTCGGACGCGGATCGTTCCACCGACCTCGACTCGGATCCGCACCACGACGCGCTCGCCACGACCTACGACGAGGTCGACACCCGCTCCCCCGCGGAGATCGCGGAAGACCGGGAGGAGGCCGACGCCACCCCCGACCCGCACACCGACCACCGCCCGACGATCCCGGCCGTTCCGAAGCCGGTGGTTCCCGCCGTCGCCGGAGTGCTGACGTTCGTGCTGCTGGCGTTCCCGTTCGGCTGGACGATCCTCGGCGCGGTGATCGGGGCGCTCGTCGCTGCCGCGATCTCCTACGCGTTCGTGTTCCGCCTCTGAGCGCTCAGAACGCGCCCCCCGCCATCTGGATGGCGATCGCGAGCCCGAGCGGCGGCACAAGGTAGGCCGCGCCGATGACACCGGCGCGCCCCCACCCGCGGTAGCGGAAGCCGAACAGCGCGACGATCAACGCGATCAACGTCGACACCGCAGGCAGGCTGATCATCAGCCAGCCTCCGGCTACGGTGCAGGCCAGTCCGCGATCCGCATCGCAGTCCGGACCGACGAGCGCGAGGAACGGCCCGTAGAGGCACATCGCCACGAACCACGCGCCGAGCACGATCAGCGCGAACGTCGTCAGGACAATCTCCAGTGCCGAGCTGCGGCGGCGCTCCGTAACCATGGTCCGAGCGTGCCGAGCCGCGCGCCCCGAGCGATGAGTACTTCTACCCTGCGCGCGAGTCGGGTAACCGACGTCAGGCGGTGGCCGGCGTGGGCGCGGTGGCAGGCGAGTCAGCGTCCGACGAAGCAGGAGCAGCACCCCAACGGCGGGCCAGCACCGCGCAGACGATCAGCTGCAGTTGGTGGAAGAGCATCAGCGGCAGGATCACCAGGCCGGCACCGGTACCGGCGAACAGGACCGTCGCCATCGGCACGCCGGTGGCGAGGCTCTTCTTCGAGCCCGCGAAGACGATCGTGATCCGGTCCTCGCGGTTGAAGCCGAGCTTCCGCGAGACGAAGCCGGTGATCAGCAGCACCGCAGCGAGCAGCACGACACACACGGCCACCAGCGCGACCAGGTCCCACCCGGAGAGGCTGCTCCAGACGCCCGCCACGACCGCTCCGCTGAACGCGGTGTAGACGACCAGCAGGATCGAGCCGCGATCGAGCAGTCCGAGCACCTTCTTGTGCCGTCCGACGAACCCGCCGATCCACGGCCGCAGCGCCTGCCCGAGCGCGAACGGCACCAGCAGCTGGACGACGATCTTCAGCACCGTGCCACCGGAGAAGCTCATCCCGGTGTCGCTGAGCAGCACCGCGACCAGCACGGGCGTCAGCACCACGCCGAGCACGTTCGACAGGGACGCCGTGCAGATCGCCGCCGCCACGTTGCCCTTCGCGATCGACACGAACGCGATCGACGACTGCACGGTCGACGGCAACAGGCACAGGAACACAACACCGGCGGCCAGCTCGGACGAGAGCACCGCGTCCGGCAGCAACCGGATCACCAGCCCGAGCACCGGGAACAGCACGAACGTGAACGCCAGCACCAGCAGGTGCAACCGCCAGTGCTTGATGCCTGCGATCACGGTTTCCGTCGACAGCCGCGCGCCGTACAGGAAGAACAAAAAGCCGATGGCGACGACGATCAGCTGGTCGAGAACGTCCTCGACGACGCCCCGGGCCGGCAGCGCGGACGCGAGCGCCACCATCGTGAGCAGCGCGACGATGTACGGGTCGGGGCGGAAACGACGGAGCATGGTGATCAACTCTGCGGCACGCCGCGGAGATCGTGAAGTGCGATCACCGCTCTGACTGTGATCATAAAATGTGATGATGTTCGACCCGGTGCAGCTGCGTTCGTTCCTCGCCGTGGCTCGCGTGCGAAGCTTCACCAGGGCCGCGGCCGAGCTGGGCGTCCAGCAGTCGACGGTCAGCCAGCACGTCCGCAAGCTCGAGCAGGCGACCGGCCGGCCGCTGTTCCTGCGCGACACCCACACGGTCCTGCTGACCGCCGATGGTGAGGCGATGCTCGGGTTCGCGCGGGCGCTGGCGGAAATCCACGAGCAGGCAGCCGGGTACTTCGCCGGGTCGGAGCTGCGCGGGCGGCTGCGGTTCGGCGTCTCGCAGGACCTCGCGCTGACCCAGTTGCCGCGGATCCTCCGTGACTTCCGGCGCACGCACCCGCTCGTCGACCTGGAGCTGACCGTCGAGCTGAGCGGGGTGCTGCACGACCGCCTGCGCGCCGGGGAGCTCGACCTGGTCTTCGCCAAGCGGCTGGACGGCCAGTCCGACGGTCAGCTCGTGTACCGGGAGAAGCTGGCCTGGCTCGGCGTCCCGGACCTGCGGCTCGACCCGGCGGGGCCGGTTCCGCTGATCATCTACCCGCCGCCGAGCCTGACCCGGGAACGCGCGCTCGCGGTGCTGGCCGAGCAGCGGCGTCCGTGGCGGACGGTGTGCACGAGCGCGAGCCTCAACGGGTTGGCCGCCGCCGCGCTGGGTGGCCTCGGCGTGGTGCCGTTCGTGCAGCGCCTGGGGCCTGCCGGGCTGTCCGAGGTGCCACCGCAGTACCGCCTACCACCGCTCGGCGACGTCGAGTTCGTCCTGCTGCGCACCGACCGCTCGGTGCCGGAGTCGGCCGAGACCCTCGCGGCCGCGATCCGCACCGCCGGGGCGCACCCCGACAACCTGTGAGTCCCGACAGCTGATCGCCGGCCGGCTGACGGTTTGCTGACCGTTCGCAAGGATCCCTGTTCGGGGTGACCGCTCCGCGGGACGCTGAGCCGGTGACCGATCTCGCTGACCTCGACGCCGGAGCGGCCCGGGTACTGGTCGTCGACGACGATCCCCGAATCGCCGAGCTCCTGGTGACCACCCTGCGATTCGCCGGGTTCACCCCGACCGCGGCAGACACCGGCACCCAGGCCTTACGGCTGCTCGGTGAGCACGGCGCGGAGCTGGTGATCCTGGACGTGATGCTGCCCGACATCGACGGCTTCGACGTGGCCCGGCGGCTACGGCGGGACGGCCACCGCTGCCCCGTCCTGTTCCTCACCGCCCGGGACGCGACGAACGACAAGGTCACCGGTCTGGTGCTCGGCGGCGACGACTACGTCACGAAGCCGTTCAGCGTCGCCGAGGTCATCGCTAGGGCACACGCGCTGCTCCGCCGGGTGCGGGGCGACGCGCCCCCGGCGCTGGCCTACGCCGACCTGCGGATGGACGACGACACGCACGAGGTCCGCCGCGGCGACCGGCTGATCGAGCTGTCACCGACCGAGTACCGCCTGCTGCGCTACCTGCTGCAGAACGCCGGACGGGTGGTCTCGAAGGCCCAGATCCTCGAGCGGGTCTGGCAGTACGACTTCGGCGGCGACGCGGGCGTCGTCGAGAAGTTCATGTCGCACCTGCGGAAGCGGGTCGACGTGGTGGATCCACCGCTGCTGCACACCGTGCGCGGCTTCGGTTACGTGCTGCGGACGCCGGCCCGATGAAGCCCATCACGCTCCGCGCCCGCCTGCTCGCCGGCATCGTGCTCCTGGTGACGCTCGGCCTCGTCGGCACCGACGTCGCGCTCTACGTCACGCTCGACTCCTACCTCAAGGCCCGCCTCGACGACGACCTCGCCGCGACCGCCGAGGAGCTCCGCCAGAACATCGACCCCACCTTCCAGGGCGACAACGGGTTCGAGATCGCGTTCACGTTCCCCGCCCGGCTGGCGCGCCCCGCGTCGGGAGCACTCATGGTCACCCCGGGCCGCGGGGACGACATCGCGCTCGCGACCGGCGGAGGGATCCGGACGTACGAGGAGTCCGGCGACGGCGGTCTCGGTGCCCGCTTCACCCGCGGCGAGGTGCCGGTCGGCTACTCGTACCTCGACATCGAGGGGGTGCCGAGCCGCGTGCTGTACCGGCAGTTCGACGACCCCGACGACGCGACCATCAACCGGGCGTTCAGCGGCGTCGTGGTCGTCGCCCCGCGCGACACCAACCAGGGCACGTTGAACCAGCTGCTCGTCACCGAGGTGATCGCGAGCGGGGTGGCGCTGGTAGCGGTCGCCGCGCTCTCGCTCGCGGTGATCCGGATCGGTCTGCGGCCGGTCGGCGCGATCGCCACGGCCGCCGCCGCTGTCGCCGCGGGCGACCGCGACCAGCGCATTCCGGCGCCCCGGCGCCAGGACGAGATCGGTCGCCTCGCGGGAGTCCTGAACCAGGCGTTCGACCAGCGGCGCACCGCCGAGGACCAGCTACGTCGGTTCGTCGCGGACGCCTCGCACGAGCTGCGCACCCCGATGACGACGATCCAGGGCTGGGCGGACCTCTACTTCCAGGGCGCGCTGCCGCAGCCGGACGGCGTCGAGGTCGCGATGACCCGGATCGCCGAGAAGTCGGCCGAGGTCGGCGTGCTGGTGGAGGACCTGCTGCTGCTCGCCCGGCTCGACGAGCGGCGTCCGCTGGAGCAGGAGACGGTCGACGTCGCCGCGCTGGCCGCCGAGGTCTGCGCGGATGCCCGGGTCCTCGACGCCGACCGCCCGCTGACGCTGGACGACCCGGGTCCGGCCACCATCCTCGGCGACCCCGAGCGGATCCGGCAGGTCGTCCGCAACCTGGTCGGCAATGCGTTCCGGCACACCCCGGAGGGCACCGCGGTGCGGGTGGCCGTCACCACGGTGTCCGACCGGGTCGTGCTGACCGTCTCCGACGACGGCCCCGGGATCCCGGACGCCGACCGCGAGCACCTGTTCGACCGGTTCTACCGGGGCAGCACGACCACGCCGTCCCGGGCAGGCGCCGGGCTGGGCCTCGCGATCGTCAAGGCGATCGTGCAGGCCCACGACGGCACGGTGCTGCTCGAACCGGGCCGGGGCACGACGTTCACGGTGTCGCTGCCGGGAGCGTGATCGTGAAGACCGTGCCGGTCGGCGTCCCCGGCCGCGCGGTGATCGTGCCGCCGTGCCGCTCGACGATGGCCCTGGTGATCGCCAGCCCGAGCCCGGTGCCCTTGATCCCCTGCTGCACCGCGTTGCTCGTCCGGAAGAACCGTTCGAACAACCGCGCGTACTGGTCGGCCGGGATACCGATGCCGGTGTCAGCGACGCTGACCGTCACGATGTCGTCCGCGCGCACCGCCCGGACCGTGACCCGGCCGCCCTCCGGCGTGTACTTGACCGCGTTCGAGAGCACGTTCGTGAGCACCTGCCGGAACCGGGTCGGGTCGACCGGGACCACGACCGGGCCGTCGGTCGCGACGTCGACGGTCAGGTGTTTCGCCTCCGCGGCGGGCCGGTGGTCGGTGGCGACCTCGTTGAGCAACCGCGTCAGCGAGACCGGGCGCGGGTCCACCGAGATCTCGCCGGCGTCCAGGCGCGCGAGGTCCAGCAGGTCGTCGGTGAGCTGCTGGAGGTCGGCGGCCTTGCGCTCGATGATGCGGAGGAAGTCGCCCGCCTGCGGTGTGCACGCTTCGGCCTCGTCCAGGACCAGCTCCAGGTAGCCGCGGATCGAGGTGATCGGCGAGCGGAGTTCGTGGGTCACCAGCGCCACCAACTCGTCCTTCATCCGGTCGAGTTCCCGCAGCTCACGGACCTGTTGCTGCTCGCGTTCCAGCAGCGCTTCGCGTTCCGCGGAGATCCGGTGGCGCTCGGTGACGTCGGTGCAGATCCCGTCGATGAACAGCCGCCCGTCCTCCTGGCGGGGCACCGACCGAGTCCAGATCCACCGCACCACACCGTCCGCGCCGACAAAACGCGCCTCCAACTCGCTCGCGCGGCCCTCCCGCACCCCCGCCTGGAACGCCTCCAGCGCGGCGGCGTCCTCCCGGTGGACGAGATCGGTCAGCTGGACGGTCTCGCCGTCCGGCGTCCGCAGGTCGGCACCGAAGACCGCGGCGCCGTTCGGGCTGGCGTAGATCAGCCGGGCACCCCCGTCCCGGGTGACCTCGACGGTCCAGACGTAGTCGTCGATGGCGGAGACCACCCGCTCGAACGCCTGCCGCGCCGCCTCGGCACGGCGGCGTTCGACGAACCGGCCGACGTGCGCGCTGATCCCGTCCAACCGGCTGAGCAGGTCGGCGTCGACGTCCATCGGACCGTCGTGCAGGAACACCAGCACGCCGAGGACCCGGTCCCCGCTGCGGACCGGGAGCCCGAGCGTCGGGACCGGATCCGCCGCCTGGAGTGGCTTGGCCGTGGCCCGAACCTGATCCGCGAAGCCGCAGGTTTCCGGTTCTGCCAACTTTTTGCCCTGCGCCGTCCAGGAGCCGATGCGGGTGAGCGTCTGCTCGTCGTCGCTGAGTTGCCAGTACTCGCCACGCACCCAGCCCAGGCCACCCGCCACCGCGCCCACGGTCCGGGTGGCCGCGTCCGCGATCGTCCGGGCATCCACGAGGCTGGTCGCCACCGCGTGCTGGACGTCGCGCAGCAACCCGGTGCGCACGGCAGCCGTGACGTCGTGCAGGGCCACCACCGCACCCAGCCGGCGGCCGTCGGCGGCGCGGATCGGCTGGGCGTTGGCCCGGTACTGCCGGGGCGGCCTCCCCGGGCGGCGGACGACGAGGTCGGCCCGGTGCACGGTCTCGCCGTGAAACGCGCGGGCGAGCGGGACGTCGCTCGCGGCCAGCGGCGTCACGCCGTCCGCCCCGTAGAGGCCGTACTGCTCGGCCCAGGTGTCGCTGCGCAGACCGTCCGCCAGCACGTCCTGTTCCCGGAGGGCCCGGTTGACCAGCACCAGCCGTCCCTCGGCGTCGCAGGCCGCCACGCCGCTCTCCAGGCTGTCGAGCAGTGACGCGAGGAACGTCCGTTCGCGGTCCAGCTCCGCCCGGACGCGATGCCGCTCGCTGATGTCGTGCAGGAACGCGTGGAAGGCCATCCCGTCGTCGATCGTCTGGGCCTGCAGCACCATCTCGACCGGGAACTCCCTGCCCTCCCGGTCCAGCGCCGCCAGTTCGAGTCGCTGCCCGGCCAGCGTCGACCGGCCGCTCTCCCGGACCCGCTGCATCCCGGCGTCGTGCGCGGCGCGGAACCGCTCCGGGATGATCAGGTCGGTCAGCGGCCTGCCCATCGCCTCGGACGCCGTCCAGCCGAACAGCCGCTCGGCGGCCGCGTTCCAGATCCGTACCGTGCCGTCGACGTTCGCCGAGACGAACGCGTCGGTTGCCGCCGCCAGGATCGCCGCGGTCTGCTGGGTCTCCCGCACCACCCGGGCGTGGCTGAGCCGCACGGCCAGCTCGGACTCGGCCGCCGCCGCCAGGTCCTCGACGATCGCCAGCTCGGCAGGCGTCCACACGCGGGGCCGGGTGTCGATGACGCAGAACGAGCCGAGCGCGTATCCGTCCGGCGAGTGCAGCGGGAACCCGGCGTACGCGATCACGCCGATGTCGGGGATGGCCAGGTTCGTACAGAGCAACTCGTCGGCGCGGGCGTCGCTGACCACCAGCGGGGCGCCGGTTCGCACCACGTGCTGGCAGAACGAGTGGCTCAGCGGCGTCTGCCTGCGCCCGGCCCAGGGCTCGGGCAGGCCCACCGCGCTGACGAAGAACTGCCGACCGGCGTCCACCAGCGAGACGAGCGCCACCGGCGCGCCGATCACCCGGGTCGCGAGGCCGGTCAGCCGGTCCAACACTTCGACCGACGGCCCGTCCAGCAGACCGGTCGCGGCGAGGACACGCAGCCGCTCCGGATCGGTTACCCGTGACTCGCTGACGGTCATACCAGCACTTCGGCCGAGGGCGGGAACTGCAGAACGACCGTGGTGCCCGCGCCGAGCCTGCTCCGCAGGTCGACCTGGCCGCCGTGCGCGTTGACGATCGCCCGCACCAGCGTGAGCCCGAGGCCCGGGCCCTGGATCGCCGCCGCCTCAGCGGTCTCGGACCGGTAGAACGGGTCGAACAGCCGCGGGATCTCCCCCTCGTCGATGCCGGTACCGGTGTCGGTGACGATGACCGTGGGCCTCGGCTCGCCGGTGACCTGCACGGTGATCGCGCCGTCGGTCGTGAACTTGATCGCGTTGAGCACGACGTGCTGCAGCGCCTGGGTCAGCTCGCGGTGCGACCCGGCGACGATGACCGGCCCGGGTTTCTCGAACGACACCTCCAGGCCCTTGTGCTCGGCCAGCGGACGGCTCCCCGCGACCACCGCGGCTACCAGGTCGGCCAGGTCGATCGGCACCCGGACCACTTCGATGCCCTCGGAGCCGACCTTGGTCGCCAACAGCATGTCGTCGACCAGGCTGGTCAGGCGGTGGGCGTTGCGCTGGATCACCGCGAGGAAGTCCCGGCCGGTCTCCTGGTCGAGCGGGTCGGCGTCGTCGAGCAGCAGTTCGAGGTAACCGCGGATCGACGACAGCGGCGTCCGCAGCTCGTGGCTGACCGTGGTGAGGATCCGATTCTTGAGGTCTTCCAGTTCGACGACGCGCCGGTTGACGTCCGCGGTCCGGCGCGCGTACGAGCGCAGCTCGATCTCGGCGGCCGCGTGCCTGGCCAGCGCCCGTAGCGCGCGACGCTGGGACGGGGTGAGCGTGCGCGGCTGATGGTCGACCACGCACACCGTGCCCAGGCTGACGCCGCCCTCCACCCGCAGCGGCGCACCGGCGTAGAACCGGATGAACGGCTCGCCCAGCACCAGCGGATTCGTCGCGAACCGCGGATCGCTCACGGCGTCCGGCACCTCGAGCACGTCCTGCTGCTCCAGCGCGTGCGCGCAGAACGCGGAGTCCCGGCACCCCTCGTCGTACGGCACACCGACCCGCGCCTTGAACCACTGACGCTCGTCGTCGACCAGGCTGACCATCGCGATCGGGGTGCCGCAGATCTCGGCGGCGAGCAGGGCGATGTCGTCGAACTCCGGCTCGGCCTCGGTATCCATGATCCGATGGCCGCGCAGGACCGCCAGCCGGGCCTCCTCCGCCTGCACCCCGTTGGTTACGGTCACCGCTCGACCCCCCGACGTCGGATGTCTCACCGACCGATACGGCAGATCGACGGGGTTCCTGAGCAGGCCGTAGCCACCAATCAGGGGGTCAGGCGAGTTCGTCCTTGGTCGGTAGCGACGCCATCGCGCCCTGGCGGGTGACGGTGACCGCGGCGACCCTGGTCGCCCAGCGCGCGGCCTCGACGATGTCCGCGCCGTCGAGCAGCGCGTCGGCGATCGCGGCGCAGAAGCTGTCGCCCGCCGCGGTCGCGTCCACGGCCTTGACCTGCTCGGCGGGCACCCGCGTCGACCGCTCTGCCTCGACGACCAGGCACCCCTGGGCGCCGAGCGTGACGACGACCGGGCCACGGGTGCCCAGGTTCTGGGCGAGCTGCACCAGGTCACCCCGGTCGACGCCGCCGGCCAGGCCCAGCAGCTCACCGCGGTTGGGCACCAGCACGTCGACGTTGGCCAGCAGCGACGGGGCGACCGGCCGAGCGGGCGCCGGGTTCAGCACGACGATCCCGTTGGCCACCGACGCGGCTTCCTCGACCACCGCCGCGGGCACCTCCTGCTGGAGCAGGACGCAGCGGGCGGCGGCCACCAGCTCGCGGTCGACCTCCACGTGGTCGTTCGCGCCGGGGCTCACCACGATCGTGCTGTCGCCCTCGGTGTCGACGAAGACGAACGCCTGCCCGGTCGGGGCTTCGACCTGCCGGACGCCGCTGATGTCGATGTTCTCGCCGCGCAGGAGGCTCAGCAGGAACTCGCCGTCGGAGGCGCCGACCGCACCGACCATCGCGGTGCTGCGTCCCAGCCGCGCCGCGGCCACGGCCTGGTTACCGCCCTTGCCACCGCCGCTACGGCGGGCGTCGCCACCCAGCAGGGTCTGACCAGCTTCGGGCGCCTGCGGGACGTCGACCGTGACGTCAACGTTGAGGCTGCCCACCACGACGATTTCGAACGAGCTCATGGACCCACATTCAACACAGCAGGGAGTTTGCCCGCGATGGCGGCGTAGTCCTCACGCGGCGGCGCGAACACGTCGAGGTTGATGCAGGGCTCGGTGAGCGGCTGGATGTAGTGCTCGGCACCGGCCGGAACCAGCAGCATCGACCCCGCGGTCATCCGGTGCGGGGTGCCCTCGATGTAGTAGTCGGCCTCGCCCGCCAGGATCATCGCGAGCTGGTCGAAGTCGGCGTGTGAGTGCGGCCGCAGGTCCATGCCGACCGAGAGCGAGTGCCAGCAGAGCATGACCTCGTCGGTGCTGTAGACCCGGCGCCGCACGCCGGGCCGAATCACGTCCTCGGGGACGTCGTCCCAGTTCACGACCGTCCGGTAGAGCGCTTCGCTGAGCTTCATCGGGTTTCTCCCAGGGTCTTCCGCAGCGCGGCGGCCAGGAACTGCAGGTCGGAGCCGATGACCACGTACCGGTCGCCGGCGGCCTCAGCGGTCGTGGCCGCCTCGGGGGTGGCACACCAGGAGCCGGTGAGCGGGCCCGCCGCCCGGACCTCGCGGACGCGTTCTTCGAACGCTGCCGTGTCGCCGAGGCCGATGCTCACGGCGAGGTCGGTCACGCCCAGAAAAACCACGTCCAGGCCGCGGACGACGTCCGGCAGCGGGTCGTCGGTGGTCGCCGTCTCGATCTGGCCGACGAGCAGCGGCGGTTCTTCGCGCTCGGTGGCCAGATAGTCGGCGAGCGGGACGCCGCTGTAGCCGGCCCCCGGGTGGGCGAGGGAGATGCTGCGGGTGCCGTCCGGGGCGTAGCGGGTGGCGGTTGTCAGGGCTCGCGTTTGTGCGGCGGAGCGGAGCGTCGAGAGCTGGATGCCCGCCGCCCCCGCTTCCAGGAGCCGGTTGATCAGCCCGGAATCCACGGTGGGTATCCGCACCAGCGCGGGCAGGCCGATCGCGGTCGCCCGGCTCACCGCACGGCGGGCCTGCTCCTCGGAGAGCTGCGAGTGCTCCAGGTCGACCACCACGAAGTCGGCGCCCGCCGCCTTCGCGAGGTCGATCGGCTCGTCGCCCGCGAGCTTCACGAACGTCCCCCGGACGCCCGTGGCCAGCGCGGCCCGCAGCTCCGCTCGGGTCACAGCGCGTCCGAGCTGTGGCCGGGGGTGGTCTTCCAGCGTGAGTTGACCAGCGGCGCGATGTGGTTGATCGCGGTCGCGGCCTCGCCGAAGCCCACCGAGATCAGCGCGACCTTGCCCTCGTACATCGCGATGTCACCGGCCGCGAACACCCGCGGCAGGTTCGTCCGCTGCGTGCGGTCGACCAGGATCCGGCGGCGCTTGAGGTCCATGCCCCAGTCTGCCATCGGCCCCAGGTCGGTGAGGAAGCCGATCGCGGCGACGATTGTCTTCACGTCCCGGGAGATGGTCTCCTTGGACTCCACGTGCTCCAGCGTGACGGTTTCCACCGCGTCCGCGCCGTCCACCGCCACCACCTCGTACGGGGTGATCAGCTCGACCGAGGACTCCTGGAGCTTCGAGACGCTCTTCTCGTGCGCCCGGAACGCGTCCCGGCGGTGCACCAGCGCGACGCTGTTCGCCACCGGTTCCAGTGCCAGCGCCCAGTCGACCGCCGAGTCACCACCGCCCACCACGATCACGTCGTGTCCGGCCAGGTCCGCCAGCCGCGGCACGAAGTACCGCAGGCCACGACCCGCGAAGTCACCACCAGCGGGCAACTCCTTGGGCTCGAACGTGCCCATGCCACCGGCGATCAGGATCGCTCTCGCGTGCACGGTGACGCCCGGGTCGCCGGGTGTACTCGCCACGGCGGTCACCGTGACCCCGTCGTCGTGCACCTCGATCGTCGTCGCCCGCTGCTCCATCAGGAACGTCGGCTTCGACTGCTGGGCCTGCTCGAACAGCGCGTCGACGAGGTCCTGGCCGCGCACGGCCGGGAACCCGGCGACGTCGTAGATGTTCTTCTCCGGGTACAGCGCCGCGAGCTGGCCGCCGACCTCGGGCAGCGAGTCCAGCACCGCGACCGACATCCCGCGGAACCCGGCGTAGTACGCGCCGTAGAGCCCGACCGGACCGGCGCCGATGATCAGGACGTCGACGTCTACTTGGTCCACGACGCCACCTCTTCGTGGTCGGCCGGGAGTGGCGGCACCTTGCGGGCGCCCCCCGGCGAACCGACCCCGAGCGTGAGGAACACGGTCTCGTTGATCGAGGCGAACTGCTCCTTGTCCCCGGGCAGGTCCTCTTCGTGGTAGATCGAGACGACCGGGCACGCGGGCTCGCAGCGTCCGCAGTCGACGCACTCCTCCGGGTTGATGTACATCATCCGCGGACCGGGGTAGATGCAGTCGACCGGGCACTCCTCGATGCAGGAGCGGTCCTGGACGTCGATGCAGGCATCGGTGACGACGTAGGCCATGGTGGTGCCTTACTGACTCAGGCCGAAGGGGCGTTGCCGCGCCACTCGGTCAGTTCCTGGGAGACGCCGTTCACGAACACCGCGGTGGGCTCGAGCCGGGGGGCCTCGATCGTGTTGCCTGCGGCGTCCGGGAGAACCGCGGAGCCGACCTCCTTCAGCACGGTGACGTGCGCCGGTCCGCCGACCGTCAGCGAGCCGTAACCCTCGGCGTCCAGTCCGAGCAGCTGAGCCGGCGCGGTCGTGACGCGCGGCAGGATCTCCGACATCGGGACGCCCAGCGCGAGGAACTTCGACATCGACGTCACCAGGTCGAACACCGGGCCGCGCCAGTTGCGGCCGGACGTGTCGGAGCTGAGCACGTCCGGCAGGAAGCCCTCGGCGATCGCGGGCTTCGCGACCTTGAACGAGAGGTTCGACTTGCCGTGCGCCGAGTCGTAGAGCACACCCCGCTCGCGCGCCTTGTAGACCTCGCGCAGCACGGCCCCGTTCTCGTCGAGGATGCCGTTCTCCTTGCCGGTGTAGCAGTGGGCGATGATGTCGCCCGGACGCATCCGGTCGAGGATCTCCGGCAGCGTCAGCGCGGTCTCACCGATGTGGACCATCACCGGGAGACCGGCCTGCTCGCCGAGGCCGATCGCTTTTTCGAGGAGGGGCACAATTTTGTCGCCCAGCACGTCCTCGGACAGCCGGATCTTGAACCCGCGGACGACGTCCGGGTTCTGCGCGGCGGTCTCCAGCGCGTCCTCGACGTTGAACGTGTCGGGGTTGAGCAGCTCGCCGTAGCGGAAGTCGATCAGGCCGAGCACCGACACGTTGAGGAAGTTGACGATCCGCATCACGGTCGGCTCGACGACGAGCGTCCGGAACGCGGGGAACGTGCTCGCACCAGCGGTACCGGCGTCGGCGGCGGCCACGACGCCCCGGCGGAGGTGGGCCTCGTCCTGGGGCGCGCCGACCTTGGAGACCTTGTGGAAGATGTGTGTGTGGCCCTCGACCAGGCCGGGGAGCACGGACGCGCCGCGCACGTCGACGATCTCCGCGGTCGCGGCGGCCGCGCTGTCGGCCAGGCCGGCGCCGATCGCGGCGACCTTGCCGTCGGCGATCGCGAGGTCGGCGACCTCGTTCCGCCCGGACGCCGAGTCGAGCACCGTGCCACCGCGCAAGACGGTGTCGTAACGAGCTTCGGACATGGAGACCTCCACGAGAGCGGGTCCCGTGGTGGGACTCCGATGGGTGACTTTCAGGCGACGGTGTTCACGAGCGGCACGAGCGGGCCGACCGCGATCCGGATTTCCTGGCCGGGGCGCAGGTAGTCGTTCCGGTCCTGCCCGGTGCCGGGTGGCGTACCGGTGAGGACGACGTCCCCGGGCTCCAGCCGCACGTACCGGGACAGCCGGGACAGCAGCTCGGGGACGTCGAAGATCAGATCGGCGGTCGAGCTGCGCTGGCGCTCCTCGCCGTCCACCCAGGAAGCGACCGGGATCGCGTCCCGATCGGCGAGGTCGGAGGGCGGCAGCATCGTGGGGCCCAGCGGCGCGCAGCCGGGAAAGCCCTTGGCCAGCGTCGGTGTGCCGGTGGCCTTCATGACGTCCCGGGCCGTGGAGTCGTTCGCGGCGATGACGCCGCCGACCGCGTCCCAGACGTCCTCCGGCCGGGCGTCGTGCAGCGCGCGGGCGAGCACGATGCCGACCTCGGCCTCGTAGTCGAACTGCGTGGTGAGGTCGGCCGGGATCGGTAACGCGGCTCGGTGCGCGGCCAGCGCGCTCGACGGCTTGAGGAACAGGATCGGCTCGGTCGGGACCGGTCGGCCGGTCAGCGCCGCCTTGCCGTGGTAGTTCAGCCCGACGCCCCAGACCGCGGTGTCCAGACCCAGCGGCGGCACGACGACCTCGTCCAGGTCGGCCTTGGCGAGGCGACGCGTGACCGGCGCGGTCTCGACGTCGGCCAGCGTCTGCCCGGCCTTGAACAGCCACCGCAGGTTCGGGAGCGGTAGGTCGACGACGGCCAGCTCGTCGCCCTCGACCCGGGCGATGCCGTAGCGGGTGACGAGCGTTTCCATGCGCTGATCTTCAAATGCGTGATCTCATCTTGTCAAGCGAGACGGCGCATCTCATTCTGAGACAGACCTCGCTCGTGCGAGCCATCGCCCCACGTCCGAGCGCGCGCCGCGCCGGGCTGCTCCGGCCGCTCCGCGGCGCTTGACGCGACAGCGGGCTCTAACGCCGCCTTACAGACCGGTTACGCGTGAATCCGCGGGGTGCGGGACAAGAGCCGCTCGTAGACGTGACACCAGCGGGCCAACTCCGGCACGGAGAACGTGTCGATGCGGGGGTCGCCGGTGTTTGGTAGTGGGCGGGGGCCTAGGCGGGCGGTGGGCACGCCGGCGGCGCGGAAGACCACGCCGTCGGTGGAGCCCGTCCAGCCACGGATCGGCTCTACCGCCGGGATGCGAGCCCCGGAGCCGGCCTCTGCGTCGGAGCCCGCCCCGGCGCCGGGGCCGAACTCGGCGTCGTAGGCGGCGGTGGCGGCCTGGATGACCGGGGCGTCGGGGGGCGTGCCGGGGCCGTTGCCCAGCAGCTCCTCGTCGACGCGCACGCCGTCGAACGCGCTCAGGTGCGCGGCCAGCGACGCCGCGGCGGCTCCTGGTTCGACCGGACCGGGCAGCACGAGGTAGCAGTAGAGCTCCAGCGCGGCCGGGGCGAGATCGGGCTTCTCCGGCGACCCGGCACGCAGCGCACCGAGCCCGAACGACGCCCCGTCCTGCCTCGACGGGTCGACGCGAAGCGCCTGCTGTGTAACGTCCGCCGCGTAGTTCGAACCCCAGGATTCGACGGCGGCGAGCAGCGCACCAGCCTGCGACAGCAGGCCGCCCGGAGGGCGCAGCAGGCCCGGCAGCATCAGCGGACCCCAGCCCGCTTCGAGCCGGATCCGCAGGTAGAGCGCGGCCGGTTCCTGCCGCAGCACGCCCGGCGGCCCGCCCTTGGCGACGACGGCCGCGCCCGGGCGCGGGAACGCCGCGAGGTACTCGGTGACGCCGGTGGCCGGGTGCGCCCCCCAGGACGTTCGGTGCGTTCCGCGGGCGGCGAGCAGGAGGTGGGTGTTCGGCACGGCGGCTCGCACGAACCCGACGATCGCCGCCGCCGCGGGCGCCTTCGCGACGCCGAGCCCGAAGCCGCTCACGGTGTCGCCGTCGTGCCGGTACGCCGGCACCGGATCGGCCCGGCCCGTAACCGCGGAATCCACGACCGGATCCCCGGTCAGCGATGTGTCCAAATGGGAGTACAGCACTATGTCGGCTGGGGCACGCTCGGCCGCCGAGCCGCCGTGAACGGACGCCAGCACGCTCGCGGAGTTTTCGCCGAGCGGCCGCACCTGCCAGTCGATGAACGGCCACCGCTCGGCGGCCCACGCGGCGAACTTCTCCGCGCGCGGACGCTCACCGCCGTGCGGGCTCGCGGTGCCGGCCAGTTCGGCGAGCACCGCGAGGACGTCCGTCAGAACCGCTCCCAGTCGTCCGCCGCCGCGCGCCAGACGTCGATGTTCCGCGGGTCGCCGCCCATCCGGCGGGCCTTGTGCGTCTCGTTCTGCTCGGGCGTGAAGACCCGGTGGCCGTCACACAGCTCGATGCGCGGCCCGAACCGGGCGTCGTACAGGTAGAACGCGATCGAGTGCGACGCGGAGTGGTTCACGATGTCGGACGCGATCTCGGTGCCCTTGTAGAGCGCCCTGGCCCGGCCGCGCATGACGTGGTCGAGGCTCTTCATCTTGAAGCAGAGGTGCGCCAGGTAGAACTTGTCGTCGCGGCGCAGCGCGAGCGAGTGGTGGTACCGGTTCTCCGACCGCAGGAACGACGACGAGCCGCGGCCCGGCGTCATCACGTAGTCCGACGCCTGGAAGCCGAGCACGTTCAGGTAGAAGTGCTGGCTCTCCTCGTAGTGGTCGGTGGAGAGGAACGGGTGCACGAGCTCGACCGGCCGGTACTCGAGCAGCGGCGGCTCGGCGTACTCGTAGAACTCCCAGCCGAACTCGAGCGTCAGCCCGTTCGGGTCCTTCGTCGCGAAGCCGCGGGTGCAGACCGACGCGGTGCGCTCGTGCAGCGGGAAGATCTCCGCGCCCTCGGCGCGCAGCCGCTTCTCCAGGTCGTCGAGGACCTCCTCGGACTCGACGCTCAGGCCGATCGCCAGCGTGTCGAATTCGGTGAGGCTCGGGTCGCTGACCAGCTCGATCGAGTACTGCTCGATGCCGGCGCGCAGCTGCGCGTACTCGGGAGTGCGCGCCTCCACCTGGAGGCCTACGTGGTACGTGTAGAACTCGATCGCCTCGTCGAGAGCCGGGGTGGCCAGCCGGGCGAACTGGATGCCGTACGGGCCGCGCGGGCGGTTGGTCACTGGCTTCTCCGATCGGAACGGCGACGGCGCGGAGAGCGTGACGATCGTCTGCTGGGCGATGACCGGCCGCCACTTCTCCCGCACGAACGCCTCGTGCTCAGCACTGTTGAGATAGGACTTCAGATCGTTCTCGTCGTCGAACTCGATCGTGAAAACGTGCGACATCCGGGTATCGCGTTCGGAGATGTTCGGCCCCAGCACGAAGCTGCGCATCTGCGGATACTTGCTCGGAAAGGTCTCCAACTCGGCGAGGATCGCGTCGACCGGCGCGCCTGCCTTGAAGGCGAATGCAACCACGTGCCTGATCACGGCGCCTCCCTACAGGATGAAGCTGAGTCGGGCGCCCGGCTCGAGCAGCTCGTGCACGAGGTACGCCCGGCGGTGGAGGAACTTCAGTTCGCCCTCGTCGTTCAGCACGACGTCGTGGTGGTAGCGCCCCACGTACGTGTGGTGGGTCTGGTCGCGGAACCGGTTGATGAGGAAGTTCGCCTTCAGCTCGATGCCCTCGGCGCCGCGGATCACCCGGACGTTGGTCACCATCCGGTGGGTGCGCGAGTGCGGGTTCTCCGCGTGCGCCTTCCGGCTCTTCAGCCGCTTGACGCGCGCCTGGAGCAGGTCCCAGTCGTCGAGGACGAAGAAGCCACCGCCGGTGCGGTCCCAGCCCTGGTAGTCGGTGGTCGGCACCTCGAACGTGCCGCCCTCCTCGAACAGCGCGAGCCAGGCGTCGAGGTGCCACTCGTCGAGGAGCATCGCCTCCTGGTAGAGGAAGTCCTCGGCGTCCTCGCGGGTGACGGTGACGGTCGGGGCGCTCATGCGGTTGGCCCTTCATAGCTCGTCGCGGCGACGCCGGGCACCGCGCCCAGCGACTGGTCCCAGTGACGCCAGAAGCTGCGCATGGCGCCTTCGTCGATCGAGCGGCCCTTCTCGCCCTTTGCTTCCCGCTCCATTCCGCGGGACATGTCGCTCCAGTCGTTGAAGCCGCGGGTGTCGCCCTTGCTGGCCTCGATGCCGCGCTGCACGGCCTCGTACGCCTCGATGTCGTCCGGCGTGGCCAGGCCACCCGGGCCGACGAAGCTCGTCATCGTCTTGAGCCGCATCGCGCGGGCCTCGTCGTCCTCGTCGGTCGGCACGTACTGCCAGGCCCGGACGTCGGTGCGGCCGGGCGCGACCGGCTCGAGCTGGCGGATCGTCAGCGCTTCGAGGTCGAAGAACAGCAGGTTCGGCCAGACGAACAGGATCCGGCTGGCGTCGCCGATCGTGTCGGCGCGCTCCTGGCCGAGCCGCTGCGCCATGGCTTCGCGGTTGGCCTTCGTCCGCTCCTTCTCCTCCTCGCCGAAGCGCGGCTCCCAGAGCATGCCCAGCCGGCCGTTGTGCCCGGTGAGCACCAGCATCGAGTGCCCGTTGCCGAGGTCGTAGGCGTACTGGTCGTCGTCGGTGACCGCGAAGCCGGTCTCCCGCAGGTACCCGACGAACGTGTTGTGGGTCGGCGAGAAGTGGTAGCCGTCCATCGCGTTCTCGACCGCGAGCTTCCAGTTGCCCTTGACGCCGTAGCGCTGGATGCCGGGCAGCGTGGACATGCCGGCCGCTGACTGCTCGGCGGCCATCGAGAGGATGTCGGCCGCGTCGCCCAGGTGCTCCAGGAGCGGCGGCACGTCCGGGTCGTACGAGATGAAGACAAAACCCTCGTGGATGTCGAGCTTCGCGACCGGGCGCAGGTCCATCGAACCCTTGAAGCGCTCGAGTTCGGCGTACGCGTCGTCGCCGGGGAGCGCGGAGAGCTTGCCGGACGAGTTGAACGTCCAGGCGTGGTAGAAGCACTGGAAGTTGCGGGCGTTGCCCTGCTCGTCCCGGCAGACCACGGTGCCGCGGTGCGGGCAGGAGTTGAGGAACGCCCGCACCACGCCGTCGCCGCCGCGGACGAAGATCAGCGGCTTCCCGCCGATCGTCCGCACCTTGTAGTCGTTCTTCTTCGGGATCTCGGTCTCGTGTCCGAGGTAGAGCCAGGAGTGGCCCCAGATCCGCTCGCGCTCGGCCTGGAAGACCTCCGCCGAGCGGTACGCCTCGCGGTTGACCCGGAAGGTCAGGGCGTTCCAGTCCTGCGCGATCAGGCCACCGTGGCCGGTATCGACCAGACCTTCAGCCATTGTCTGTGTCATCATCGGTCCTCGTTGTGAGAGATGCCATCTCGCATTCCGACATGGTGTATTGCAGAGTGCTTACTGTCAACGGACCCAGCGGCGGCGATCCGGTTGATAGCATCACGCCTGCTGAGATAAGCCCCCGTGGTCGCATGCGGCCACAAAAAGGACGATTCATGCTTGAGCCTGTGCCCGAAATCGCCCCGGTTTCTCCCGCCCCCGACGATGACGACCTCCCGCGCGCCGAGCGCGGTACGCCGGCGATCCAGGCGGTCGAGCGGGCCGCGACGATCCTCGGCGCGTTCAGCGTCGGACGTCCCCGGCTGAGCCTCAACGAGCTCACCGCTCGGCTGGGCACCAGCAAGGCCACCGCGCACCGGTACACCAAGGCCCTGCGCTCGGTGAACCTGCTCCGCTACGACGAGCGGGAGGCCCTGTACTCGCTCGGCCCCCAGGTGCTGACGCTGTCCGCCGCCGCGCGCGCCGGGCTGCCGATCATCACGATCGCCGGCCCGTACATGGAAGAGCTGGTCCGCGAGGCGGGTGAAACCGTCGTGCTCTCGGTCTGGGACGGCGACACCGCGGTCGTCGTCCGGGTCGACGACAACACCGACCGCACGGTGCGGATCAGCGTCCGTACCGGCGCACGGCTGTCGATGTCCCGCTCGGCGCAGGGCCGCGTGTTCTGCGCGTTCCTGGCCGAGGACGAGGTCCCCGGGCTGGGGGCCCTGCTGCGCCGTAACCCGGAGCTCCGGCTGGAGCTGGAGACGATCCGGGAGAGCGGCATCTCGGTGAACACTCCCACCGACAACGGCGTCCGCACGATCGCCGCGCCGGTGTTCCAGGACGCGCAGATCGTCGCCACGATGGCGATCGTCGGCACCACCGCCGCGGTGGCCGGTGACACCGACTCGCCGGCCGCGCAGTCCCTGCTCCGGGTGACGCGCTCGCTCACCCAGGAGCTGGGCGCCGGCTCGCTGTAGGGCCCGAGCGGTGTCAAATCCTGGTCGTGGGAGCGACCGGGATTTGCCACCGCTCCAACGGTCGGCGCTCACAGGTCCAGGCTCAGCCGGTCGGTCGCACACCGGCTGACGCAGATCATCATCGTGCTGCCGCCGGCGCGCTCGGCCTCGGACAGGATGCTGTCCCGGTGCTCGGCCGCGCCGGCCAGCACCCGGGTCTCGCACGAGCCGCAGTACCCCTCTTCGCAGTCGTACGGCACCCCGGGGACGACGTCCCGGATCGCTTCGAGCAGCGTGCGGTTCGCCGGGACGCGGAGCGTGTGTCCGGCGCGAACCAGCGTCACCTCGAAAGCGCGCGCGTCGGCCGGGATCGGGGCCACCCGGTCGGCGCCACCGCCGGTGAACCGCTCGACGTGCAGCTCCAGGTCGCCGACCGTGTTCTCCACCGCGGTCAGCAGCCCTTCGGGGCCGCAGCAGTAGACCTTGGTGCCTTCCGGTGCCGCAGCGAACGTCCCGGCCAGGTCCGGGTGGCCGAACTCGTCCTGCGGCACCAGCCGGACGCGGTCGCCGTACTGCTCGTGCAGCGCCGACGCGAACGCCATCGACGCCCGGGTACGGCCGCCGTAGAGCAGCGTCCAGTCCGCGCCACGGGCGTCCGCGGCCCGCACCATCGCGCTGATCGGCGTGATGCCGATGCCGCCGGCGACGAACAGATACCGCTCGGCGTCGACCAGCGGGAAGTGGTTCTTCGGCCCCCGGACGCGCAGCGTGGCGCCGGGCGTCAGCACCTCGTGCACCTCCGCCGAGCCACCGCGCCCGGCCGGTTCGCGGAGCACCGCTACCTGGTAGGACTCCCGGTCGGCCGGGTCGCCGGTCAGCGAGTACTGCCGGACCTTGCCGGACGGAAGGATCAGGTCCAGGTGCGCGCCGGGCTCCCACGACGGGAGTTCACCGTCGCCGACCAGGCGCAGCGAGACCACGCCGTCCGCGATCGGTGTCACCGCGTCGAGCGTCAGGACCTGCACGTCCAGGCCGGTCGTGGTCTTCGGGGCCGGGGTGCCGCGCTTGCGCCCCGGCGTGAACGTCACCGGGATCGCGTCCCAGCCGGACTGGTTGCCCCAGGACTCGGTGGGCGTGGCGGGCTCGGTGAGCCGGTAGTCCGGGAACCGTTCGAGGACCTGGGTGATCATCTCGCGGAACATCGCCCTGGCCAGGTGCGCGCCCGCGCAGCGGTGGGACCCGATGCCGAAGCTCAGGTGACCGCGCGGGTCACGGTCGAGGATGACGCGGTCCGGGTCCGGAAACACCTCGGGGTCGTGGTTCGCCGCGATCCACGGGATCAGCACCCGCTCGCCGTGCGCGACCGGGCAGCCGCCGATCGTCGTGTCGGTCATGACCGTGCGCGCCATCGACTGGGACGGGGCGAACTTGCGGAGGAACTCCTCGGTCGCGACGTCGAGCAGCGCCGGCTCGCGGATCAAGCGCGCCCGGTCCTCGGGGTGGTTCGCGAGGTGCACGAGCGTCGAGCCGGTGAGCGACGTCGTGGTGTCGACGCCGCCGGCCACCAGCAAGAAGATCACCGACGCCAGCTCGTCGTCGGAGAACGCCTTACCGTGCGCGACCAGCCAGGAGATCGCGTCGTCCTTCGGGTCTTCCCGGCGGTCGTGCATGAGCTGGAAGATCCGGTCGCCCATGAAGCCGAGCGCCGCGCCGCCGCGCTGTTCCCGCTCGCTGCCCGGGATCGCCGCGAACAGGTCGTGGATCGGACCGGCCAGCCGCTTCCAGTCCTCACGCGGGAACCCGAGCCAGTCGAGCGTCACCGCGGTCGGGACCGGGTTCGTCAGCTGGTGGACCAGGTCCGCGCTGCCGTCCTCGATGAACGCGTCGATGACCTCGGTGACGTGTTTCGCGATCATCGGGACCAGCGCCTCGACCGCCGACCGGCTGAGCAGCGGGTTGATCAGCTCGCGGTACGGCGTCGACTGCGGCGGGTCGAGCTCGATCGGGTACTGCGGGAGGGCCTTGCTCTCCGGGATGACGAACGCGATGCCGTCGATGTCGTTACGAGCCGACGAGAACGTCGCGTCGTCGCGGGCGATCCGGGTGATGTCGTCGTACCGGGTGGTCACCCAGTGGCCGCCGTAGGACTCGGTCCAGGCGACCGGAGACTTGTCCCGGAGTTCTGCGTACTGACGCACCGGGTCGATCGTGAACTCCGGGGCGTGGTGGTCGAATTCGACCACAGGACGTGCTGCTTCCACTGCCATCTCCACGGCATCTGAAGCTTGGTGCGCGGTGTTTGCCCCGGCCGCGCCACCGGAGTGCCTTCACGTTAAGGGGAGCCCGTTCAGGCGTCAATCTCTCCGAGACAACGTCCCGCAATGTGTTTCCGTTCTGCGTCCCCGCAGGTCAGAGCCTTCATTCGGACGCCACGAAGCGCGCCTCCGCAGGTAGCGCGCGCAATAAACGTTTCACATACATGCGTGTGCCAGCACAAGCGCGAAGCACTTTTGTTGTTCTGAGCTGGAGCCCGCCCAGGGCGGCGCTGGCCGCCCACTAGAACGTGAGCACAGCTTTGATGATGTCGCCGCGCTTGGTGGCGGCGGCGGCTTCGTTGATGTCGGCGAACGCGTAGTGCGCGATCAGCTTCTCCACCGGGAAACGACCGGCCGCCTGCCAGGCCAGCAACTGCGGCACGAGCACCTGCGGCACCGCGCTCCCGGAGATCACGCCGGTGACCGTCCGCCCGTTGAGCAGCGTCCGCCACTCGATCTCGACGTTCTCGCTCGGGCCCACGCCGACGACCGCGCAGGTCCCCCGCGTGTGCAGCGCGGCGACCGCGTCCTTGACGACGTCCGCGCGGCCGGTGGTGTCGACCGACCCGTCGAGGCCGTCCGGCACGATCGCCCGGATCCGCTCGGCGACGTCACCCTCGCGGGAGTCGAGGACGTGGGTGGCGCCGACCTCCTGCGCGGTCTGGAGGCGCCCGGGGCTCACGTCGACCGCGATCACGGTCTGCGCACCCGACGCGGCCGCCGCCATCACCGATGCCAGCCCGACCGCGCCCGCGCCGAACACCGCGATCGCGCTCTCCGGTCCGGGCTTCAGGATGTTGACGATCGTCCCCGCGCCGGTCATGAACCCGCACCCGAACGGACCGGCGTTCCGCAGGTCGGCGGACTCCGGCAGCTTGACGACGCTGCGGACGTTGACCACCGCGTGAGTGGCGAACGACGACTGGCCGAGGAAGTGCCCGTACACCGGCTGACCGTCGATCCGCAGCGCCGAGGAGCCGTCCGGCCGCGCGCCGGCGAAGTTCAGCGCGTCGAACTGCGCGCAGTACGACGGCGACGCGGTCCGGCACTGCTTGCAGACGCCGCAGGAGGTGAACGCGAGCGCCACCGGGTCGCCCGGCTTCAGGTCGGTCACGCCGGCGCCGACCGCCTCGACCACCCCGGCGCCCTCGTGGCCGAGGACGGCGTCGGTCGGCAGGAAGGTGGCGAAGTGCAGGTCGGTGGCGCAGATCCCGACGCTGCTCAGCCGCACCAGCACCTCGTCGGCTCGGGGTTCGTCGAGCTGCGCGGGGCGCAGTTCGAAGCTTGCTGACGCGGTCACGGCGGCGACGGTGATGTCCACGGGGATCTCCGATATCTCACTATGGCGAGACGGCATCTTGACTTCCGAGATAGTAGACGTCAAGACTCGCTGCATGAGCGTGCTCGACGTCCCGGACAACCGACTTCTCATCGGCGGAACCTGGCGGTCGCCCGCCTCCGGTGACGCCCTGCCGGTGCTCGACCCGGCAACGCAGAAGCCGTTCCACTCCTCCGCGCGAGCCACCGCGGCCGATGTGGACGCCGCCGTGGCCGCCGCCCGCGAGGCCTACGACGGCTGGTCACGGATGAACCCGTCGGACCGCGGCGCGATCCTCGGACGGTGGTCCCAGCTCGTCTTCGAGCACGTCGAGGAACTCGCCCGGTACGAGGCACAGGACGTCGGCAAACCGCTGTCCGATGCCCGGACCAACATCTTCATCGCCGGCAGCATCCTCGGCTACTTCGCCGGTGCTGCCGACAAACTGCACGGTGCGACGCTACCGTCCCGTTCGCCGGACAACACGGGCTTCACGCTGCGTGAGCCCCTCGGCGTCTGCGCGCTGGTGATCGCGTGGAACGTCCCGGCGATCCTGATGATGGCGGACGCCGCTCCGGCGCTCGCCGCGGGCAACACGGTTGTGCTCAAGCCCTCCGAGTACGCGCCGATGAGCCCGCTCGCGCTGGCCGCGCTGGCCACCGAAGCAGGGCTCCCACCGGGCGTTCTGAACGTCGTCACGGGGTTGGGTCCGGAGGCGGGCCAGCCGCTGACCTCACACCCGGGTATCAACCACATCAGCTTCGTCGGCTCGTCCGCGACCGGCCGCGCGATCATGGCCTCGGCGGCGAAGAACCTGGTCCCGGTCAAGCTCGAGCTCGGCGGAAAGTCACCGAACGTAGTTTTCGCCGACGCCGACCTGGACGCGGCGGTGCCCGCGATCCTCGAGTCGATCGTCGAGAACGCCGGGCAGAACTGCTACGCGGGCTCGCGCCTGCTGATCGAAGAGCCCGTCTATGACGAGGTCGTGGCGCGGCTCGCGGCGGCGATGGAGGCGGTGAAGTCCGGTCCGTGGCACGAGGACCTGGACATGGGGCCGCTCGTGAACGGGATCCAGCACGAGCGGGTGGCGGGCTTCCTGCAGGGCGGCGTGGCCTCCGGCGCGCGGGTGGTCACCGGCGGGCCCGGCTCGGCCGACGGCTGGTACGTGCGGCCGACGCTGTTCGACCAGGTGACGCCGGACATGCCGATCGTCCGCGAGGAGATCTTCGGGCCGGTGCTCGCCGCCGAGTCGTTCCGCACCGCCAGGGAGGCCGTCGAGCGGGTGAACGCCACCCCGTACGGCCTGCTGGTGAGCGTCTGGACGAACGACCTGTCGCGGGCGCTGCGGGTGACCCGCGAGGTGCGCTCGGGCCAGGTCTCGGTCAACGAGTTCGCGAACTCGGCGATCATCGGCTTCCCGTTCAACCTGGCCAAGGAGAGCGGCTTCAGCCAGGGCGGCGGCTACGAGGCGATGAAGGAGTACACGTCGGAGAAGGCCGTGACAATCAAGATGCGGCCGCTCGACTGAGCTGCTCCCGCGCCGGCTGACCACTGGTGCGCGGAGCCGGGGGCCGGACCTTGACTCCGGCCTCCTGCGCCGGGGCGCAACGGCGCGACCCGGCGCCACTTCGAGCCTGCGAGGAGGGACTGTCCGGGTCCGGCGTCAGAAATCAGCTGGTGCCGACGGACGGACGAGCGCGAGCAGTTCGGCGGCGGCGCGATCGGCGGCGTTGCGGCCGTCCGACTCGTCGCGCAGCCGGCGGGACGCCGCGGCGAATCCCGGCTCGGCCAGCACCCGGCGGACGCCGTTCCGGATCGCCTCCCCGGTCGGCGTCTGCGTCCGCAGGTTCACCCCGACGCCCGACCACGCCACCCGCGCCGAGATCTCCACCTTGTCCTCGGTCTTACCGGCGACCACCAGCGGCAGCCCGTGCGCGATCGCGAGCTGGACCGTCCCGAAGCCGCCGTTGGTGACGACCGCCGACGCGTGCCGGAACAGCTCACCGAACGGGACGTACCGCTCGACCCGCGCGTTCGGCGGGATCGGCTCGAGGATCGACGGCTCGGCACCGCCGGTCACCGCGACGACCAGCACGTCCTCACTGCTCAGAGCGTCCAGGGCCGGGCGCAGCAGCTGCTGCGGGTCGGTGGCGACGGTTCCCTGGGTGACGACGACGACCGGGCGGTGTGAGGTCACGACCTCGTCCCACCACGCGGGCGGCGTCGAGTTCGTCGGCGGCACCGGATCCGGGTGCCCCACGAAGCGCACCCAGGACGGCAGGTCCCGCCGCGGGTACTCGAAGCCGGCGGGCGACAGCTGCAGGTACCGGCCGGGCGGCGTCCCGACCTCCAGCGCGGTCCGGCCGCGAGGAGCCAGCCCCAGCGCCCGTCGCTGGATGTCCAGGTAGCCCGCGGTCGGCGCGAACAGCGTCTTGCGGGTCACGAAGTTCAGGAACCGGTTGCGGAACCGTCCCAGCGGGCCCTTCGCCGGTGGCAGGCCGAGACCGAACGGCCCGGCGTCGACGCTGGGGAACGTCAGCGCGGTGATCCCGTAGGTCGCGAACGGCGGTCCGCCCAGCTCGTGCACCAGCGGGGCCGCCAGCAGCCCGGTGTCCGCGACCAGGACATCGGCGGGCTCGGCGGCGAGCACCGCCTGCAGGTGCCTGGCCTGCTCGGCCACCGGCGCGATGAACAGGTGCTCGAGGTCGAACAGGAACTTCTTGACGCCGTTGTGCCGCAGGCGTTCGGGAAACATCTCGTCGGTCGGCCGCAGGCTGTGGTCGTGCTCGGCCGGCCACGGCACGTACTCCGCACCGAGCCGGGTGATCGTGTCCTCGAATCCTCGCCCGGTCGTGAACCGGACCCGGTGCCCGGCGTCGACAAGCGCGCGGACCAGCGGATAAGCCGGATGGACGTGCCCGGCGGCCGGGGTGGCGGCGAACAGGAAACGTGCCACTTCTGGTGATCCTTTCGGGAGGGTGCGGCCCGTGTCACATCGCCGACTGTCCGTGGAGCGGCCGGGGCCTACCTTCGACGATGGGTGACCGCCGGGACGGTGACCAGCTCTGCCGGGGATCGCTGGAGGAACTCGCCATGTCGTTCGGAAAACCGGGACGTCCGCCCGAGGACCGGACGCTGCGCCGCCGCCAGATCTACCTCGCGATCGCACCGCTCATCGAGCAGGTCGGCTACCGCGGGCTGAGCATGAAGGCCGCCGCCCGCGCCGCGCATCTCTCGATCGGCGGGCTCTACCACTACTTCCCCACCAAGCGGGACCTCGTCCTGCACCCGCTGACCACCGACTTCGGCAGCCGCTACTGCACGGATCTGAACGCCCGGTACGCCGCGCTCCTGCACACCGACCCGGAGCGCTACGCCCGCCTCAAGATCCGCGGCACCGCACGGGTGATGATGGCCGCCCGCCCGGCGGTGCTCGCGGCCGTGGAGATGGGCCTGGAGGCCTACCGGTCGACGGTCGAGACCGGCCTGTCCCACGGGTTGCTGGCGTTCGAGAGCGCGGTCGGGCATCTCGAACCGACCTTCGACGCCGACACGATCCACACGATGAGCCGGTCGATGCGCCGGATCCTGATGGCCGCGGTGCTGGATCGGACGACGACCGAGGCGGAGGTCGCCGCCGACCTCGAGCTCGTGTTCGACGCACATCTGGACCGCTCCCGCCGGGCGGCAACCGCGGTCGCTTGACCGCCCGAATGCCGAATCTGCGGCGAAGGGCCATTATCGGAACCGCATGTGCGGTGTTAACGTGGCGCGGTGCCGACGTACCGCATCAGCGAAGCCGCCGCCCTGCTGGGCGTCAGCGACGACACCGTCCGACGGTGGGCCGACGCGGGCAAGCTGCCGACCGTGAAGGGCCCCGGGTCACGGCTCGCGATCGACGGGGGTGACCTGGCGGCGTTCGCCACCGAGATCGCCGCTTCTCCCGATCGGCCGGCCGGGCTCGGCGCGCCGATCGTCGCCGAGTCCGCCCGCAACCGCTTCACCGGCATCGTCACCCGGGTCCTCCGCGACGGTGTGATGGCCCAGGTCGAGATCCAGGCCGGCCCGCATCGGGTGGTGTCGCTGATGAGCCGCGAGTCCGCCGACGAGCTCGGCCTGGAGCCCGGCGTCCTCGCCGTGGCCGCGGTGAAGTCCACGAACGTCGTCGTCGAGGTCCCCCGCCATCCCGCCTGACTTCCCCTGGAGGACGTTGTGCGCCGACCCGTTCTGCTCGCTGCCGGGTTCGCAGCGGCCGCCGCGCTGCTGCTGACCGGTTGCGGCTCGCCGTCCGAGGACAGCTCGACCGGTACCAGCAGCGCGTCGGGGAGCGTCAGCGAGGTGAGCGGCACCGTGACCGTGTTCGCGGCCGCCTCGCTCACCGAGTCGTTCACGACGCTCGGCAAGCAGTTCGAGGCCGCGAACCCGAGCGTCACCGTGAAGTTCAACTTCGGTGCCAGCTCGGCGCTGGCCGAGAGCATCGCGCAGGGCGCGCCCGCCGACGTGTTCGCGTCGGCCAGCACGAAGAACATGGACGCCGCGGTCGCGGACGGCGCTGCCCGCGACCCGAAAACGTTCGCGGAGAACTCGATGGAGATCGCGGTGCCAGCGGACAACCCTGGCAACGTCACCAGGTTGGCCGACCTGACGAAGCCGGGCCTGAAGATCGCGCTCTGCCAAGAGCAGGTGCCGTGCGGCGCGACCGCGCAGAAGGTGTTCGACAAGGCGAAGATCACGGTCAAGGCGACGACGCTCGGCGCGGACGTGAAGTCGGTGCTGACCACCGTGTCGCTGGGCGAGGTCGACGCGGGCGTCGTCTACAAGACCGACGTGAAGGCCGCGGGCAGCAAGGTCAAGGGCATCGAGATCCCGGCCGCCCAGAACGCGTCCACCGCGTATCCGATCGCGACGCTGGCCGAGGCGCCGAACGAGGAGGCCGCGAAGGCGTTCCTGGAGTACGTGCTGTCCCCCGACGGCGCGAAGGTCCTCACCACGGCGGGCTTCACCGCTCCGTGAGACGCGCGCCCGCACCGCTCTTCGTCCCGGCTCTCGTGGCGGTGGTGTTCCTGACGCTGCCGCTGCTCGGCCTGCTGGTGCGGGCCCCCTGGACCGGGCTGCCGGAGCTGCTCACCGATCCGCTGGTCCGTGAGGCGCTGCGGCTGTCGGTGGTCAGCGCGGTGCTCGCGACAGCGCTGTCGCTGGTGTTCGGTGTGCCGCTGGCCTGGGTGCTGGCGCGCACCGAGTTCCCCGGCAAGGCCCTGGTTCGTGCGCTGGTGACCGTTCCGCTGGTGCTGCCGCCGGTTGTCGGTGGTGTGGCGCTGCTGCTCGCCTTCGGCAGGCGGGGCATCATCGGGCGCTACCTGGACAGCTGGTTCGACTACACGATCCCGTTCACCACCACCGCGGTGGTGCTGGCGGAGACGTTCGTCGCGATGCCGTTCCTGGTGCTGACCGTCGAGGGCGCGCTGCGCGCCGCCGACCGCCGGTTCGAGGAAGCGTCGGCCACGCTCGGCGCCGACCGCTGGACGACGTTCCGCCGAGTCACGCTGCCGCTGGTCGCCCCGTCGGTGCTGGCGGGTGCGGTGCTCTGCTGGGCTCGGGCACTCGGCGAGTTCGGCGCCACGATCACGTTCGCCGGCAACTATCCCGGCACCACGCAGACGATGCCGCTGGCGGTGTACCTGGCGCTGGAGAGCGATCCCGAGGCCGCGATCGCGCTCTCGCTGGTGCTGCTCGCGGTCTCGGTCGTGATCCTCGCGGCGCTGCGCGACCGCGTGGTGCGGTCGCCATGAGCCTCGACGCCCACATCCGGGTCGACCGCGGCACGTTCACCCTGGACGCCACCGTGCAGGCGGCACCGGGGCAGGTGCTCGGTGTGATCGGCCCCAACGGCGCCGGCAAGACGACGCTGCTGCGCGCACTCGCCGGGCTGACGCCGCTCTCCGGAGGGCGGATCGAGCTCGACGGGCGACGGCTGGACGACGTACCGGTAGAGAAGCGTCGCGTCGGCGTCGTCTTCCAGGACTACCTGCTGTTCCCGCACCTGTCCGCGCTGGACAACGTCGCCTACGGCCTTCGGGCTCGTGGGCGCCGCAAGGCGGCCGCCCGGGACGCCGCCCGCGAATGGCTCGACCGGGTCGGGCTCTCCGAGCACGCGGGCAAACGGCCGGGGCAGCTCTCCGGCGGGCAGGCGCAGCGGGTCGCGCTGGCGCGGGCGCTGGTGATCGAGCCGGATCTGCTGCTGCTGGACGAGCCGCTCTCCGCGCTGGACGCCGGTACCCGGCTGCGGCTGCGAACCGATCTGCGGACGCACCTGACGTCCTACGGGGGCCCTTCGCTGGTGATCACGCACGATCCGGTGGAGGCGATGATCCTCGCCGATCGGCTCGTGGTGCTGGAGGGCGGGCGGATCGTCCAGAAGGGCACCGCCGCAGAGGTCACGCGCCGGCCCGCGACCGACTACGTCGCCCGGCTCGTCGGCCTCAACCTGTACCGGGGCGACGCCGCGGACGGACGGGTGACGCTGGAGGGCGGCGGCACGTTCGTGATCAGCGATCGGGCGCTCGACGGGGCGGTGCACGTGGCGGTCCGGCCGTCGGAGATCGCGCTGTACCGGGACGAGCCGACCGGCGGCAGCCCGCGGAACACCTGGCGCGGTCAGATCGTCGGTATCGAGGCGCTGGGCGACCGGATCCGGGTGGCGGTGGACGGCGAGCCGCCGGCTCTCGTCGACCTGACCCCGGACGCGGTCGCGGACCTGGACCTGACCGCGGGGGCGGACGTCTGGCTCAGCGCCAAGGCGTCCGCCCTCACGGCTTACGGTTCCTAGAGACCTACCGAGGTCAGAGACCCCAGTCCATCCGGGGCACGACCGCGGTCTTGACCGAGAACTGGCCGACGTCCTCGACGCCCGAGGTGTCCTCCCGGTCCTCCTCACGGCTCTTCACGACGTGCTTGCCGAACTTGTCGACGAGCGGACGGTCGCTGTCCCGCTTCAGCCAGAGGCGCAGCAGGTGCCGCTTACGGCCGTACTGCGGCCAGTCGATGAACGCGGTCCGCGAGTGCAGAGCGGCGTAGTTCGAGACCCACTGGATGTCACCGGGCTGGAAGTCCATGTCCAGCGCCATGCCCGGCTCGTAGGTGATCTCGTCGAACAGCTTGACGACCTCGATCTGCTGCGGCGTCAGCCGCGGCGTCTCCGGGTAGTCCTGCGCGGTGAAGATGTACGTCGAGCCGGCGTACATGCTGAACACGCCGTCCTTGAGGCTCACGATCGGCGACGTGTAGGTCTTCGCCGGGGCGTCGTGGTCCTGCTTGTACCAGTCGAAGTAGAACGGCTCGTGCAGCAGCGGAGCCAGGTCCGGACGACGCTGGAGGATCTCGTTGTAGATCTGGGCACCCGAGACGAGGCTGGACGCGCCACCCTCCTTGGCCGGGCGGAGGCAGAACAGCGCCACCGCGTCCGAGCTGTCCGAGTGGAAGACCAGCTTGTCGGCGACCCGGGACGACAGTGCGCTCGGGTCGTCCATCGTCTTCGTCGAGGTGGCGATGACGTGGTCGATCAGGTCGGCCATCTCGTTCTGCTTCATCGGGACGCCGAGGTGGAGGCCGGTGAGGTAGAAGATCGCACCGGACAGCGCGTCCGAGTAGAGCTCGGTCTTGAGCCCACGGATCAGCACGAAGCCGCGACCGCGGTCCATGTCGTTGGCCCACTGCTCGATGGCCTGCGCGCAGACCGGGAGCGGGTAGTCGTCGCGGGTCACCCGGCGCAGATCGGGGTCGTCCTCGACGAACTTGCGGCCGACCGCCTCGAGCTCGGCGATCTCCGCCTCGTTCAGCTGGTAGATCCAGGACTTCTCGTTCTGGAGCTGGTCGCCCCGCCAGGCCGCCGGCCCGGTGACCGGGGACAGGTCAGTGGTGACGGTCATCGTGGTTTTCTCCTATGGGATGAACTGCGGCCCAGCCGGATGGCACCGGCGACACGGGCGAGAGGCTCACTTCGCGAGCTGTTGTTGGACGGTCGTCCCGTCCCAGTAGTCGCGGCGGTGCGCGATCAGGCCTTCGGAGACACGGAACCAGAACATTCCCCGCACCGCGACCGGCTTGAGCACACCGGCCGGGTCGGCCAACCGGAACGACATCCGGTAGCCGACCGCGGCACGGTCGCCGTCGACCAGGAGGTCGTCGACGTCGTAGCGCAGGCCCTGGAACTCGGCCAGGAAGCCGCCGAGCCGGTCCCGATAAGCGGCACGCCCGCGCAGGCTGCGGCCCGCGGCGGACGTGTGCTCGTTGTGGAAGTCGTCGGTGACGCAGGCCGCGATCGCGTCCGCGTCACCGGCGTTCAGCGCCGCGAGGTATCGCTCGACGACCGCCCGCGTGGTGGTCAGCTGCCCCACTTGGTGCGGACGGACTCGAAGACCTTCTGGTCGTGCGAGATCTCGATGACGTTGCCGTCCGGGTCCTTCAGCGCGCAGATGTAGCCGACCGGGTCGGGCATCTGGCGGGGCTCCCAGTGCAGGACGCCGAGCTCGCGCGCCTTCGCGGCGATCGCGTCGACGTCCTCGCGGTTCGGCACCTCGATACCGATGTGCGCGAACGGCGTCAGCAGCCCGTGCTGGCCGCCGTGGTCCTTGTTGAAGTCGACCAGCACGAGGACGAACGGCGTCTCGACCTGCTTGTCGTTGGACAGCCAGGCGCTCTGACCGTCGGCGTCCTTGAACCGCTCGAGCACCACCAGCGGGGTCAACGAGGTGTAGAACTCGATCGACTTGTCGAGGTCGCCGGACGGCAGCGCGACATGCGTCCATCGCGCCTGCGTCAGCTTCGTGTCCGTCACGGGGTTCTCCTCTTCGATTCAGCCCTGGCCCTGCGCTCTGGCCTTGGTGACCACCGTACTGAGGCCCCCGGAAGGGCTGAATGTGCCGGGGGGACAAAGATGTCGGTCACACTCTGCTCCCGCACCACATCAGGCTTCCGCGGACGCTGTGCGAGGGTTCGGTCAGTACGGTTCGCGCGTGGTTCCCAGCGCCCAATGGGGCCGGGAAAGGACATTCGATGCGTACCCAACTGCTCGGCCGTACCGGCTTACACGTCACGCCGCTGGCTCTCGGCACGATGATGTTCGGCGCCTGGGGCAACCGCGATCACGACGAGTGCGTCCGGATCATCCACGCGGCGCTGGACGCCGGGATCAACGTCCTGGACGCCGCCGACGTCTACGCGTTCGGCGAGACCGAGGAGATCGTCGGGCGGGCGATCAAGGGCCGCCGGGACGACATCGTGCTGGCCACGAAGTTCTGCGAGCCGGTCGGGCCGGGTCCGGTGAACCGCTCCGGTGGTAGCCGCCGCTGGATCGTGCGCGCGGTGGAGGACTCGCTGCGGCGCCTGGACACCGACTACATCGACGTCTACCAGATGCACCGCCCGGACCCGGACACCGACCTCGACGAGACGCTCGGCGCGCTCTCCGACCTGGTGCGGCAGGGCAAGGTGCGGACGATCGGCACGTCGAACTTCCCCGCCGGTGACCTGGTCGAGGCGCAGTGGGTCGCCGAGCGGCGCGGCCGCGAGCGCTTCCGCACCGAGCAGCTGAGCTACTCGATCTTCGATCGGCACGCCGAGGCGGACGCGCTGCCGGTGGCCGAGCGGTACGGCCTGGGCGTGCTGGTGTGGAGCCCGCTCAACGGCGGCTGGCTCACCGGGAAGTACCGGCCGGGCGTCGAGCCGCCCGCCGACTCGCGGGCGAAGACCAACGGCGACCACTTCGACTTCCGTGCCGAGGAGGCGCGGGCGGCGAAGCTCGCGCGCATCGACGCGCTGG
Source organism: Cryptosporangium aurantiacum (assembly GCF_900143005.1). Taxonomy (NCBI): domain Bacteria; kingdom Bacillati; phylum Actinomycetota; class Actinomycetes; order Cryptosporangiales; family Cryptosporangiaceae; genus Cryptosporangium; species Cryptosporangium aurantiacum. Next base: position 172,817 of record NZ_FRCS01000002.1, read on the forward strand.
AGGCGATCGCGCGGGACGCCGGCGTGACGCTGATCGAGCTGGCGCTCGGGTTCGTGCTCGCACACCGGGCGGTCAGCGCCGCGATCATCGGTCCGCGCACGATGGAGCAGCTGAACTCGCAGCTCGGCGCCGCGGACGTGGTGCTGTCCGACGAGATCCTGGACCGGATCGACGCGGTGGTGGAGCCGGGCGTCAACCTGCATCAGACCGGCGCCGGTGACCGCGGCCGGGTCCTGAGCGACGCGCGCCTCCGCCGCCGCTGACACGCGGCCGCCGTTTGACGCCTCCGCCGCTGACCCCTCCGCCGCTGACCGCGGTTTGACGCGAAACCGGGCGCTAAGCGTTTCTTAGAGCCCGGTTTCGCGTCACTTCCGGGATTCCGACGTCGCCCCGAGTTCTAGGAAGCGCTGGTAACCCTCTTGGTACGCGGGTTGGGGTTCGGGGTCGACGATGGTGACCGTGGGGCGGGGCCAGGTGTGGGTGGCGCTCGCACCGGGCCCCGGCCACCAGCCGGCGCCGGCGCCCGCGCTCAGCGCCGCGCCGTACGCGGCCAGGTCGGTCTCGTCCGGCACCTCGACCGGCACCTCCAGCACCGAGGCCTTGATCAGGTTCCAGAGTGGGCTGCGCGCCGGTGACCCGGCCGCGACGAGCGTCGTCAGCGTCACCCCACCGGCGGCCAGCCCCTCGGCGACGTGCGCGAGCCCGTACGCGGTCGCCTCCAGCACCGCGCGGGCCAGCTGCGGACGCCCCGCGTCCGAGCCCAGCCCGACGATCTCGGCGCGCAGCTGCCGGTTCCACCGTGGCGCCCGCGCGCCCTCCAGGTACGGCAGCACGAGGACGCCGTCCGCACCCGCGGGCACGGTCGACGCCAGCTCGATCAGCTCGGGGATACCGCACCCGGTGATCGTCCGGAGCCATTCCAGCATCAGCCCGTGGCCGCTGACCGGTCCGCCGAGGATGTCCAAACCGGTCACCGCGCTGGTCAGCGTGTACATCCCGGGTAGCCGCTGTCCGTCCGCGACCACGACCGCGAGCCCACCGGTGCGTCCGCCCGGGTCCATCCCGCGCCCCGGACGGTCCATCGCGCCAGCCCAGAACGCCAGGTACGCGTCCTGGGCGCCGGCCACCAGCGGAATGCCCGCAGGCAGGCCGTGCGAGCCGCTGGTGCGCCCGATCGGCGTCCCGGTCGGAACGACCGGGCCGTACCCGGGAAGCTCCGGATCACCCGGCCAGCGCGACTGAACCGGGTCGGCGCCCAGCCGCACGCTCAGCCAGTCGTAGACCTGGAGCGGATCGACGTCTCCCCCGGACTCCTCGCTCAGCACCGACAGCTGCGCCGCGTGCTGCTCGGCCGGGGTGCCGGTGGCGCCCGCCGGGTGCCGGTAGGTCACCGCGAGCCCGCCGTTCGCGGGCACGGTCGTCGGGCTCTGGCCGCCGAGGCTGATCGCCGCGCACGGACGGTCGGACGGCAGGTCGGCCAGGATCGCCTCGAGCGCGGCGGTGACGCCGGACAGCCATCCGGCCGGATCCGCGTACCCGGCGGGCCAGCCGACGGCGCCGGGGTAGGGCGCGTACGCGTGAGCGACGATCTCCCCGTCGGGGCCGAGCGCGAGCGCCCGCGCCGAGTCGCTGCCGAGGTGCAGGCCCACTACAACGCTCATCAGGCCCCCCAGGTGGGTCGGGTTCCGTGCCACCCGGTGCGGCGCTGAAACGCGTCCCCCGCGCGCAGCACCAGGCTCTCGTCGAACGCCGCACCGATGACCTGCAGGCCGAGCGGCAGGCGGTCCGCGGTGAAGCCCATCGGCACCGAGAGCGCCGGGTTGCCGACCACGTTCCAGTACGGCGCGTAGACGGCGAAGAACTCGCCGCTCTCGAAGAACGAATCCAGCCGGTCGTACGACGTGGCGGCGATCGCCGCGGTCGGCGTCACGACCAGATCGACGTCCTCGAACAGGGCCGCCACCGCGTCCTGACCGGCCCGCCGGACGCGCTGGGCCTGCACGTAGTCGGCCGCGCTGAACGCCTCCGCGATGCCGATCGTGGCCAGCGTGTTCGCGAAGAAGTCGGCGGCGCGGGTGGCGAAGTCGGCCCGGTGGTACGCGAGCGCCTCGCTCAGCGTGATCACGATCGAGGCCGCGGCCATCTCCGGGTAGAGCGGCAGCTCGACCTCGACCAGGTCGGCTCCGGCCGCGACGAGCACGTCGAGCGCGGCCGCGAACACCGGACCGAGCGCCGGGTCGGCGACCCCGGCCGCGACCCGGTCCAGCCGGTCGACGCCGATGCGGACGCGCGTGAGGTCACCGGTCAGCGCGTCGGTGTACCGCGGTACCGGCACGTCAGCGGTGCTCGGGTCGGCCGGATCGAGGCCGGCGATGACCTCCAGCAGCAGCGCGCAATCGCGGGCGGTGGTGGCCATCGGTCCGACGTGGTCGGTGGACCAGCCCATCGGCAGCCCACCCACCCGGGACACGCGTCCGTACGTCGGTTTGAGGCCGGTGACGCCGCAGAACGCCGACGGCATCCGGATGCTGCCGCCCGAGTCGGTGCCCAGCGCACCGAGGAACGCGTCGGCGATCAGACCGGCGGCGTTGCCCGCGCTGGAGCCGCCGGTCCAGCGGGCGGGGTCCCACGGGTTGCGCGGGACGGGAAGCGGCTTACGCACGTCCGGAGAGCCGACACCGTACTCCGAAGTGAGGGTCTTCCCGACCACGATCCCCCCGGCGGCCCGCAGCCGAGCCACCGCGGTCGCGTCCCGCCGATCGTCGGCCGGAGCCACCAGGCTCCCCGCGCTCGTGGGGCCGTCCAGCGTCGTCAGGAGGTCTTTGACGCCGAGCGGGAGGCCGGCGAGCGGTCCGACGTCGTTTCCGGCTTCCAGCTGCCGATCGACCCGCTGCGCGGCGGCGCGGGCGGCGTCGGCGAACCGGGACAGGAAGATCCCGAGTTCGGCGTCGGCCTTGTCGCCGGCCGCCAGCGCCGCATCCACCAGCTCGGCGCTGCGCACCTCGCCCCGCCGCAACGCTTCCGCCGCGCCCGCGAGCGTCTGCACGTTCTCTTCGCGGACGCTAGGCAGCGCGGTCACCTCCACCGTGCCGCCCGCCCGCTCCCGCACCGCCGCACGGGGACCAGCGGGGTCGATCCGATCGGCGAGGTCACGGACCGCCGCCGGCCGACCCGAGACCGCCGGAACGGCGGTGAACACCGCTGCGGGCTCGGTGCCGCGCGGGATCGGAGCGGCGTGCAGCCGCTCCGCGAACTCCCGCGCTGCCGCGTCCGGCGCCGCCATTAGAACAGCGCCAATCCGAGCCGCGGCGCGTTACCGCAGCGATGTGTTTCCCCCGTGGTTCTCATCTCAGGTGATCCCGCGGACGAACGGCTTGCCGAGCGCACGCGGCTCCCGGCTCTTGCTCGCGAACATCATCATCGCCAGCAGCGCCATCAGGTACGGCGCGGCGACCAGCAACTGCGAGTTCAGCTCGAACCCGAGCGCGGGCAGCGCCAGCCGCAGCGCGTCGGCGAACCCGAACACCAGGCAGCCGATCAGCGTCCCCTTGAGACGCCAGGCGCCGAAGATGACCGCCGCGATGACGATGAAGCCGCGGCCCGCGGTCATGTTCATGTTGAACGAGCCGACCTCGGCGGTGGCCAGGTAGGCGCCACCGAGCCCGGACAGCAGACCGCAGTAGAGCAGCGCCTGCCGCCGCAGCTTGTTGACCTTCAGACCGGTGACGTCGGCGGCCTGGGGGTTGTCGGCGATCGCGCGGAGGTTGAGCCCCCACCGGCTGCGCTCGACCAGCCACCAGGTCAGCGGTATCAGCAACAGCAGCAGGTACATCGGCCAGCGCTGCTCGAACAGCGGTCCGACGATGGGGATGTCCCGCAGCCCGGGGATGCTCAGCTGCGCGACCTGGTTGCTGTCGAACTCGGAGATCGCGATCAGGAAGCTCGTCAGCCCGAGGACCAGCGCGTTCAGCACCAGACCGACGACGAACGTGTTGATCTGGACGCGGTGGGACAGGTTGCCGTGGATGAAACCGACCACCAGCCCGACGATCGCGCCGGCCAGCAGCCCGGTGGTCGCGCTGCCGGTCGCGCTGGCCACGGCCACCGACCCGAACGCGCCACCGAGCATCATGCCCTCGACCGAGATGTTCTGCGTCCCGGCCCGCTCGGCCAGGTATTCACCGCAGGCGGCGAACGCCAGCGGGGCGGTCAGCCGGAGCGAGCTGGCGACGATCGTGGTGATCTCTTCGGTCCCGATCACGCGGTCACCTTCTCCGGCTCGGTGTTGGCGGCGGGCACCGGCTCGGTCGGCGGCTTCGTGGCCTCAGCCCGGCCACGGGACCGCACCCGCGCCACCACTGGCGGGACCACGAACGCGAGCACCAGCAGTGCCTGGACGATGTCCACCAGGTAGTTCGGCACGCCGGTCGAGGCGAGGAAGCTCGACCCGGAGCGCAGCGCCCCGAACAGCAGCGCGACGGGGATCGCCGCGAGCGGCCGGCTGCGGGCGATCAGTGCGACCAGCAGACCGTCCCAGCCGAAGTTGTTCGACAGCGCGGGCTGCAGGCGGAAGACCTGTCCGGAGAGGATCACCGCACCGGCCAGGCCGGCGAACGCGCCGGAGAGCGCCAGCGCGAAGCCACCCAGCCACGGCGCCCGGACCCCGGCGTGCCGCGCGGCCAGCGGGTTGAGGCCGAGCATGTTGAGCCGGAAACCCCAGCGGCTGCGGGCGAGCAGCACGGCGAGCACGATCGTGCAGACGATCGACACGATCAGGCCGCCGCCGATCTCGAGCGCCGGGTACTCCCCGAAGCCCGGGATCCGCACCTCTGGCGGCAGCTGCGCCGACTCCGAGGACGCGATGCTGTCCGCGCTGGCACGCGGCGCCTGCAGGAGCCACGGGACGGTCACCGCGAAGCTGACGACCTGGATCGCGAGGAACGACATCAGCAGCGTGCTGACGACGATGTTGACGTTCCGCGTGTAATGCATGACCGCGCTCGCGCCGGACCAGAGGCCACCGGCTGCGGCGCCCGCCAGCAGGCTGATCACCATCACCAGGAAGCCGGGCAGCGCCAGGTGCAGCGCCACGTACGCGGCCACACCGGCGCCGAGCAGCAGCTGGCCTTCCTGACCGATGTTGAAGACGCCTGCCCGGTTGCTGATGCACGCGCCGAGCGCCACCAGCAGCAGCGGGGTCGCGGCCTTCAGCGTCTCGCTCCAGGCCGCGGTGTCCGCGATGCTGCCGGTGTAGAGGGCCTCTGCGGCGTCGCCCGGCGACCCGCCGGTGGCCGCGACCAGGAACATCGACGCGATCACCGCGACCGAGACGGCGACGATCGTGATCAGCGTGACCTGGATCGACCGCTCGCTCGGCCGCATCAGCTCCGCGATGTTCGGGAGGGACCTCTTCGTGCTCATGCCGCCTCGCCTCCGACCAGCATGCCGAGCCGCTCAGCGGTCGCCTCGTGGATGTCGAGCACGCCGACCATCCGGCCGGAGGAGATCACCGCGACCCGGGACGCGAGCGCCATCACCTCTTCCAGCTCGGTGGTGATCAGCAGCACGGCGACCCCGCGGGAGGCGGCGGCGCGCAGCCGGTCGTACATGTCCTCGATCGCGCCGACGTCGAGCCCGTGGGTGGGCTGTGCCGCGACCAGCACGCTCGGATCCGTGGAGAGTTCCCGGGCCAGGACGACCCGTTGCTGGTTGCCGCCGGACAGGTTGCGCAGCGGCGTGTCCATCGACGGCGTCGAGATGTTGAACTGCTCGATCAGCTGGGCCGCGAGCTTCCGCGCTTCCCGTCGCTTGAGCAGGAACCGGCCGCTGACGCGGCCCAGGTCGGTCATCACCAGGTTGTCGAGCACCGACATGTCCAGGACGACGCCTGAGCGGTGCCGGTCCTCGGGAACCACGCCGACGCCCGCCTTGTGCAGCGAACCGACCTTGTTCAGCGGAACCGGGTCGCCGTTGACGCTCACCGTGCCGGACGCCGGTTCGAGCAGGCCGGACAGCAGGTCGCCGAGCGTCGCCTGGCCGTTGCCCTCGACCCCGTAGAGGGCAAGGATCTCGCCGGGCGCCACCGTGAGCGCGAACTTGTCGAGCAGCGTCCGTCCGTCCGGGCCCTTGACGACGACGTCGTCCAGCGCCAGCGCTGCCGTCTTCGCGGCGGGCGTCTCGGCCTCGTCCGCGCTGTCGGCAGCCTTCGTGATGTCGCCGGAGGCCTCGACCGCATCGGCCTGGGTGTCGGCCGGGGTCGTGTCCTCGGTGATGAGGCCGAGGGCCGCGCCCTCGGAGTGCAGCGAGACCTCGCGGCCGACCATCTGCTTGGCCAGCTCGCGCGGGGTCGTCGTGGAGGTCTGGCAGCGGAACGCGACCGAGCCCTTGCGCAGGACCGTCACGTGGTCGGTGGCCGCCATGATCTCGGCGAGCTTGTGGCTGATCAGGATGACCGCGCGGTTCTCCTTCGCGACCACGTCGCGGAGAACCTCGAACAGCTCCTGCGACTCGGCCATCGTCAGCACCGAGGTGGGCTCGTCGAGGATCAGGACCTCCGGATCACGCCGGAGGCACTTGATGATCTCGACCCGCTGCCGTTCGCCCGCGGACAGGTCCTCGACCCGTGCGGTCGGCGAGATCGGCAGCCCGTACCGGGCGCCCACGTCCTTGATCTGGTCGCAGGCCTCGTCCCGCTTGATCCGCCCCGGCTCGCCGAGGATCACGTTCTCCCAGACCGTGAGCGGTTCGATCAGGCTGAAGTGCTGGTGCACCATGCCCAGGCCGAGCGACACCGCGGCCTGCGGCGTCGGGATCTCCACCCGCTTGCCGTGCCGCAGGACCACACCCTCGTCCCGCTGCACGAGCCCGAGCAGCACCTTCATGAGGGTCGACTTGCCGGCACCGTTCTCTCCCAGGAGGCCGTGGATCTCGCCGTCACGAACGACGAGATCCACGGCATCGCAGGCGACGACCGGACCGAAGCACTTCGTCACGCCACGGAGCTCGAGCGCCGGCGCCTCGAGGGTGCGCGGGACGCTGTCCGTCTGGTCGTCGGTCATGTCAGGCTCCGAGCTTCGCGACCTGGGCGTCGACGTTGATCTTGCCGCTGCCGACGTCCTTGATGAACGTCTCCAGCGCCTTGTTCGCCGCGTCGCTGGCACCGCAGAGCTTCACGGTCGGAACCGTGTCCTTGCCGAGGTGCCACTCACGAGCGACGCCCATCTTCAGCTCGCCGTCCGCGAACTTCTGCAGGGCCGCGGCGAAGTACTCACCCGGGTCGAAGATCGAGGAGACCTGGAACTTCGGGCTGGTCGAGGCGCACCGGTCGGTGCCCGGCGTCGAGAGGATGAGGTTCTTGGTGTTGCCGAACTTCGCCACCTCGTCGGTCGCACCACCCAGGTACGGGTAGAGCGCCTTGACGCCCTGGCTGACCTGAGCCTGCGCGGCCTCCTTGGCCTTGCCCGAGTCGTTGAAGTCACCGGTGTAGGTGGTGACCAACGTCGCGGTGGGCACGACCTCCTTGATGCCGGCCTTGAACGCCTTGGCCGCCTGCACGGAGAAGTCGGCCTCCGGACCGGTCACGTAACCGGCCTTGGTGTAGCCCTTCTCCTTCATCAGCAGACCGTTGGCGTACCCGGTCGCGTAGATGACCTCGTTGATGAAGTCCCGCGAGATCGTGATCTTCGGCGTCTGCTTGATGTCCGCCGACGACGGGACGTACCACGAGGACTTGGCGCAGACCGACTCCTCGGACGCCGGGATGGCGTCCTTGAGCTCGGCCGCACCGAGCGCCACCAGGTCGACCTTCTGGCGGCACAGGTTGCGGGCCTGGTTGAGCGCGTCGGCCGGGTTGACCGAGCCGACCTTGATGAGCTGCCAGTCCTCCGACTTGGCGAACTCCTCGGCCTTGGCCACGAAGCTCTCGTAGTAGCCGTTGTCGTTCAAGTCGCCCGGGCTGAGCACGCCGATGATGACCTTGCCGTCGCCGTTGACGTCAGGTCCGGCCGCGCTCGAAGTCGACGAGGAGCTGGAGGTCTCGGCCGTGTCGTCGCTCGGGCTGGTACAGGCCGCGAGCGAGACTGCGACGCATGCCGCGGCGGCCGCGACACGTACCGCTCGAGTGTTCAGTCTCATTGAAGTCCTTCCGAGGAGCGTGGAGCCTTGCTGGTCGGTTCTCAAGGGGGTTGGGACCGGCAGCGCTGACGGATTCAGGCGGAATAGGCGATGCGTTCCTGTTCGAAGAGAGCCTCACCGGCGGCTGCGACGAACCAGGGGAAGCCCATCCGACCGACCGGAGCGACCTTAGTGGGGTCGATCCGATCAGGACCGGCCAGGATGGCCTCGTCCACGACGATGCAGACGACCTCGGCGAGGACGATGTGGACGCCGCTGAAGCAGGACGTGGGGTCTCCGCGGTCGATAACGTCGACGACGCGGCATTCCATGTGGGCCGGACTCACAGCGAGCGAGGGTGGCGCGACGACCTGCGACGGGACGGTCTCCCACCCGATCAGGTCGGCTTCGTTGAAACCGGCCGGGAATTCCTTGGCGGCGGTCTCGATGTGGTCGGCGAGCGCCGTGCTCGTGAGGTTGATGACGAACTCGCCGGAGTGCTGGAGGTTGACCCAGGTGTCCTTCGGCTCCGGGGTGGCCTCCCGGACCGTCCCGATCGTCACCGCCACGGTCGGGGGCTCGCCGCAGACCGGCATGAAGTAGCTGAACGGCGCGACGTTGAGGTTGCCGTCCACATCGGTCGTCGTGATCATCGCGATCGGCCGCGGCACGACGAGCTGGGACAGCAGGCCCTGCTTCTGCGCGGGCGTGCGGCCGGCCAGGTCGATTACGGGCATACGCGCTCTCCTGTTCTCCCGGCGGCGCGGTGCTCTGCTTCGGGCGCGGCCGGCCCTCCCGAAGCTGCCTGCATGTTTTCCGCAAGCTCAAGCTCGGCCGCGGCGATCCGCGGCCAGCGGCGGAACGGGGTGATCCCGGTCCGGCGGAGCAGGTGGTGGGCGTTCTCCGCGGCGCAGGCCCGCAGGTCGTCGTAGTCGACGAGTTGCGTCTGCCCGCCCCGGACGACGACCGTGCCGTCGACGAGCACGTCGCGCACGGTGTGGCTCGGCATGCCCCAGACGAGCTGCAGCGCTTCGTCGCCGCGCGGCGTCCACACCGGGTCGGTGGTGTCGAAGACGACCAGGTCGGCGGCCTTACCGATCTCGATCGAGCCGATCTGGTCGTCGAGCCCGATCGCGCGGGCGCCGTCGATCGTCGCGAGCGCCAGCGCCTCGTGGGCGTGCACCGGCTCGGCGTCGCCGCGGTCGAGCGAGAGGCCGGCGAACAGCATCGCGGCCCGCAGGATGTCGGGGACGTCCCCGGCGTTGTGCGAGTCGCAGCCGAGCGCGACCCGGCCACCGCGGCGGATCAGCTCGACGTGCCGCGCCGCCCGGGTGAAGCCCTGTCCGAGCCGGAGGTAGGCGCCCGGGCTGGAGGCGACCGCGGTGTCGGTCTCGAGGATCGCGTCCACCTCGGCGTCGTCCAGCCAGACCGCGTGCCCGAGCAGCAGGCGGGGACCGAGGACGCCGAGTTCGTGCAGGTGCACGACGGGCCGACGGCCGGACCGCGCGGCGTAACCGGGGATGTCGTTCTGCCCCGGCGAGATGTGCCAGGTCATCCGGGTGTCCAGCCGCTCGGCCAGCTCGGCGGCGCCCTGGAAGAGCGCGTCCGAGACGAGGTCGTGGCCGAGCAGCGTGATCCAGCCGCTGACCCGCTCGGTGGTGCCGAGCGCCCGGACCAGCTCTTCCTGGCGGGCCAGCACCTCGTCGGCGGGGGCGGAGAACGGTAGGCCCTCGGCGTCCCAGCCCCAGCCGTTGAGGCGGGCGCGGATGCCGGTCTTGCGGAGCCCGGCGGCCACCCGCAGCGGGTGCGCCACGGTCCCGGGCTCGATCAGCGTGGTGACGCCCCGGCGCAGCGACTCGACGGCGGTGAGCATCGCCGAGACCTCGTCGTCGCCGCCGGTGTGGGCGTTGTGCAGCGGCACAGCCCAGTCGAAGATCGCGCGCTGGCTGTCGATGTCGTCCGGGATGCCGCTCCGGGTGAGCGGGTCGGCGGTGGTGTGCTGGTGGGCGTTGATCATGCCGGGCGCGACGACGCAGCCGGTGGCGTCCAGCTCGTCCGCGCCCGGGAACCGCGCACGCAGCTCCTCGGCGGTGCCGAGGGCCGCGATCCGGCCGTCGACGACCGCGATCGTGGTCCCGGTCAGCACCTCGCGTCCGGGCGCCATCGTGACGACGTCGCCGCCGACCACCAACCGGGCCGCGGTGCTCATGGCCGCACCAGGACCTTGCCGACCGTCGCCCGGTCGGTGAGTACGTCGAACGCCGCGGGCAACGACTCCAGCGGCAGTTCGGCGGCGATCGGAGCGGAGAGCTTGCCCGACCAGAACGCCTGCAGCGCCCGGCTGAAGTCCTCCGGGGTGTAGGCGCCGGAGCCGAGCAGCGCCAGCTCCCGGTGGTAGGCGCCGGCGAGCCCGAGGTTCACCTGGTCGCCGCTGGTCTGCCCCATGAACACGAGCCGGCCGCGGACGCCGAGCGCGCCCAGCGAGATCGGCCAGGTGGCCGGGCCGACGTGGTCGAGCGCGATCTCGGCGCCCCGGCCGTCGGTGAGCTCACGGACGTAGGCGATCGGGTCGGCGTCGAGCGGCACGCAGTGCTGGACGCCGAGCGCGCGGACGGCGTCGAGCTTGGCCTGGCTGCCGGCGACCGCGACGACCCGGGCACCGGCCTCCAGCGCGAGCTGCGCGGCGGCGAGGCTGACCGCGCTCGCGGCGGCCTGGATCAGGATCGTCTCGCCCGCTGCCAGCCGTCCCACCGGGAACAGCGCGTGGTAGGCGGTGCTCCAGGACGACGGCAGTGCGGCAGCGGTGGTCAGCGCGATCTCGTCCGGAACCGAGTGAACCTGCACGGCCTTCACCGCGACGTACTCGGCGAAGCCACCGGGGCGGTTGCCGCCGACCACCGAGACGCCGCCGCAGTAGCCGAAGTCGCCGACCCCGCAGTACGTACAGTCGCCGCAGCCGAGCGTGGGGTCCACGACCACCCGCGCCCCCACCGCCACGTCGGTGACATCCGCTCCGACCTCGGCGACCGTACCCGCGACGTCGGTTCCGGCGACGTGCGGCAGCACGAATCCGGGGAGCAACGCCGGCCCGTTCAGCTGCAGCAGGTCCAGCCGGTTGACCGCGCAGGCGGCGACGTGGATCAGCACCTCGTCGGCCGCGATCGTGGGGACCGGCACGTCGTGCAGCGCGACGGCCTCGGGGCCGCCGAAGGCGGTCTGCACCATCGCCCGCATCGCGTCCCTCCCTGTTGTGTGTTCGGCTCGCCATCTCACATTGCGAGTCGGTGATTCACATTGCATAACAGCAATGTCGAGACGATGCCCTCCGAACCGAAGCCGTGTCAACGAGTCAACGGCATCTCGCGGGCTGGTAACCCAGACTTTTCGAGGGGCGGGCTCTGAGCACGACAAGAGGGCCTCAACGATGTGCTCAGAGCGTCTTGCGTGAGGCGGCCGTCCGAGTGACCATCCGCCGGCTCCGCGCCGTTCTGTGCCGGACACGTCGACACGGCGGAACGCGGTGGGTCCAGCCCTCACGTCGGCCGGATCCACCGCGTTCACCGTGGGTCAGCGGTCCAGTTCGAGCGAGCCGAGCCTCGTGACTTCGTCGTTGGGGTTGATCGCACCGCTACCGATGTCCGCGATGAACTGCGCCATCTTGGCGTTCTGGAGGTCGGTGCCGTTGCACAGCCGGACGGTCGGAACCGTGTCGACACCCAGGTGCCACTCACGCTCCTTGCCCATGACCAGCTCACCCTCGGCGAAGTCCTGGAGCGCCGCGGCGAAGTACTCACCCGGGTCGAAGATCACCGAGATGTCGAACGTCGGATCGGTCGAGTCACACCGGTTGGTGCCGGGGGTCGAGAGGATCGCGTCGAACTTGTTGCCGGCCTTGGCCACCGCGTCGGTCGCGCCACCCAGGTACGGGTAGATCACCCGGATGCCTTCGTCGAGCTGTTTCTTCGCGGCCACCTCGGCCGACTTCGGGTCGTCGAACGTCGCGAGGAAGGACGTCTCGAGCTGGGCGTTCGGCACGACGAGGCGGATGCCTGCGATGAACGCCTTGGCCGCGTTGACCGTGAAGCCGTACTCGGCGGGGCCGGTGATGTAACCGGCCTTGTCGAGGTTCTTCGACTCCATCAGCAGACCGTTGGCGTAACCGGCCGCCAGCAGACCCTCGTTGATGAAGTCCTTGGAGATCGCGAGCTGCGGCTGCAGCGTGATGCCCTCACCAGCCGGCACGTACCAGTAGGCCTTGCCGCAGGCGGGGTCCTTCGACGCCGGGATCGCGCCGACCAGCTCGGCGGCGCCCAGCGCGACCAGGTCGGGCTTGTCCTTGGTGCAGATCTCCTTGGCCCGGGACAGGGCCTTGTCCGCGGGGATCTCGCCGTGTCGCTCCAGCTTCCAGCCCTGCCGCTCGCTGAACGCCGCGGCCTTGGCGATGAAGCTCTCGTAGTACCCGTTGTCGTCCAGGTTTCCGGGGCTCAACACCGAGATGACGACCTTGCCGTCACCGTTGATGTCCGCGTTGCCACTGCTGCCGGTCGCAGCGACCGCGACGTCCGCGTACTCGACGCTGTCGCCGTCCGAGCTGCACGACGCGACCGTGAGCACCAGGCAGACCGCGGCCACCGCGATACGTGTTGTTCGGGTGGACAGTCTCATTGAAGTCCTTCCGGGGGGTTCACCTCAGGGAGCACACTAATCACACGCAGAAACTGGGCATTTGGGTCGAGTGCGACGATCACCTCGGTCACGGCGTCTTGCGCCCGCCGACCACGGGGTCGTGCTCGTCCAGCGCCGCCAACAGTTCCTGGGCGGTCAGCGCCGCCTGGAGCAGCACGATCGCTTCCGGGTCGAGCGGGTCGACGCCGAGCAGCGTCTTGATCTGACCGACCCGGTAGCCGACCGAGTTCCGGTGCAGGTGCAGTGCGTCCGCGACCGCGGTGCGGCTACCGCTCGACGCGAGCCAGGCGCGCAGCGTCCGAACCAGGTCCTCCCGGGGCAGCAACGGCCCGAGGTGCCGCTCGACGAACTCGCGCAGGCGCTCCGGCGGCACGGTGACCAAGAGCTGGGCCAGCCCCAGCGAGGCGTACGGCAGCACGACACCCTCGCCGCGGCGGAGCAACAGCGTCAGGAGCACCTCCGCTTCCCGGAACGAGTGCGCGGTGCGGTCGGCGCCGGTGACCACCGGGCCGGACGCGGCCCGCACGACGCCCTCGCCGACCACGGCCTGGGCACGCTCCCGGAGCCGGTCGAGCTCGTTACCGTCCCCACCGGGCACCACCGCCCAGGCGCGGCGGCCCTGGTGCAGCGCGGTCACCCCGGCGCGCGGCAACGCGGTGGCCCAGGCGCGGACGTGCGGACCGTCGTAGTCGAACACCGCGCCCGCGTGCGGGGCGTCCAGACGCATCCCGAACCGGGCCGCGGCGCGGGTGAGGTCGTCCGGCGCGCGCAGGGTGCCGCAGCGCAGCTCGTCGACGAGTTCGGACCCGGCAGCGGTACCAGCGTCGGCAGCGGCGTCCCGGCGGACCGCCTCGATCGCGAGCGCGGTGGTGGCCGCGAGGAGATAAGGCACGACGGCGGGCGGCACCGGCTCGGCGAGCAGCGCGATGCCGAACCGGCGGCGATCGGCGCGGACCGGTGCGGCGCGGGCCGGGCGGCCGTCGGACATCGTCAGCGGGGTCGGGCGTTCGGCCCCGAACACCTGGGCGACGTCCGACGCGCGGACGCTCGGCGCGTCCCCGGCGGGCGCGACCGACGAGGCCAGCAGCTCGCCGTGGACGTCGAACAGCCAGGCGGCGTGGCCGGTGTGCGCGGCGAGCCTGCGCAGGATCGCGGGCCAGCCCTCGCCGCCGAGCGTGAGCCGGTTCAGCTCGCGCTCGAACTCCTCGGGCGTAGCGGCCGGCGAGACGGGGCCGGGCGGGGCCATCCGTGGCCCGGCCGGACGAGGCGTCGGGGGAACCGGAATTCCGTGCGCCCTGGCCTCGCCGTGCGGGTCCCGTCGGACCCGGCCGCCCTCCATGGCGGGAACCATACCTTCCGGGTCGGAAGCGCCTTCAGAGGCTTCAGGCGCCGAAGTCCGCCTTGCGGATCATGCAGTGCACACCCTTCACCGCGTCGACGACCTGGCTGACCTCGAAGTCGCCCGCCGCGCTCAGGTACGCCAGCGCTGTCGCCCGCGGCAGGCCCTGGGTCAGCTCGAGGAACGAGACGGCCCGGCGCACCGCCTTCTTCATCGCCTCGTTCAGGTCCGGGTCCATCCCGACCGGGATCCAGTGGGTGTCGGTCTCGACGAACGGCGCGTTGACCAGGCCGACGGCGGCGCGCGCCTCGGCGTCCTTGAGAACGGTGAGCCGGAGCGTCGCGCGCAGCGGTGCCTCCAACGCGGTGAGCGCCACCTCACCGTCACCCTGGGCGTAGTGCGGGTCGCCCGCGTAGAACAGTGCGCCGGGCGTCTGGACCGGGAGGTAGAGCGACGAGCCTGCCTGCAGCTCGTTCACGTCCATATTGCCGCCGTGGTCGCCGGGCGGGACCGAGGGCACCGGCTCGTCGGTGTCGATCGCGACGCCCATCAGGCCGAGGAACGGGCGCAGCGGGAAACGCACGCCTCGCCCTTCGCCGAAGCGGAGGTTGCCGTAGAGCACGCCGCCGCTCTCGGTGACGTCGGTGAAGTGGATGTTGCTGCCGTAGCCGGCCGGGTCGAGGACGCCGGCATCCTCGCGGCGCACCGTGCCCTCGGGGAACTCGCCGGGCAGTGCACCGTAGCCGTGACGGTTGCTGATGAAGCCGTAGGGCGCGCGGATCGCCAGGTCCAGGACGTCGACCCGGAGCAGGTCGCCGGGCTCGGCACCGGCGACCGCGATCGGACCGGTCACCACGTGCGGGCCGTCGTCGTAGTCGTGGGCGATGTCGGACGCCGCGAACACCCGCGAGTCCTCGAGGACCTCGTCGGCCTTGACGCCGAAGCCGGCCAGGTAGGCGACCGGGTCGCGGCCCTGGTCCTCGAGGATGCCCTCGTGGCTGAGGGTGTCGACGGTGACGACCGCCCCGCTCTCGACGCTCAGCGCCGGCCGGTTGGTGCGGTTGGGCAGAAAGCCCCAGAGTGCGGTCTCCGGCGTCGTCTCGAGGTAGTGGTCACCGGAGATGCGGCCTTGGCGCGCCTGCAGCGTCACGCTCGGCTCCTTCGTGCGATGGGGCAAGTCGCCTACGACACTGCGGGAACCCTGTTTCGGCCAGAATTCCGAGCTGCGAAGCTGTCGTAAAGCGCCTCGGCATGCGATACCGCATCTCACTTCGCGACGAGCCCGGTATACGATCCACTCACCGTCCAGAAGCGACCTTCGCGTGTTACTACCGGTGGGTATGGCGAATGTCGCACCGGGTTACCGCAACCCGGCTTCCTGCTGGTCACGAGCAGAACGTGACACTTGCTCGCGTTTTCCGCGAGTTCGCTGCGGCACGCCCACTGGAGCGGGGCGCTGTCCCTCCACTACGATCCGTGCGCTGCATGTGGACACATGAGTACTGGCGACGGCGAGGACTGGGGAGGCGACGAGTGGACGCGACGTCCCGTTCGCTGGCCGACCCAGTGCACAGAGCCGCCGCAGCGGGGCCAGACGGTTCGCGCCGGGTCGTCCGGAAAGCCCCCGACTTGCGCAGCAAAAACCTCGCCACTGCTCATAGCAAGCTGCGTCCATTGCACGCGCGCGACCCCTGGACGTGCCATTCTTCGTGGAGTCACCTCGCGGTCACGCTGATCGAGTGGTCGACTGCGGTGCGCCCGTTGCAGGGCGCCTCGCTCGCGGGCTGTCCGTCACTAGTGACCGGGACTGGACAGGAGCAGCACCGTCGGGTCGGTACCGCCCGGCGTACCCACGCTAGGCGGAGTAGGGGCTGGATACGGTGATTACGGCTGAGCCTGGCGCTGGCCCCACCGTCCTGCGCATCCTGCTGGGCTCCCAGCTGCGGAGGCTACGCGAGGACCGGAACGTCACGCGCGAGGACGCCGGCTACGCGATCCGCGCCTCCGAGTCGAAGATCAGCCGGATGGAGCTGGGCCGGGTCGGCTTCAAGGAGCGCGACGTCTCCGACCTCCTGACGCTCTACGGCGTCACCGACGGGGCCGAGCGCGACGCGCTGCTCTCCCTCGCCAGGGAGGCCAACCAGCCCGGCTGGTGGCACAAGTTCAGCGACATCCTGCCGAACTGGTTCCAGGCCTACGTCGGGCTGGAGGCCGCGGCTTCGCTGATCCGGACGTACGAGGTCCAGTTCATCCCCGGCTTGCTGCAGACCGAGGAGTACGCCCGCGCGGTCGTGCTGCTGGCCAACGGCAACGCGCCGAAGGAAGAGGTGGATCGGCGGGTCCAGCTGCGGATGGAACGGCAGAACCTGCTGACGCGCGCCAACGCACCGCGGTTCTGGGCGATCATCGACGAGGCCGTGCTGCGGCGTCCGATCGGCGGCCGGGACATCATGCGTGACCAGCTGGAGCACCTGGCGAAGCTGGCCGAGCGGCCGAACATCACGCTCCAGGTCATCCCGTTCGGGTACGGCGGCCACGCCGCGGCGGGCGGCGCGTTCTCGCTGCTCCGCTTCCCCGACCAGACGCTGCCCGACATCGTCTACATCGAGCAGCTGACCAGCGCGCTCTACCTGGAGAAGCGCGAGGACGTCGACACGTATCTGGAATCCATGGAGCGACTCGCCGTCGAGGCGGATTCGCCGGTCCGGAGCCGGGAACGTTTCCTGGAGATTCGCCAGGACTTCACCCCGCCACCTGCTCGCTGAAGCGGTCGGGGCCGGACCTGGCGGTTGCGGAGCGCGCCCGACCGCGCTCCGCACACAACAACTACTGAACTGCGTTGATGCGCCCGGCCCCGTTCCGGACTGCGATGAACTGCTGGTCAGCTGACGAAATGATCAAAGTCTCCGCTCCGTGCACCCGCGATCAGAGCAGCGATCTCGTCTCGGGTGTAAATGAGCGCCGGTCCCTCCGGATGGCGAGAGTTCCGCACTGCGAACTGTCCGTCCGGTAACCCCGCGATCTCCACGCAGTTGCCGTTCGGATTGCTGTGACTGCTCTTCAGCCATGCCACGTGGCCTAGCTGACCAGCAGGTATTCCGTTGTACGGGTGGTGCATGTTGCGCCTCTTCTCGGATCGCCGGCGGACACGTCCTCGGCCGCCGGTGCACGATCGGCGGTACGACGCCCCGTTCCGTCGATTGGTGCCGCCCATCAATGAGGCCGCCTGCACGTGCAGACGCTCTTGCACATGCACGGCCTGATGCAGGAGGATAACGCACGTGCGCCACGCCGTAGGCCCCCTAGCCTCCCGGCACGGACGGTCAGAACGTCGCCTCTGAGCGCGACGGATTTCGCTACAGCCGTTAAGCGCTCACCTGCCCTCGGAAATGGATGACGTGGCTTCCGACAGGTATCGGCGTTCCCCGAATCAGAAAAAATTAAGCCATCTGCACGTGCAGATGGCTCTTGCACATGCACGGCCTGATGCAGGAGGATTACGCACGTGCGCGACTGTGCTCAGTAGTCGAACAGCCGACAGCCAGTGATGGGAGGTAGACGTGTCCCCAGCTCCACAGCCGACCCGGACCGAGTCCGCCCGCGGCTGCGCACACAGAGAGGCGGCCTGGAAGGTCGAACTCTCGGCCCGGCTCTGTACCGACCGGGCACACGCCGCCCGGTTGCGCGGGCTGGCCGCCTGGCACCAACGGCAGGCCGACTACTTCGATCAACTCTTCGGGGGCGATGACTCCGGCGCCTCGCCGGCCACCGCCTGAGAGTTCTGCCTGCACACAGCTCCGACGAGCGCCCCTGAAGGAACGCTCGTCGGTCGTGGCTGGTGCGGGTTGGAGGCGCCCGGACCCTCCAGCCCGTGCCGCCCCGCGGTCGGTCCGCGCGTCGCTTCCCCGGCATGGCGGCGCGCGGACTCCGCTGTTTTCGGCCTTTGTAGCTAGGCGTCCCGGCGTCGCATCAGGACTGCCGCGACCGCGAGCGCCCCGACGATCCACGCGATGAACACCGCGAGCCCGGCTCCGGACGAGAGCAGCGTCGATGCGGGATCCGCGGACATGAACGCACTGCCCGCATTGGACGGCAGGATCTTGGTCAGCGGCTCGCTCCAGCTGTCCGGGAGCAGCCCGACCATCGTCGGCAGGATCAGGATCAACCCCACGAGCGCCCCGATCGCGCCCGCCGTGTGCCGCAGGATCGCGCCGAGCGCCAAGCCGAGAAGACCGATCCCGGTGAGATAGATCGCAGCGCCGAACACCGCCCGCAGCGTCCCGTCGTCACCCAACGCCACACCGTCCGCGCCCAGGGCAGCCTGGCCGGCCAGGAAGGCGGCCACCGTCGCGACGAGCGAGACCACGAGCGTGACCCCGCCGAACACGACAACCTTCGCCCACAGAACGGGCAGACGGGTCGGTACCGCCGCGAGCGTTGCGCGGATCATCCCGGTCGAGTACTCCCCCGCGATGACCAGCACGCCGAGCACACCGAGGATGAGCTGACCGAGCGTGACGCCACTCAGGCTCAGATCGGTCGGGTCGATCGGACCGCCGCCGGGGCCACCTCCGTCACCGGACACCACCGATGCGGCGAGCAGACCGAAGCCGATCACGACCACCAGCGCGGCGCCGAGCGTGATCGCGGTCGACCGCAGCGACCGGAGCTTGATCCACTCCGAGCGAATCACCCGCCCGATCGTGACCCCGGCTTCCGCCGACGTCCTCGCCCTCGTCTCGGGAGTCAGGGTTGCGGTGCTCATCAGGCAGCCTTTCCGGTGGAGTATTCGGTGAGGTCCTTGGTCATCGCCATGAACGCCTCTTCGAGCGACGCGCGCTCGGTGGTCAGCTCGTGCAGGACGTAGCCGGCGGCGAACGCGCGGTCGCCGATCACGTCCGCGGTGAGCCCGATGACGTCCAGCGCGCCCCGCTCGGTGCTGGTGATCGTCACGCCGGGGCCGCTGAGCACCCGGATGAGGTCGGTCGCCTGCGGGGAGCGAACCCGGATCCGGTCGCTGACCGCGTTCTGGACGAAGTCGACGACCGGCACGTCGGCGACCAGTTGCCCACGCGCCACGACGACCAGCTGCTCGGCGGTCAACGCCATCTCGCTCATCAGGTGGGAGGAGACGAAGACCGTGCGCCCCTCGGCCGCCAGCCCCTTGAGCAGGTTGCGGATCCACAGGATGCCGTCCGGGTCGAGGCCGTTGACCGGTTCGTCGAGCATGATCGTCCGCGGGTCCCCGAGCAGCGCGGACGCGATGCCCAGCCGCTGCCCCATGCCGAGGGAGAACGCTCCGGCGCGCTTGCGGGCGACGTTCCGCAGCCCGACCAGCTCGAGCACCTCGTCGACGCGGGACGCGGGGATCCCGGTGGTCGCCGCCAGCGCGAGCAGGTGGTCGCGGGCGGATCGGCCGGGGTGGATGGCCTTGGCCTCGAGCAGCGCGCCGATCTCCCGGAGCGGCGCCCGGTGCTCGGCCAGCGGCCGGCCGTTGACGGTCGCCGACCCGGACGTCGGGCGGTCCAGCCCCATGATCATTCGCATCGTGGTGGACTTGCCTGCGCCGTTGGGCCCCAGGAAGCCGGTCACGATCCCGGGCCGGACGGTGAACGAGAGGTCGTTCACTGCCACCTTGTCCCCGTAGTGCTTGCTGAGACGGACGACCTCGATCACTGCGACTCCTGACGCCGGTGAGGTTTCCTCGGACGTCTTCAACCGTCGCCGCCGCAGCGCGTCGCGGCATCGTCCAGCAATCGTCATTCGGGCCTACCGTGTCCGCGGTAGGCGGGCGCTGCGCGCGTACTACGGGCGCGGGACGTCCGCGCGGACCAGGCCGGTCTGGTAGGCGATCACGACGAGCTGGGCCCGGTCCCGCGCGCCCAGCTTCGTCATCGCCCGGTTGACGTGCGTCTTCGCGGTCAGCGGCGAGAGCACCAGCCGCTCGGCGATCGCGTCGTTCGGAAGCCCTTCGGCGACCAGCGCGAGCACTTCCCGCTCGCGGTCGGTGAGGACCGCGAGCTGCTCCGGCACGGCGCGCGGAGTGTCGTCCGGCTGGGCCAGGAAACGGCCGATCAGGCCCTTGGTGGCCTTCGGCGAGAGCAGCGCCTCGCCGCGGGCGACTACCCGGACGGCGTCCAGCAGCTCGGCCGGTTCGACGCCCTTGCCCAGGAAACCGCTGGCACCGGCCCGGAGCGCCTGGAAGACGTACTCGTCGACCTCGAACGTCGTCAGGATCACCACCCGGACGTCGGTCAGCGCCTCGTCCGCGGTGATCTCCGCGGTCGCGGCCAGCCCGTCGAGCTCGGGCATCCGGATGTCCATCAGGACGACGTCCGGGTGGGTCCGGCGCACCACGTCGACGGCTTCGCGGCCGGTCGAGGCCTCGCCGACGACCTCGAGGTCGGACGCCGAGTCGATCAGCACCCGAAACCCGGCGCGGATCAACGCCTGATCGTCGGCAAGCACGACGCGGACCATGGGGGAACCGTACGTCAACGGTGGTATGCGACGGTTACCGCATCCGGACGACGGCTGCCGTACCAGTCGTGACGTAGCGTCGGCGCGTGGGAATTCTCACCGCGTGGCGGCGCTACACCGCCGCGCACCCGCTCGCCGTGGACGCCGTCCTGGCCGGTCTGTTGTTCGCGTCGGTCGCCGGACCGGCGGTGGCGGGCGGCAACAGCGGAGGGCTGCTGTTCTTCGCCCCGGTCTGCGCCGCGCTGGTGTTCCGCCGCCGCCTGCCGATCCCGGTGCTCGCGATCGAACTCTGCCTGGCCGTGATCGGGATCGCGACCGGCCACGGCGCAGCCGGAATCGTCGGCAGCCTGATCGCCGTCTACACGGTCGCCTCGCGCGCCGACCGGACCACGAGCATCACGGCCGGCGCCGTGACCGCGATCACGCTCGGCCTCGGGACGCTGCTGAACACCGGCGAGCCGCTGCTCGACGAGCGGAACGTCATCGTCGTGACGTGGGCAGGCCTGGCGACCGCCGCCGGGTACGCGGTCCAGAACCGGCGCGCGTACATCGCGGCGATCGAGGAACGGGCCCGGCGCGCCGAGCAGACCCGGGAGGAGGAGGCGCGTCGCCGGGTCGCCGAGGAGCGGCT
Source organism: Cryptosporangium aurantiacum (assembly GCF_900143005.1). Taxonomy (NCBI): domain Bacteria; kingdom Bacillati; phylum Actinomycetota; class Actinomycetes; order Cryptosporangiales; family Cryptosporangiaceae; genus Cryptosporangium; species Cryptosporangium aurantiacum. Next base: position 194,065 of record NZ_FRCS01000002.1, read on the forward strand.
GCGGATCGCCCGCGAACTCCACGACGTGGTGGCGCACAGCATCGCGCTGATCAACGTCCAGTCGGGGGTCGCCGCGCACCTCCTGCGCGACCAGCCGGACGCCGCCGAGGAAGCGCTGCGGCACGTCCGCGCGGCCAGCCGGACCGTGCTCGACGAGCTCGGGACGATGCTCGGCGTCCTGCGGCAGGGCGACGACGTGGACACGCCGGTGGAGCCGGCTCCCGGGCTGGAGCGGCTGGAGGCCCTGATCGAGACGTTCCGGGACGCCGGGCTCGAGGTACAGGTGCGGGTCACCGGCCGACCGCGCCGGCTCGCGCCGACGGTGGACCTCGCCGCGTACCGGATCAGCCAGGAGTCGCTCACCAACGCGCACAAGCACGGGTCCGCGCCCCGGATCGAGCTGTCGGTCGGCTACGAGCCGGACGCCGTCCGGATCGTCGTCCGCAACCCGGCAACGCCGGAGGGCGCGTCGGTACCGGCCGGCACCGGACACGGGCTGATCGGCATGCGGGAGCGCGCGACCGCGGTCGGCGGTCAGGTCACGACCGGCCTGCGAGCAGGCACGTTCGAGGTCGAAGCCGTGCTACCGGCTCCGGCCGACGGCTAGGCCCGGGGCGAGCCCGGGCCGCAGCCGTCAGGTCGTGGCGACCTGCTCGCCGATCGCCTTGTGCAGCGCCCGGTTGAGCAGGACGAGCAGGGTGTCCCGCACCGACCGCTTGTCACGGGCGTCGAACGCGACGACCGGGACCTGGTCATCGATCGCGAGCGCCCACCGAACCGCGGCGAGGTCCTGCGCGAGCAACCCGTCGAACGCGTTGACACCGACGATGAACGGGATGCCGGTGTGCTCGAAGTAGTCGACGGCCGGGTAGCAGTCGTCGAGCCGCGAGCTGTCCACGACGACGAGCGCACCCAGCGCACCGCGGGACAGGTCGTCCCACATGAAGCCGAACCGTGCCTGGCCGGGAGTACCGAACAGGTACAGCTTGACTCCGGCGTCGATGGCGACCGAACCGAAGTCCATCGCCACCGTCGTCGTGGTCTTGGTCGAATGCTGTCCAGGGATGTCGATCCCGACGGCCACCTCGGTCATTTCGGCCTCGGTGGTCAACGGGGCAATGTCGGAGATCGCCCCGACCGTCGTGGTCTTTCCGACCCCGAAACCGCCGGCGATGACGATCTTTACCGGAAGCGGTGGCTTCGAGCCGGGGGCGGTGCGGTCAGACGATGGCGCTGAGTCCACGGATCACTCGCAGGATGAGTTCGGGGGAGTTGGGAGAGCTCACGTCATGGTTGTGGACGTCGAGGTAACCGGTGGCACGCAGGTCACCGACCAGGATCTTGACCACGCCCAGGTGAAGCTTGAGTCGGGCCGAGATCTCGGCGACGGAGATGGGCTGGGCGCAGAGGGTCACGATGGCGCGAAGTTCCGGCGAGAGCCGGGACGTCGGTACGCGTCCGCCGCGGGTCCCGGCGGTCACCTGTGTCTCCAGCCCGATCTCCGGATCGGCGGTCACCCGCCCGGAGGTCAGAACGAAGGGACGCAGCTGCGCGCCGGATGCCTCAGACCCGACAGTGCTGGCCTTGTTGGGTTCTCCGGAGGGAGAGAACGACGAAGCCCTCAGATACGGCCGGATAGAGGCCGGTTCCTCTGAGTCGGATCCGCCCACGATCCTCATGACTGCACGGAATTCTTCAACTCAACGATGAGTTGCGGCGTGAGGACCGCGCCGGCGCGGCTCGCGAAGAGCGTCATTTCGTAGGCGACCGTACCAAGGTTGGCCGACCGGTCGGCGATGACGCCGAGCACGGAGCCACGGCTGATCGCCGTAGCGAGCAGGTAACCACCGGTGAGGTCCACGATGACCTTGTTCAGCCCGCCCAGCGTGTAGGTGTCGGCCACACCCGCCGCGAGGCTCGTCATACCCGAGATGACCGCGGCGAGACGGTCGGCGTTGGCGTGGTCGGACGTCGCCGACTTCGCCATCAGAAGACCGTCCGCCGATACCGCCACCGCCTCCACGACACCTGCGGTGCCGCTGCAGAACGAGTCCAGCAACCAGTTGAAGGTCTGTGCCTCGGCGCTGAGGCCGGCGGTCGCCAGGTCGCCGCCGTTGGGTCGGTAGGAGCTGTTCATCGTGGTGATCCTTCGTGCTGATGGTCGTCGACGACGACCCTGTTGAGAGCGCGGGACACGCCTGCTTCGATCTGCTCGATCAGCGCCCGGGCGGCGTCCGGATCCGCCACCGGTGTTGCTGTGACCGAGGCGCTGGAAGCGTTGCCTCGGCCGCTGGTGAAGCTCTTCAACGTCGCACCTGGCACCCGCCGTACCAGGCCACCCGGGGTGCGTTGCGGTGGCTGGTTCGGCTGGGTGTGCGGTGCCGGCGGTGCTTGCGATGCGGCCCCCGGTACCGGTCGGGAGGGCAGCACCGGCGGGGAGACCGGCGCGGCAGACGGCGCCTGCCGCGCGGCCGGCTGTGTGTTCCACGGCGACGGCGCCGCCGGCTGCGGCACCGGCTCGTTCCAGATCGACGACGCCGCCGGCTGGGGCGCCGGCTCGTTCCAGATCGACGGTGCCGCGTGCGGAGCAGTCGGCTCGTTCCAGATCGACGACGGCTGCTGGCGAGCCGGCTGAGCCGGACGCGGGGCCGGAGCCGGAGCACCCGACGCCGGACCGGGTGCGCCCGCCGGAGGCGTGGACAGCTGCGGGACCGCACCGGTGTCCGCGGTCCGCTGCGCGTTGCGCACGCCGGCCTCGAACTCCTCGATCAGCGCCCGTGCCGCCGCCGGATCGCCCGCGTCGCCGAGCACCGTCGGCTCGGCCTGCTGGTTCCGCTTGCTGGAGATACCGGCCGGGAGCTGGGCCCCCGGCACCCGGCGCTGCAGGCGAGGCGGCGTACCGCCGGGGCCTGCCGGTCCCGCGGGCGGCGCTGCCGCCGGTGGGGCCGTCCGCACGCTCGGCGCCTGCCGCGCGGCGGGCTGGACCGGCTGCGGGATCGGGGCTGCCATCGGCGGAGCAGGCGCCACCGCAGGCGGGGGCGGCGGTGCGGGTGCCGCCGCAGGCGGGAGCGAGCGGAACGCGGACGGTGCCGCGGGCTCGGCGGGCCGACCGGCCGGAGCGTCCCACCAGGAGACGTCGGGTCCGCCCGGACCGGCTCCTGCCGGGGCGTGCGGAGCGCCGACTGCCGACTCGCTGCGGTAGAGCGCGCTGCTGGCGGCGACCGGCTCGGCGTCGACCGGCTCGCGCTGGGACGGCACCTCGGGCTCGGAGCCGGAGAACGCGTTCCACGGCCCGGCCGAGATCGCCCGCGTCGCCCGCTCGAGCGCGACGTTGTCGAACATCGACGCCGAAGCCACTGCCGGGAGCCCCGAGTGCGCCGGCTCCGGCGTCGGCTCGTACACCGGTGTCGGGGCGGGCGTGTAGGCCGGCGGCGCCGCCGCGGGCGCCGGGGCCATCGCGGTGTTCGGAACCCGGAGCACCTCGGGCTGGTGCGCCGGCTGCTGGCGCGTCGGCCCCGGCGGCAGCGCGGGACGCTGCTCCTCCACCGCGGCGATGCCCTGGTAGATCGACGGCACCAGGTGCTGCTCGTTCAGCGCGAGCACCGCGGTCACACCGCCGCCCGGCGTCGGCACCAGCGCGACGCCGATGCCGTGACGACGAGCCAGCCGCCCGGTCACGAACAGACCGAGCACCTCGGTCGGAGCGAGGTCGAGGCGTTCACGGCGGGCCATCCGAGCGTTTTCCTCGGCGAGCCGCTCGGCCGACATACCGATGCCGTGGTCGACGATGAGGACCTGCGCCCCGGCTCGGGTCGGCTCCGACTTCACGCTCACCCGGGTGTGCGGTGGCGAGTACGCCGCGGCGTTCTCCATCAGCTCGGCGAAGATCAGCGTCAGGTCGGAGACGACCGACGGCTGGACGACTAGGTCCTCGGGGACGTCGATGTCGACACGGGTGTAGTCCTCGATCTCACCGAGGGCCAGCCGCGCGATGTCGCCGAGCGGCAGCGGGCTGCCGCCGCCCTGGTCGGTCGCGATCGAACCGGAGAGAACGACCAGCGAACCCGCGTTCCGGTTGAGGCGGCTGGACAGGTGGTCCAGCTGGTAGAGGCTGCTCAGCCGGTCGGCGTTCGTCTCCTGCCGCTCCAGCCGGTCGATCATCGACAGCTGACGACCGATCAGGTTCTGCGTACGGCGTCCGATGTGACCGAACATCGTCGCGACGTTTCGCCGGCTGGTGATCTGACGTTCGACCAGTCGAGCCGCGGTGTCCTGCACCTGCTGGAACGCTCGGGCCAGCTCACCGATCTCGTCTCGACCGGTCGTGTCGACCGTGTCGAGACGGACCGGTTCGAAGACTTCGGCCTCGTCGTCAGCGACCCGGGTGAGCTCGCTCTCGACGGCGGTGGCGACGCGGTTGGCGGACGACGCCAGTGCGACCAGTGGCTGCGACACCCGGCGTCCGACCAGGATCGTCAGGCCGGCCACCAGCATCAGGATCAGCACCAGACCGGCACCGATACCGACGGCGGCCGCGATCGCGTTCCGCTTCTGCTCGTCGGCGGCCGCGGTGATGTCCGACACCAGCTTGGTCTCGATGTATCGCGTCTGGCCGAGGAACGACGTGAACCGCGGGAAGTACGTCGCCAGCGGCAGGGCCTGGACCGCGTTCAGGTCGGCCTTGTTACCCAGCGTCGCGAGCTCCGCCGAAGTACGCGCGGCGTTGGCTTCCTGGACCAGCCGGTACAGCGCGGCCTGGCCGGGGTTGGCGTACTGGAAGTACCGGCCGGCGTACTCGTTCGAGGTGCCCAGCCCGTTGACGTACTGGCTCAGCAGCGTGCCGTTGGGCGTCGCCAGGAGCAGGGTCAGCGTCGCGAGGTTGAGCGAGTTCGCCTCTCCCAGGTGCAGAGCGGCGTCCATGGCGAGGATCTGGCGACCGATCGACGACGTCGCGTCCGCCGTCCGGTACAGCTGGACGCCGTCGATCAGACCGTTGATCAGCTGGGTCAGCTGCTCGGAGACGACGGTCTGCGGGAAGTTACGAGCCAGCGACTCGGTCCGCAGGTCCTTCAGCTGGTCGAGGTCCTCGATCGCGGCCTTGAGGGTCGGCGGCGACTCGTCGTCGATCTGCGCCCGCACCTCCGCCAGCTGGTCGTCCACGATGGCTTCCTGCTGGAGGACCTCGGACCGGCTGGCGAAGTCACCGGCGAGGAAACCGATCGTGAGCAGCCGCTCCGCTTGGAGCTCCCGGACCAGCGTCGCGACGTCACCGGCGATCCCGATGTCGCGCGAGGTGTCGTTGGCCTTGTCCGCTTCGGAGACGCGGCCCGCGATGACGGAGACCGCGAGCACCGACACGGCGAGCAGCGGGATGATCGCCAGAAGGACGAGCTTCCCGCTGATTCGGAGCCTATCGAGGAACACCGGCCCGCTCCCGCCTCGCGTCGCGTCCAGCGTCCAAGTTGTTCAGGTACGGGTCGGCGCCCATCGGGTCCGGAGCGGCCGGGTAGGCGGAGTAGTCGAGGTTGCCGGGGTCGTACGGCGGCGTGTCCGTCATCTCAGAGCGCGACCGCCTGCCGGAGATGAGGACGAAGAGGATGCTCAGCACCGTGACGACGACCGCGATCACGACGAGCGCGGCGGCCAGGAAGCGGGTGGTGTCCGCGCTGCTCTGACGATCCTCCACCTGCGACCCGAGCTCGTCGAGGAGCAGCGGGTTGAGGTCGGTCGCTGCCGACTGGGCGGCAGCCCGCTGCGCGGTCACCGACTTCTCCGAGGGGAGCGCGCCGAGCGAGGTCTGGCCGGGCGGCGCCATCGCCTCGACGCCCCGCTGGAACGCGTCCAGGCTCTGCAGGAGCTGGGTGCTGAACGTGCCGCTGTCCGAGGCGTCCACCGCCGCGGCCATGTCCGACGCGACGTCGGTGCCGGACTCGGAGACCACCTGGCGGCTCACCGCGAGGTCGGTGAGCGCGGTGTTGAGCTCCTCGACCTGGGCGTTGTAGTTACCGATCGGCGCGTCGCGGTCCGGGGCGGGCAGGTCCGCGGCGAGCACCGTCTGGTCCTGGTAGCGACCGGCCCAGACGACCATCGCCGGGACCTCTTCGAGCGCCGCGTCCTGCAGGTAGGTGATGACCGCGTCGGAGTCGCTGCGCAGACCGGATGCCTGGCCGACCCGCTGGTAAAGCGCGAGCAGCAGGTCGGTGGCCTCGCCGTAGCTCTTGAACGCGCTGAGCCCCTCACCACCCTGCTCGGGCAGCGTCTCGATCCGGGCTCGCAGGCCGGACCAGCGGTTCGTCGTCCCGAAGTCCGAACCGAACTTTTCGTCGGCCGCGCCGACGGCGGCGACGGCCTCGGAGAACGTGTCCTTCGTGGCCGGCTTGCCGAGAACCGCGTTGGACTGCGCACTGACCAGCGCCGGAAGCAGCTTGTTCAGCGCGCTGACGTACTCGACGCCGTCCCGCTCGCGTCCGTGCAGATCACTGTCGTCAGAGCGCGGACCCCACACCAGCGCGAACAATGCTATTACGGCAATAACCGTAATGATCTGCAGCGCTAGGGGCGCAAACGCCCGCAACGGGGCGGACCGTAACCGGGATCCGGACCCGGGAGAAGTCATCGCTCTTCCTTCACCAACATCGCCTGCATGGGACCCTGCGACCAGTCTCCGCACCGGCCGCCTCAGCATGAGCAAGAAAACCAGCGCCATACGAAGCTAGTTCTTCGATAAACCCGATGGCAAGATGCACACCGTTAACCCCAAGAATCACAGGCCGATCGACAGCGTCTGCAAATAAATGGTGGTACGTTTTTAGCGGTTTGCCCGAATCGCGGGCCAGCATAACTTACCAATAAGTAATGTCGATTAATGCGTTAGGTCGGCGGCTCCGGAGCGTATTTCGTTCCTCACTGAACGCGACCAAAAGCGGCGTGAACTGGTCAGTTGTTCGTGAACACCAGACCAAACCCCTGCAGCTGTGCACTTTCGGAAACAACTCCAGCGAGTTACCGACGACGGGCCCCGAGCCCGCCACCTGCCGAAATCTCGACTTAACCCAATAGCCATAGAGCGGCGTACTCGCGCCGAACGACAGCGCTATCAGGCAATACGCCGATCCGGGGGCCACCGCGGCCGAGGAGACCCTACCGGAATGGACGGACGCGGGTGCAGCGACCCCGGCCCTTGGGCCCGTTCACCCGGTTTCGACACTCCACTCAAGACCTGAGACCGAGACACTCCTTGTCAGCCGGGTGCACTATTTGCCCAAATTGTCACCTTCTGGTTGAGTTCCTACCGCCCCACACGCGGGACACATAGGGAGGTAGGGCATGCGAGACAGCTGCAGGCGCATCACGGTGGCGATTGCCGGCGTGGCGCTGGCGGGCGGAGCGGTGCTGGCGGCCACACCGGCCGCGGAGGCCGCCACGGTCAGCGGACCGGTGACAACGGTCAACGTGAGCGCTCCCGGCGCCGCCACCGCCGGCTGGGACGACGACCGCGGACGCCACGGCCATTGGAAGAAGCGGCACCACTGGAAGAAGCGGCACCACTGGGGCAAGCGCCACCACTGGGACGGGCACCGCTGGGACCGGCACCGCTGGGACAACGACCGCTGGGACAACGACCGCTGGAATCGGCACCGCTGGGAGGGGCGCCACGGGCACCATCGGTGGCGGACGCACGGCCGGTACCACAGCCACCACGAGGCCTGGGAGATCGGCTCGCGCTACCGCGGGTCGTCGTGGGAGTCCTTCAGCTGCTACCGCAGCGGCGGCTCGTGGGTGCTGCGCGTCTACGGCTGAGCGCACCGTTCGGCGGGCGCCCACCAGGCGCCCGCCGAGAGGGACCTAGGCGTGCAGCGGAGCGGTCACCGGTGGCGCCACCGCACGCGGACGCTGCGGCGCGGGCATCTCACCCTCGCGCACCGCCTTGACCAGCCGCGTGTGGTCGGCTTCGGTGCGGTCGGCGTACCGCTGGCCGAACTTCACCATCGAGCGGTCGAACCGGTCGCCGTGTCCGATGTAGCCGGCGATCGCCGCCGGGTCACCGCTGCGGGCGTGGGCCCTGGCCAGCACCCGGCCGCACAGCCGCGAGTAGGTCGCCAGGCCGGACGCGTTGAACGTGGACGTGTCGAACGATCCCTTGGCGTCCCAGAGCTGCCGGACGTAGTAGTCGTGGCCACCCGCCGGATCGCGGAACCAGCCGAGCAGGACGTCCGGCGCCGCCTGGATCAGCCGCTGACCCTCGACGACCCGCTGCCCGGCGTTGCGATACGGGCTCGGCGTGAGGTGCCACTCGAGCACCGACGGACCGGCCTCCTTCACCTGCAGCAGCAGCGGATCGTTCGCAGACGCCGCGAGCAGCACGACCCAGCACCGGCTGCCCACGCTGCCGACACCCACGACCTTCCGTGCGAAGTCGACGAACGCGTACCGGTCGAGCAGCACCCGGCGATCGGCGGGCAACGTCTGCCGGTACTCGCGGATGCACCGGCGGACCAGTTCCTCGTCCATACCGCCCTCGGACGTGTCCGAGACATGGGTGAGCAACGGCGGATCCTCGCGCAGCCGCCAGCCACCGTTGATCCGCTCGGTCAGCTTGGCCGCCGCACTCAGGTGGTCACGGCTGCGCGCTTTTTCGACCGCCTGCAGCGTCGGCACGCTTGCCCGGCCGCGATTCAACAACGGCACCAGATCGTCGACTTCGACCCGGTCGTACCAGACTTCGAGCGCCCGCCGGGTCGCGTAGTCGTTCATCGCCTCGCGGTAGCCCGCAGCAGCGCTGGTGGCGGCCGCCGCTGCCTCACCGTTCTTGAAGCGATTCGCCCTCGCGGCCAGGATCACGCTGCTGACCAGCCGTTTCAGATCCCATTCGAACGGCGCTTCCAGCGTCTCGTCAAAATCGTTGAGGTCAAAAACCAGGCGTCGATCCGGGGTGCCGGACATCCCGAAGTTCTGCAGGTGCGCATTTCCACCGGCCTGGACGAACAACCCGCTGTGCGGTCGTAGCGCTAAATCGTGCGCCATCACGGTGGCCGCACCGCGGAAAAAGCTGAATGGGGACGCGATCATGCGCTCGTATCGCAGCGGCAGCAGTTCCGCGAGACGGTGTGCGTCCGCCCCGGCGAGAAGCGTCAACGGATTGCGTCCGTCGTCCCCGAGTTCGGCCTGGTCAGCTCTGGACACCCTGGTGCGAGCGTTGCGGCCGAGTTCATACCCGACCGGAGACACGACGGTCAATCCACCCATCGCTGCCCCCTCTCCCGAAAACCGGAGGCTCCGCTGCCTGCCTGCAACGTTAACGGAGGTTGGCCGGTAGGGAAACGTGAGGTTCTCGTCACCGCGCCACAACGGCTGCTGAACCCGGAAGGTACCGGATGAACTCCTCCGGCCCGAGAGCGGGTGCGTAGTACCAGCCTTGCCCGGTGTCGCAGCCCAGCGCCCGCAGCCGGTCGCGCTGCTCGACGCTCTCGATCCCCTCGGCGACCACCTGTAGGCCCAGCGCACGCGCCAGCTCGACCAGCGACTCGAGGATCTGGTCGTCGAGCGGCGAGCGGTCGGTGCCGGTCAGCCGCTGCACCAGGCCGCCGGAGAGCTTGAGGACGTCGATCGGCAGCTCACGGAGCACGCCGAGGTTCGCCCAGCCCGCGCTGACGTCGCCCACCGCCAGCCGGACGCCCAGCGCGGAGAGCCGCTGGAGTGGTGCGGTGTTCACAGCTGATACGGCGCCGGCCGCCAACTCCAGCTGCAGGCGGCCCGGCTCCAACCCGGTCTCCTCCAGCACCCGCACGACGTCGTCGACAAGGCCGGGGTCGCGGAACTGGCGCACGGCGAGGTTGACGCTCACGTACGGTCCCCAGCCACCGGGCAGCCGCTCGGTCGTCGGCCAGCGTGCGGCTTGCCGGCAGGCCAGCTGCAGCACGCGTCGGCCGATCGGAACGATCGCGCCGGTCTCCTCGGCGAGGCCGACGAACCGCTTCGGCGAGAGCAGCCCGAGTTCCCGGTGGCGCCAGCGGACGAGCGCCTCGGCGCCGCGGACCGTGCCGTCGGTGAGCCCGACCAGCGGCTGGAACTCGACGACGAACTCGTCCCGCTCCAGCGCGGCGGGCATCGCGGTGGAGAGCAGGTATCGAGCCACTTGCTGCTCGATGCGGTGCGGGTCGTAGACCGCCCAGCCGCCGCGCCCCTCGGACTTCGCGCGGTACATCGTCAGCTCGGCCGCCCGGATCAGCTCGGCCGCGTCGGCGTCGGCCGCCGGATGTTCCACCACGCCGATGCTGGCCGACAGCGTGAGCCGGTTGTCGGCCAGCGCGAACGGCACCGCCAGCGAACGGACGAGCTCGGCCGCGAGCCGCTCCACGTCCGCGACACCGCCGGTGCCGGCCAGCAGGATGCCGAACTCGTCGCCTCCCATCCGCGCGACCAGCGCGTCGCCCGCGAGCGTCCGCAGCCGGTCGGCGACGGCGACCAGCAGCTCGTCGCCGACCGGGTGCCCGAAGCTGTCGTTGAAGACCTTGAAGCCGTCGAGGTCGAGGAAGCACAGCCCGACCCGCTCGACGCTCCCCCGCTCGCGCAGGAGCGTGGTGAGCCGCTCGACGAACGCGACCCGGTTGGCCAGCCCGGTGAGCTGGTCGTGGGAGAACTGGAACTCGCGGTCGAGGCGGAGCTTGCGCTGCTCGGTGACGTCCTCCACCACCACCGTGACCCGGGGTGGGACGCCCGCCTCGTCGGCGACCAGCGTCAGGCGCAGCGACAGCCAGGTCTCCGCGCCGCCGGGGCGCGCCAGCCGGCACTCGAGGTCGGTCCGGCGCACCTCGCCGGTGAGCAGGCGGGTGTACGCGTCGTCCAGGCCGGCCCGGTGCTCCGGCACCAGGAACTCGCCGAGGCGCCTGCCCACCAGGGCGCTGACCGGGAGGCCGAGGAGGTTCGCCAGCGTCTCGTTCGCGTCGGTGATGCTGCCGTCCGGCGCGCCGAGCCCGATGCCGATCGGCGGACCGCCGAACACCGCCCGGAAGCGCGCCTCGCTCGCGCGGAGCGCCCGCTGCGCGTCGGCCTGCGTCGCCAGCGCGGCGCGGCGCAGCACCTCCCGCTCCTCCGCGGCCCGGTCGCGCGTCGCCGTGCTGAAACCGGTGGCCAACTCCGCCTGGATTGCGGCGAGGCGCTTCCCGGCGTCCGTCACGTTCGTCGCGTCCCCCGCCTCGGCAGTGAGAACCGTGGGGAACTCGGTGGCGATCAGGCGAAGGCTCTCGCCCAGCACCACCGGCTCGGCGAAGCCGAGCCCGACCAGCGCGGCGCCGACGGTTGCCGCCGGGCTCGCGTCGAACGGTTCACCACGCGCCGCCTCGATCAGCCGGTCGACGGCGCCGGTCAGCCGGAACTCGGTCTCGTCCGCGGTCAGCGAGGTGGCACCGGCACGCCGCAGCGCCCAGGCCCAGGTTGCGGCAAACGCCCGGCGACGATCGCCGCCCGAGCCCTGACCCGGGTCAACGGTGGCGTCGACCGCGGTCACGAGCGCGCGCTCAGCCGTAACTCCATGCCAGCGAGAGTAGCGAAGCGCCACGACGCATACGCATGGAGTCGCCACATCGACCCACGCCTGTCACACCCACGTTACGACCGAAATCTCCAGCTCTGCCGGGGGACGAGTTCCCCTCAACCGGATTCTGCCCCGGTCGATGGGGAAGCGGATGTCGCCGCTGCGCTCGGTCGAAGGACGGTCGGATGACGGTCAGCACGTTCCGTAGCCGTGCCCAGATGCTGGAGCCGTACGCGATCCTCGGCCAGCCTGCCGAGCCCGATCTGGAGGCGATCGCCAGCATCGCCGCGCACATCTGCGGCGCTCCCACGGCGGTCGTGAACCTGCTCGACGACACCCACCAGCACCAGGTGGCCGCGTTCGGCTTCGCCCGGTCGGTCTGTGACCGCGAGGACGCCATGTGTGCGATCTCGATCAACCTGCCCGAACCGGTGTACGTCCCGGACGCCCGGCTCGACCCGCGCTGGGCGGAGAACCCGTTCGTCACCGGCGTGATCGGCGACGTCCGGTTCTACTCGTCCACCCAGCTGGTGAACGCCCGTGGCGAGGTACTCGGGACGCTCTGCGTCTTCGACGAGCAGGTCCGCGAGATCACCCGGGAGCAGCGGACCCAGCTGGAGTTGCTCGCCCACCAGGTCGTCGACGTGCTGGAGCTGCGCAGGCAGAGCTTCGAGCTGCAGGCTGCGATCGGCCAGCTGGAGCGCGCCCGCGAGGAGCTGGTCCGCTCCAACGAGCACCTGGCCGCGTTCGCCGGGCAGGTCAGCCACGACCTGAAGAACCCGCTGGCCAGCGTCGTCGGGTACCTGCACAACCTCTCCGAGGTCGGCGCGGTGGTCGCGGAGCCGGAAGCCGCCTGGTGCACCCAGCGGGCGCTCGCCGCCAGCCAGCGGATGAGCGACATGATCGGACACCTGCTCGACTACGCGAGCGTCGGCGGCTCTCTGACGTTCGAGCCGGTCAACCTGGAACAGCTGCTGAGCGACCTGACCGACGACCTGAGCGACGCGATCGCCTCGGTCGGCGGCTCGATCACGGTCGAGGACAAGCTGCCGACGGTCCGCGCCGACCGGGTGCAGCTGCGGGCGGTGCTGCAGAACCTGATCAGCAACGCGCTGAAGTTCCGGCGCCTCTCCCGGGCCCCGCACGTCGCGATCAGCGCGGCGCTCCGGGACGGCACCTGGTTGATCCGGGTGGCCGACAACGGGATCGGCATCCCGCACGACCGGCGCGAGCAGGCGTTCGCGCTGCTCAGCCGGGTCCACGACGAGTCGGCCAGGGAAATCGCCGGCAACGGCATCGGGCTGGCGACCTGCAAGCGGATCGTCACCGCGCACGGCGGCGAGATCGGGCTCGCGGACACTCCGGGCGGTGGGACGACGGTCTGGTTCACGCTCCCGTCCGAGGTGCCCGCGTTGCCCTGAGCCCGGTCAGAGGGAGACGACCTCGGGTTCGAGCGGAACGAGCACCGCGGCGATCTGGCTGATCGTCTCGTCGTCGACGCCCGCCTCGGCGAGCGACGCCGCGAGATGCCCCACGACGGCCGCGAACGCCGCCGGGGTGATACCGAGGCCGGCGTGCGCGACGCTCAGCGCCCGGCCGGGGTAGGGACGCTCGGCGCCGAGCGCCTGCCCGACGAACAGCCGCTGGTGCTCCTTCAGCTGTTCCAGATCGACGCCGTCGAAGTACGGCGCGAGCGACGGGTCGGCGATGACCTTCGCGTAGAACAGGTCGACGACTGCGGCGACGGCCGGTTCGCCACCGATCCGCTCGAAGATGGTTTCGGGGGCTGCCTCGGTGCTCATCCGCGTCCTCCTGACTGCGGTGCTGACCTGACGGGGCGCGCTTCCTCCAACACGGTCCCATCGCGCGGGCCGCCCGTCCCGGACTTCGCCCGCTCTTGTTCAGCGGCAGCTGGCCAGGTGCGCGTTGACCTTGCGAACCAGCGGAGCCAGCGACGGCACCTCGATCACGGTGGCTCCGGCGTCCCGCAGCCGTTCGGCACCGTCACAGTCGACGAAGATCTCCGGCTCCCGCCAGGCGAACACCACCCGGCGCAGTCCGGCGGCCAGGATCAGCTCGGTGCAGCTCCGCGGCCGGGACGCGCGGGCGGAGCACGGCTCCAGCGAGCTGTAGATCGTGGCGGCCCCCGCCACGGTGCCGACCCGCGCCAGCGCGGCCTCCTCGGCGTGCTCGTGCGGATCGTCGCGGCGGGACCAGCCGTCCGCGACGACCGTGCCGTCGGCGTCGACGATCAACGCGCCGACCGAGAACGCGGTGCTCGACGGCGGGCAGCGCCGGGAGAGCTCGATCGCCTGGCGGAGCCAGTGCAGGTCCGCCTCGGTGAGCTCACCGGGGTCGGCCACGTTCACCGGGACCCCAGCAGGTACCGCAGCAGGACGACGTCCCCGATCGGACGGGTCTCGACCAGCCGCATGCGCCGGTCGGGCCCGTTCGGATAGGTCCCGGGGCCCGCGAACCGGGGTGCGGCCGGGTCGCCGACGAAGAACGGGGCGACGACGAGGTGCAGCTCGTCGACCAGCCCGGCGGTGAGGAACTGCGCCTGGACGCTGCCGCCGCCCTCGACGAGCAACCGTCCCACGCCGCGCCGGACCAGGTCGGCGAGGACCACGTCCAGCGCCTCACCCCGGTAGACGACGGTCTCGGCACCCGGCGCGAACACCGCGGCCGCCGGGTCGAGCCGCCCGCTGCGGGTGAGCACGACCCGCAGCGGTGACCCGATCGCACCGCGGGCCTCCCGCGCGGCGCGCCGTTCGGCCGAACGCACCAGCAGCCGGGGGTTGTCCCGCCGTACGGTCTCGGCGCCGACCAGGATCGCGTCGCACCCGGCGCGGACCTCGTCGACGCGGTCGAAGTCCGCGTCGTTGGAGAGCAGGAGGCGGTTCGGGCTCGCGTCGTCGAGGTAGCCGTCGACCGAGACCGCTGCCGACACCACGACGTAGGGCCTCACGACAGGGCCGGATCGGCAGCGGGTTTCCAGGGAAATTCGGGCGCGCGCCGTTCGGTGAACGCCGCGACCCCCTCGGCCAGTTCGGCGCGGCCGGCCTCCTCCCAGTGGCGCTGGCGCTCGGCGGTCGGCGCCCCGGCGAGCGCGGCGCCGATCAGCTCCTTCGCGGCGTGCTGGGTGAGCTGGGACCGGCTCACCAGCGTCCGCGCCAGCTCCGCCACGCGAGTGTCCAGCTCACCGGCCGGGACCAGTTCGTCCACCAGCCCCACCCGCAGCGCGCGCTCGGCGTCGATGAAGTCGCCGGTGAAGAGCAGGAACTTCGCGGTGGCCGGACCCACCAGGTCGACCAGGCGAGCGGTCGTCGCGGCGGGGTAGACGACGCCGATCTTCGACGGGGTGATGCCGAACCGGGCACCCTCCTCGGCGATCCGCAGGTCACAGGCGACCGAGAGCTGACAGCCGCCGCCGACGCACCAGCCGCGGATCGCTGCGACGACCGGCTTCGGGAACGCGACGAGCGCGTCCTCGGCGAGCACCGCCGGGGCCGGTACGCCGGGAATCATGCCGGTCAGCGTCGAAATGTCGGCGCCGGCGGAGAACGCGTCGCCCGCGCCCGTGACGACCACCACCCGGACGTCCGGGTCGGTCGCGAGCCGATCCAGCAACGGCGGGATCGCGTTCCACATGTCGGTGGTCATCGCGTTGCGCTTGGCCGGGTTGTCGAGCACGACGGTGGCCACGCCGTCGTTTACCTCACAGCGCACGTGCCCGGTCACCAGATACCTCCCGGTTGCCCAACTGATGGGCAGACGATAGTGCCGGTGCGGCGGAGAACTCTATGAGCCGGATCGCGTCGGCCGTAACGGCTCAAGCCGGGCGGGTTGCCGCCGACGTGCATGCTGTGCGTGTGCGACACCGAACCTCCGGACGGATGAGCCCGTGTCCTCTGTTGGGTGCCGAACCGATACCGAGGTGGGGCAGATGCCGCTGAGGCTCGGCGAAGCAACCCGGTGCGCGGTAGCCTCGTGAACAGCGCGTGACCCTCCCGGGAACGCGCGGCGGAGCAGCCGCGTTGTTCCGAAGCAGGCGATTCGTCATCGCCTGGCCCCGTCCCGACTCGCCCGAGGATCATCGATGGACCCAGTGGCACCCTTCGCGATCGCCGTGATGACTCTTGCCGGTGGCGCCCTCGCACTCTCGTGGGCAGCGGACAAGGCGCGACGTGCGACCCGTCCGGTCCGCGTCCGCGCGCAGCGGCGTCAAACCGGCCGCGACTGACGCGGCAGACCCGATCTCCCCGAACGGCGGGGGCGTCCCGACAGGGCGCCCCCGCCGTTCGTTTTCGCCAAATATGGGTGGTTAGCATGAAGGTGATCGTTTTTGGTGCAACCGGGATGGTCGGCCAGGGGGTACTTCGCGAGTGCCTGCTCGCTCCGGACGTGTCCGAGGTGCTGTCGGTGGGGCGCCGGCCTCTCGGGCGATCGGACCCGAAGCTGCGCGAGGTCGTGCAGCCCGACTTGGCCGACCTCACGCCGGTCGCGGACGAGTTTCGGGGGTACGACGCCTGTTTCTTCTGCCTCGGCGTCTCGTCGGTCCGGATGTCGGAGCCCGACTACCGGCGGGTCACCTACGATCTGACGATGTCGGTGGCCCGGCTGCTCGCCGAGCGCAACCCGGACATGACGTTCGTCTACGTCTCCGGGCAGGGCACCGACAGCACCGAGCAGGGCCGGTCGATGTGGGCCAGGGTGAAGGGCAAGACCGAGAACGACCTACTGGCGCTACCGCTGGACGCGTACATGTTCCGGCCGGGCTTCATCCAGCCGATGCACGGCGAGGGCCCGAGCAGCCCGGTCTACCGCTCGATGTACCGGGTCCTCCGGCCGCTGACGCTGCTCATGACCCGATTCTTTCCGAAGTACGCCACGACGACGGAGAGGGTCGGCCGAGCGATGCTCGCCGTGACCCGCGAGAAGCGCGACACCCACGTCCTGGGCAACCCGGAAATCAGTTCCCTCGGGGCCTAGGTGCCCGCGCCGGACTGGTAGGCGAAAACGACCAGCTGGGCGCGGTCGCGGGCGCCGAGCTTCACCATGGCCCGCCCGACGTGGGTCCGGACCGTGGCCGGGCTGATCACCAGCCGGTCGGCGATCTCGTCGTTGGACAGGCCCTCGGCCACCAGCTCGGCGATCTCCTGCTCCCGGTCGGTGAGGCTGGTCCAGCGCGGATGCGGGCGGGACGTCCGGCTGGGCCGGTCGACGAACGTCTTCACGACCCGGCGAGTCACCGACGGTGACAGTAGCGCCCCGCCGGCGACGACCTGGCGGATCGCGTCCAGCAGCTCGGCCGGCCGGGTGTCCTTGAGGAGGAAGCCGGAGGCGCCGACCCGCAGCGCGTCGAAGATGTACTCGTCGATCTCGAACGTGGTCAGCACCACGATCCGGGTGCCTGCGGTCTCCGGCGCCGCGACGATCCGACGGGTGGCCTCGATGCCGTCGATTCCCGGCATCCGGACGTCCATCAGGATGACGTCCGGACGCGTACGGGCAGCGGCCGCGACGGCGGCGAGCCCGTCGGCGACGTCGTCGACCACCTCGATGTCCGGTTCGTTGTCCAGCAGCGCACGCAGGCCCAGGCGCACCAGCGCCTGGTCGTCGGCGAGCAGCACCCGGATCGTCACGGCGTCGGGATCTTCGCGGTGACCCGGAACCCGCGGGTGTCCGGTCCGGC
Source organism: Cryptosporangium aurantiacum (assembly GCF_900143005.1). NCBI lineage: Bacteria > Bacillati > Actinomycetota > Actinomycetes > Cryptosporangiales > Cryptosporangiaceae > Cryptosporangium > Cryptosporangium aurantiacum. The sequence goes on from NZ_FRCS01000002.1 coordinate 211,293, forward strand.
GTCGAACGATCCGCCCACGGCCGTCACCCGCTCTCGCATCCCGGCGATCCCGTGCCCTTCGTCGACCGGCCCGGCGCCGCCGGAACCGGTGTCCGTGACCTCGATCAGCACAGAGTCCGCACCGTAGTCGACCCGGACGGTCGCGGTGGCCGGTCCGGCATGCCGGAGCACGTTCGTCAGCGACTCCTGGACGACGCGGTAGGCGACGAGGTCGGCCGACGGGGGCAGCGGGCGGGCGGTGCCGTTGACGACGGTCCGGACCGGGGTTCCGCTGGCGGCGATCCGCTCGGTCAGGGCGTCCAGCCGGGCCAGCCCAGCGGTGGGCGCCCGCTCGGTGCTGTCGCGGAGCACCGCGAGCGTGGCCCGCAGTTCCTCCAGCGCCTCCCGGCTCGTCTCGCTGATCGCGGTGAGCGCAGTCTCCGCCTGCTCCGGCTTCGTCGGCAACAGGTGCAGCGCGATGTCGGCCTGCATCGTGATCGCGGCCAGACCGTGCCCGACGACGTCGTGTACCTCCTGCGCGACCCGGAGCCGCTCGTCGTCGGCAGCGCGCCGGGCCTCGGCCGCCCGTTCGCGCACCACCGCCTGGCGGTTGAGCCGCACCACGGTCCCGATCGCGAACGGCACGACGATCCAGGCCGAGCCGGGTACCAGCCCGGCCAGGGCCTCCGCCGTGCCCACCGAGAAGACCACGTGCGTCAGCAGCACGACCAGGGCGGCGCCGGCGGCGAGGGCCGCCCGCCGCACCGGGCGGGCCAGCACGACGCTGTAGACCCCGATCGCCACCGAGAGCAGCACCGGCCCGAACGGGTAGCCCGCGAGCAGGTAGACCGAGACCGCCCCGGTGCTGATGGCCAGCGTCCACATCGGGCGAATTCGCCGAACAACCAGCGCGGAGCAGGCCACCACCATCAGCGCGTACCCGACGGCGTCGACGCGGGTGGCGTCCGACTGGAAGTTGCTGATCGGAACGGCGGTCGCCGCGCTCAGCGCGGCGACCGCCGTCGCGAGCACGGCGTCGGCCAGGGTCGCGCGCCAGTTCATGCCGGGCTCGGTGCCTGTCGTCGGGCCGAGAGCGCGCGGCGGCCGCGCGCGGTCCGGTCCCACGGCTTCACGACGCTCAGCACGGTCGTGAACAGCAACAGCGAGCCGGCCACCGACGGCGCGACGACGAGGTTGAGCTGTTCTTCCCGCGGCAGGGCGGCGCCGAGGTCGGCCGCGGTGCGCAAGCCGGGGCTCAGGACGAACACGACCAGCCCCGCCATCGCTGCGGTCACCACGAGTTTCACCGCCACCCACCAGTACCGGATCAGGCCCCACTTCGTTCCGAGGCCGCAGACGATGCCGGTCACCAGCGCTGCGACGGCCAACGGCGTGATCAGCACCGTACCGATCAGCCCGGCGACCGGGTAGACGACGTCCGGCCCGCCGGCGGCACCGGTGAGCCCGGCGATGCCCAGGACCAGCAGGACGGCGTCTGCGCCCAGCCAACCGACCGAGCTCACGACGTGGGTGATCAGCGCGATCTTTCGCCAGCGTGGAGTGAGTTTCATGGTCCTCATCGTCGGTATCGCGGCCGCCGCACGCGTCCGTCTCTCAACCGGTCTCCGGCTGCCCGCCCTGACGTACCCGGTGGCCCCGCGTACGTCAGCTGACGTAGGCGCAACCCCGCGCACACGCGGACGACCGCGGCGGGGTCACGCAGCCAGCCTGAGCGGGTTACCGAATGAGAGGGAATCCGAGATGACCACCGACGCAGCGGCCCGCACCGAACGGGCCCGCAAGATCTACGGTCGCGGCGAGACCGCCGTGACCGCGCTGGACGACGTGACGGTCACGTTCCCCAGCGGGCAGTTCACCGCGATCATGGGCCCGTCCGGGTCCGGTAAGTCGACGCTGATGCACTGCGCGGCCGGGCTCGACCCGCTCACGTCCGGCCGCACCTACCTCGGCGAGACCGACCTCTCCACGCTGTCGGACACCGCGCTGACCAAACTGCGGCGCGAGCGCGTGGGCTTCGTCTTCCAGTCGTTCAACCTGCTACCGACGCTGACGGCCGCGGAGAACATCACGCTGCCGCTCGCGCTCGCAGGCATCACGCCCGATCAGGACTGGATCGACCTGGTCACGGCCACGGTCGGGCTCGGAAACCGGCTCGGGCACCGGCCCTCCGAGCTCTCCGGCGGCCAGCAACAGCGGGTCGCGGTGGCACGCGCGCTGGCGACCCGGCCGGACGTGATCTTCGCGGACGAGCCGACCGGAAACCTGGACTCGGCCGCGGGCGCCGAGCTGCTCGGCTTCCTGCGGCACGCGGTCGACGAGTTCCGGCAGACGATCGTGATGGTGACGCACGACCCGATCGCCGCCGAGTACGCGGATGCGGTGGTGCGGCTCGCCGACGGCCGGGTGGTCGAGGAACGCGCTACGTCGGGGCTCCGGTCATGAGGCGGCTCCTGCTCTCCGGGCTGCGGGCCCGTCGCCGCCGGCTGGCCGGGACATTCATCGCGGTGCTGCTCGGCGTCGCGTTCCTGGCCGCGACCCTGACCCTGACCGCGACGATGACCAGCGCGATCGACGGCTTCTTCACCGAGGCCAACGCCGGGGTGGACGTCGTGGTCCGAAGCGAAACCGTGCTGGCCGACACCCCGAACGCGTCCCGCACGCCGATCGACTCGTCGCTGGTGGAGACCGTGCGAGACGTGCCGGGCGTCGCGGTGGCCGCGCCGGTCGTCGACGGGTTCGGGCAGTTGCTGGGCCGGGACGGCACCGCGATCGCGGTGAACGGTCCACGACTGGCCGGGAGCTGGGTGGCCGACCCGGAACTCAACCCGTACCGGGTGGTGGAGGGCCGGGCGCCGACGGTCACCGGGGACGTAGTCGTCAACCGGGCAACCGCGGAGGACGGTGGGCTGCGGGTCGGCGACCGGACCACGCTGCTGACCCCGGCCCCGAAGCCGGTGCGCGTGGTCGGCGTCGTGACGTTCGGCGAGGCGGACGCGTTCGGTGGGACGTCGTACGTGGGGCTCACGCCCGCCGACGCCACCGCGCACCTGGCCGGCGGGCGCGATCAGCTGTCCAGCATCCAGGTTCGCGCGGAGGACGGTGTGTCGCGGGAAGCGCTGGCCGAGCGGGTCGCCGCCGTGCTGCCACCGGGCGTCCAGGCGGTCACCGGGGACGCGGCCACCGACGAGACGACCGAGGCGATCAACGAGGGGTTCCTCACCGTGCTGCGGGCGCTGCTCGGCGCGTTCGCCGGGGTGGCGCTGCTGGTGGCGGTGCTGAGCATCCACAACACGTTCGCGATCCTGGTGGCGCAGCGGACCCGGGAGACCGCGCTGTTGCGTGCGGTCGGCGCGGTGCGGAGGCAGGTGCTGGGTGCGGTGTTGCTCGAGGCGCTGGTGCTGGGGGCGGTGGCGTCCGGCGCTGGTGTTGCGGCCGGGTACGGTTTGGCCGGGCTGCTCAAGGGGGTGTTCGGCGCGCTCGGGTTCGACGCGCCGGTGGAGGGCCTGGTCTTCCCGCTCTCCACGATCGCGATCTGCGTCCCGATCGGCGTGCTGGCGACGGTGGTCGCGGCGCTGGCGCCCGCGATCCGGGCGTCCCGGGTGGCACCGGTCGAGGCGCTGCGCGAGGCGGCGGCGGAACGGTCGGAAGCGTCCCGGGTGCGGGTGGCTCTCGGTGCGGCGCTGGCACTCGCCGGTGTCGTCGCCGTCGGCGCCGGTACCGCGGTGGCCGTGGTCGGGATCGGCGCCGTGCTGGTGGTGGCCGGCGTGATCGCGCTGGCTCCGCTGCTGGTCGGGCCGCTCGCCGCGATACCGCTGCGCGGGGTCACGGCCCGGCTGGCCCGGCGGAACGCCCGCCGCAATCCGCGCCGCACCGCCGGTGCCGCGGCTGCCCTGCTGATCGGCGTCGGTGTCGTCACGCTGTTCACGGTGGCGGCGGGCTCGCTCGGGGCGGCGTCGCGTTCGGACGTGGAGAAGACGTTCACCGGCGACTTCGCGGTGGACAGCGGCGCCCGGTTCGGCAACGGGTCGCTCTCGGCGGAGATCGCGCCCGCGCTCGCCGAGCTGCCCGAAGTGTCGGCGGTGGCCGCGGTCGGCGGCGGGCAGGCGCTGGTGGGTGGCGAGGGTACGACGGTCAGCGTCGCTGACCCGCCGTCGCTGGTGCGCCTACTGTCCTTTGCGGACGTCGAGGGCGCGGACGTCGGCGCATTGCGTCCGGGGCAGATCGCCGTCGCCGCGGACTCGGACTGGTCGCTCGGGCAGAAGCTGTCGGTGCGGTACCCGGACGGCGCCACCGCGACCGTGGAGGTGGCCACCGTGTACGCCGAGAACCCGCTGGTCGGGCCGGTGTTGATCACTGCGGCGGAGTGGGCGCCGCACGCGTCGCAGCAGTTGGCGTCGGCGGTATACGTAGGGCTGGCCGACGGCGTCTCCGCCGCCGACGGACGCTCGGCGATCGAGGACGCGGTCCGCCCGTTCGGCAACCCGACGGTGTCCGACGCCGAGGAGCTGGCCGGCGCCGGTGCCGCCGCGATCGATCAGCTGCTCAACCTGGTCTACGTACTGCTCGCTATCGCAGTGATCACCGCACTCCTGGGCATCGCGAACACGCTCTCGCTGGGCGTCCACGAGCGGACCAGGGAACTGGGGCTGCTCCGGGCGGTCGGCGCCACCCGGCGGCAGGTGCGGTCGCTGGTGCGGTGGGAGTCGGTGCTGATCGCGCTGTTCGGCACCGTGCTGGGTGCCGCGCTGGGCACGGCGCTCGGGTGGGCCCTGGTGCGGGAGGCCGGATCGGGGTTCTCGGTGCCGGCCGTTCCACTGGCGGTGATCGTCGTCGGCGGCGCGCTCGCGGGCCTGCTCGCCGGGGCACGACCCACTCGCCAGGCCGCCCGCCTCGACGTCCTCCGCGCGATCGCGACCGAGTAGTTACCGCAGGAGCCAGCCGTTCTCGTCCGCGAGACGGACCGCCTCAGCGCGGGTTCGCGCGCCGGTCTTGCCGATCGCGGCGGACAGGTGATTACGGACCGTTCCCTCCGAGAGGTGCAGTTCCTTCGCCAGGTTGGCGACCGTGCCGCCGGCGCGGGCCGCGCGCAACACATCGGTCTCCCGATCGGTGAGCGGGCTCGCGCCGGTGGCGAGCGTCTCGGCCGCGAGCATCGGGTCGACGACCCGGAGGCCGGCGTGCACTCGGCGAACCGCGTCGGCCAGCTGCTTCGCCGGGGTGTCCTTGACGACGAAGCCGCTGGCACCGGCCTCCATCGCCCGGCGGAGGTAGCCGGGCCTCCCGAACGTCGTGACGATCAGGACCTTGCAGGTCGGCACCGCGTCCCGCAGTGCCTTGGCGGCCGCGATCCCGTCCAGCCCCGGCATCTCGACGTCGAGCAGCGCGACGTCGGGGTGAGCGTTCCGGGCGGCGTCGACCACCTCGTCGCCCCGCCCGACCTCGGCGACGACCGTGAGGTCCGGCTCCAGGTCCAGCAGCGCCGCCAGCGCTCCTCGCACCAGCGCCTGATCGTCGGCCAGCAACAGGCGCACGGTCATTTGACTCCAGTCAGCGTCACACGAAGTAGGAATCCACCCAGGGGCGAGCGTCCGACCGTGAGCGCACCACCAGCGGCCTCGACCCGTTCCCGCAGGCCGGTCAGGCCGTTGCCCATGCCCTCGTCGGTCGGCCCGCGGCCGTCGTCGGCCACCTCGACGCGGTCCCTGGTGACCGTGACGACGCAGCGCCGGGCCGCCGCGTGCCGGACGACGTTCGTGACGCCCTCCCGCACCACCCAGCCGAACAGCTCACGCCGCTCCCCCGGCACCTCGTCGAGTGCGGTCGGCAGCTCGGCGTCGATATCCGCGGCGTCCAGCGCGGCGCGGGCACCGGCCAGCTCCCCGGCGAGCGTGACCGGCCGGTAGCCACTGACCGTCCGGCGGACGTCGGCGAGCGCCTCCCGGGAGAGCCGCTCCAGGTCGGCGACCTCGCGTCCGGCTCGCTCCGGATCGACGGTGATCAACCGTCCGGCGAGCTCGGCCTTCACCGTGATCACGGTCAGCGAGTGGCCGAGGATGTCGTGCAGGTCGCGGGCCGTGCGGGCGCGTTCCTCGGCGACCGCGAGCTGGGCGATCGTCTGCTGCGCGGCGAGCAGTTCGATGTTCCGGGCGATCATCTGCCGGATGCCCCACACCGCCAGCGCGGCCACGATCATGCTGAACACCAAGCTGGCCCCGGACTCGGTCTCCGGGAACGCGTCGAGTACGAGGACCACCACGACGAACACCCCGGTCAGCGTGAACGCGTGCCGCGCCGGAAGCACCATCATCGCCGCCGCGGCGATGTAAACCAGCGTCGCCAGCGACTCGCCACGGCAGGCGGGCACGGTCAGCGCCGCCAGGGCCAGCAGGACGCCGATCGCGATCCACCCGCGGCGGACCTCGTCCTCCCACAGCCGGAAGCTGGTGCTCCGGACGAACGTGAAGATCAGCAGGTACCAGGCCGAGAACGCGAGCAGCGTGACGACGCCGTACACCCGCAGGGCGAGGCTTTCGTGGGCCAGTGCCGTCTGCGCCGGTTCGATCAGGAAGAACAGCCAGACGCCGCCGAAGAGCCAGCCGAACCGGGCGATCCGCGGACGATGTCCGTGCGACCCGCTGAGTGGTGGTGCGGGGGTAGCAGCGCTGGTCACGGCTGCCACGGTAGCGCCGGTCCGAACGCCTTAATGCTCGTTCACCTGACCACTAGACACCGGCAGGAAGTGGCCCCAAGATACATACGGTCAAGACTGCATCTTTCTTTGCGAATCACAGCCAGCGCCGGAGGTGAACGCGTGTCCGAGGATCTCCCCACCGAGGTACGAGTCCTGGTGGTCGGCGCCGGATTCGGCGGCCTGGCCGCCGCCGCGCAACTCCGTGCGGCCGGCTACCGCTCCCCCGACGACCTCTTACTGATCGAGCGCGCCGACCAGGTCGGCGGCACCTGGCGCGACAACACGTATCCGGAGTGCGCCTGCGACGTCCAGTCGGTGCTGTACTCGTTCTCGTTCGCCGCGAACCCCGACTGGACGCGGTCGTACGGACGCCAGCCGGAGATCCTGGACTACCTGATCCGCATCACGCGCCAGACCGGGCTGCTCGAGCACGTTCGATTCGGGTGCGAGCTCATCGGCGCCGCCTGGGACGCCGCGAGCGCTCGGTGGGTGGTCGAGACGTCGCGGGGCGTCGTCCGGGCACAGGTGCTGGTCGCCGCGACCGGTGCGCTCTCCGCACCACGCCTGCCCGACTTACCGGGCATGGACTCGTTCACCGGCGACGCGTTCCACTCCGCGCGCTGGAACCACTCGGTCTCGCTGGCCGGTAAGCGTGTCGGGGTGGTGGGCACCGGGGCGTCCGCGGTCCAGTTCGTGCCCGCGATCGCGCCCTCGGTCAGCCACCTGACGGTCTTCCAGCGGACGCCGGGCTGGGTGATACCGCGCGGTGACCGTCCCTACCTGGCTTCCGAGCGTGCGCTGTACCGGCGCTGGCCGGTCACCCAGAAGATCTCCCGCGGCGCGGCGTACCTCTACCGCGAGGGCTACGTGATCGGCATGGCCCACTACCCGCAGTTACTGCCGGCGATGCAGGTCATCGCCGAGTCGCACCTGCGCAAGCAGGTGCCCGATCCGGAACTGCGGGCCAAGCTGCGGCCACCGTTCAAGCTCGGCTGCAAGCGGGCGCTGCTGTCCGACGACTGGTTCCCCGCGCTGCAGCGGCCGAACGTCGAGCTGGTGACGTCGGCCGCCGCCGAGGTCACCCCGCACGGCCTGATCGACGCGACCGGCCGGAAGCACGAGCTCGACGTGCTGATCTTCGGCACCGGCTTCACCCCGACCGAACCGCCGGTAGCACGGTTACTCAGCGGCAAGGACGGGCGAACCCTCGCCGAGAGCTGGGACGGGAGCCCGCGTGCGTACCTGGGCCTGACCGTGCACGGCTTCCCCAATATGTTCCTGATGTACGGCCCGAACACCAACCTCGGGCACAGCTCGATCGTCTACATGCTGGAGTCGCAGGCCCGGTACATCGTGGACGCCGTGCGGACGCTGGACCGGGCGAACCTCGCGTCGCTGGAGGTGCGCGCGGACGTCGAGGACTCGTACGTGACCGACGTCCAGCGTCGGCTCGGGCACTCGGTCTGGAACAAGGGCGGGTGTGCGAGCTGGTACCTCGACCGGACCGGCCGGAACAGCGTGATGTGGCCGACGTTCACCTGGCGGTACCGGCAGGCCACGCGACGCCTGGACGTGGACAGCTACCACCTGAAAGCGGTGCCCGCGCATGCACTATGACGTCCTGGTGGTGGGCAGCGGCTTCGGCGGCAGCGTCACCGCGCTCCGGCTGACCGAGAAGGGCTACCGGGTCGGCGTCCTGGAGGCGGGGCAGCGGTTCGACGAGTCGACGCTCCCCCGCACGTCCTGGGATCTGCGGCGGTACCTCTGGGCGCCGCAGATCGGCTGTTACGGGCTGCAGCGGATCCACCTGCTGCCGGACGTCCTGGTGATGGCGGGAGCGGGGGTCGGCGGTGGTTCGCTGAACTACGCGAACACGCTGTACAAGCCGCCCGCGAAGTTCTTCGAGGACCCGCAGTGGGCCGGTATCACCGACTGGGCCGACGAGTTGGAGCCGCACTACGACCAGGCGCGCCGCATGCTCGGCGTCACGCTCAATCCGTCGGAGACACCGGCCGATCTCGTCATGCGGCAGGTCGCGGACGAGATCGGAGCCGGTGACACCTGGCGGTCGACGCCGGTGGGGGTGTTCTTCGGGCCCACCGGCGGAGACCCGTTCTTCGGCGGTGCGGGGCCGGATCGGGTGGCGTGTACCGAGTGCGGGTCGTGCATGACCGGGTGCCGGGTCGGCGCGAAGAACACGCTGACGAAGAACTACCTGTACCTGGCCGAGAAGGCCGGTGCCGAGGTGCACCCGCTGACGACCGTCCGGACGCTCCGTCCCGGTTCGTCGGGATGGGTGGTCGAAACCGTCCGGAGTGGACGACGAAGCGGGCGCCGCACTTTCACCGCCGACCACGTCGTCCTCTCGGCCGGCACGTACGGCACCCAGCGGCTGCTGCACGCGATGCGGGACGCTCGCGTGCTCCCGAACCTCTCGCCCCGGCTGGGCGAGCAGACCCGGACGAACTCCGAGGCGGTGCTGGCCGCGACGTCCCGTCATCGGCGGACCGACTACACCCGCGGCGTCGCGATCACCGGATCTTTCCACGTCCCTACACCCCCACCCACCCCCTTGAGCGGAACCAAAAGCGTCATCACGCACATCGAGCCGGTCCGGTACGGGCCGGGCAGCAACGTGATCGGGCTGCTGCAGACGCTGCTCGTCGACGGTGACGGACGGGCGCCCCGGTGGCTCTCCGCGCTCGGCGTCGCCGCCCGGAACCCGGGCGCGCTGCTGCGCAGCCTCTCGGTGCGGCACTGGTCGGAGCGGACCGTGATCGCGCTCGTCATGCAGGAGCACGACGACTCGCTGGTCGTGTCCGGCAAGCGTGGGCTGTTCGGCGGGCAGCGGCTGCGAACCCGCCCGGGGCCGGGCGAACCGCCGCCGCGCTGGATCCCGGTGGGGCACGACGTGGTGCGGCGGCTCGCGCGTCTCGTGGACGGTGACCCGGGCGGTTCGTTCGCCGACCTGGCGAACATCCCGATGACCGCGCACTTCATCGGGGGGTGCGGCATGGGCGTGTCCGCCGAGGACGGCGTCATCGACCCGTACCACCGGGTGCACGGCTACCCGGGGCTCTCGGTGGTGGACGGCTCCACGGTGTCGGCGAACCTCGGGGTCAACCCGGCGCTGACGATCACCGCGCTGGCCGAGCGGGCCGCGTCGTACTGGCCGAACAAGGGCGATGCCGACCTCCGCCCGGAGCTCGGCGCCGCGTACCAGCGGGTCACCCCGGTCGCACCTCGTTCGCCGGTGGTGCCCGCATCGGCGCCTGGCGCGCTACTGTTCCCGACCATCCGCCTCCGGGAGGGCGCATGATCTTGACCGCGATCCCGAGCGTGCCCGAGTCGCTGCTGGCGTCCGACGTCGAGTTGCCGACGTCGTCCGCGCCCGCGCCCTGGCGCACCCGCATCGACGCGGCGTTCTGGTGGCACCGCGCGGCTCCGGACGCCAGGTCCGTGCTGCCGCCCGAGCTGGCGGCGTCCGGCGTCATCCCGGTGACGCTCGGCGCCTTCGTGCGGTACCGGGAGACCCCGGTCGGGCCGTATTCGGAGGTGTTCGCGAGCCCGGTGCTGCTCCGCAAGTGGCCGGTGCCGCCGATGCACATCCCGTTCATGGCGGTGGACTCGCTGACGTCGGTGCACGGCGGGCGGACGAACTGGGCGCTACCGAAGACGCTGGCCTCGTTCGAGTGGAGCGGCGCAGCGGTCTCGGCGGTCGGCGACGGGTGGAAGGTCTCCGCGGAGGCCCGTGCATCCACGCCGCAGTTCCCGATGGCGGGTGGGCTTCGCACGCTTCAGGTCTTCGACGGGGAGCCGAGGAGCGCCTGGGTCGGCATGCACGGCCGAGCCCGCCTGGGCCGCGTGACCGTCTCCGCCACCGGGCCGACGTTGTCCCGCTGGCTGACTCCCGGACGCCACCCCGCCCTACTGATCAGCGACTCCACCATGAACGTGGGCGCCCCGCGCTGAGCCGAACGGAGGGCCGGGAGCTCCCATAGCGTCCCGGCCCTCCGTGTCCGTGGGGGTGGCGCCCGTCAGGGCGCCACCCGGCCCCTAGGCGAGCGCCTCGCGCAGGGACCCGGCCTCGATCGCCTTCTCGCGCAGCAGCGCGGGCGGGCGGAACCGCTCACCGAACTTGTCGGCGAGCTCGTCGGCGCGGGCCACGAAGCCCGCGACGCCGCCGTCGTACTGATCGACGAACTGGGCCACGCCGCCGAAGCCGGGCGGGAAGCCGATGCCCATGATCGAGCCGATGTTCGCGTCCTCGACCGACGTGAGCACGCCCTCCTCGAAGCAGCGCGCGGTCTCGACGGCCATGATGAACAGCAGCCGGTCCTGGGCGTCCTTGAAGCGGATCGGGTCGTTGCCCGCCCCGGGGGCGAGCCCGTCCACGTTCGGCGGGAACACCTCGGCGAGGCCCGGCCACACCTTCTTCGACGGCTCCCAGTCGAAGAAGCCCTTGCCCGCGGCCTTACCGGTGCGGTCGTGCTCCTTGACCAGCGTCCGGAGCACGGCGATGCCCGGGTGGGCCGCTGCGCCGCCGCCCTGCTCCTCGATCTTCAGCGGCAGGGTCAGCGTCACCTCGTCGAGCAACGTCAGCGGACCGGCGGGGAAGCCGGCCTGCAGCGCGGCCCGCTCGATGCTCATCGGCGGCAGGCCCTCGGCCACCAGCGCCGCACCCTCCATGACCATCGTCCCGAACACCCGGCTGGTGAAGAACCCGCGACTGTCCTTGACGACGATCGGCGTCTTGCCGATCGCCCGGGTGTAGTCGTACGCCTTCGCGACGGCTTCCGGCGACGTGTTCGCGCCGACGATCAGCTCGATCAGCGGCATCTTGTCCACCGGGGAGAAGAAATGGACGCCGACCAGGTCGGGCAGCCCGGCGCCCGCCTGCAGATCGGTGATCGGCAGCGTCGAGGTGTTCGACGTGATCAACGCGTCCGGCGCCGCAGCCGCGGCCTCGGCGAGCACCTTGTGCTTCAGCGCGGTGTCCTCGAACACCGCCTCGATGACGAAGTCGCATCCGGCGAGGTCGGCGGCGTCCGCGGTGGCGAGGATCCGGCCCAGAAGCGCGTCCCGCTTCTCGGGCGTGCTCCGTCCGCGAGAGACCTGCTTGTCGAGGATCTTCTGCGAGTAGGCCTTGCCCTTTTCGGCCGCCTCGACCGAGACGTCCTTGAGGACGACGTCGATACCGGCCTTGGCGGTGACGTAGGCGATGCCCGCGCCCATCATTCCGGCGCCGAGAACCCCCACCTTGCGGGGCTTGAACGCAGGCACGTCCGCCGGGCGGCTGCCGCCACCGTTGATGCGGTTCAGGTCGAACCAGAACGCCTGGATCATGTTCGTCGAGGTCTGACCGGTGGCCAGGTCGGCGAAGTAGCGTCCCTCGATCACGAACGCGGTGTCGACGTCGACCAGCAGGCCCTCGACCGCGGCGCAGAGGATGTGGTGCGGCGCGGGCAGGTGCGCGCCCTTGAGCTGCTTGCGAAGGTTCGCGGGCAGCGCGGGCAGGAACCCGGCCAGCGAGGGCGACGTCGGCGAGCCGCCCGGCACCTTGTAGCCCTTGGCGTCGTAGGGCTGGGTGGCCTGCGGGTTGGCCTCGATCCACTCGCGAGCCTTGACCAGCAGCTCGGCCGGGTCGCTGACGACGTCGTGCACCAGCCCGAGCTGCTGCGCGGCCGGGGCCCGCAGCTGCTGGCCCTGGAGCAGCACCTGGGTCAGCGCGTTGACCAGACCGAGCAACCGCACCGAACGGACGACGCCCCCGGCGCCGGGCAGCAGGCCCAGCGTCACCTCGGGAAAGCCCAGCTTCGTGGCGGGCGTGTCCAGCGCGACGCGGTAGTGAGCGGCCAGCGCGATCTCCAGGCCGCCGCCGAGCGCGGCACCGTTGATCGCGGCGGCCACCGGCACGCCGAGCGTCTCGATCGTCCGCAGCCGGCGCTTGATGTCGGTGACCGTGGTCAGCAGCTGCTCCCGGTTCTCCGGGCGCGCCTGGATCAGCTCGTCGAGGTCACCGCCGGCGAAGAACGTCTTCTTCGCGCTGGTGATGATGACGCCCTTGAGCGTCTCCTTCTCGGCGACCAGCCGGTCGACGGTCTCACCGAGCGCGGCCTGGAACGCGGCGTCCATCGTGTTCGCCGACGAGTCAGGGGCGTCCAACGTCAACGTGACGACGCCGTCCTCGGCGCGGTCCCAACGAATCGGGCTCACAGTCGCTCCACCACCGTTGCGATTCCCATTCCGCCTCCTACGCAGAGAGTCACCAGGCCGTAGCGCTGGTCACGGCGTTCTAGCTCGTCGATCACGGTGCCGAGCAGCATCGCGCCGGTGGCACCGAGCGGGTGCCCCATCGCGATCGCGCCGCCGTTGACGTTGACGATGTCCTCGGAGAACCCGGTGTCGGCGATGAACCGCAGCACGACCGCCGCGAACGCCTCGTTCATCTCGACCAGGTCGATGTCGTCCACGGTCAGGCCGGCCTTCGCCAGCGCTTTCCGGGTCGCGGGCGCAGGGCCGGTGAGCATGATCAGCGGGTCCGCACCGGAGACGGCGGTCGACAGGATCCGCGCCCGGGGCGTCAGACCGTGCCGTCGCCCGGCCTCCTCGTTGCCGATGACGACCAGCGCGGCACCGTCCACGATGCCGGACGAGTTGCCCGCGGTGTGCACGTGCTCGATCCGCTCGACCCAGTGGTACCGGTCCAGCGCGACCGCGTCGAAGCCACCCTGGTCACCGATGGCCGCGAACGACGCGGGCAGCCCACCCAGCGACTCGACCGTGGTGTCCGGCCGCACGTGCTCGTCCTGGTCGAGGACGACGTCGCCGTTCAGGTCCGTGACCGGCACGACCGACCGCGCGAAGTACCCGTTCGCCCAGGCCTTGGCGGCGCGCTGCTGCGAGCGGGCGGCGTAGGCGTCGACGTCGGTGCGGTTCCAGCCGTGCAGCGTGGCGATCAGGTCCGCGCCGATGCCCTGCGGGACGAACCCGGTGTCGTACGCGGTCTCCGGGTCCTGCGCCCAGGCGCCGCCGTCCGACCCCATCGGCACCCGGGACATCGCCTCGACGCCGCCGGCGAACACCAGGTCCTCCCAGCCGGAGCGGACCTTCTGCGCGGCGATGTTCACGGCTTCCAGCCCGGAGGCGCAGAAACGGTTGAGCTGGACGCCCGCGACCGTCTCCGGCAGGCCGGACGCGATCGCCGCGGTCTTCGCGATGTCACCGCCCTGCTCGCCGATCGGGCTCACGACGCCCAGGACGAGGTCGTCGACGCCGTTCGCGTCGAGGTTCGGGTTGCGGTCACGGACCGCGTCGATCAGACCGGTGACCAGCGATACCGGTTTCACCGAGTGCAGCGACCCGGTCTTCTTGCCGCGACCGCGCGGTGTGCGGATCGCGTCGTACACAAAAGCTTCGGTGCTCATTGGACGCCCTCCGGGTCTACACGCCGAGCGAACGCCCGACGATCTCCTTCATGATCTCGGTCGTTCCGCCGTAGATCGTGGTGATTCGCGTATCGGTGTACGCCCGCGCGATCGGGTATTCGCGCATGTAGCCGTAGCCGCCGTGCAGCTGGAGGCAGCGGTCGACGACGCGCTTCTGGAGCTCGGTCGTCCACCACTTGGCCATCGCGGCGTCGACGACCGTGTACCGGCCCGCGTTGTGCTCGAGAATCGCCTTCTCGACGTACGTCTCGGCGAACTCCAGCTCGGTGGCGATCTCGGCCAGGACGAACCGGTTGTGCTGGAAGCTGCCGACCGGGCGTCCGAATGCCTTTCGTTCTTTCGCGTATTCGAGCGTGCGGTCGAAGACCGCGCGCGCACCGGCGACCGCGGCCACCGCGATCGAGAGCCGTTCCTGCGGCAGCATCGTCATCAGATGGATGAAGCCCTGGTTGAGCTCACCGACCACGTTGGACGCCGGGATCCGCACGTCGTCGAAGAACAGCTCGGCCGTGTCCTGGGCCTTCATGCCGATCTTGTCGAGGTTGCGGCCGCGCTCGAAGCCGGGCATGCCCCGCTCCACCGCGATCAGCGAGGTGCCCTGGGCCGCCTTCGCGTCCGGGTCGGTGCGAGCGACGACGAGGACGAGATCCGCGTGGATGCCGTTGGTGATGAACGTCTTCGAGCCGTTGAGGACGAAGTCCGACCCGTCGCGCTTCGCGTGCGTGGTGATGCCCTGCAGGTCGGAGCCGGCGCCGGGCTCGGTCATCGCGATCGCGGTGATGATCTCGCCGGAGCAGAAGCCCGGTAACCAGCGCTGCTTCTGCTCGTCGGTGGTGAGTTCGGTCAGGTACGGCGCGGTGACGTCGTTGTGCAGCGAGAAGCCGACGCCGCTCGCCCCGACCGCGATCGTCTCCTCGGTGAGGACCGCGTTGTAGCGGAAGTCCTTGATGCCGCCGCCGCCGTACTCCTCCGGGACGTCGGTGCCGAGGAGGCCCTGCGCGCCCGCCGCGGTCCAGATCCGGCGGTCGACGAGACCCTCGGACTCCCACTCCTCGTGGAACGGGACGACCTCTTTGGCCATGAACGTGCGGGCGGTCGAGCGGAATGCCTCGTGGTCGTCTTCGTAAAGAGTGCGGCGCATCCTCGCGTCCTTTACTTCGTGGGAGGGGAGTTCCGGGTCGCGAGCATCTCCGCCCAGGCGTCCAACGCCCTGGACCGTTGGCTCGCGGTGAAGTCGGTGAGCAGGCCGCTCACCCCGCGGCCGAGCAGCAGGTCGAGCGTCATCTGCTGGAGCAGCGGGTCGGACGTGAGGTTTTCGCGGCAGATCTCGCGCAGGTCGATCGCGAGCCGCGCCTCGACCGGGATCAGCAGTTCGCGGAGCGCCGGGTCGCTGCGGGCGGCGACCCAGAGCTCGATCGTCGCCGCGTAGAGCGGGCCGGAGAGCAGGTCGGCGAGCAGGTCGAGGGTCCGGCGGACCTTGTTCTCCTCGTTCGCGAGCTTCGCCACCTCGGCGCGGAGGACGGCGGCGCGCTGCTCGGCGAGGTGCCCGACCGCCGCGGCGACGAGCTTCTCCTTGGTGCCGTAGTGGTGCAGCTGGGCACCGCGGCTGACCCCGGCCCGCTGGGCGACCGCGGTCGTCGTCGTGCCGACGTAACCGTCCTCGACGAGGCTGGCGAGCGTGGCGTCGAGAAGCCTCGCGCGGGTGGCGGCACTCCGGTCCGCCTGCGTCCGCCGGGCGACCTGAGTCTCGGTAGGGCTCGCCACTCGCCACCTTCCTCACACCGTTCGGTTCAGGCGTCCTGAGTCTCCGGTGCCAAGCGCATACAGTCAAGCCTGTATGTTTTTGATCTCCTGTGGTCAGGCGGCGTGCGGCGCGATGTCCCGGACGGCGTCCCCTACCCGGACGTGCACGGTTTCCGCTCCGTTCTCGCGCAGGTAGCGGACGAGCAGGGCGGCCGTGAGCACCGGCACCATCGCCCGCAGGTCGAGCAGTTCGTCGTCGGGCAGCCCGACCCGATTACGGCGCAGGTCCACGATCACGTCGTGCAGCGCCATCGGCGGGTGCGGGTGCCGCCACGCGGCGCGCGCGGCGAGCTCGACCAGCGCGGCGGTCTCCGGCTCCACCGTCACCATCGTCCCGAGCAGCGAGTAGGCGCGGTGCAGGTCGCTGCCGGGCAAGGCCGGGTTCCAGAGCCGCTCGAGGCGCGCCACCAGCGCGCGAGCGCCGGGCAGCAGCGCCGCCGGTGCGTCGATCTCGATCGGGAGGCCCCAGGCCGTGAGCTCGCGGTGGGCGCGGGGGTGCAGGTCGACGACGGTCATCGGACGCTCCGGCCGGTGAGAGGACCGGTGACACCGGTCGTGACGGTCTGGCTCACCGCGCTGAGGGCAGGCGACTCGGCCGGGAGCGTGGTCACTCCCCCGGACGCCGCGAGCGTGAACGTCGCGGCGCCGGCGAGGAGGGCGGCGGCGACGGCCAGGCGCGGGCCGCGAGACGGTGCGCGGTGGCGGCCGAGCTTGCGGAGCGACGGGGGGAGCGTGGGCGCTGCAACGGCGGTCATCGGGGGTCCTCTCATCCGCTGAACACCTACGACGATCGGCCGCGCCGCTGAGCAGTTGCTGATCTTTTCCTGTGAGGCTCCGATGAAGTCACGCTCCGTGATACGCCGACGACCCCGGCCGGTGGCCGGGGTCGGTCGGAGAAACGTGCGAGTCAGACGCGGGCGGTGTCGCGGCGGAACAGGCGGGCGGCGCCGAGGCCGAACACCAGCGTCCAGGCCACCACGTTCAGAACCTCGGCCATCGTGACGGTGTCTCCGGTCAGTGGGCTCCGCGCGATCGTGCCGATGCCGTAGACCGGCGTCCACTTCGCGATCTCCTGGAACGCGTGCGGCAGGACCTCCAGCGGCACGAACAGCCCGCCGAACATCGCCAGGATCGCCAGGATCGGGCCGAGGAACTGCATAACGTTCTCGGCAGGCACCAGGTACCCGATGAACAGCCCGAACGCCGCGAACACCAGCGAGCCGACCCAGGCCGCCAGCCCGGCGAGCAGCCAGATGTGCGCGGGCATCCGCACCCCGGCGAGAGCGCCGACCACGAACTCCACCACGACCGCGGCGAACCCGAGTGTCATCGCGCTGAGCACCTTCGTCGTGATGTAGGCGACCGGACGCAGCGGGGTCAGCCGCAGTTGCCTGCTCCAGCCGAGCGCACGCTCGACCGCCACCATCGCACCGCCGCTGGTCGTCGCCACCATCGCGCCGTACACCGCGAGGCTGATCATGATGTAGCCGGTCACCGGCTCGCCGTTGTCCAGCGACTGGCCCTTCTGCGGCAGGCCGAACAGCAGGAAGAACACCGGGGGCATGATCAGGATGAAGAACAGCGTCCGGCGGTTGCGGAGGGTCCGGCGGATCTCCAGGCCGAGGTAGGTCGCGTTCAGGCCGCCCAGCCGCGGCGTCCGGCGCTCACCGACGTAGGTGGTCATCGGTCGTTCTCCTTCGAGTCGGTGGTGAGAGCGATGAAGGCCTCTTCGAGGTTGCGCGAGGTGATCTCCAGGTCCCGTGCGCCGGTGGTCGTCAGCAGGTAGCGGGCCACCGCGTCCGAATCGGACGCGTGCACCAGCACCGAATCCCCGCGCACCTCGACCTGGTCGACGCCGGGCAGCGCGGCGAGTAAGACCGGGTCGGCGCCCGGCAGCGTGGCGCGCACGGTACGGCCGGTGGCCAGGCCCTTGATCTCGGCGGCGGTGCCGTCGGCGACCACGCGCCCGTGCCGAACCAGCACGATCCGGTCGGCGTAGGCGTCCGCCTCGTCGAGGTAGTGGGTGGCGAACAGGATCGTGCGGCCGCGGGCGGCGTCCTCGCGGATCGCGCCCCAGAACTCGCGGCGCCCTTCGACGTCCATGCCGGTGGTCGGTTCGTCCAGGACCATCAGGTCCGGGTCGGGCAGCAGCGCCATCGCGAACCGGAGCCGCTGCTGCTGGCCGCCGGAGCACTTGCCGACCCGCCGGTCGGCGATGTCCGCGATCCCGGCCCGCCGCAGCACCTCGTCGACCGGGCGCGACCGGCCGAACAGCGAGGCGGTCATCCGCACGGTCTCGGCGACCGTGAGGTCCTTCAGCAGGCCGCCGGTCTGCATCACGGCGGCGATCCGGCCGTGCGCGACCGCGTCGACCGGCGACTCGCCGTAGACCTCGACCGCGCCGGCGTCCGGGCGGGCGAGGCCCAGCATCATGTCGACGGTCGTGGTCTTGCCCGCCCCGTTCGGACCGAGGAACGCGACCACTTCACCGGGCTCGATCGTCAGCGAGAGGCCGTCCACGGCGGTGACCGATCCGAACCGCTTGGTGAGGCCGGTGAGCCGGACGGCGGCCGTGGCGACCCCGGCCCGCGTCCGCGTTGTGTTCTCCATGCCGTTGACGATCCCGTCGCGTGGGCGCCGGCTCCCGGATGGAGCGTCACCATCCGGCCATGACATCTGTCAGGGGCAGGCCCTCAGCAGACGCCACCCGGGCGGGGCAGGTTCCCCGGCAGCGGGCCTTCGGTGGTGTCCAGGAGATGGGCGCTCACCAGCAGCGACGTGAGCAGGAACCGGGCCTGCTCGACGACGTCGGCCCTGGTATCGGGGTCGAGCATCGGGACGCCTCCGTCCTCGTCGACCGACGCTCCGGTCAGCGCGCGGAACAGCAGCCCGTCGAGGCAGGCCGTCACCAGCGAGGCCCGCTCCCCCGCACGGGCCAGCCCGACGTCGGAGATGATCCGCGCGACCAGCGCGTCGAACGCCGTCCGCCAGGCCGTCATCGCCTCCCCCAGCTCCGGCCGGCGCGACGACTCCAGCGAGAGCTCCAGCCGCGCGGCCAGCGGCGCCGGATCGGAGAGCCAGCGGTCGAGCAGCTTCATCGTGTGCGCGACCGCGTGCACCGGGTCGCCCGGGTGCTGGGCGGTCTCCGCGGCGAGCTCGTCGACGTCGGCGCCGATCCGCTCGTCCAGCCGGGCCACGACCGCGTTCAGCAACGCGGCCCGCGTGCGGAAGTACGCCGAGGTCGAGCCCTCGGAGAGGCCGACGGCGGCGTCCACCGCGCGGTGCGTCAACCCGCGGAGCCCGGCACCGGCGACCAGGTCGATCGCCGCGTCCAGGATGTCCGCTCGACGGTTACCGGTGGACGCTCTGACCATCTCGACACCGTACTCAGCGCTGGTGTGATCGGCGCAACTTCTACAGCTGTAGATGCCGTCGCCGACCCGAGGTACCTTCTACAGGTGTAGAGATCTTCTACAGACGTAGAAGGCTTCCGACCGGGAAGGACCGGAGGGATCTCCCATGATCGACCAGGGTCTTGCCACCGCCGCCATCGTTTACGTCGGCGTTCTCGCGGTCGGCGCCGTGGTGCTGCTCGCGCTCGGCGCGTGGGCCGCGCGTTCGCCGCTGAACGACTGGGCTCAGCGCCGGCACGCCTCGCGCGACCTGCGTCGCGCCGCGGAGGACTTCAACCGCACTCCGCACCCCGCTCACTGACTCACTGACTCACTGACCTGACCGCACGGGCCCCGCAGTTTCTGCGGGGCCCGTTGCCGTGTCCGTCGACACACTGCTGGTACCAGCCGGGACCACAGCGCCCACCTGCTGGATGATGGGCCGATCCGCAGACCGCACGGGAGGCACGGATGAGCAGCCCCACCGACGTGGCGACACCGTACGAATTCGACGAGCCGCTGACCGCACTGGCCGCGACCAGGCACGGCGAGGAGGGCAGCGTCGTCCGAGTGACGCTGCTCGGGCCCGGCAAGGGCAACGCGATGGGCCCGGCGTTCTGGGCCGAGACGCCGAAGTTGTTCCGCGCGCTGGGGGCCGACGAGAGCGTCCGCGCGATCGTCGTCACCGGCTCCGGGCCACACTTCACCTACGGCCTGGACCTGACGTCGTTCGCCGGCGGAGCCGGCGCCACGCTGGCCGACGACGGCGGCCTCGCACGCGCCCGGACGCGGTTCCTCTACGAGATCCGCGAGATGCAGACCGCGCTGGACGCCGTGGCGGACTGCCGGAAGCCGGTGGCCGCCGCGATCAGCGGCTGGTGCATCGGCGGCGGCATCGACCTGCTGGCCGCCTGCGACGTCCGGTACGGCAGCGCCGAGGCGAAGTTCAGCATCCGCGAGGTGCGGATGGCGATCGTCGCCGACATGGGCAGCCTGGCCCGCCTCCCCGGGATCCTCTCCGAGGGGCACCTGCGGGAGCTGGCGTACACCGGCCGCGACATCGACGCGACGAAGGCCGAGCGGGTCGGGCTGCTGAACGACGTGCTGCCGACGCCCGACGAGGCGCTGGCCGCCGCCCACGCGTTCGCCGACGAGGTGGCCGCCAACCCGCCGCTGGTCGTGCAGGGTGTCAAGGAGGTGCTCGACGTCAACCGCGCCGAGCGCGTCGCCGCCGCCCAGCGGTACGTCACGACGTGGAACGCCGCGTTCCTGCCGTCGCACGACCTGACCGAGGCGATGACCGCGTTCCTGCAGCGCCGCGCGCCCAAGTTCGAAGGACGATAGAGATGCCCACACTCGACCGCGACGGCGAGGTCTTCGTCCTCGACCTCGGCACCGACGAGAACCGCTTCCACCCCGACTGGCTGGCCGCGGTGAACGCCGCGCTCGACGAGGTGGAGGCAGCCGACGGACCGCGCGCGCTGGTCACGTCGGCCACCGGCAAGTTCTGGTCCAACGGGCTGGACCTGGACTGGCTCGGCGCCAACCCGGACCGCCTGACGGAGTACGTCGTCGACGTGCAGGCGCTGTTCGCCCGGGTGCTGACGTTGCCGGTGCCGAACGTCGCCGCGATCCAGGGCCACTGCTTCGCGGCCGGTGCGATGCTGGCGCTGGCGCACGACTTCCGGGTCATGCGCGCCGACCGGGGCTTCTTCTGCCTGCCCGAGGTCGACATCCAGATCCCGTTCACGTTCGGGATGTCGGCGCTGATCCAGGCCCGGCTGGACAAGCAGACCGTGCACGAGGCGATGACGACGGCCCGGCGCTACGGCGGCACCGACGCACTCGCGGCCCGGATCGTGGACGCGGTCGCCGACGAGGGCAAGGTACTCGCGACCGCGGTGGAGTTGGCGCGTCCGTTGGCGGGCAAGCCGGCCGCGACGCTCGGCACGATCAAGTCGCGGATGTACTCCGACGTGACCACCGCACTCCGGGACCCGTCCGGCGCCTCGTTGGGCTGACGGGCGCGTAAGGAACTCCGTTCGGGGGTACTATTTCATCGTGTGATGAATTAGTACCCCACCGAACAGGAGCGCGGCGATGGAAGCTGATGTCTGTGTCGTCGGCGGTGGCCCCGCCGGCCTGGTACTCGGTCTACTCCTCGCCCGGGACGGTGTCAGCGTCGTCGTCTGCGAGAAGCACGACGACTTCCTCCGCGACTTCCGCGGCGACACCGTGCATCCGTCCACCCTCGACCTGCTCGCCGACCTCGGCCTGGAGAAGGAGTTCGACCAGCTCCCCGCCCGCACGGTCACCCGGTTGTCGGTCGACCTACCGGACGGCGCCTGGCCGCTCGCCGACCTCTCCCGCCTGTCGAACCGCCACCCCTACCTGGCGATGGTCCCGCAGTGGGACCTGCTGGAGATGCTCGCCACGCACGCGGCGCAGTACCCCACGTTCACGCTGCTCCGTTCGACCGAGGTCACCGACGTAATTCGCGAGAACGGCGTCGTGACCGGCGTCCGCACCGCCGAGCACGGGGACATCCGCGCCCGGCTGACCGTCGCCGCCGACGGCCGCCACTCCACCGTCCGCAGAGCGCTGAACCTGCGCTCCCGCGACTTCGGCTCGCCGATGGACGTGGCCTGGTTCCGGCTCCCCCGGCGCGACTCCGACGGCGAAGGCCTGACCGCCCACTACGGCGCGGGCCGCATCCTGATCACGATCGACCGCGGCGACTACTGGCAGATCGCGTACGTGCTGCCGAAGGACGGCTACGAGCAGCTGGTCGCCACCGGGCTGCCGGCTTTCCGGGCGTCGATCGCCGACCTCGTCCCCGCGCTCGGTGACCGGGTGGACACGATCACCGACTGGGAGCAGGTCAAGATCCTCACCGTGAAGGTCGACCGGCTGGAGCGCTGGCACGTTCCCGGTGCCCTACTGATCGGCGACGCCGCCCACGCGATGTCACCGATCGGCGGCGTCGGCATCAACCTCGCCGTGCAGGACGCGGTCGCCGCCGCCCGGATCCTGCGCGACCCGCTGCGCGAGCGTCGGCTCTCCAGCACGGTGCTCGCCGAGGTCCAGCGCCGCCGCACGTTCCCCACCGTGGGCACGCAGTTGTTCCAGCGCGCGGCCCAGTCCGCGGTGGTCCGCCCGCTGCTCGCCGGCAACCGTCCGGTGACCGCGCCGTTCCCACTGCGGCTCCTGCGCCGGTTCCCGGCGCTCCAGGTGCTTCCCGCCCGCATGGTCGGGATCGGCCTGCGGCCGGAACGGCTCAATCGCGCACCATAGGCTGCGATACATGGCGACTGGGATGTTCGTCGGGATCGCCACGGTCGACGTCGTCCATCGGTTGGAACGGCCGGTCGGCCGGAACCAGAAGGTGACCGCGCTCGGGCAGGACATCGCGGCGGGCGGTCCGGCCGCGAACGCGGCGGTCACGTTCGCCCGCCTCGGCGGGGACGCCACGCTGGTCACCGCGCTCGGCAGCCACCCGCTGGCCCGGTTCGCCGCCGACGAGCTGGCCGGGCACGGCGTAACCGTGCGGGACGTCGCGCCGGACGTCACCGTGCCGCCTGCCGTCTCGGCGATCCAGGTGGTCGATGCGACCGGCGACCGGCAGGTCTCCTCGATCAACGCCGGTGCGTACTGGGCCGGCCACCCCGCCGAGCCACCGGCCGCGCTCGCCGGCTGGGTCTCGGACGCCGACGTGGTGCTCGTCGACGGGCACCATCCGCGGCTCGCGCTGGCCGCCGCG
Source organism: Cryptosporangium aurantiacum (assembly GCF_900143005.1). Classification (NCBI taxonomy): domain Bacteria; kingdom Bacillati; phylum Actinomycetota; class Actinomycetes; order Cryptosporangiales; family Cryptosporangiaceae; genus Cryptosporangium; species Cryptosporangium aurantiacum. The sequence goes on from NZ_FRCS01000002.1 coordinate 234,387, forward strand.
CGGGCCGGGTCGCCGGTGGTGCTGGACGGCGGGAGCTGGAAGCCGGTGCTCCCGGAGTTACTGCCGCTGGTCGACTACGCGGTGTGCTCGGCGGTGTTCCGGCCTCCCGACGGCGTCGCGCCGCACGAGCTCGGCGTCCCGCACGTGGCCGTGACGCGGGGGCCGGATCCGGTGCTGTGGTGGTCCGGCGGGCGCTCCGGGGAGGTACCGGTACCGTCTGTCCCCGTGCGCGACACCCTCGGCGCAGGCGACGCTTTCCACGGCGCGTTCGCCCATGCGCTGGCCTGCGGTTCCTCGTTCGTGGGTGCCCTGAGCTCCGCCGCCCCGATCGCCGCGCTGCGGTGCTCGGTCCCGGGGCCGCGAGCGTGGCTGGAGCAGCTGTGACGACGAGTTTCCGGTTGGCGGGCAGCGCAGGACCGGAGATCCCGGCCGATCTGCTCGCGCACGCCCGTGCGCTGGCTTCCGGGCCTCGGCGCATCCTCGGGCTCACCGGAGCGCCCGGAGCGGGCAAGTCGACGCTGGCCGCCGCGCTGGTGGAGGCGCTGGCCCCGAACGCCGTGCTGGTGCCGATGGACGGCTTCCACCTGGCCAACGCCGAGCTGCTCCGGCTGGGGCGCCGCGACCGGAAGGGCGCGGTCGACACGTTCGACGCCGCCGGGTACGTGGCGCTGCTCCGCCGTCTGCGCGACCCGGCCGACGGCCTGGTGTACGCGCCGCACTTCGCGCGGGAGATCGAAGAACCGATCGCGTGTGCGATCCCGGTGCCCGCCGCGGTTCCGCTCGTCGTGACGGAAGGCAACTACCTACTGGTGGACGACGGGCCGTGGGCCGCCGTCCGTGAGCTCCTCGACGAGGCCTGGTACGTCGAGGTCACCGAGGACGTCCGCCTGGAGCGCCTGGTCGCGCGTCACGTCGCGTTCGGCAAGGACCCGGAGGCCGCCTGGGCGTGGAGCCACGGCACGGACCAGCGGAACGCCGAGGTCGTCGCGGCGACCCGGGACCGGGCGCACCGGATCGTGCGCCTCTAGCGGCGCGGCGCGCTCGGCGTCGGGTAGCTGACAGGAGTCGCCAAGTCCGGCGAAAGTGGCCGACAAGATCGGCGGCCGATCCTCGGAGCATCGAGCGAGCCGAGGAGAACACGATGACCGCCGTCACCACCGACAACCGTCCGCAGATCCGCCTGGCCGGCCAGTCAGCCGCCGCACCCGGTCCGCTGAACATGGACACGATGTACCTGATGCACCACGCGCTGCGTCGTGACTTCAGCCGCCTGGTTGCGGCCACCCGAGCGGTTACGCTGACCGACTCCCGCCGGCTGACCGGCCTGCACGGTCACCTCGAGTACGTGCTGCACGCCTTGCACCAGCACCACTCGGGCGAGGACGAGTTGATCTGGCCGGAGATGCGGCGCCGGGCACCGCAGGAGCACCCGCTCCTGGACGCGATGGAGGCCGAGCACGGCGGCCTGGACAGCGCGATCGACGCCGCCCGGGCGACCTACGCCGCGCTGGTGGCCTCCCCCACCGAGGAGAACCGCGGTGCCGCGGTAGCAGCCGTAGCCACGCTCGGGAGCGCGGTGGACGCCCACATGACGCACGAGGAGACCGCGGCGATCCCGCTAATGCACCGCGTGTTCAGCCACGACGACTTCGAGGCGATCGAGGTGCAGCTCCGGAGCGCGCACAGCTCGTTCAAGGAACTCGGTGCGCTGGTGCCGTGGATGGCCGACGGTGTGCCGGACGCGATCCTCCAGCAGGTGTGGGCCGACCAGCCGAAGATCCTGTGGTTCTTGTACCGGCGGATCTGGGGCCCCCGGTACGCCCGCCGCGTCGCACCGCTCTTCCGATGAGCGTCCAGGAAATAGCAGGTGGCGGCCGCCTGATCGGGCGACCGCCACCGTTGATCTACCTGATCTACCTGCAGATCAGATCGGGCAGGTGTTCCGGTACTCGGAGATCCCGAGACCACCGGGGCCGGGGCAGAGGAACTGGGAGTAGCGGGTGTCCTCGTCGACGAACCGCTTCAGCCAGCTGATCATCACCTTCGCCACGTTGTCGTCCGGCGTCTGCGGGAAGAAGTGGCTGCCGCCGCGCAGCTCCAGGTACGCCTTCTCCGGCGATCCGAGCGACGTGTAGAACGGCTCCGAGTGCGACGAGACCGGAGCGATCGTGTCGGACGAGCCACCGATGATCACGGTCGGGACGCGCTGCCGTGTCCAGCTCTTCGTGAGGTTCCACGGTGCGAGCGGGATCGCGGCCTTCAGCGACGGCCGGTCCAGCGTCGCTTCGAGCGTGCCACCGCCGCCCATCGAGTGGCCGGCGACCGCCAGCCGGTTGCGGTCGATGCGGCTCGCGGCCGGGCTGCTCGAGACCGCCCAGTCGAGCGCGGCCAGCAGCTGGTCACCGCGCTGCGCCGGCTGGTCGAGCGTCGTGTTGGTCTCGATGCCGATCACCACGAAGCCCTGGGACGCCAGGCGCGGGCCGAGCCAGTCGAGGCTGGACCAGTAGGCGGTGAAGCCGGGTGAGATCGCGACCGCGCCGAACGTGCCCTGGCTGGTGTCGGTCGGGTAGTAGATCCGGCCACCGCCGAAACCGCGGGCGCCGGTGATGCGCGCTTCGGTGACGCGGAAGGGTCCGGTGGTCGCGGTGACGCTGGCCTCGGTGGGCGCGGGGCCCCTCCAGTACGGCCCGTCCGCAGCCTGAACGCCGCTCGGGGCAGCCGCGATGCTGCCGCCTGCGAGAGCCAGCGCGAGCGTGAGCTTGCCGATCAGTCCTAATCGGCGGGCGGGTTTTCGAATCGTCAGCACGTCGTTGTACTCCCTGCTATCGGGGGCTAACGACAGGGATTCTGACTATTGGAACTCGTCCGACGAATCGGCAATCTCGCCCATCTGACCTACCGGTGTCAGAGCGTGAAACGGGCGACCAGATCGGTGAGATGCCGGGCGGTGCCGTTGAGTTCCTCGGCCGCCTGCTGCGAGTCCCGCACCGCGTCCCTGGTCGTGTCGACGGTGATCAGGACCTCGCCGAGGTTGCGGGCGATCTCGTTGCTGCGGTCGGCGGCCACGCTGACGTTCCGGCTCATCTCGCCGGTGGCCGCGGTCTGCTCCTCGACCGCTGCGGCGATCGCGGTCTGGAAGTCGTTGACGCGCCCGATCGACGTCGAGATGCCCTCGATCGCGGCGACCGCGTGCCGGGTGTCGTCGGCGATCTCCTCGACCCGGGCGGTGACGTCCTCGGTGGCCCGCGCGGTCTCCTGAGCGAGGTCCTTCACCTCGCTCGCGACCACCGCGAAGCCCTTACCGGACTCCCCGGCCCGCGCGGCCTCGATCGTCGCGTTCAGCGCGAGCAGGTTCGTCTGCTCGGCGATCCCGTTGATCGCCTTGACCACCTCGGCGATCCGGGTGCCGGACTCACCCAGCTTCGCGATCACGTTCCCAGCCTGCTGGGAGAGGACGACGCTCTCCCGCGCGACCGCGGCGGCTTCCTGCGCGTTCGTGGTGATCTCAGCGATCGCAGCGCCCATCTGCTCGGAGCCTTCCGAGACCAGTTGGACGTTGTCGCTGACCGCGGACGCGGCGGCGGTCGCCTCGCCGGTCTGGTCGGACGCCCTGGACGAGGAGCCGGCCAGCGCGGTGCCCGCCGCCGACACCCGGCCGGCGGCGCCGGTGACCTCCCTGGACGCTTCGCTGATCCCGCCGAGCAGCTGGCGGAGCTCGGTGATCGCGGTGCGCAGCGCGCCGCCCATCCGCCCGATCTCGTCGTTTCCGCCCACCGGCACGTCGACGGTCAGGTCACGCCGGGACAGGCCGACGATCGCGTCGGTCAGGGTTTCCATCCGCGCGGAGATCCGGCGGGCCCAGATCCAGGCGATGATGCCCCCGACCACCGCCAGGACCACGGCGGCGAGCACGAACGCCCAGAGCATCGCGCGCCGCCCGGAGTTGATGTCGTTGATCGCTCCGGCGTTGTCGGGTGTGTAGGAGGCGACCGTGATCGCCCAGCCGTAGGCCGCGTAGTACGAGATCGCGACCTGGGTCGTGGCCGGTGTGTCGTCCCCGATGCCGGGCAGCGTGTAGCTCGCCTTGGTGGTCTCGTTGGTATCCAGGGCGGTCGCCTTCTCGATGATGTCCTGGACGTAGGCGGTGCCGTTGGCGTCCTCGTCGTCGAGCGCCTCGGCGTCGATCCGGTCGGGGTCGGTGGCCGCGATGACGCGTCCCTTGTCGGCGGTGAGCGTGCTGTAGACGGTGACGCCGCCGTTCTCGCCGACCTTGGTCGCGGCGATCGCGTCCCGGAGCGACGCGGTCGCCTCCGACTGCGGCGTCCCGACGTAGATCGCACCGATGACCTGCCCGGACGCGTTCTTCAGCGGGTTGTACGCGGAGACCTGCCAGGTGTCGACGACCTTCGCGACGCCGCGGTAGGGCTTACCGCTCTTGATCGCGGCGGCGACGGCGTTCGCGGTGCCGTCGGCCGCGGTCGCCGGGATGAACGTGCCGATCGCGCGGGCGCCTGCCTTCGTACGGACGTTCGTGGCGACGCGGAGCAGGTCACCGGCGGTGTTCATGCGCTGGAACACGGTCACGGTGCCGCCGACCATGCCGTAGAGGTCGTCCACCATCGGCGTCCGGACGTTCGTGTTGCGGTTCTGGCCGAGCCAGGTCCCGCCGACGAGCAGGCGCGGCAGCGTGACCGTGCGGGTGGCCTGGGTGGTCTGGTTGACCGCCGACCAGGTCGCGGTGGTGTCTGCGAGCCGGACGCCGCCGCGCTGGGACAGCTCGGCGAGCGCGACCGTCATGCCGCGGTTGACCTCGGCCTGGATCGCGTCACCTGCGGTGCTGGTCAGGCGGTCGACGCCCTGGGCGACGTGGTCGAGGTCGGCCGTACTCAGCGTCGAGACGTTGGCGCGGGCGTCGTCGCTGAACTGGTTCGTCTGCCAGGCACCGACGATCACCAGGACGATCGCCGTGCTGACGACCCCGCCCACCCCCAGCGCCAGGAGGCGGTGCTTCATCTGCAGGCCACCGGTCATCCGCATGCGCCCCTGATCGGCGGCGCGCGCGCCGATTCAAGGAGACCGCTCCCGATTTACTCCGCGTGCACAACCTTTGTCAGCCGACCGGGGCCGGGACCGCCTGCTCGGCCGCGGGGGCGGATCGCCGCTGGGTGAGGACCAGCGTCAGCACCGCGCCGATCAGCGCGACCGCCGCGCACAGCAGGAACGACCAACGCAGCCCGGACGCGAACGCGGTGTGCACGAGGTCGTCGATCGCGCTCCGCTGCTCGGCCGGCGCGGTGCCGGTCACGACCCGCGCCTGCCCGCCGGTGAGCAGCTCCGCCACCCGGTGAGCGTCCGGAACCTCGTCCCGCACGGTGTTCTCGACCCGGCCGGCGAACACACCGCCGAGCACCGCGATCCCGAGAACGAGGCCGAGCTGGCGGAACGTGGTCACCGCGCCACCGGCCATGCCGCTGCGCTCCCGGGGTGCGGCGGCGAGCGCTGCGGACGACAGCGTCGGCATCACGGTGCCGACGCCGATGCCCATCACGATCAGGCCGGGCACCAGCACGGTCCACGACGAGCCGCTGCCGACCAGCGCCTGCAGCGCGCTACCCGCGCTGATCAGCACCAACCCGCCGCCGATGATCAGGCCCGGCGCGACCCGGTCGTGCAGCAACCGCCCGGCCAGCACCGAGCAGACCAGCGACGCCAGGCTGAGCGGCACGAACACCGCGCCGGCCGCGATCGGGCTCAGCCCGAGCACCGACTGCAGCCACAGCGACGTGAACGCCATGACGCTGAACGCGGACAGGTTGATCGCGACCGCCGCGACCATCAAACCGGTGAACGCGGGCCGCTTGAACAGCGACAGGTCCAGCATCGGGTAGGCGCGGGCCCGCTCCACCACGATGAACACGGCCAGTGCGGCGAACCCGAACCCGAACGCGATCAGCGCGGCCGGCGCGGTCCAGCCGTCCTCGCCCGCGCGGATGAGCCCGTACGTCGCCGCGCTGGCGGCGAGCGTGAACGTGACCACGCCGGCCGGGTCGATCCGCGCCGCCGGGTCGTTCGACTCGGCGAGCACCCGCATCGCCAGCACGACCGTGAGTACGCCGATCGGGACGTTGACCAGGAAGATCGAGGGCCAACCGTAGTGCTCGGTGAGCAGCCCGCCGAGGATCGGGCCTGCCGCCGTTGCCGCGCCGTTGATCGCACCCCAGATCCCGAACGCGATGCCCCGGTCCTTGCCGGTGTAGGCCGTGTTGATCAGCGCGATCGTCGTCGCGAACATCGCTGCTCCGCCGATGCCCTGGATGCCACGGGCGACGATCAGCGTGGTGGAGCTGTCCGCCAGCGCGCAGCCGAGCGAGGCGATCGCGAACAGCGTCATGCCGATCAGGTAGACCCTCTTGCGGCCGAACCGGTCGGCGGCCGACCCCACGCCGAGCAACAGCGCAGCCAGCGCGAGCGCGTAGATGTCGATCACCCACTGCAGGTCCCCGAGGCCGGTGTGCAGGTCCGCGGCGATGTCGGGCAGCGCGACGTTCACGATCGTGACGTCGATCAGCAGCATGAAGGTGCCCAGGCTGATCGCGATCAGCGGCATCCACTTACGCATGTCGTCGTTCCTCTTCCCGGGGCGGGTGCCCTTGCACGAGTCAACTGTTCCTGCCGCTGCGCCCGACCGCCATTCAGGAAGCGTGGCGCGGTGGATTTCGACATCTGCGTGGGAATCACGGCGGATATCCTCGCCGATGAGGTCAGGAGGTGGGGATGCTCGACGAACTCGACCGACAGATTGTGCACGCGCTGGAGGTGGACGGCCGGGCCGCGTTCAGCCGCGTCGCGCAGGTGCTCGGCGTCTCCGACCAGACGGTGGCGCGACGCTACCGGCGGCTCCGGGCGGAGGAGAGCGTCCGCGTGGTCGGCAACCTCGACACCTGGCGGATCGGCGCGGTGTCCTGGTACTTGCGGCTGCAGTGCACCCCGGACGCCGCCCAGTCGATCGCCGGAGCGCTGGCGCGGCGCCCGGACACCGCGTGGGTGCGCATGACGTCCGGCGGCACCGAGATCAGCTGCGTCACCCGGGCGCGCTCTCAGGCCGACACCGACGCACTGCTGCTGGAGAAGCTGCACCGGACGCCGCGGATCGTCGGGATCAGCGCGCACGCGCTGATCCACATGTACTACGGCGGGAACGAGTCGTTCCTCCGCAAGGTCCAGGTGCTCAGCGACGATCAGGTGGCCGCGCTCAAACCGCCGTGGGCAGGCGAACCCGCCGGCGAGGTGCCCGAGCTCGGCCCCGGCGACCGGGCCCTGCTCTCAGCGCTGGCCCGGGACGGGCGCACCGGGCTCCCGGAGCTCGCCGTGGCCACCGGCTGGTCCGAGACCAGGGTCCGCCGTCGGCTGACCGAGCTGCGCCGGAGCGGCGTCCTGTTCTTCGAGGTGGACGTTCCGGGCCCGGCGCTCGGGCTGGCGATGTCGGCGATGATGTGGCTGTCGGTGGCGCCGCACGCGCTGGTGCAGGCCGCGGAGACGCTGGCCGGGCATCCCGAGGTGCCGTTCGTCGCGGCCACCACCGGGTCGACGAACATCGTCGCGAGCCTGGTGTGCCGGGACGTCGGTGCGCTGTACGAGTACCTCACGAACCGGGTGGCCGCGATCCCGGCGATCAACCACATCGAGACGAACCCGATCGTCCGGACGTTGAAGCGCGAGGGCGCGCTGCTCGCCTAGGCTGGCAGTTTCCACACCTTCACGTCGCCGTGGTGCCCGCCGGTCGCGAGCGTGGTTCCGTCCGGGCTGAACGCCACGACCGTGACGCCCTCGGCCTGCTCGTCGAGCGCCCCGCGGACCGGTGTGCCGTCCTCGGCGCTCCACAGGTCCGCGCCCCGGGTGCCGGCGGTGGCGAAGTATCGGCCGTCCGGGCTGACCCGGAGGCTGGCAGCGTTGTCCGCGTCGATCTTGATCGGAGCGGTGCGCAAGGCTCCGGTGGCCGCGTTCCAGATCCGGACGACCCCGGCGTTGTCGCCGGTGTAGATCGTCGCTCCGTCCGGGCTGAAGGCCACGGCCAGCACCCCGTCCTGATGGCCGGTCAGCGGGGCACCGTGCGGCTTTCTGGTCCGGGCGTCCCAGAGCCGGACGGTGTCGTCGAACGCCGCGGTGGCGAGCAGCCGGCCGTCCGGGCTGTAGGCCAGGTCGAAAATCAGGTCGTCGTGTGCCGCCAGGGGCGCGCCGAGCTGCTCCCGGGTCCGGACGTCCCACTGGCGCACGATGCCGTCGCCTTCCCCGTCGGTGATGGTCTTCCCGTCGGGGCTGAACGCGAGGTCCAGCGCCGGCACGTCCGGGATCGGCGGGCCCACGGGCTTCCCGGTGGTGGAATCCCAGAAATGCACGGCGCTGTCCTCGCCATGGGAGGCGAGCAGGCGGCCGTCCGGGCTGAAGGTCAGCGCGGACGGGCAATCCTGGGTGAACAGTGGATCGCCGCGACGCTCGCCGGTCGCGGGGTCCCGGCGTCGTGCGGTGTTCCCCGCGACGCTGACCAGCGCACCACCGTCCGGGCGGAACAGCAGATAGCTGACCTCCTCCCCCTCGTCGTCGTCGGCGCAGAAGTCCCCCTCGTCGCCGTACTCCGACGCCGCTTCGGAACCGCTCCGGACGACGCCGGCTCCGAGGCATCCGACGCAGGTCACGACGAGCAACCCCACGAGACCACCGATCAGCCACTTCCACCGGGAAAAATCGTTATCGGCCACGAAGGGCGATGCTGTCGTAAGACACGTCAGAGCGGGAGCTTCCTGTCGTGCCTACGACGGCAACGTCTCTAGAAGTCCGCGGCGACCGGGACGTGTCCCTTCAGGACGTTGCGGGCGATCGTGCGGCGCTGGATCTCGTCGGTGCCCTCGTAGATGCGCAGCAGCCGCAGCTCCCGGTACCACCGCTCGATCGGCAGCTCCCGCGTGTACCCCATGCCGCCGTGGATCTGCAGTACCCGGTCGACGATCTCGTTCGCCTTCACGCCGCCGTAGAGCTTCGCGATCGACTGGGCCTGCCGCGAGTCCCGCCCCGCCTCGACCTGCCAGGCCGCGTGCAGCACGAGCAGCCGCAGCGCCTGCAGCTCGACGACCGAGTCGGCGATCATCCACTGGATCGCCTGCCGCTCGGACAGGGGCGCGCCGAACGTCGAGCGGGTGTTCGCCTGCTCCACGGCCATCTCGATCAGCCGCTCGCACGAGCCGATCGCCCGGGACGGCAGCAGGTACCGGCCCTGTCCGATCCACTGCAGGGCCAGCGCGAACCCGAACCCGACCTCGCCGAGCACGTTCTCGGCGGGCACCCGGACGTCGTCGAACACCAGCGCCGCCGGACCCCACTGGCCCATCGTCTGGATCGGCTCCGACTTCCAGCCCATGTCCCGGTCGACGAGGAAGCAGGTCACCCCGCCGTTGGCGCCCTTAGTACGGTCGGTGACCGCGAACACCATGACGAAGTCGGCTTCGTTGCCCTGGGTGATGAACGTCTTCTCGCCGTTGATCACCCACTCGTCGCCGTCCCGCCGCGCCGAGGTCCGGATCGCCTTGGCGTCCGAACCGGCGCCCGGCTCGGTGATCGCGAAGCAGGAGATCCGCTCGCCCTCGATCGTCGGCAGCAGGTAACGCTGCTTCTGCTCCTCGGTCGCGTGGAACAGGATGTTGTCGGCGCTGCCACCGAAGCGGAACGGCACGAACGTCCGGCCCAGCTCGGCCTCGATCATCGACGCGGTGATCGCGCCGAGGCTCATGCCGCCGTACTCCTCCGGCGTGAGGATTCCCCAGAAACCCGACTCGCGGGCCTTGAGCTGGAGCGCGCGGATCTCGGCGCGGGTCATGCCCGGTTCGCCGGCCCGCTCCCGGCGGAGCACCTCCGGCTCGAGCGGCATCAGCTCGCGTTCGACGAACGTCCGAACCCAGTCCCGGACGCCACGCTGCTCATCGGATAAGGCGAAGTCGACCACGGCATTCTCCTTAGAACGCGTTCAGTCCGGTCAGCGCACGGCCGATCAGGAGCTTCTGGATTTGACTGGTGCCCTCGTAGAGCGTCATCACTCGGGCATCACGCAGGTACTTCGAGACCGGGTACTCGTCCAGGTAGCCGTAGCCGCCGAACACCTGGACGGCCAGGTCGGCGACCTTCACGGCCGCCTCGCTCGCGAACAACTTGGCCATCGACGCCTCGGTGCCGAACGGCTGCCCGCGATCGATCAGGTCGGCCACCCGCCAGGTCATCAGGCGGGCGGCGTCGGTGGTCACCGCGGCGTCGGCGAGCATCTCCTGGACGAGCTGGTGCCCGGCGATCGGCTTGCCGAACTGTGTGCGTTCGCCCGCGTAACGGATCGACGCTTCGAGCGCGCCCCGGGCGATGCCCACACAACCGGCGGCGACCGACATGCGACCTTTGTCCAGAGCGGACATCGCCACTGTGAAGCCTCGCCCGACGTCGCCCACCACCGCGTCGTCGCCTACCCGGACGTCCTCGAAGAGCAATTCGGCAGTGGGCTGACCGCGGAGGCCGAGCTTGCCGTGGACCTCACGCCGGGTGAAACCCGGCGTGGACGTCGGGACTGCGAACGCGGTCACTCCGCGCGGGCCCGGCTCGCCGGTCCGCGCGAACACCAGGGCGACGTCGGCCCAGGTGCCGTTCGTGATGAACATCTTCGAGCCGTTGAGCACCCAGCCGTTCCCGTCGCGGGTCGCGCGGGTGGCGAGGTTGCCCGCGTCCGAGCCGGTGTCCGGCTCGGTCAGCGCGAAACAAGCCAGCGCGTCGCCGGAGCACAGCTTCGGTAACCAGGCGGCCTTCAACTCGGGAGAGCCGTACGCCAGCAGCGACTTCGCGACCAGACCCAGCGAGACCGAGACCAGGCCGCGGACCGCGGAGTCGCCCCGGCCCAATTCCTCCAGCGCCAGGCAGTAGGCGAGGTGATCCATGCCGGACCCGCCGTACTCCTCGGGGATCGTCAGCCCGAGGAACCCGACCTTGCCCAGCTTGCCGACGATCGCGCGGTCGACCGATTCGGCCCGGTCCCAGGCGATCGCGTGCGGCACGACCTCGGTGTCCACGAAGTCACGAGCGACGTCGCGGAGCTGGACGTGGTCGGCGGTCAGGCCGAGATCCATGAGGTGCCCCCATCAATCGAACTCTGGTCACCGAACACTGTTAGGTGACGGCTAGGCTAAGCCTGTCCGGCGACCGCAGGCAAGACGGAGGGAGGTGGGCATGGCCCGCCCCAGCAGCCCGCTGCTGACCCGCGAACGCATCCGGACGGCGGCGTTGGCGATGATCGACCGCGACGGCCTGGACGGCTTGTCGATGCGGCGGCTCGCCGCTGACCTCGGCGTTCGCGCCGCGTCGCTGTACGGCTACCTGGCGACGAAGGACGAGTTGCTCACCGACCTGGCCGACGATGTGCTGACCGGCGTCGACAGCAGCGGTTTCTCCGAGGGCTGGCGGCACGGCCTGACCGTGTGGGCGCGGTCGTACCGGGAAGCGCTCGCCGCACACCCGAACCTGGTGCCGTTCCTGGCACACTCCCCCGGACGGCGTCCGCAGGCGCTGCGTCATGCCGACGCCGTGCACGGCGGCCTGACCAGCGCAGGCTGGCCCGCGCGATACGCGACGATGATCGGCGCCTCGACGAAGTACCTGGTGGTGGGCGCGGCGATGACGTCGTTCTCCGGTGGTTTCGCGGACGACGTCGAGGTGTACGTCGGGCGATATCCGAACCTGAGCCAGGCGCACCTGCTGGCCGGGCACGAGGAGATCGACCGGGACAGCTTCGAGCTGGCGCTCACTGCCTTCCTGGACGGGCTTTCCCGCCTGCACGAACAGGTCGCGCGGCACGATTCAGAACCCGGCGTACGATCCGGCTCGGAGAATCCCTTGAAGTGAGGACGCGATGAGCGAGACCCGGCCTGACATCGACGGCGTCGAGGACGACGGCGTGCTCGACCCTGCGGACAGCCTCGACAGCGACGACCTGCGCAGCGACGTGCTCGATCGGGGCGTCGACGCCGGTGACCGCTACCGCGCGTCGGACCGGTTCGGCACCACCGCGGCGGAGCAGGCGCGCGGCGAGAGCCTCGACCAGCTCCTGGCCGAGGAGGAGCCGGACGTCAGCGCGGACTTCGACGACGAGGACGAAGACGCTCCGGCGGACCTCGGTTCGTCGCCGCAGCAGCGGGCCGGCCGCCTGGTGGAGCCGGACGAGGGCGCCCACGAGGACGAGGACGCCGAGGCCTACGCGATCGACGCCGGAATCGACGGCGCCGGAGCGAGCGCCGAAGAGGCCGCGATCCACCTCGTGGACGACGAACGCTAAGTCGAACCGGAGCCGGGCTTCCGCCGCATGGAAGCCCGGCTTTGCTGTGCTTAGGCTCGGGTAGAGGATCAGTATTCGAGCCCCGGAGATCGTGAGGTACCGGAGATGGTCACCAAGCCCCCCACGTCGGACATCGACGAACGTGAGCTGACCGTCACCCCGGCCAAGCACTACGCGGCCGGCATTCCCGCTGTGGTTCAGTCGCTACGGCACGCGGGTCGGCAGATGAGCGCCGGACGGACGCTGCTCACGCTCGCCAAGGTCAACCAGAAGGACGGCTTCGACTGTCCCGGTTGCGCCTGGCCCGACCCTGATCACCGCAGCGTGGCGGAGTTCTGCGAGAACGGCGCGAAGGCCGTCGCCGAGGAGGCGACCGAGCGCCGGGTGGACGCGGACTTCTTCGCCGCGTACTCGGCGGTCGACCTGGCCGACAAGACCGACTACTGGCTGGGCCAGCAGGGCCGGCTCACCGAGCCGATGTTCCTGGCCCGCGGTAAGCAGCACTACGAGCCGATCTCGTGGGACGCGGCGTTCGATCTGATCGCGTCGGAGTTGGCGGCGCTGGACTCGCCGGACCAGGCGTCGTTCTACACCTCGGGGCGGACCAGCAACGAGGCCGCGTTCCTGTATCAGCTGTTCGTCCGGGCGTTCGGCACCAACAACCTGCCGGACTGCTCGAACATGTGCCACGAGTCGTCCGGCTCGGCGCTGATCGAAACGCTCGGCGTCGGCAAGGGCAGCGTCTCGCTGGAAGACCTCTACAAGTCCGACCTGATCTTCGTCGTCGGGCAGAACCCCGGTACCAACCACCCGCGGATGCTCTCCGCGCTGGAGAAGGCCAAGAAGGCCGGCGCCTCGATCATCGCGGTGAACCCGCTGCCCGAGGCCGGGCTGATGCGGTTCAAGAACCCGCAGAAGGCGTCGGGAGTGGTGGGGCGCGGGACGCCGTTGGCCGATGATTTCGCGCAGATCCGGCTGAACGGTGACCTGGCGCTGTTCCAGGCGCTCAACCGGCTGCTGCTGGAGTCCGACGGGGCTCTCGACCGCGATTTCATCGCGAAATACACCCACGGTTTCGAGGAGTTCTCGGCGGGCCTCAAGGCCTTGAACTGGGACGACGTCCTCGAGGCGACCGGGCTGGACCGCGCCGTGATCGAGCGGATCCACCAGCGGGTGCTCGGCTCGCAGCGGATCGTCGTCTGCTGGGCGATGGGGCTCACCCAGCACAAGAACGCGGTGCCGACGATCCGCGAGATCGTGAACTTCCTGCTGCTGCGCGGCAACGTGGGGCGGCCGGGTGCCGGGGTGTGCCCGGTGCGGGGTCACAGCAACGTGCAGGGCGACCGGACGATGGGCATCTACGAGAAGCCGGCGCCCGCGTTCCTGGACGCGCTGGCCGACGAGTTCGGGTTCGAGCCGCCGCGCGAGCACGGGTTCGACGTGGTCGACTCGATCCGGGCTCTCCGGGACGGGGACGTGAAGGTCTTCGTCGCGTTGGGCGGGAACTTCGTGTCGGCGACACCGGACACCGCGGTGACCGAGGCCGCGCTGCGGAACGCTCGGCTCACCGTCCAGATCTCCACGAAGCTCAACCGGTCGCACACGGTCACCGGCGAGCAGGCGCTGATCCTGCCGACGCTGGGCCGCACCGAGCACGACCACCAGGCGAGCGGCCCGCAGTTCGTCACGGTCGAGGACTCGATGTGCGCGGTGCACGCGTCGCACGGGCGGCTCAAGCCCGCGTCGCCGCACCTGCGGTCGGAGGTCGCGATCGTCTGCGGTCTCGCCGAGCGGACCCTGGCCAAGGTAGGCAACCCACCCGCGATCGCCCGCCGGGCCGAGGCCGAGGAGGCCGACCGGCCCGAGGCCACGGCGGGCGACCGGCCCGAGGCCACGGCGGGCGACCGGCCCGAGGCCACGGCGGGCGACCGGCCCGAGGCCGCGGCGGGCGTCGCGCAGGCGGACCGGGCGGAGGCCGGGGATCCCGAGGCCGAGCCGGATGGGAGCGTGCCGGAAGCGACTTCGGATGCATCCGCGCCGGAGCGCGGCCGACCGGAGTCGGGGGGCGCGCCGAGCGGGGCCGACGAGACGCGACCGGTGGAGTTTCCGTGGGGCGAGTTCGTGCGCGACTACGACACGATCCGGGACCGGATCTCGCGGGTGGTGCCCGGCTTCGACGACTTCAACACGCGGGTGCGGGTGCCCGGCGGCTTCGTGCTGCCGCACGCGCCGCGCGACGAGCGGAAGTTCCCGACCGCGAACGGTAAGGCAAACTTCACGGTCAACGCGCTCGAGGTGATACGGATCCGGCCGGATCGGCTGATCCTGCAGACCGTGCGCTCGCACGACCAGTACAACACCACGATCTACGGGCTGGACGACCGTTACCGGGGCGTCCACTCCGGCCGGCGCGTGGTGTTCGTCAACCCCGACGACCTGGCCTCGCTGGGGATCGCCGACGGCGAGCACGTCGACCTGGTCAGCGAGTACACCGACGGCGAGCGGGTGGCGCCGGACTTCCGGGTCATCGCCTACGACACCGCTCGGGGCTGCTGCGCGGCGTACTTCCCGGAGACGAACGTGCTGGTGCCGCTCGACAGCACCGCGGAGATCAGCAACACGCCGGTCTCCAAGTCGATCGTGATCCGGTTGGAGCGCCGCGAGCCTTAAGGACGCGCTAACGGCTGGGCAACGGGTGACCAGCGACAGGTAGCGTGACGCCCGTGCCAGTTGATCCGACTCCGCGGGCGGTACCGGGCTGGTCGGTGCCCCCGGAGCCGTCCACACCGGCACCGCACGCAGCGTTACCACCGCACTCCGAAGAGCCACGCCGCTGGAACGTGCTCCTCGCCGTCGTGGTCACGGTCGCGGTCGTGATCCTCGGCGTGGTCGGCGTGACGACGACGCTCGTGGTCCGCTCCGGCTCGGAGCCGACCCAGCTCAGCGCGGTGTCCACGACGTCACCCGACGCGTCGGTGGCGCCCGCCACCGAGCCGGACGAGGACGCCGGGCAGGCCGCCGCCGGGCATGATTCCGGCACCGGCTCCCCGTCGGCGCGGGCCGCGAGCCCCACGGCCCCGGGCACGGCTGCACCCAGCACCGGACCGGCCGCGCCACCCGGCACCGCCGCGCCCGCCGCTCCGGCGCCCAGGGCTCCGGCACCGGCCGCTCCGGCGCCCGCGCCGACGACAAAGGCCCCGGCGGCACCGGCCCCCACGAAGGCGCCCGCGACCAAAGCCCCCACCAAGGCGCCCGCCCCCAAGGCACCGGAGATCAACAAGGCCGTCGCCAAGCCCGGCACCCGAGGCGCCGGGCCGTGCTCGAAGAAGCTGGCCGCCGGGTACGGCTGTCTCCAGACCTACGGCGACGTCTGGTGGGTGTACGACACGAAGGCCGACGGCCACTCCGCAGTCGTCTTTTGGGAGGTCGGCTCCGGCACCGCGAAGCGCACCGGCCAGTGCGCGAACTCGATGGGCAACGGCAAGATCGGCGTCTGCAACAAGAACTACGCCGAGGGCACGAGCGGCCGCGCCAAGGTCTGCATCATGGACTGGGACACCAAGCAGGTGCATCAGTGCACCGCGTACTTCTCGTTCAAGACCGGCTGAGCCCAGTCGCCTAGCCGACATCCGCCGCCAAGTCAGCCGCAAGTCGTCACGAAGTACCTCGCGGGACCGTCCTAGCGACACCATCTCGCTTCTAAGGGGTACTTCCGATGTCCCGCTTCCTCTACCGGGTCGGCGGCGCGGCGGCAGCGCATCCGTGGCGCACGATCGCCGCCTGGCTCGTCGTCCTCGTCTCCGCGCTGACGCTCGCCGGTGTGGCCGGCGGAACCATGCACGACAACTACAACATCGCCGGCACGCCGTCCCAGGCCGGCACCGAACTGCTCCGCAAGGCGTTCCCGGCGGTCTCCGGCGCCGATGCCCGCGTGGTCGTGCACGGTGACCGGGTCGATCCCGCGATGGTCACCACGCTCGCGGAGCGGCTGGCCGACGTCGAACACGTCGGCACCGTGTCACCGCCGCGGGTCTCGGCGGACGGCGACACCGTGCTGTTCTCGGTGACGTACACGGTGCCGGTCACCGACTTCAAGGGCACCGAGGGCCTGGACGCGCTCGAAGCCGCCGCGAAGCCCGCCACCGACGCGGGTCTGCAGGTCGAGTACGGCGGCCAGGTGGCGGAGAACCTCGGCTCGGTCAGCGGCGTCGCCGAGGCGATCGGCATCGTCGCCGCGTTGATCATCCTGCTGTTCGCGTTCCGGTCCATCGTCGCTGCCGGTCTCCCGATCGCGGTCGCGATCGTCGGGCTGGGCATCGGGTCGGCGGCGATCATGCTGCTGGCGGCCGTGACCGATGTCAGCGGCACGGCCCCGACCGTGGCCTCGATGGTGGGGCTCGGCGTCGGCATCGACTACGCGCTGCTGCTGGTCACCCGGTTCGGGGAGGGTGTCCGTTCCGGGCTGGAGCCACGTGTCGCGGCGGCGACCGCTACCGCCACCTCCGGGACGTCGATCGTCGTCGCCGGTACGACCGTGCTGCTCTCGCTGTTCGGGTTGGCCTTCGCCGGTCTCCCGGTCTATCGCTCGTTCGGATCGGCGACCGCGCTGGTGGTCGGAACCGTCGTGCTCTCCTCGGTGACGCTGGTGCCCGCGCTGTGCGGCCTGGCCGGTCGTCGGGTCCTTCCGCGCCGGGAGCGTCGCGTCGACGCCGCGCCCCCGGCGGCGGCGCCGGGGCTGACCGGCCGGTGGGCCGCACGGGTCGGACGTCGTCCGCTGCCCTGGGCGCTGGGTGCGCTCGCGCTGCTCCTCCTGCTCGCGACGCCGATGCTCGGCATGCGGACCTGGCCGCAGGACGCTGGTAGCCAGCCGACCAGCAACACGTCCCGGCAGGCGTACGACCTGATCGCGGCCGAGTACGGCGAGGGTGCGAACGGGCCGCTGCTCGTCGCGGTCGACCTCACCGAGTTCCCGGCCTCCGAGCTGAACAGCCTGACCGCGCGGCTCGCGAACGACCCGGGGGTGGCGACGGTGGCGCCCGCGGTGATCTCGCCGGACCGGACGGCGGCCGTGATCACGGTCGAGCCGAAGTACGGGCCGCAGGACGAGCGGGCCTCGGCACTGGTCGACCACCTGCGCGCGGACGTGTTGCCGGACGGTGCCGAGATCACCGGTCTGACCGCGGTGTTCCGGGACATCGCCGCGCTGCTCTCCGACCGGCTCTGGCTGGTCGTCAGCGTGGTCGTCGGGTTGTCGCTGGTCTTCCTGCTGGTGATGTTCCGCTCGGTGGTGGTCCCGGTGAAGGCGGCGGCGATGAACCTGCTGTCGATCGCGGCGGCCTACGGGGTGGTCACCGTGGTCTTCCAGTGGGGCTGGGGCGCGGAGCTGCTCGGACTGCCGCACGCGGTGCCGGTCTCGACCTGGGTCCCGCTGCTGATGTTCGCGATCCTGTTCGGACTGTCGATGGACTACGAGGTATTCCTGCTCTCCCGGGTCCGAGAGGACTGGCTCCGGACCGGCGACGCGCACAACAGCGTGGTGCGCGGGCTGGCGGCGACCGGCCGGGTGATCACCGGGGCGGCGCTGATCATGGTCGCGGTGTTCGTCGGGTTCGGGCTGGACCCCGACGTGACCGTGAAGATGATCGGTGTGGGCATGGCGACCGCGATCGCCGTCGACGCGACGATCGTCCGGATGGTGCTGGTGCCCGCGACGATGGCCCTGCTGGGACGCTGGAACTGGTGGCTGCCGGGCTGGTTGGACCGGGTGCTGCCGAAGGTCGACCTGCACACCGAGGGCCCGGAGCCCACCACGGCGCCGGAGCAGGAGCTGGTGGCGGCGCGCTGACACAACAGAGGTCGGCCCGGTACCCCTCGCACCGGGCCGACCCTGTCTTGCCTGCGCCGCCGGGTGTCCCATCCGGCTGAACTCATTCTGCGCGGTGCGGGTGGGAAAACTGATCAGCCGCGTGACTGATCGGTCAGGGCGATACGCCCGAGATCCCGGGACGTTCCGGCACCGACGCCGGGACTCAGTCCGCGGTCGCCACCGCGGCCACGGCGCGGGCGGCATGGCGCAGATCGGCGGCCGCCCGCTCCGGATCCGGGTCGGTCAGGTACTGGAGCAGCAGCCCGTCGACGAACGCCGAGACCAGCCGCGCGACCTGCTCGGCGGGCAGGCGCAGATCCCAGCCGGCCAGCGCCGCGGTCTTGTCGACCCAGGCTTCCCGCCGCTCCTGGTTCCACCGGGCGAGGCTGCCGGCCAGCCCTTCCCGCACCGCGTGCAGCGTCACCTCGAACCGGGCCAGCTGCGCGCCCGGCTCCTGGCCGACCAATTGCTGCCACAGCTCCTGCAACGCCTCGGTCAGCCAGTCGCCGAACCGCTGGTCCGGTCCGCCGACCGCAGGCAGCGCGTGCCGGGGCGCGACCAGCATCTCCTCGACGACGGCGCGGAACAGCGCTTCGCGGGTTTTGAACACGTGCTGCAACGTGCTCAGCGCGATCCCGGCCTCGTCAGCGACCGCACGGAGCGACGCCCGCGCCAGACCACGGCGCTCCAGCACCCGTCGCGCCGCCAGCACGATCTGGCGTCGCCGGATTCCGGACGAGACGTAGGGCACCACACCTCCTGACCCGGGCCGGCAGGCTCCGGCCGCACGCTCAGTGTTCAACAGACGCGGCCCGGCTACTAGGCCCTGTTTGGTAGGGAAATGCGCTCCGAGCGGCGAGTCAGGAGCCGGACAGTCGTCGCCGACCTGCAGCAACCGACCGTAGGCTTCGGACCCATGGTCCGGTTGAGCGTGCTCGGCCCGCTACGGGCCGAGGTCGCCGACTGCTCGGTGGAACTCGGCAGCCCTCGGCAGCGTGCGGTCCTCGCCCGTCTGGTGAGTGCGCGTGGGCACGTGGTCTCCACGGAACGATTCGTCGACGACCTCTGGCAGGGCGAGCCGCCCCCGAAAGCGCTGGCCGCTCTCCAGGTCTACGTCTCGCACCTCCGCCGCGTGCTCGAACCCGGCCGTGCCCCGCGGACCCCGGCCCGGGTGCTGGTGAGCGCGGCCCCCGGTTACGCGCTGCGGCTGGACGACGACGGCGTCGACGCCTGGCGCTTCGAGCAGTTACTCGAACGAGCCGCCGCGGCACCGGATCCGGCCGACGCCATCACCCTGCTCGACCAGGCGCTGGCCCAGTGGAGCGGCCCGGCGTACGCCGAGTTCGCAGACGAGCCGTGGGCGCTGCCGGAGGCCGAACGGCTCGAGGAGCTGCGCCGGGTCACGAGCGAGCGGCGCGCCCGGGCGATGCTGGCGGTGGGCCGGAACGCCGAGGCGGTGGCGGACCTCGACCTCCACGTCCGGGCCCACCCGCTGCGCGAGGACGCCGTCGCGCTGCTCGCGCTCGCGCTCTACCGCACCGGTCGGCAGGCGGAGGCGCTGGCCACGCTGCGGGAAGCCCGCACGCGGCTCGCCGACGAGCTCGGCGTCGACCCGGGCCCGGCGCTGCGCGCGCTCGAAGCCGACGTCCTGGCCCAGTCCCCGTCCCTCGACGCTGCCCCGATCCCGGCGACAGCGGCACCCATCCCGGCAGCGGAGCCCTCGTCGGCAGCGCCCTCACCCCCCGCCTCTGCGATGGCCGACGCACGGCTGATCGTCGGGCGGGACATCGAGCTGGCCCGGCTGACCGCCGCCGCCGACCGGGCCGCCGCGGGCGAGTTCCGCGTCACCTGGGTCGGCGGCGAACCGGGCGCGGGCAAGTCCACGCTCGCCGCCGCGCTCACCACCGCGCTGGCCGACGCGGGCTGGCAGGTCCTCCGTGGACGCTGCCCGGAGGTCGACGGCGCCCCACCGGCCTGGGCGTGGAGCGAGGTCGTGCGGGCCCTCGTCGAGGAGATCGACGACGACCTGGCGACCCGGCTGGCGCCGCTGCTCCGCCAGGAACCGTCCGCGCCCACGTCCGCGGTTCCCCCGTTCTGGCTGGGGCGAGCCGTCGCCGAGTTGCTCGCGACGCTCAGCGGGTCGACGCCGCTGCTCGTCGTCCTCGACGACGTCCACCGCGCCGACGACGAGACGCTGCAGTTGCTCCGGCACGTGGCGTCCGAGCTGGTCGGGCGTCCGGTGCTGGTGGTCGGGACCTACCGGCCGGCCGAGGTGACCGACGAGCTGCGGACGTGCTGGGCCGCGCTCGCCGGTCCGCACTCCGATCGGCTCGACCTCGCCGGGCTGGCCGCGGACGACGTCGCGGAGCTGCTGCGACGGCAGGGCGCACCGACCGACCCCGAACTGGTGGAGCTGGTGACGCGGCGAACCGGCGGCAACCCGCTGTTCGTGTCCGAGACGGGCAGGCTGATCGCCGCCGAGGGTCCGGCCGCGGCCGCCCACGCGGTCCCGGCCGGGGTGCGGGACGTGCTGCGGCGGCGGCTGGCCCGGTTGCCCGGCCCGGCCCGCGCGGTGCTGCGCACCGCGAGCGTGCTCGGCGTCGACGTCGACGTCGACGTGCTGCTCGCGCTGGAGTCCGAAGACGAAGAGCAGGTGTTGGACGCCTTGGAGGCCGGCGTCGTCACCGGGCTGCTCGTCGAACCTCCCGCCCTACATCCCCCGCCCTCCCACCCGAATTCGGAATGGCCCACATCCAACGGCCTCGTCCGGTTCGCCCACGCGCTGGTGCGGGACACGCTCTACGAGGACATCCCACGGCTCCGGCGGACCCGCCTGCACGGCCGTGCGCTGGCCGCCCTCGAATCGGTGCACCCTGGCGACCGAGCCGGGCTGGCCCACCACGCCCTGGCGGCGGCGACACCGGCGACCGCGGCACGGGCCGCCGTACTGGCTGCCGACGCCGCCCGGGCGGCGTCCGCGCTGTCGGCCTATCAGGAGGCGGCGTCGTTGCTGCGGCGCGCGCTCGACGCGCTGGACCTGGACGACCGGCAGGCGGACGCCGGGCTGCGGCTCGACCTGCTCCGCTCGCTGGTCTCCGCGCAGGCGTACGCGGGCAACGTCCTGGAGTCCCGGCTGACCCGGCTCCGCGCGATCGCGGTCGCCGAACAACTCGGTGATCCGATCGCGGTGGCCGAGGCCTACGCGTCGTTCGACGCGCCGGCGATCTGGAGCGTGCGCGAGAACCGCACCGTCGACCAGCCGTTCGTCGACGGGCTGGAGAAGGTGCTGCAGACGTTGCCCGCCGACGACGCCGCGCTGGACGACTTGCGCTGCCGCCTCCTCGCCACGCTCACGATCGAGGTGGAGGGCTCCGCTCCGGACCTCGCGGCGCGGAGCAGCGACGAAGCGCTGGCCACCGCCCGACGTCTCGGTGACCCCGAGCTGCTGTGCCGGGTGCTGAGCGCCCGGTACTACGTGGCCGTCGCTCCCGACCGGAGGCACGAGCTGGCCGTCGTCGGCGCCGAGCTGCGGGACGTCGCGTCCGGAGCGGGGCTGACCGGCTACCGCGTCCAGGGGCACCACATCCTGTTCCAGGTCGCGTTGAGCACGCCGTTCCTCGACACGCTGGATCCCGCGCAGTACGAGGCGGACCGGGCGGTGGAGTACTCCAGCACCGGACAGCTCGGGCTCGCGCTGGGCGTCGTCCGGATGTTCAGCGGGCTCCGGGCTCTGGTGCGGGGCGCCTTCGACGAGGCGGCGAACGAGTACGGCGTCGTGATCGCCTACCTGCGTGAGCTCGGCGCACCGAACGCGGGCGGCGTCGGGAACCTGACCCAGTACGCGGTCGCTCGCGCGATCGGCGGCGCGGAGGGAGCCGCCCGGCTGCGGGAGCTGGTCGAACCGGTCGGCCTGCTGAACGCTCAGGAGCCGCACCTGGTCTCCGAGCCGTACACCCGGCTGCTGCTGCACGCCGGTCGGATCGAGGAAGCTCGGGCGGCCTGGCGCCCGGACTGGCCGGTTCCGCCGGACTACTACTGGCTGCTCTGGATGGCCTATCGCGCCGAGAACGCGCTGGGTCTGGACGCGGCAGACGTCGTGGCCTCCACGTACCGCACGCTGCTCCCGCACACCGGGCTGCTCCCGGGCATGTCGAGTGGCTCGATCACGCTCGGCCCACTGGATTCGACGCTCGGCGACCTCGCCGCGTACCTCGGCGACCCGGACGCCGCCCACCGGCACTACCGGGACGCCGTCCGCGTGGCGGAGTTGCTGGGCGCCCCGCACTGGGTCAGCGCCGGGCGGGAGCGTCTGGAGCTACTCGCTCGGTGGCGCCGGGACGGTGGCTCGCCGCCGTGGACCCATCCGGTGCGCTGAGCAGCGCGTCCATGAGGCGCTGCCGGTCGGCGTCGGTGAGGAACCGCACCACGGCCGGGAACACGACCTGCTCCTCCTCGGCGATGTGCTCCTCGAGCAGATCGCGGAGCTCGACCGCGGCCGCGCGGAGTTCCGCCGGACCGCCGCCGAGCGCCGGAATCCGGTCGAGCACGGCGTAGAGCGCGCGATGATCGTCGAGCAGCCCGGCCAGCTCGACGGTCGCGCCCGCCCGTTCGATCAGCATCGGCCAGACGACGTCGTCCTCGGCGGTCAGGTGGGCGCGGATCGCGGTCGCCAGCGCGGCGGCGGTCGCGGGGTCGGGGGCGGCGGTGAGGGCTCTGGCGTGCCCGATCAGGGCGCGGTGCAGGTCGGCGATCACGGTCGGCGCATCGAGTGACATGGGAGGCTCCGGAGCAGAGGGTGCGACGACGCCCAGCGTCGGGGTCCGCGCTTTACGTCCGCTTACCCCCGACTTGGTTACCGTTGGACCATGACTGTGCTTCCGCTGCCCGACGAGCTGCTGCTCCTCGCCTACGACGACGCGGCAGGCAAACCGCTGATCTCCACGACCACCCTCGACCTCGGCCTGGCCGCAGCGGTGTTGGTGGAGCTGGCGCTCGCGGGCCGGATCGTGGTCGAGCAGAAGAAGGTCCGGGTCACCGACCCCACGCCGGTGGACGAGCCGGTCGCCGAAGCAGTGCTGGACCGGCTCCGGGCCGCCTCGAAGCCGCGCGACCCACGGAGCTGGCTCACCACGCTGAGCCGGGGTCTGCGGGAGAAGATCCTCGACCGCCTGGTGGAGACCGGCGTCGTGGAGCGGGAGGAGAGCAAGGTCCTCGGGCTGTTCCGGGTGGTGCGGTACCCGGCGCTGAACCCCGCGCCGGAAACCGCAGCGCACGGTCGGCTCGACGCCGCGGTCCGGCACGGCGACCTGTCGGGTCGGCACACCGTCGCGCTGGCCTCGCTGGTGCGCGCCGTCGACCTCGGGCCGAAGCTGTTCCCCGACCTGCCCGCCAAGGAGGTTAAGTCCCGGCTGGACGAGATCTCCGAGGGTGAGTGGGCCGGAAAGGCGGTCAAGGAGGCGATCGCGGCGATCGGGGTGGCGCTCACCGCCGCGACGTCGGCCGCGGTCGCCGCGACGATCACGACATCGGTGAGCTGACCGGACACCGAGTCGGGAGGCGGACACTCGGGCCGACGACGGTCACCAGGCGCTTTACGCTCCCGTTGCGATGATCAGGTTGAGCGTGCTCGGCCCCGTCCGCGCGCAGGTCGCAGGCACGACCGTCGACCTCGGGGGTCCCCGCCAGCGTGCGGTGCTCGCGCGACTCGTGAGCGCGAGCGGGCAGGTCGTCTCGACCGAACGATTCATCGACGATCTGTGGTGCGGCGAACCACCGCCGAAAGCCCTGGCCGCCCTCCAGGTCTACGTTTCGCAGCTGCGCAAGATCCTGGAGCCGGACCGGCCTCCGCGCGCTCCGGCCAACACGCTGGTGACCGCTCCTCCCGGCTACCTGCTCCAGCTGCCCCGGGACGCCGTGGACGCCTGGCGGTTCGCGGACCTGATCGAACGGGCCGCAGCGGAACCGCAGCCGGACCGCGCGATCGAACTCTACGAACGCGCGGCCGCCGAGTGGCAGGGTGCGGCCTACGCCGAGTTCGCCGACGAGCCGTGGGCGGCGCCGGAGGTCGAGCAGCTCGAGGAACTCCGCCGGGTCGCGGTCGAACGACGCGCCGACGCGTTGCTGCGCACCGGCCGGTCAGCCGACGCGGTGGCCGCACTCGATCCGCTGGTGCGCGCGTATCCGCTCCGCGAAGAGTCGACGCGGCTGCTGGCCCTCGCCCTGTACCGCGCCGGGCGTCAGGCGGACGCGCTGACCACGCTCCGAGCCGCGCGGACGCGGTTGGCCGAGGACCTCGGCGTCGACCCGAGCCCGCCGCTGCGCGCGTTGGAGGTGGCGCTGCTCCGGCAGGACCCGGAGTTGGACGTGCCCGCGCCCGAGCGAGTCGAGCGTCCCCGGAGCGCGGTAGCGCCCCCACCGCGGCGCGACACGCTGGTCGGTCGCGAGCGGGAACTGGCCGTCGTCACCGACGCGGCAACGATCGCCGCCCGCGGGTCGCTGCGCGTCGTCTGGATCGGCGGCGAGGCCGGCGCCGGCAAGTCCACACTGGTCGCCGCGGCGTCCGAACGACTGGCCGCGAACGGTTGGGTGGTGGCCCACGGACGCTGTCCGGAGTTGGACGGCGCTCCCCCGGCCTGGGCGTGGAGCGAGGTCGTCCAGTGCCTCGCCGACGAACTCCCGGACGATCTGCGCCGGCGCCTGGAACCGCTGCTCCGACAGGAGGCCGAGCCGTCCACCGACGCGGCGCTGCCCCGGTTCTGGCTCGCCCGCGCGTTGGCCGACCTGCTGCGGCTCCGCAGCGACCGCGCTCCGCTCGCGGTCGTCCTCGACGACGTGCACCGCGCCGACGGTGAGACGCTGCAACTCCTCCGGCAGATCGCCGCCGACCTCACCGACCGTCCGATCCTGCTCGTCGCGACGTACCGCACGGTCGAGATCACCGACGAGGGCCGGGCGGCCAGGGCGGCGCTGGCCGGGCCCACCACCGACCGGCTGGAGCTGGCCGGGCTCACCGAGCCGGACGTGGCCGAGCTGCTCCGCCGATACGGCGGGCCGACGGGCGCTCACGATCCCGCCACCGTGCGACTGGTCACCACCCGTACGGGCGGCAACCCGCTGTTCGTCTGTGAAACCGCCAGGCTGATCGCGGCCGAAGGCACCGAGGCCGCCGCGACCGTGGTTCCGGCGGGCGTGAGCGACGTGCTCCGCCGTCGGCTCGCGCGACTGCCCGGTGACTGCCGGGCGACGCTGCGGACGGCGTCCGTGGTCGGCCTGGAGTGGGACGTCGACCTGCTGCTCGCGCTCGGGGACGACGAGGAAGCGGTGCTGGACGCGCTGGAGGCGGGCGTGGTCACCGGCCTGCTCAGCGAACCGGCGCCGGGTCGGGTGCGGTTCGCGCACGTGCTGGTCCGCGACACGCTCTACGCCGACATCCCGCAACTTCGGCGGGTACGCATGCACCACCGGGTGCTGCGGGCGCTGGAGGCACACCGCCCGGACGACGTCGCCGCGCTGGCCCATCACGCCCTGGCCGGCGCGACGCCGCCCACCGCGCACCGAGCCGCGGAGCTGGCCGCCGCAGCGGCGGACGCGGCGTCCGCGCTGCACGCGCATCGAGAGGCCGCGTCGCTACGGCAGCGTGCGCTCGCCGCGCTGGACACCGCGCCGGGCGCGGACGACCGGCTCCGGCTCCGCCTGCTCTGCGGCTCGGTCTCCGCCCTCGGCCACGCGGGGGACGTGCTCGGGGCCCGGGCGGTCAGGGGCGAGGCGATCCTGGTGGCCCGGCACTCCGCCGACCGGGCCGCTCTCGCGGCCGCGTACACGGCCTACGACGCCCCGACGCTGTGGTCGGTGCTCGTCGACGCGCAACCCGACGCCGAGCTGATCGCCGAGCTGCAAGCGCTGCTGGACGACTGCGACGACGAACCGACCCGGTGCCGCCTGCTCGCCACGCTCGGGTTGGAGATCGACACCAGCGACGTGCCGCGCGCCGACCGGGTGACGGCGGAGGCCGCCGCGATCGCCCGCCGGCTCGGCGACCCCGGGCTGCTCTGTCGTGCGCTCGGGGCGCGATACTTCGTGGCCCACACACCGTCCCGCCGCGCCGAGCTGGCGGCAGTGGGCACCGAGATGCTGGCCGCGTCGGCTGCCGCCGGTCTTCCCGGCTATCAGGCCCAGGCCCACCACGCGCTCTACCAGGCTGCGCTGGGCGCCAACGACCTCGACCTGGCCGGCCACCACGCGACGCAGGCGGTGAAGCACTCCACCAGCAGCCAGCTGGGGCTCGCGCTCGGCGTCGTCGAGCTGTTCGACGGCCTGCGCCGCCTGGTCGGCGGTGACCCCGATCGGGCGGAGCAGCGTTACCGGGCGGCGATGGCGCAGGTGGAGGGGTCCGGTTCGCCGAACGCGGAGGGCATGACGCTCCTGCTCCGGTTCTGCGTCGAGCACGCCAGGCCCAGCTTCGATCCGGCGGTCGCCGGTGAACTCGCCGACTTCGCGGCCGGACAGCGGGAGCGGCTCGGTCCCGCGCTCGACGAGCTGTACACCCGGCTGCTCGTGCTCGCCGGACGGCCGGACGACGCCCGGCGCGGGTGGCGGCCCGAGGTCCCGGTTCCCGAGGACTACTACTGGCTCATGTGGATGGTGCTGCGCGCGGAGAACGCGATCGGCGTCGACCGTCGTGACGTCGCCGAGCAGTGCTACCGGGCGCTCCTGCCGTGGGCCGGGCAGCTGGCCGGAGCCAGCGCCGGTGCGGCGACGCTCGGACCGGTCGACCACACGCTCGGGCAGCTGGCCGACCACCTCGGGCGGCACGCCGACGCGGCCCGGCACTACCGGGCCGCGCTCGTCGTCGCCGAAACCGTCGGAGCGCCGCACTGGGCCGAACGGAGCCGCGCGGCGATCCGCCCGCTCACCCGAAGATGACCCTGGCCCGGCGCCGGTAGCGGCCGCCGAGCAGCGTGTTCATCACGACCAGCGCCGGGCCCGCCTCCCGGCGCAGCGCTGCCAGCTCGTCCTCACCGACGTAGCGGAGCACCCACGGCAGGACGAACGACGGCTTGCCGCCGCCCTTGCGCACCTCGGCCTCCACGTCCTTCCACTCGGCGACGCTCAGGTAGCGAATGATCGCCGGGAACACCGTCCGTTCCTCCTCCTCGATGTGCTCGTCGAGCAGGTCCCGCAGGTCGGCCAGTTCCCGGGCCACCGCGCCTGCTGCGGCGAGATCGTTCGGCGCGACGGCGAAGCCTTCCGCTGCCGCTCGGATCCGGTCCAGCACAGGGTCGAGTTCGGCGTGGTCGGCGGTGAGGCCGGCCAGCTCCACCGCACCGCCGGCGCTGCGCTCCAGCGCCGGCCAGAGCACGTCGTCCTCGGCCCGGTGATGGTGGTGGATCGCGTCGCAGACCTCGTCGAGGTGGGCGCGCAGGAAGCGCGCCCGCCGCGGCGTGCAGCGCTCCCGCCCCTCGGCGAAGGTCGCCGCGGTGGCGGCCAGCGCGCGGACGTCACCGCGCATGGCGCGGTGGATCAGGCCGATCCCCAGCAGGTCCGGCTTCGTGCTCATCGATGTTCCCCTCGGTACGGCGCGGGCCGCGGCGGCCGACGCGGTCGGTGTCGTCCGACGGTCACCCGCAGCGGTTATCGACGACTAAGTGGCGGCTAAGCCGAATACCGGATGTTCGTCCGGAGACCGGCCTGGGTACTGACCTTTCGAGGCAGTCGGCGGACCAACCCCCGCCGGTCGCAAGGACGTCGACCGGCCGGACGCCGAGCGAGACGAGGAGGACCGATGCCCGTCCAGTACCGGAAGCAGCATTCGTTCGGCCCGCTGAAGATCAACGTGACGCAGAACGGTATGTCGTCCTGGTCGTTGAAGTTCGGCCGCTGGTCGTGGAACTCGCGTACCAAGGAGCAGCGCTACGACCTGCCCGGCCCGTTCACCTGGCGCAGCGGCCGCCGCGCACGCCGGAGCTGACCGAAACGACGGCGGGCGCCCCACCGAGGGGCGCCCGCCGTCGTCGTGTCAGAGCAACCTCGCCTCGCCGACCGGAAGGTGGTCGAGCGGCGAGTCCAGCGGGCTGACCGGCGGCGCGGGCTCCTCGACGGCGGCGGTAGCGGCCAACGCGTCCGCATAGGCGTCGTGACCGAGCCAGGCCAGCCACGCACGCAGGACCTTGTGGACCTCTTCCGGACCGACCAGCGGTTCCACCGGCGTCGGCAGGTCGACCGGGTACAGCAGGAACGCCGTGGTCTGCGGGCCACCGAGACCGCCGTGCGAACCGACCAGCGGCTCGAACGCCGCCACCTCGTCGGTCTGCGGGTCGTGCAAGCTGTTGACCATGATGTCCGCGACGTGCGGGTAGGTGTCGGTTCGCCGGACCAGCGCCGGTGCGTGCGGTCCGAACGGCTGCAGCGGGTCGAGCCCCAGCACCTCACCGGAGTCCAGGTAGTGGGCACCGTGCCTGCCGAGAACGACCGACCCGCGCGACGCGGTGCTGAGCAGCAGGAAGCCGATGCCCGGGTGCTCGACGAGGCTCGGCAGCAGATCCGGGTAGGCCGCCTGGATCTCCTCGAGCGTCAGCCGTTCCGGGCGATCGGTGAAGTAGACGAGACCGAGGTTGCCGGAGCCGAGCACGAGGATGCCCTCTCTGGCTGCCGCCTCCTCCTCGGCCGACCGGACCCGCTCCCCCGCCATCTCCGGTTTGTGCTCCGCGGCGGGCACCAGACGCCGCAGCGCGCGGGCGGCGAACCCCAGGTTGCTTCCGTCCGGCCCGGTCAGCGCGTCCTCGGTCGCGCGTGGCCGCTGCCCGCAGCAACCCTGGACGATCTGCTCCAACGTGACGCCGTACCGCTGCGCGAACGTGGCGCCCTGGCTCTGCCCGTGGTCGGAGAGCACGACCAGCCGGTACGGCCGCGGCGCGAGTTCGGCGGCGCGGGCCAGGCGTCCGATCTGCTGGTCGATCGAGCGCAGCACCGCCAGCGAGTCGTACCGCTCGATCCCGGAGTGGTGCGCGACCTCGTCGTACCCGGTGAGGTCGGCGTAGACGACCGAACGGCCGGCCATCATGTCGTCGACGACGCCCTCCACCACCAGGTCGCGGGTGACCACCGTGGCCAGCGCCCGCACCAGCGGATAGATGCCGCCGCGCGGTACTCGCGGCCGGACGTCCCGGTGCCGCTGGGTGGTCGCGGCGACGAGTTCCCGAACGACGTCGATCACCGCGCCGGTGAGCGTCCGGACCGCGTTGTAGGGGTTGGCGAAGTACCCCTGGTAACCGGCGCCGAGCCGGCCCTTGCGACGGCCCGCGCTGCTCAGCGTCACGCTCTTGTGGGCGGCGTCGCCGGTGAACAGGTTGCCGCGGCTCGCGCCGTCGTCGTGCAGCAGTCCCCGGCCGTCGGAGTGCCGCCGCTCGATCTCGGCGGCGTCCGCCGGGCGGTTGCTCACCATCAGGCGTCCGTGGTCCTTCTCGTACCAGCGGAACGCCGGCATGTCCCGGTTGGACCCGTGCAGGATGCCGCACTGCGACGCGCCGGTCTGCGACGACCAGTCGGTGGTCCACGGGATCAACCGGTGGCTGCCCGCGGCGAGCCAGCGGGCCAGCGTCGGCGCGTCACCGTCCCGGATCGCCCGCTGTAGTACCTCGTGGCCGAGCCCGTCGATCTGCACCATCACCAGGCCGGGGACGCTGTTCGGGCGCCCCAAGCCGCCCTTCTGGATACGCCGCCGTGCCCGCCGTCGCGCGCGACGGTGGAAGAACTCGTCCTCGTCGACCGCGACCAGGCTGCTGGTGAGCCCGGTGACGGCCGAGACCGTCAGCGCGACCAGCAGGCCCGCCGGTGGGCCGGGCAGCCGGACGTCCGGGATCTCGGTCAGGCTCAGGTACACGAGCAGTCCGTTGAGGACGAACGAGCCGAGACCCAGCGTCAGCACCGAGATCGCCAGCGCGAACCGCATCAGGACCGGCCAGACGAGCGCGTTCAGCGCGCTCAGCGCGACCGAGATGACGAGCGCGTTCACCGGCCTGCCGATGTCGAAGCCGGGCAGCGTCAGCGACAGCGCACCGACCGAACCGGCGCCGACCAACCACACCAGGATGAGTCGCGTCGCCGTGCGTCCGCCGCGAACCAGCCGACGCCCGCCGCTCCGCAGCAGCCGGAAGCGCGTCACTCGCGATCAGCCGACCGGTCCGGCAGCCTCTGCCGACGTCTCCGCGGGAGGACGTCGACGTAGCCGGAGCCGCGGCGCCGGTTGGTCGCCACCGGAGTCCGAGTCGTCCCCGGACGAGTCCTGCCGGTTGGCCAGCCATCTCTGCACCAGCCGCGCGACCGCGGACACCAGCAGCGTGACCACGACCGTCACCGCGATGGCGACCAGCGGGTTCGCGAACAGGCTGCCGCCGAGCAGGCCCATCACCGCGTAGGCGATCGCCCAGACGACCGCCGCGACCGCTGCTCCGTTCAAGTACCGCGGCCACGGGTACCGGATCGCGCTCGCCGCGAACAGCGTCGGCAGTCGGCCACCGGGGATCAGCCGGGAGACGACCAGCACCTGGGTGCCGTTCTCGGTCAGCCGGCGGCGGGTCTCGGCGAGCCGCTCGCTGCCCTCGGGTGTGTCTTCGGACAGCGACGGCAGGTTGCGGCTGATCAGCCCGGTCACGCCGCGTCGGCCCCAGCGGAAGAGCGCGTAGACCGCGCAGTCGCCCAGCCAGGCCGACGCGGCGGCCAGCACGATCACTTCGATCAACGACACGCCGCCGTTGTGCACGGCCAGCACCGCCGCGGCGCTGACCACCGCCCCGGTCGGGATCACCGGAACGATCGCGCCGAGCAGCACCGCGATCACCAGCACGGGGTAACTCGCGGACGCCGCGTCGGCGAGGCGGTCGGGCCAGGCGGTGGCGATCGCCTCGGCGGACGCGAGCGTCATCGTCTGCCCGGTCATCGCGGCTCCACCCGGCACCCCGGCTCGGTGTGCAGGATGCGGGTGGGCAGGCCGAGCTCGGCGACCGCCTGTGCGTAGCGCCGCGGCGGATCGATCAGGTGCGCTCGCATCCAGCGGCCGATGCCGAACGGGTGCAGCGTCCCCCAGTGGATCGGGACCGCAACCCGGGGGCGGAGGCGCCGGGTGGCTTCGGCCGCGCCGCGCGGGTCGAGGTGGCCGGGCCCGAGGTTCGGGCCCCAACCCCAGACAGGGATCAACGCGACGTCGAGACCGAGGGCCCCCAGATCGTCCATCTCGTCGAACTGGTCGGTGTCACCGGCGAAGTAGACGCGCGTCGACGCGCTCTCGATCAGATAGCCGAGCGCCAGGGCACGCGGGCCGAACGGCGTCCGGAAACCGTCGTGCACGGCGGGCGTGGCCGTGATCCGCACGCGCCCGACGTCGTGGAACTTTCCCGGCGAGAGTTCGACGATCTCCCGGAAGCCCTTGCGGTAGAGCAACTCACCGGCGCCCTCGGGCACGACCAGGAGCGTGTCGGTGCCGAGGCGGCGCAGCGAGGCCAGGTCGAGATGGTCGGCGTGCAGGTGCGAGATGCAGACCGCGTCGACGTCCGCGTGCAGGGCCGGGTCGAGCGGGGCCGCAACCCGCCGCAGGACGCTCGCCACCCGCGGCAGCAGCACCGGGTCGGTGAGCACACGGACGCCCTCGGTCTCGACCAACACCGTCGAATGGCCGAGAAAGTGCATCGTGGGAAGAGGGGCGTCGCTGTTCACTGCCCCTCCTCCCCGCGGTCGGCGCACCTGCCACCACGGTACTCCGCGCGGCACGCGGAGCCGTGGTGGCCGACCGTCAGGAGCTCAGGTCGTACGCGGTTTCCGGGATGAACGAACCGGCCGAGCCACTGCACCCATCCGACTCGCCGGGGCGCTTGACCCAGAGGTACGCCGCCACCTTGGGGTCGCCGGTCGCGGTGGTGGGGTACTTCCCGAGCTTGCGGCCTGCCGGGTCGCACCATTCGCCACCCGCCGGTCCGGCGCCGTTCCGAGACGTGTCGACGACCATCTGGCCGCTGCCGAGCGAGGCGAGCACCCGCTT
Organism: Cryptosporangium aurantiacum; assembly: GCF_900143005.1. Classification (NCBI taxonomy): domain Bacteria; kingdom Bacillati; phylum Actinomycetota; class Actinomycetes; order Cryptosporangiales; family Cryptosporangiaceae; genus Cryptosporangium; species Cryptosporangium aurantiacum. The sequence goes on from NZ_FRCS01000002.1 coordinate 266,637, forward strand.
GCCGTAGGAGACCTCGCTCGAACTGGTGTTGTAGTTCGACGTGTTCAGCGCGATGCCGTCGCCGTACTGCCCGGCGCCGGCCTGCTTGGCGCGGCTCGCTGCCTCACCGGCGTCGATCCAGGCCGAGTGGCCGACGTCGTAGAAAACGCGGGCCTTCGGGCTGGCCTGCTTGATCGTCTTGCCCGCGTACTCCAGCAGGTCCAGCCGCTCCTGCTGCTGGTCGGCGGAGAGACACGTGGTCAGGTGCCCGAGCGCGTCCGGCTCGAGGATGACGATCGACGTGCCGGAACCCAGCCCGTCGGCGAAGTTGTTGATCCAGGTGCGGTAACCGTCGGCGCTGTCGGCGCCACCCGCGCTCGCACCACCGCAGTCGCGGTTGGTCATGTTGTAGGCCACCAGCACCGGCACCTTGCCGCGGGAGTGCGCCCGGGAGGTGTAGCCCCGCACGTCGCTCTCGACCTCACCGGGGTTGTTCGCGGCGAGCCAGTGCGCCTGCGGCTGTTCGGCGATCCGCTCGCGGATCACGGCCGCCCTGGGGTCGCCCGAGTTCGCTTCCACCCACTCGACGGCCTGACCCGAGGGGTCGACGAACAGCGAACCGAGCGGGCCCGCGGCCGGCTTGGTCGGCTTACCGGTCGGCGCGGGAGACGCGGGTAAGCCCGGCGGCAGCGCGATCGAGGACGGCGTCGGCGAGGCGCTCTCCGGCGTCTCCTCCTTGTCGCCGCCCACCTGGCAACTTACTCCATTCAGAGCGAACTGGGCGGCGTCAGGTGCCTTCCCCTGCGGGTGCCAGCCGGTGAACCGCAGCGTGAGGGTCTTGCCGGGCTCCAGCCGGACGCTGTCCTCGCCCGCACGGACGGTCACCAGACCGTCGTCCTGCTGCCACTCGCCCTCCCAGCCCTTCACGACGGCCTTACCGCCGTCGAAGGACCAGTTGACGTTCCAGTTCTTCACCGGGTCTTCGCCGGTGTTCGTGACGGCGACCTCGGCGGAGAAGCCGGTCGACCAGGTATGGCGCACGGTGTAGGCCGCCGCACAAGAATGGTCGGGTTCGCTAGTGGCGTTTGCGGCAACCAGGCTGGTACCACCGATCACCACCACGGAGCAGAGCGCGGCTACGCCTACTCCTGCGGTGAGGGCTCGGCCGTTCGCACTGCCGCGGCGGTGCCGAGCGAGGTACGGGCCGGCGCGAAGACCGGCCCGAGAAAGCAGGCCGGCACGTGGAGCGTCGGTCATGGACCTCATTTTCACGGTCACGACCACGAACGCCCACTGTCACAGGCGGTACTTAGTGAGGTGTTAAGGGACCACTACGCCACGGAGTGAACCGACCCCCTAGGGTTACACGGCCGATTCGGACTGAAACCTATAGACCACTCCAATTCGCTGTGTCGCACGTTGACAGCGGTGGCTGTGCAACCGGGACAGCGGTATGGGCCTTAATGGTCACCGCGACACCTTTCGCATATCACGGTGCGGTAACTTGGCATTCACCCGATTTTGTGGTTCTGTCTTTTTCGTCCGTTCACCGCGGACCTCGCGCCCGGCTACGCCGAATCCTGCCCCGGGCGACGAGGACTTCGAACCTCGGGCAGGAGCGGGGGACCCAACTTCCGGTGTCGCAAGTTGACGCCTTGGGGTGAAGCCACGCACCGCGTGGCCGGGCCGACTCAGCCCGAACCCGACAGCTCACCTCGTAGGCGTGGAGAGGGTCGGATATGTCTAAGGAGTCTTCCCATCCCACCCAGCTCAGCGCCGAAGGCTCGCCACGTGCGGGCGGACGGCATCGGGCGCCAGGGCGCCTGAGCCCGCTCGGTCGAAGCCTGGCACTCGCCGTGGCTGCCGGCCTAGCGGGAATCACCCCGCTCGTGGCCGGTGCATCACCGGCCCACGCGGACGTGAACTGGGATGCGATCGCGCAGTGCGAATCCGGCGGGCGTTGGAACATCAACACCGGCAACGGCTACCAAGGCGGACTGCAGTTCAGCCCGTCGACGTGGCGCTCACACGGGGGCGGTAAGTACGCGGCAGGGGCACACAACGCCAGCCGGTCCGAACAGATCACCGTCGCCAGGCGCGTACTGCGCAGCCAGGGCATCGGCGCCTGGCCTACCTGCGGCCGCAAGGGATACACCAAGAAGCGGTACCGCAGCAGCTGGTCCGACCAGGCCAGTCGGAGTTACAAGCGACAGGGTTACACCAAGAAGTACTCGAAGCGGAGCTGGGAGAAGAGCACCAACGAGTACACCGGGTACCGGTCGCACCGGTCCACCAAGTCCTGGCGCGGCGGATCGACCGAGAACCGGTCGTACCGCGGACAGGACGTACGGAAGCGCACCACGAACGCGGCACCGCGGAGAAGCGTCACCGCGCTCTCCCGCCCGACAGAGCTGCGCGACTTCGTCCCGAAGCGTCCGTTCGACGTGACCGCGCGTCAGACGACTGCTACACCGCGTTTCCCGAGCTACCTGGTCCGCCCCGGTGACAGCCTGGTGCTGATCGCCGTCGGCCACCGGGTGAGCTGGCAGTCGCTCTACGCGAAGAACCGCCGTGTGATCGGGGCGAATCCGAACGTCATCCACCCGGGGCAGAGAATCCTGATCGGATAGTGCTCGGAACGATTCGCTGATGACAGATCACCCGTGACGCCTGAGCCCCGGTCCGCCAGGACCGGGGCTCACCGGCGCCGGGCCGGGTCTACCCGGCTGACTCACTCGGGCTGAACGGGGGACTGCGGGCTACCGGACGCTCCAGCCATCATGGCTCTTCGCGCAGGTCGGCGGGTGGTAACTCGGCGGCGCTGCCGCCGGATGACCACAAAGGAGCGCCATGTCGGCCACCCCCGGCACGGTCGCCGACGAGCTGAGCACCTTGCTCGGTCGGCTCCATCGGACCCTGCGCCGCGCCGCCCGGAGCGACCTGCCGGACGAGCCGCTGCCCGCTGCGCAGATGGAGGTGCTGCGGGTGGTGCGGAGCAAACCGGGTATCGGGGTGAAAGCCGTGGCCACGGCGTTGGGCACTGCTCCCAACACGGTGAGCACGCTGGTCGGCGACCTGACCGCGGGCGGTTACCTGGACCGGTCCCCCGATCCGGAGAACCGCCGTGCCGTGCGGCTCACGCTGACCCCGGCCGCGACCGGCCTGATCGACGGCTACACCGACCACCGACGGCGCATCGCGCTCGCGGCGGCCGACCAGCTCGACCAGTCCGACCTCGACGCGCTGGCCGCGGCACTGCCCGCCCTCAACCGCCTTCTGATCCTGCTGGGTGGTTAGCGGGCTGCTCGCAGGAGGCGGGTGGGGTTTTCGGGGTCTTCGGGGACGTAGCGGGCAACGCCGACCTCGCCGATGGCCGGGTCGACGACCGGCACGTCCCGACGCTGCTCGGCGGCGGCCACCACCGCGGCGGCCTCCCGGGCGGTGAGCCAGCCCGCGGTCTCGGTGCTGGCCTCCTCCTGCCGCATCACCTCGACGTTCGCCCGGTTGCGCAGCGCCTCGATCGAGTCGTCCGGATAGAAGCACGCCCAGCCGACGATCTTGCCGCCGGCCTGGACCGGCGTGTCGACGCGGGAGCGATACGCGACCAGCGCCGCGCGTGCTTCCTCCGGGCGGATCGCGCCGACCTCCTGGTACCCGGCAGACGCTGTCTCCGCCGGCTCGGGGACGACCGGCAGCTGACGGGTCAGGTCGGTCGCCTGGGAGGCGCGCACCGGCTGGACCGGCTCGACGCTCTCCTTGTCCCACCAGCTCACCGGCGGCGTCGGTGCGACCGGGGGTGCCTGGGGCGCCTGGGGCGCCTGGGGTGCCGCTTGGGGCAGCTCGTCCGGCGGCGGTACCGCAATCGGCTGCCGGGTCGGGAGCGCGGGTACTACCGATGCGGGCACGGGCTGCCCCGCGGGCGCGGACGGGGCGGGCGCCGGCGGCGGCGCGGGCATCGGCGGCACGGGCACGGGCTGCGCGGGCGGCCCTGCGGGCACCGGCGCAGCGGGAGACCTCGGCGCCAGGCCGGGCAGCAGCGTCGCCGGGTGCCCGTTCGGGAGCGCGTCCGCGGTCGGGATCGTCGGCGCGTCCCCGACCCACGGCATCACCGCGTCGACGGCGCCCGGCAGGTCCTCCAGCCTGGCCACGGTCGGTGCGTCCCCGGCCCACTCCGGAACCGGCTCCTCCTCGGTCGCGACCGGCGACGCCACGGGCTCCGGTGCCTGCTCCTCGGCCGGCTCGGCGTCCGCGTCGTCGGCGGGCAACCGCACCACCGGCAGCACGACCGTGAGGTCGGTCAGCCCCGCCGCGGCGGCCTCCTCGTCCGAGGTCCAGGCGGCGCCCTCGTTCCACTCGGCGCCCCAGTCCTCGCCCTCGGCCTCGCTCTCGACCCAGCCCTGGCCCTCGATCCACTCGCCGGCGGGGGACTCCTCCTCCGGTTCGACCTCCGGCTCCGTCGGCGCGAGCAGCCCGCGCGCTTCCTCCGGGAGCAACCCGAGGTCGTCCATCAGCGGCCACAAGCCCGCCAGCGCCGCGTCCGGGTCACGCGCGAACAGCGTCCCGCGCACCCGCCAGAACACGCAGCCGCCGACCCGCTCGAGCACCGTCTGGCGCCGCATCTCCTCGGCCCACCGCGTCACGCCGCGGTAGCGACCGTGGTCGCACTCGATCGCGAGCCGCCGCCCGTCCGCAGTCGGGAGCACGAAGTCGACCCGGTGCCGTCCGATCGCGTACTGCACCGCAGGCCGGATTCCGACGTCCAGCAGCCGCCGCAGGACCGAGCGCTCCAGCTCCGACTCGCACGCCGCGTACAGCGTCTCGTCCGGGATCGGCTCGGCGGCCAGCGCGGCCAGTCCCGGCTTCGGCGCCGCGCAGTACCGCAGCAGGGCGCCGCGGGCGTCGTCCGGGTGGAGGTTCTCCGCGCCGACCGAGTGGAAGACCCACATCTGGTCCTTGGCCCGGCTGGCCGCGACGTTCACCCGGCGGTGGTGGTCGGCGCCGGTGAACGCGGCCCGCGCCTCGTCCCGGTCGGAGACGACCAGGCTGAGGAACATCACGTCCCGCTCGGCGCCCTGGAACGTGTACGAGTCGCCGACCTTCAGCGCCCGCCGCGCCATCTCCTGCTCGCCGAGGTGCCGGACCAACTGCTCGTTGATGTACTGCGCCTGGCCACTGCTGGCCAGCAGGCTGACCACGCCGAACGTCAGGCCGGCGTACTCCGGGTCGGCGGCCAGCCGGGTGATCGTCGCGACCAGCGCGTCGGCCTCGGCGAGGTTCACCTCGCCGTAGCGGTCGCGCTTCTCCCGCGCGCCGGGCACCCGCACGATCCGCACCGGGTCGAAGCGGCCCCGGTCGGCCCGCAACGGCTGGACCGTGCCGTCGTACCACTGCTCGCTGGAGAACGTGATGATCTCCGGCACCGAGCGGAAGTGCTCGGTGAGCATCAGTGGCTCCGGTGACCGCCGCACCGCGTGGTCGTAGAGGCTGGTCGTGACGTCGAACAGCGGCCAGGACGGCAGGTCGCCGAGGTGCTCCTGGCCGAGCCGGCTCACCTCGTCGTGGGCCAGGCCGATCGCGTACGGGCCGATCTGCCGGTCGTCGCCGACCACGACCGCGCGGGTGCCCAGCGAGAGCACCGGCATCGAGAGCAGCCCGCACTGGCTCGCCTCGTCGACGATCACCACGTCGAACGGCGTCGTACCGCCGGTGAACTGCTGCAGCGCGCGCTCGACCGACATGATCCAGACCGGGACCGCGGCGACGGCCTCGCGCATGTGCTGCTGGGCCAGCGCGGTCCAGCCCGCCGAGCGGCGTCCGGAGCCCTTGCCGACCTTGCGCAGCGCCGACGCCCACCCGGCCAGCGCGTCCCTGGCGCGGTCGTCCATCCGGCCGGCGGCGGCCAGCCAGGCCGACCGGGTGGCCAGCTCGCCGACCAGTTCACGGGCCCGGTCCCGCAGCCCGTCGGCCTGCCTGCCGAGCGCGCCGGTGTCCTCGACCCCGATGACGATGCGCAGCCAGGTGTCGGCCCGGCGCCAGTTCCACGCCTGCTGGCTGACGGCCGGATCCGGCAGCTCGCCCTCGGCCGCGATCCGGCTGGCCCACAGCGGCGCGATGATCGACAGCGCGACGTGCAGCTCCTGCCAGCGCTGCATCGCGGGGCCCGCCGCGCGCAGCCGGTCGGCGTCCGCGAGCATCGCCTCCCAGCCCGCGTAGTCGCCGGTGGCCCAGGCGCGGTCGAGCTCCCGCCAGTGCGGCGACGCGTTCGCGTCCAGCAGCGCGTCGTCCAGCAGCGCACGGACCTGCTGGCCCTCGCGCTCGGCGTCGTCGCTGTCGAAGACGACGACCAGCTCGGCCGCGCGAGCGGCCGCCGCCGACACCGCGGCGGGATCGGCCCAGTCGGCCTCGCCAGGTGTCCCGGCCCGCAGAAACGCGGCCAGCCGGTCACGCAGCGTCGGCCAGTACCGCAGGCCGATGTCGACGACCTCGCCGACCTCCCGCAGGTAGCCGCTGATCACCTCGACCGTGCTCGGGTCGTCCGGCGCCTGCGGGCCGTCCAACTCAGCGACGAAGTGGTTCCAGCGCTCGGTGAGGCGTCGACGCGCCCAGTCCAGCCGGACCGTCGCCAGGGCGGCGTCCACGTCGTCGACCGTGCGCAGCGGAGCGCCGTCGACCCGGATCTCGTCCCTGACCTGGGCCAACCGCCGGTGGATCAGCCGGCTGACACCGCGCGCCTCCACCAGCCGGACCCGCAGCATGTCCAGATCGGCCCGCAGCTGACGGGTGTCGGCCCACAGGTCGTCCGGGATCTGCACCGCCCGCCCGGCCAGCACGCTGCGCCAGCGGGCGGTCTCGGTGAGCATCTCCGAGCAGCCCGTGACCTCGGCACGGCAGGTCTCGCGCCAGGCCGGGGATACCGCGAGCCGGCCGGCCAGCCGGCGTTGCCACGGCTGGTATGCCCTGGCGCGGTGAGCCAGCCGCCAGATCTCGTCGGCCAGCGCGGCGATGGTCGGGCGGCCCGCGGACCGGACGGCGGCGAGGTCGACGCCGAGCGACGCCAGCGCGCCGACCCGCTGGCGCAGCGCGTCGCTGTGTTCGTCGGTGCGGGCCAGCCGGTTACCGTCCGGAAGGGACTCTCGTTCGGGCAGCCTGCGCTGTGCGTCGACCAGGTCTTCCGGCCGGTAGGTGTTGGTCAGCTCGGTCAGTTCGACGAGCTCGGTGTCGGTGAGCGGGAACGGCGCGGACGGATCGATCGCATCCGGGACGAACGCCAGCCGGGACTCGTTGGCCCACAGCCACTCGGCGACCTCGACCGCGGTGGCCTCGGCGCCGTCGAGCAGGAACGTGCTGCTCTCCCGGTCGGCCACCGCCCGCAGGGCCTGGTACTTCCCGGCCAGGTCCTGCTCGGCCGTGTCGAGCGCGTCCCACAGTTCGGCCACCGCCTCGGCAGCGGCGTCCTGGTCGAGCGCACCGGCCTCGGCCTGCAGCTGCCGGACGGCGGTCTCCAGCTGCCCGAGCTGCTTGGCGCTGGACCCCATCACGCTGATCGCCAGCGGGCGCAGTGCGGCGGGCAGCTTGTCGCGGACCTCGGCCAGCGGCTCGTCGCGGTGCGAGACCACGAGCACCCGCCTGCCGTGGGCGACCAGGTGACAGATCAGGTTCGCGATCGTGTGGGTCTTACCGGTGCCCGGCGGGCCCTGCACCGCGACCATGCGCTGCCGGGCCAGCCGGCGGGCGATCGTCTCCTGCTCCAGGTTCGCGGGCAGCGGGAACAGCAGGCGCTCGCCGATCGGCTGCCACTGCTCGGGCGGGTCGTCGGGCAACTCCAGCGTCGACGGGTCGTCGGCGAGCAGCGCCGCCAGCGAACCGGACGGGATGTACCCGGCGGCCAGCGCGCCCCGCAGGTCACCGAGGAACCCGGACAGCGCGGTGCGCCGCGGACGCAGCAGCAGCACGCCGGTGTCGCGGACGTGCGGCTCGTCGACCTCGGCGTCCTCGCGCACCACCCGGGGCGGCAGGCCCAGCCGCCGCAGCGCGGAGCGGTAGAACTCGGTGCGGGTGGACTGCTGCCACGGGTCGAGCGTCACCGCGCCGCCGGGGCCCGCCAGGTCGTGCAGCCGGGCGTCCGGCCCGTCGGGTAAACCCTCGAACGCGTCGGTCTGCAGCCGGAGCTCACCCGTCGGTGCGACGGTCAGCGCTCCGGTCTCCGGGTCGACGTCGATCGAGATCGACGCCGCCAGCAGCGGGTCCTCGACGGCCAGCCCGCCCACGACACCGGTGAAGATGCCGAAACCCCAGACCAGCTCGTGGGACGCCTCCAGCCGTACGGCGGCTTGCCGCAGCTCGACCAGGCGCGAATAGGCGCCGCGGACGGCGTCCGCCTCGGCTGCGGTCACGGCCCACGGGCGCCAGAGCCGGTGCACCCACTCGTCGACGGCGGGCTCGACCGCGTCCAGGTCGAGGTCGGCGTCGCGTTCGACGGCGATCTCCCGCCAGCCCTCGCGCAGCGAGGGTTCCCGACGCGGGTCGTCGACCGGACCGTCGAGCAGCGACCGGACGACCGACGGCAGGTCCGGCGGCCGCGGCCGCGGCGGCCGACGCAGTTCCAGCCAGCGTTCCTCGGTGCGGGGCTCACCGGCCGCTTCGGCAGGCGCCGGGTCACCGGCCGTCCAGCAGCCGGGCTTGCCCGCGGGTAACGCCGTCTGCCAGACGACGGAAGCCGCTGCCTCGAGCGTCCGCGCCGGGCGGGCTGAGAGCGCGCGGACAGCAGACAGGTAGTCGGCGAATCGGGACACCCGACTTCGCAACGCCTCAACCCGGTCGGTCGCCGCCGCCACAGGAAACACCGCCGTCACTAGCGCCTCTCGATCCCCCACCGGCCTCCGGCCGACCGTACCGGTGAACACCATCCGGAGGGCAGGGGTCCAGCGCTACCTCACCCGGGAGGATGAGGTTTCTTCGGCCACCTGACCGACCACGGAGAAATGGCAAGTACAAGCGGAGTTCGTACCCTCGCGACGAGCGAGAATTTACGTCACTCCGCTGTGTGCTCGCTCAGCGCCGCTGCCCTTCGCTCGTAGCGCTCGACCATCGCGGTCAGCGCGCGCCGGGAATCGCCGGTCAGTCCGGCGTCCCGGACGTCGGGCCAGCCCTCGATCTCGGCCTCGGCGACGTCGCACCAGTCCAGCATCGTCTCGGCGAAATCCGCGTAAAAGCGGGCCAGCAGACCGACCAGATGGGCACGTTCCGGGAACGGCCCGCCGCCGTCCAGATAGGCGCGCATCTGCGCGGCGCCGTTGGCGTAGGTCTCGGCGACCGCTGCCCGGGTGGCCCGGATCGCCTGCACGGCGTCCGCCTTCTCGCCCTGGTCGGCGAAGAGCAGCCGGAGCAGCCCCTCGATCTCGAGCTGCGGGGCTGCGGGCGGCGTGGCCAGCCAGTTCCGCAGCGCTCGACGGCCGGCCGGGGTGATCGCGTAGGAGGTGCGTTCGCGGTTGCCGGTGCGCTCGGTGGTGCCGGTGGCGTACTCCCACCGGACCAGGCGCTTGACCTCGCCGTAGATGTGCGCCTCGCTCCGCGGCCAGAACAGCCGCATGCTGCGTTGGGCCTGGCGGGTGAGGTCGTAGGCGGTCCACGGCCGGATCGCGAGCAGCCCGAGCAGCGCGTACGAGCTGGTGGTGGGTTCGGTGCGCATCAGAGGTTGACACTACTCCAAAGTTGAGTAGAAGCTGGTACTCAACTTTGGAGTATCGGAGGAGCCATGGGCGAACTTCGCCAGGAGATCGAGGACGCGCTGCCGAGGGCGCACGAGCGGTTCGTCGCGCTGGTGCGGAGCGTCGATCCGGCGGCGGCGGTCCGGACGGTGCCCGCCTGTCCGGACTGGTCGGTCGCGGAGCTCGCCGCCCACGTGCTGACCGTGTACCGCCGCGCGCTGGGCGACCGGCGCCGCAGCGCGACGCCGGAGGAGACCGCGACGCTGAACGCGCAGTGCCTGGCCGAGGTCCCCGAGCGGGACCTGGCCGCGCTGGCCGACCTGCTCGACGCCGACGGGCCGGCGAGCTTCGCGGTGCTGCGCAGCTTCCCCGGCGATTTGAGCTTCCGCTTCCACGGGGGCACCCGCACCACGGTGACGCCGGTCAGCGCGGTGATCCTGGGTGAGGTACTGATCCACGGCCGCGACCTGGCGGAGGCGACCGGAGACGACTGGGTGATCCCGGCGGACGAGGCGTCGCTGGTCCTGCGCGGCGCGAACCTGCCGGGGCCGGACGGCCTCCCGCCGATCTTCGCGACCTGGCTGCAGCCGGGCGGCGAGACGCTGCTCGCCGCCACGGCCACCACCAGCGACCCGGTCGGAGCACTGACGGCGTTCTTCCGCCGCACCGCGCCGACCACCCCCGAGCTGGTCGCTCTCTCCCGCTACCTGCGGTCGGTGTAGGTCAGGTCGTCCGCAGCTCACCGACGGACGTCGCCCGCCGGAGCAGCAGGAGGCTGAGCGCGCAGACCACCATCGTGGCGACCGCGGCACCGACGGTGAGCACGGTGAGCCCTCCCCACGGGATCAGGCCCTCCAGCTCGACGGTGACCGTGCGCACCGGCGTCAGGTGGGCCGGATCGGCGCACCACGTGTTCACGTCGGTACCCGCGGGTGGCGTGCAGTCGCCGCCGACCTGCTCCATGTACTCGCCGGGCCCCCCGTACACCGCCCGCACCGCGATCGCCCCGGTTGCCGCCGCGAGCACGAGGCCCGGCACCAGCGGCAGCGCGTTCTGCCAGAGCAGCGCCTTCGCCAGCACACCGGTCGGCGTCCCCTGCGCGGTCAGCGCCGCCAGCGTCCGGCGGCGCTCGAGCACCTGCTCCGCGGTCGCGACGAGCAGCCCACCGGCCGCCACCACGATCGCGACCCAGACCGCCAGCTGGGTCAGCGCGAACGCCCGGTCGTAGAACGGGTCGATCGGGCCGGCCTCCTGCCCGATCATTCGGCGCGCCTCTTGCTGGGCGACCCGGTCCGCGGCGAACACGGCCCGCATCGTCAGCGCGCCCGCGCCGAGCAGCACCGCCGCCAGCACGGCGGGCAGCGTCCGGCTGGCGGCCCACGGATCGGCGATCAGGCGACGAGCGGCCAGCAGCAGCGCGGGGCTCTTCGCCCGGGGCGCGATCCACCGGCCGATCGCCGCGGACACCGCCGCACCACCGGTGACCAGGCCGATCAGTACCGCCACCAGCAGGACGAGGTCGAACAGGATCAGCCACCACTCCGTCGAGAGCGCGCTGAGCTGCCCGATGATCGCGGCGGAGAGGGCCAGCACCGTCGATCCGCCGAAGAACAGCACGGCGGGCAGTGCTCGGGGTGGCCGGCCCGGCCGCCGCCGCACCACGCCGAACGCGGTGAGCGTGCTGCGACGCAGCGCGACCGCAGCCAGCGCGGCGCCCGCTGCCGGTACCGCGACGAAGATCGCCAGCAGCGCCCACCACGGCGGCAGCACGTCGGTCGGCAGCGGACGCTGCGGCCCGGGCTCGTCGAGCACCACCCGGCCGACCAGGAACAGCGCGAACCCGATCGCCGTCCCGATGAGCGCGGCCACGCCGGTCTCGGTCGCGGCCACGGCCGAGACCTGGCCGGGCGTCGCGCCAGCCATCCGATACTCGGCGAGCCGCCGGTCGCGGGCGGGCGCACCGACCCGGACGCACTGGCCGACGAAGAACAGGACGGGGATACCGAGGAGCAGCAACGCCGTCGTGACGCCGGGGCGCAGGCCGGGCTCGGCGAGCAGGCCGTTGGTGTACGCCGCCTGCCCGACGATCGAAACGACGGTCGCCGCCGCCAGGAGCAACAGCGTGGCCAGGACCGCGCCGAACGCGGTCAGCACGATCCGGAGGCCGTCGAGCCGACCGCCGGTGACGGCCAGACGCAGCAGTACCGAGAGACGCACGGGGTCAGCCCTCCTCGTCGTCTTCGAACGTGGCCACCGGCTGCGGGGCCTCCGTCGGCGCCGCGGTCGAGCCGTCGTCGACGACCGACCCGTCCCAGAGCGTGATCTCGCGCTGCGCGTACGCCGCGACCTGCGCCTCGTGCGTGACGATCAGCACCGCGGTGCCGTTCTCCCTGGCCACCCGGGTGAGCTGGGTCAGTAGCTGCTCGCCCGCCAGCGAGTCGAGCGCGCCGGTGGGCTCGTCGGCGAACAGCACCCGCGGTTCGGTGACCAGCGAACGGGCCACCGCGGCGCGCTGCTGCTGGCCTCCGGACAGCTCGCCGGGGTACCGCTGCGCCAGGTCGGCGACCCCGAACCGGTCCAGCCACTCGGACGCCGTCCCCAGCGCCTCTCTCCGGCGCGCGCCGGAGAGCAGCAGCGGCAGGGCGACGTTCTCCCCGACCGTGAGTTCGGGAACCAGCTGGCCGAACTGGAACAGCACGCCGAGCTCGGTGCGCCGCAGCCGGGAGCGCTCGGCCTCGGAGAGCTGATCGATCCGCCGGCCGCCGAAGTTCACCGCGCCGGCGTCCGGCGCCAGGACGCCCGCCAGGCACAGCAGGAGCGTCGACTTCCCGGACCCGGAGGGGCCGGTGATCGCCACGATCTCGCCGGCCCGGATCGCGCAGGAGACCCCGCGCAGCGCGGGTGTCTTGCCGAACGACCGCACCAGATCGGTGCCGGTCAGCACGGTGGCGGTCGTCGTCTCGAGGTGGGCATTGGGGGTCATGGCCGGAGTACCTCCTGGCGCAGTGCGGTCATCCGGGACAGGGTCAGGTCGATCCAGCGCAGGTCCGCGTCGAGGTGGGCCAGCGCGTAGTCGGCGGCGAGAACCTCGCCGACCGAGGCGCCGTCGGCGGTCTTCGTCGCGGTGAAGTCACGCATGCGGGTCAGGTGCGCCCGGCGCTGGGCGCGGAGGTAGGCGACCGCGAGGCCACCCTCCGCACCCGGCTCCTCGTCCACGAGTAGTGCGGCGACAACCTTGGTGAACAGCGCGTTGGCGACGTGCGGAGCGGGCGGCTCGACGACGGCGAGCCAGTCGCGCAGCGCCTCGCGGCCCGCAGTGGTGATCGCGAAGACCGTGCGGTCGGGGCCGTCGACCCGTTCGGTGCCCGCCTCCTCGGCCAGGCCGTCCCGGGTGAGGCGTTCGAGCGTCGAGTAGACCTGGCCGTACGCGAGCGGGCGCGCCTTGGGGAACCGGGCGTCGTAGGCGCGCTTCAGGTCATAACCGTGCCTGGCCCCGGTGGCCAGGAGGGCGAGCAGTACCTGTGGCGTGGACACGCGGCCTACTATTCACTGAGTGAATAGCCTTCGTCAAGCGTGAGGTCAGGCAGGTGATACCGACTGAATTCTGGACAGGATGAACATTCGTTCGGCGTCGCGGAGGCGGCACCAGGCGATCACGGCGTCGCCGGAGAGCTCGGCGTTCTCGATCACGCGGGTGGTCCCGCGGCCGGTCGCGTTCACGTAGTCGATGCGGATCGGGGCGCCGGTCTCGATCGCGTGCACGAGCACGGTCCGCTCGGCCGCGGAGAGCGCGTCGGCCTGCAGTGCGACGACGCGCGCCGGGCGGTGGCTCTCGGTGCGCGCGGGCGCGGGCGCCGCCACCGGCGGATCGGTGGCCGTGAGCAGCCGTTCGGCGACCGCGTCGGCGTCCACCGCGAGCCCTTCGGAGTGCGGTGGTGACGTGGTGGGGACGATTGCCCGCCGGCGAACCCGCCGCTCGACCCGCGCACCACCGCCCTCCGTCAACCCGGCCGGCGCATACCCCGCAGCCCGCAACGCCGCGAGCGTCGCGTCCGGGTCGGCTGCCGAGACCAGCACGGTCGGCGCGACCGCCCACAGCCGCAGCGCCTGCAACGCCTTGGTCGCGACCAGCTCCGCGAGCAGCGCCGGGTCGTCCGCGAGCACCACGCTCCCGGCCGGCGCCACCCGCACGTGCCCGTGCCGCCTGGCGACGTCCCGCACCAGGTACTCGAGCGTCTGCGGCAAGCCCCCGGTGGCCACCGCGGCCAGGTTCGCGAGCAACGTGTCGGCGTCCACCCCGGCGTCCAGCGCCGCCCGCACGCTCGCCGACGAGAACCGCCAGATCGACGCCGCTCCCCCGGCCTCCCGCGTCGCAACACCGTCGAGCAGCGCGGCCAGCCCGGCGGCCGGAACCCCGGACGCCACCGCGGAGAGATCCGACTGGAACGTCGCCGTGGTCACCGGGGCGGGCACCAGACCTGCCGACGCGGTGGCGAGCCCGCTCGGGTCGCTCGCCGCCCCGGCGACCAGCGCCCGGGCCAACGGCGTCGCCGCACCGAGCGCCACCACGCCGAACCGCTCCGCCTCGGCCAGCGCTACCGCGATCCGGGCCGCTGCCGTCTGCTGCTCGGCCGGGGTCGGCGCCACCGCGATCGGATGGCGCCAGGACAGCACCGCGGCCATCCCGTCGACGTCGTCCACCCGGGTTCCGATCGGCAACGCCGCGAGGTAGGAGACCAGCAGCTGCCGCAGCAGCGCGTCGTCGTCCCCGGACCACCACCCGGCCAGCAGCGTCGCCAGCCGGGCGGCCGGTTCGGCGTCCCGCCAGGCGTCGGCTCGCTCGGTCAGCGTCACGGCTCCCTCGTCCGACGCGAGCAGGCCGGCCTCGATCGTGACCGACAGCAACCCGCTCAGGTCGTCCTCGGACGAGCCGAGCGCCTTGGCCGCGCGCTTGGTCTCGCGCACGGTCACCCGCCCGGCCTTGGTCGTGCTCAGCGGCGTCCGGTCGCAGAGGTCGAGCAGGCGCTCGGCGTCGGCCAGCGTCTGCGTGGCGGCCGCGGTCCCGGCCGCTATCAGGTCCGCTTCGGCGACGACGCCGGAGACCGGCAGCGGGGGCGGCGCGGTGAACGGAGCACGGTAGTCCGGGCCACGCAGCGCCAACCCGATCTCGCGGGGCAGCTCGACGTCGTCCCAGCTGGCCTGAATGAGGAGACCCTGCGACTCGGCCGTGGCGACCGGGCCACCGACCTGGTAGACCCACCGAGCGCGGTCCCCGGCGATGCTGATGCGCGGCCCGTTCCATGCCAGGTCGTACAGCAGCTCCCGGATGTCCTCCCGGGATCGGCCGACCATTGCGCGGACCGCCTCGGCGTCCGCCAGCGCGGCCACGACCTGATCGACCAGTTCGGACTTGCGCCGAACCGGATCGTCGACCCAGACCTCGGCGAGCGCGCGGATGCGATCCACGCTGAGCTGCGGCAACACGTCGGCCATCCGGATGCCCAGCCCGAGCGGCTCGGCGAGCAGGCGCAGCGGCGCGGCCAGCACGAGCGTCCGATCACGACCGGGAACCACCAGCGCGAGATCGTTCAGCGTCCGCAGCGTTTCGCGGAGCAACACGGCCCGATCCGGGTCGGCATCGTCCACATCGAGCATCGCCGCGAGCCGGGCCTCGGTGGCGACGCCGCCCAGCGCGGCCAGCGCCTCGGCGATCTGCAGCCCGGCCCGGCTGACCTTGGTGAGCGCCCGCTGCGCCGAGTGCACCGCGGACAGCCGCTCGGCCAGCTCGGTCAGCGACCGCGGCTCCGGCCAGGCCGCCGCGTCCGGACGGGCGGCGATCAACGCGGCGAGCGCCCCCCGGTCGAGCCCTCGAACGTGGGCGACCAAGTGGTCCACCGGCGCTCCTCGATCCGGGATTCCTACAGTCCGGTCACCCACGGTAGCGCGCTCCCCGCCGACGCACGGGCCCCCTTCCGGCGGGAAGGGGGCCCGTGCGGAGCGGGTCCGGTCAGTGGGCAGCTCCGACCGGGACCGGAGCCGGCGGCGTGGAGTCCTCCTCGCGGATCCCGTACCGCGCGTACAGGCGGCGCAGCGGACGTGGCGCCCACCAGTTCGCGTCGCCGAGCAAACGCATCGTGGCCGGCACCAGCAGCGCCCGCACGATCGTGGCGTCGACCAGCACCGCGATCAGCATCGCGACGCCGATCAGCTTGATGAACGTGATCCCGGAGATCGAGAACAGCCCGATCACGACCAGGATGAGCAGCGCGGCGCTGGTGATGATCCGGCCGCTGCGCTGCAGCCCGACGGCTACCGCGGTCGTGTTGTCGCCGGTGCGGTCGTACTCCTCGCGCATCCGCGACATCAGGAACACCTCGTAGTCCATCGAGAGTCCGAAGACGATCGCGAGCACCAGGATCGGCTGGGTGGCTTCCAGCGTCCCGGTCGGCGTGAAGTTGAGCCAGTCGGCCAGGTAACCCTCCTGGAAGATCAGCACCAGCGCACCGAACGACGCTCCCAGCGAGAGCACGTTCATCACGATCGCCTTGATCGGCAGCACCAGCGAGCCGAACGCGAAGAACAGCAGCACGAACGTCGCACCGACGATGATCAGCGCCATCCACGGCAGCCGGTCACCGATCGTGTCGAGCTGATCGGCCAGCTGCGCGGTCTGCCCGCCGACCAGCACCTCACCGTCGGCCGGCGGCGGAACGTCCCGGATCCGCCCGACCAGTTCCCGCGACTCGGTCGAGATCGGGTCACCGTCGTAGGTGATCGTCACCCGCGCGGTGTCACCGGCCGTCGCGGTCACCTCCGCGCCGGTCACCCCGTCGACGTTCCGCACCGCGCCGACGTACTGCGTGAGCGCGCCGCTGTCGGCGGTGACGATCGCCTCGATCGGCGACTGGCCGTTCCGGACGAAGTCGCGGTCGAGCTCCTCGGAGACGACCCGGCTCTCGGTGCCCTCCGGCAGTGCCCGGGCGTCGATGCCGCCGAACTCGACGCGGAGGAACGGCGCGCCGGCCACCAGCAGCACCGCCAGCACACCCACCGCGTACACGATCGGGCGCCGCATGATGCTGTGCGCCAGCCGGTACCAGAACCCGTGCTCCACGTCCGTCGCCGCCGGGCGCGGACGCCGCCGCAGCAGCTTCCGGATCGACAGCGCGTCGACCCGGTGGCCGAGCACGCCGAACAGCGCGGGTAGCACGGTCAGCGCTGCGACCATCGCGATCACGACCGCGGACAGTCCGCCGAGGCCCATCGAGCGCAGGAACGCCAGCGGGAAGATCAGCAGCCCGGCGAGCGAGACCGCAACCGTGATGCCGGAGACCGCGACCGTGCGGCCGGCGGTCGCCATCGTCCGCGCCACGGCGTCCTCGACGTCGAGACCGCGCCCCAGCTCCTCGCGGAACCGGCCGACCATGAACAGGCCGTAGTCGATCGCCAGTCCGAGTCCGAGGATCGTCACGACGTTGACCGAGAAGATCGAGACGTCGGTCAGGTAGCTCAGGCCGCGCAGCGCGGTGAACGCCCCGAGGATCGCCAGCGCGCCGACCGCGAGCGGCAGGCTCGCCGCCGCCAGGCTGCCGAAGATCACGACGAGCAGGATCAGCAGCACCGGCATCGAGAGCGTCTCGGCGCGGGCGATGTCTTCCGATACCCGCTCGTTGATGTCCCGGTTGATCGCGGTGGGGCCGCCGACCTCGGTCTCGAGGCCGGGCGCCGCCAGCTGGTCCTCGATCTCCTTCAGCCCTTCGGTGCGTTCCTCCTCGTCACCGCGCAGCGTCAGCACCGCGTAGGTCGCGTGCCGGTCGCTGCTGACCAGGGCGGGGCTGTTCGTGGTCCAGTACGTCGCGGTCCGGGTCACCACGTCGGTGGGCAGGTCCGCCACCGTGCTGGTGACCGCTTGCCGGAACGCCGGATCGTCGACGGTCTCGCCCGAGCTCCGGTAGAGCACGAGCACGTCGGTGCCCTCGCGTCCGAGCGCCGCTTCCGCGCGGGCGTCCGCACGGGAACTCTCGCTGGCGGGGTCGTCGAATCCGCCGCCGATCAGTTTGCCGAAGACCTGGGTGCCCCAGACGCCGGCGAAGACCACGAAGGCCAACGCCGCGCCGATCACCCACCACCGGCGACGAACCATGGTCCGGCCCAGCCGCTCGAACATCACTGCCCCCTCGGACATTTGATGCGATCCCTGATCGCACTGCGAACACTGTAAGCGCGTACGCTCGATAATGTTGCATACATCGTTCGCGGAAGCAATGATGTTTTCAATGCGAACATCGTTCACTGCACAACGCCTGTTCGCGGCCGGGTTAGGCTCTGCGTCTCGGTCGCGCCATTCGTCGAAGGAGGTCCGGTGACCGCACCGCTCACTCGCCGGGAACGGCTCCGGGCCGAAACGGTCCAGGAGATCCAGAGCACCGCGCGACGAATGCTGATCTCCGACGGCTACGACGGCCTGTCGCTGCGTGCGATCGCGCGAGCAATGGGCATGTCAGCGCCCGCGCTGTACCGGTACTACGCCAGCCGGGAAGACTTGATCGCGGCGATGGTGACCGCGCTGAAGGTCGAGATGACCGAGACCCTGATCCGCGCCAGGGACGCGCACGACGACCTCGCCCATCGCATGCTCGAGTCGTGCCGAGCGTTCCGCCGCTGGGCGGTCGAGCACCCGGCCGAGTTCACGCTCGTGTTCACGGCCTCGGCGATCGGGTTGGACCGGCGGCCGAGCGCCGCCGACGAGGCCGGCGAGCAGTTCGGACAGGTCTTCGCGGAGTTGATCACCGAGCTCTACCTGACCAGGCCGTTCCCCGTCCCGGCCGACGACGAGATCGACGAGCCGCTGCTGACCCAGCTCAAAGAGTGGTGCGACGACTTTCCGCAGCCGCTGCCCCTCGGCGTCAGCCAGGTGTTTCTCTCCTGCTGGATCCGCCTCTACGGCAACGTGTCGATGGAGGTGTTCAAGCAGTTGGAGTTCGCGCTGTCCGACGCCAACCCGATGTTCGAGGCCGAACTCCGCGGCCTCGCGACCTCCCTCGGCGTCCCCGATTGGTACTACCCACCTACCGCCTGACGTTCGTCCGCCGAGTGGCCACCGCAACAGTGGGGTCCTCGGGCCAGGGATGCTTCGGGTAGCGGCCGCGAAGTTCGGCGCGGACCTGCGGGTAGCCGTTCCGCCAGAACGAGTCCAGGTCGGACGTCACCGCGACCGGGCGTCCGGCGGGTGACAGTAGGTGCAACCGGACCGGCACCCGCCCGTCCCCCACGGTGGGCGCTTGGGCCCAGCCGAACGCCTCCTGCACCTTGACCGCGAGCACCGGCGCCGCCGGGTCGCTGTAATCGACCCGCACCCGGGAACCGCTCGGCACGGGTAGCCGCTCGGGCGCGAGCTCGTCCAGGCGCGCGGCCGCGGGCCAGGGCAGCAGCCGGCGGAGCGCCGCGCCCGCGTCGATCCGCCCCAGGTCGGCCCGCTTGCGCACGCGGAGCAGGTCGGGCCCGAGCCAGTCGGCGGCCCGGTCGAGCAGCGACTCGTCGTCCATCGCCGGCCAGGGCGGGCCGAGGGCCGCCGCACAGAACGCCAGGCGCTCCCGCAGGGCGCGCGCGTCGGTGTCCCACCGCAGTCGGTTCAGGCCTTCTTCGCGGACGCCGTTCAGCAGCGCGTCCGTGCGGGCCTGCGGGTCGGGGGTGAACGGGCGCTCGGCGAGCTCGATCGCGCCGAGGCGGTCAACGGTGCGGGCGATCAGCTCGCCGTCGCTCCACCGCACTTCGTCGACGCTGGTCAACAGCGCCTCGCCGGCCTCGGTCGCGGTCGTTTCGTCGAGCGCGGCGGAGAGCCGGATCCGCGCCGAGGCGCGCCCCGGTGACCGGTCGGCGACCGCGATCGCGAGCCACGGGACGCCGGTCAGCGGCGAGCCGTCGGGCAGGTCGGCCGCGGTGCCACCCGCCATCAGGTAGGTGCTGCCGCCGGCCGTCCGTAGACGCGCCAACCGCTCGGGGTACGCAAGCCCCACGATCAACCCGGCAGCCAGGTCATCCGGCAGCCCGCCGACGGCGCCGCGCGGCCTCGCCACGTCGGCCCTGCCGTGCGCCGCAGGACCGCCCGCCGCAGGACCGCCCGCCGCAGGACCGCCCGCCGCAGGACCGCCCGCCGCAGGACCGCCCGCCGCAGGACCGCCCGCCGCAGGACCGCCCGCCGCAGGACCGCCCGCCGCAGGACCGCCCGCCGCAGGACCGCCCGCCGCAGGACCGCCCGCCGCAGGACCGCCCGCCGCAGGACCGCCCGCCGCAGGACCGCCCGCCGCAGGACCGCCCGCCGCAGGACCGCCCGCCGCGGCTGCGGCGCCGGCGGCGCCGGCGGCGGACGCCAGGCGGCGGGTTTCGGTGCGCCAGCGGGCGGTCGCGGCCGGGTCGGCGCCGTTGCGGAGGGCGCGCCAGGCCGCGGCGAGGTCTCCCCGGCTCCCCGCGAGCGTGTCGTCGGCGAGCAGCGCCACCACCTCGGCGGCGCGGCGCTCCCCGACCGCCGGCGCCCCGTCGAGCAGCGCCCTGGCCAGCCGTGGGTGCACGCCGGTCCCGGCGAGTGCCCGGCCGCGCGGCGTGACCCGGCCGTCGTCGTCGATCGCGCCGAGCGCCCGCAACGTCGACCGCGCGACCTCGGACGCGGCCGCGGGCGGCTGGTCCGGTAGCGCGAGGCCGACGCCGTCGGGCGTCCCCCAGCACGCGAGGTCCAGCATGAACGCGGTCAGGTCGGCCGCCGCGATCTCCGGCTCCGGCCACCCGGGCCGGCGCTCGTGATCGGCCTCCGACCAGCACCGATACACGGTTCCGGGCGCTTCCCGGCCGGCGCGGCCCGCGCGCTGGGTGGCGGTGGCCCGCGACACCGGGACGGTCACCAGCGCCCCGAGGCCGCGGCCCTGGTCGAGCCGGGGCACCCTGGCCAGCCCCGCGTCCACGACCACCCGCACCCCGGGCACGGTCAGGCTGCTCTCCACGACCGCGGTGGCGAGCACGATCCGCCGCGCCGAACCCGGGCGGAGAACGGCGTCCTGCTCCCGGGCGGGCAGCCTGCCGTGCAGCTGCGCGATCGTGGCGTCCACACCGGACAGGCGGCGGGCCACCGCGCCGATCTCGTAGACACCGGGCAGGAACACGAGCACGTCCCCGGCGGTCTCCGTCAACGCACGCCGCACCACCGCGGCCACGTGGTCCAGCAGGCGCGGGTCCGCCCGGCCCGCGAGCGGGGTCGACGGCGGGCACCAGACCGTCCGCACCGGATGCGGCGAACCGGCGACCTCCAGCACCGGCGCCCCGCCCAGCACGACGGCCAGCTGCTCGGACGCCGCGGTGGCCGACGTCGCCAGCAGCGCCAGATCCGGCCGCAGCGCCGCCCGCACGTCGAGCGTGAACGCCAGCGCCAGGTCGGAGTCGAGGTGCCGCTCGTGGCACTCGTCCAGGACCACCGCTCCGACGCCGGGCAACTCCGCGTCCCGCTGCAGACGCCGCACCAGGACCCCCGTGGTGACCACCTCGACCCGGGTCTGCGCGCCGACCTTCCGGTCGCCACGCACCGTGTACCCGACGGTCTGCCCGACCCGCTCGCCGAGCAGCGACGCCATCCGGGAGGCGGCCGCTCTGGTCGCCACCCGGCGCGGTTCGGCGACGATGATCCGCCCTGCCACCCGTTCAGCGAGCGCCAGCGGCACCAGCGTCGTCTTGCCGCTTCCCGGTGGCGCGACCAGCACCGCGGCGCCACCGTCCTCCAGCGCGTCGACGATCCGCGGCAGCGCCGGACGCACCGGAAGGTCAGGCAACTCCGGCAGCGTCAGCACGGTCCGACGGTATCCGGCGCCGAGCGTCCCGCACGATCAGCACGCCCTCGATCACGAACCAGACGAACAGCGGGAACAGCGCCAGCCGCTCCATCCCGGCGACGCCGAGGCCCAACCCCTGCTTGCTCAGATGGAGGCCGGTCGCGACCAGTCCGACGACCCCGAACAGCACCGGCAGCCAGCGCGGCCCGCGGGTCACCGACCGCGCCGCGATCATCCCGGCGTTGCCCAGCAGGAACACCAACACAGCGCCGAGCACGTGCAGGTTCTCGTCGACGTCGGCCGGTGCGTAACCCACCAGCACGCACCCGACCGCTGCCGCGAGCAACAGCCCTCGGGCCGCTCGTCCCCGCAAACCCAGCACGACGCCGATCGCGATCAGCACACCGTTGACGACGAACACCGCGTTCATCAGCGGGTGCCACGGCGAGCACACGTACCGTGCCGGGTCGCCCCACGTGCCGCAGGACACCATCCCCAAGTCGCTGATGTTGTTGTCGGCCCAGCTGAACGGCGTGGTCCACGCGGACTGCACCACTACCTGCCCGACAAAGAACGCCACGCCGGCCACAGCCAGCGCCAAACCGCCGAGGACTCGATAACGGTTCACCGCAGGAGGCTCCTTTCCGGGGGGAGGAAGACTGGGTAAATCTCATCAGCGTCCGGCCTGGGCGCCACGGGCCCAAGGCCCCGGGTCGGGGTATGCCTGGCCCTACCTTTCCGCGCCGTAGGCTCGTCCACGAACTGGACGAAACCGCAGGAGGCCTGGACGTGGGCGCACGGATCGTGTTGGTGACGGCCACCGAGTTGCCCGTGCCGGACGTGGAGTTGCCGGTGCTGCGAGCCGCCGCCGCCCGCGCCGGTCTGGAGGCCGACGTCGCGGCGTGGGACGACCCCACGGTGGCGTGGGACCGCTACGACGCCGCGCTGATCCGGTCGACGTGGAACTACTTCGACCAGGTCGAGCGGTTCCAGGACTGGACGGACGTGGTCAGCGGCGTCACCCGCCTGGTGAACAGCGCGGCGACGATCCGCTGGAACTCGGTCAAGACGTACCTCGCCGATCTGCTGGCAGCCGGTGTCCCCACGGTGCCGACCACCTATCTCGCGCCCGGCGAACCGATAGTCCTGTCCGATGACGACGACTTCGTGGTGAAGCCGACCGTGGGCGGCGGCGCTCGGGGCGCACGGCGGTTCCGGGCCTTCGACGCGCACGAAGCTCCGGAGCACGTGTCCGCGCTGCACGCCCAGGGCCTGACCGCGATGGTCCAGCCGTACCAGTCCCGCGTCGACCACGACGGTGAGCGGGCCGTCGTCTACTTCGGCGGCGAGTTCAGCCACGCGATCGTCAAAGGGCCGGTGCTGTCCGCGGCCACCGGTGTCCGTGGCGCGGACGCCCACCCCAACCCCGAGCCGTACCAGCCCAGCGACGCCGAGCATGCGGTGGCGCGCGCGGCGCTGGCGGCCGCGCCCGAGACCCCGCTCTACGGACGGCTCGACCTGGTACTGGACGACGCCGGGCAGCCGCTCGTGATGGAAGCCGAGCTGATCGAGCCGCACCTGTTCCTGGAGTTTGCGCCCGGTGCCGACGATCGGCTCATATCCGCCTTAAAGCGGTTGCCAGGCGGGGGATGGTAGAGGTGTGCAGGTCACGTTCCGGCGGCTACCGGACCACGAGTGGGGTCACGTTCTGATCGAGCGTGACGACCACGTCGTGTACCGGATGCACGCCGGCCCCATCACCGCGGACCTACCCCACGACCTGGTGCATTACACGGTCGAGGACACGCTGGGCATCACCGACGGCATCTGGGGCGCGATCGCGGGCGGCGTGGTGTTCCGGAGCATGACGCACGTCGCCGGACGTCGTCCGCCGCACGCCGCGGAGCGGTCGATCGAGCTGATCCGGGCGCACCGCGACCGGCTCCAGCGGGCCGAGCTGATCGGCGGCTTCGTCGAGTCGGCGGCGCACCAGCCGGACGCCGACCGCAGTTCGCTGTACGGGCTGTCGTTCGCGACGCTGGCCGATCCGCCGGACGTCCCGGCGGTCGAGCGGGCGGTGGCGGCGCTGCGCAGCGCGGACGAGCGCTGGCGCGCACTTCCGATCAACAGCGACCTGACGCTGCACTGGCCCGCGCACCGCCGCCTCCCCGCGGTTCCTCTGGGCAACCGGCGGCGGGCGAGGCGCTGACAACTAAGAGTGGTGTGGGCGGATGCCCACACCACTCTTAGTTGTCACTGCGCCGGCGGGCCCGTCGGCTGGGGGCCTTCGCCGGACGGGAGGCCGCCCGGGGCGGTGGCCTCCTCGGGCCTCTCGTGCAGCGAACGGGCCTCGGGCGCCTTGGTCACGTCGAGTTGCGGCAGGACCTTGTCGCCGAACGCGTCCAGGAACGGGTCGAGGTCCTGACCGACGTGGTGCAGGTAGATCCCGTCCACTCCCAACGCCGCGTACTCCGCCAGCCACGCGGTGTGCTGTGCCAGGTCGGCGCTGACGTTCACGACTCGCCGGACCTGGTCGATGCCGACCTCCTCGGACACCACGTCAAAGTGGTCGGTCATCTCCAGGTCCCAGCAGACCGGCGGCGGGAACACGTTGCTGCGCCACTGCTCCAGCGCGATCCGCTCCGCTTCCTCGGACGTCTCCGCCCAGCTCAGGTGAATCTGCAGGTTGATCGGCCCCCGCCCACCGGCGTCGCGGTAGGCGTCGATCATCTTCCGCAGTTGCTCCACCGGAGCACCCACGGTGATCAACCCATCGGCCCACGAGGCGCACCAGCGCGCGGTCTCGACGCTCACCGCGGCCCCGACCAGCGCGGGCTCCACCTCCGGACGGGTCCACAGCCGCGCCCGGTCGACGGTCACCAGGCCGCGGTGGCTGACCTCCTCACCGGCCAGCAACGCCCGGATGATGTCCACACACTCGCGGAGCCGGGCGTTCCGGACGTCCTTGCGCGGCCACGGGTCACCGGTGATGTGCTCGTTGCTCGCCTCACCCGAGCCCAGCGCCGCCCAGAAGCGCCCTGGGAACATCGCCCCGAGCGTGCTGATCGCCTGCGCGATGATCGCCGGGTGATACCGCTGGCCCGGCGCGTTCACCACACCGAACGGGAGGTCGGTCGCCTGCAGCGCGGCGCCGAGCCACGACCAGGCGAACGCGGAGTGGCCCTGCCGGGCGCTCCACGGTGAGAAGTGGTCGGACGACATCGCCGCGGTGAACCCGAGCCGTTCCGCTTTGGCCACGGCGGCCAGCAGATCGGACGGATGGAGCTGCTCGTGGGACGCGTGCACGCCGTAGACAGTCATGCACCGTCGGTACCCCGGCGGACCCACTCGTCGAACGTCTGCACGCCGGCGACGCCGTCCGTACCGCCCAGTTGCCCGGAACGCATCACCCGACCGATCGCACCGGGCAGGGGCAGCGGCACGACGATCCGCCGCTTTCCACGCGCCTTCAACGTGCGGCGTGCCATGTCGACGACGTTCTCGACCCGCGGTCCGTGCAGGTCGGGCGCCCGCCCGGACGGTCCGGCCTCGACGGCGTCCGCCAGTGCCGCACCGACCTCGGACACCGCCACCGGACGGGTGACGAACATCGGGACCGGCACGAACGGGCCGAAACTCATCCGGTCGGCCATCTGGCCGGCGAACTCGTGGAACTGGGTGGCGCGCAGGATCGTGTACGGCACCGAGCCCTCGGCGACCGCCTGTTCCTGCGCGACCTTGGCCCGGTAGTACCCGAACGGGACGCCGTCGATCGCGACGATCGAGAGCAGCACGTGGTGCCGCACGCCGGCGGCGGCCTCGGCGTCGAGCAGCCGGCGCGTGCCGCCGACCAACGCCTTCACCGCGACGTCGTACGACTGGGATAGGACGTTCGACGCGTCGATCACCGCCTCGACGCCGCTCATCGCCTCTTTCAGGCCCGCACCGGTGCTCAGGTCACCGCGGTAGCCGGTCGCGCCGGGCACGTCGGTCGAACCCGACCGGCTCAGCGCCCGCACGGAGTGGCCACGCGCGGTCAGCGCCACCACTGCGGCCCGCCCGGCTGCGCCGGTACCGCCAACCACCAGGACGTCCATCGTGTTCTCCTTCGTCGACCAGTGCCGACTACCGGACGGGACAGCCCCGAAGAACGTGACGGTCAGGTGCCTTCGGCCAACGAGGTCGCCAGGTCCGGGACGAATTCGCCCGCGTTCGCCGCGCATCCGTCGGCCTCACCGGGACGCTTCACCCAGAGGTACGCGGTGACCTCGTCGTGCCCGGTCTCCAGCGTCGGGTACTGCCCCAGCTTGCGGCCCTCCGGGTCGCACCACTCGTTGTCCTCGGCCGCGCCCGCACCGTTGCGCGAGGTGTCGATGACGATCTTCTTGCCGTCCACGCCGAGCTCGTCCAGGATCGCGGTGCCGTATCCGACCTCGTCCTCGGTCGGGCGGAAGTTCGACACGTTCAGCGCGATCCCGGAGCCGTGGTCGTCGGCGCCCGCAGCCCGCAGCCGCTTCGCCATCTCCTCCGGCGACTTCCAGCCGGAGTTGCCCGCGTCGTAGTAGACCTGCGCCTTCGGCGCCTCATCCGCGATCTTCTTCGCCGCGTAGCTGATCAGCTCGTTGCGGACGCCGCGCTTCGTCTCGTCCAGGCAGTCGTACTGAGCCAGCGCGTCGGGTTCGAGGACCACGATCGACGGCTCCGGGCCGAGGCCGGCGGCGAACCCGTCGATCCAGGCGCGGTAGGAGGTCGCGTCCGGGGAACCGCCCTTGCTCGCACCACCGCAGTCGCGCTCCGGGATCGCGTAGGCCACCAGCACCGGCACCTTCTTCGCGGCGGCGGCGGCGTCGATCACCTTGGTCACCTGCGTCGTCGCCTTCGCCGGATCGTCACCGCCGGTGATCCAGATCGCCTGCGGGACCCAGGCGATCTTCTCCTCGATCAGATCCGCCTTCGGGTCGCCCTCGTTCGCCTGCACCCAGGCGGCCGCTTGACCACCGTCGTTGTACAGCGTTCCGGCGAGCTTCGGCACCTCGATCGACCGGGGGCCGGAGTCGTCCGACGAGTCGTTGCTGATCAGCGTGATCGTGACGCCCAGCGCCACGCCGAAGACTACGAGCGTGGCGATCGCGATCAGCACGATCCGGTGCCGCTGCATTCACTTCCTCCCGGCCGGATTCTCTCGACAGCCCGCGGCCGCCGTGCACGCCAAGCACGGCGTAGTTGAGCGCCAGGGTAGGGAACCGGCGCAACCGCTACATCTGGGAGTCGAGGAACTCGCGGATGCGGGTGAGTGCGGCGGGTGCCAGATTCCGGAAACCGAGCACGATTTCGCCGCCCGGTGCGCTGCCGCCGCGGATCACCCCGACCTCGATGCCGGGCAGACCGGGCACCGGCAGATCCACCCGGCCGGTGACGTCGCTCCCGATCACGTCGTCGGCGCCCGTCACGGCACGCAGGCCGCCCTCGCTGAGGTCCTTCAGCCGCAGTTCGTAGCGGCGGCCGTTCGCGGAGAGCACCGCCACACCGCCGACCGGGACCCGCTCGTCGGAGCGACGCTCCATCAGGTTGCGCAGATCGGCCATCTTCTGGACGCGTTCCTGCGCGCTGGCCAACCGCTGATCCATGCTGGCCACGGTGGCTCGCTGATCGTCGGCGACCTGCAGCAGCGCGCCGGTCGCCTGGTCGACGCCGCCGATACCCGCGGTCATCGCACCGATCGTGGACGAGACCGCGCCGGCTTCCCGCTCCAGCGCCTGGATCGTGCCGGTGATCTCCTCGGTCGACCGGGCGGTGGTGGCCGCGAGCTCTTTCACCTCGTTGGCGACGACGCTGAAGCCGCGGCCTGCCTCGCCCGCGCGGGCCGCCTCGATCGTGGCGTTCAGCGCGAGCAGCTTGGTCTGGTCGGCGACCGAGGCGATCAGCTGGGTCATCCCGGCAACCCGCTGCAGACGCTCGCCCAGCGCGGTGGTGACCGCGTCGGCGTTGCCCACGTCGGCGAGCAGCCGCCGGAGCACTTCGTCGGCGTTACCGACCCGCGCGTGGATCGTGCCCGCCGACGTGCGGACCGCCTCCACTTCGGCGGCCACGTCAGTCAGTTCGCCGGTCAGCGCGGTAACGCTCTCCTCGATGATCTGCTGCGCCAATTGCCGGGCCTGCTTCTCGGCCCGGCGCTGCTGGGCGAAGTTCTCCCTGGCCTGCTGCTCCTGCCTGATCTGTGCTTCGCGGAGCGCTTCGTCCTGCTCGGCGAGGTTGTTCCTGGCCTGACCCAGCGCGCGGCCGATGTCGCCGAACTCGTCCCGGCCGGTGGGCAGCTCGTGGTGGCTGGTGTCCCGGTCGGCGATCGCCCGGACACCAGCGACCACGAGCCCGACGTCGTGCCGGTTCCGCCACCAGACGGCGGACGCCAGCCAGTACGCGAGCAGCAGGCCGACGGCGGTGACGAGCAGGATCCGGTTCCGGTCGCCAGCCCGGTCGTCGACCCGGGTCTCGAGCAGTGCGTCCAGCGTCCCTTCGCCGTCGTCGATGGCGGCCGAGGCGGCCTCGGCGACGCCGCTCGGATCGGCCCCAGGGGTGCCGAGCGACGCGGTGATCGACGCCGCCAGCGTGTCGGTGGCGTCGGCCAGCGTGTCCAGCCCGGCCAACCGGGACGCCAAGTCGGACGCCTCGGTCTCCGCCACGGCCGTCTCACGGTCGGAGCGCAGCGCGTCAGCGGACGTCGACAGCTGATCGGCCAGGACGGCGCGGGCCGCGATCAGCTCGGTGCTGCCCGCCGTCCCGGTGGTGGCCGCAGCCGCCTCGGCGTCGAGCAGGATGCGAGGGAGCTGGACGATCTGGCTGTCCATGACGTGATACGAGTCGAGTTCGGGGTCCAGGACCAGGTTCGACGCGTGGCCGATCTCCTCGATCATCGCCTCGAACGCCACGGCGACCTGCTGTCGTCCGGCGGCCGTGGTGGTGCCGGCGCTCGACACCGCGGACGAGACCTCGGCGAGCTCGTCGTCGAGGTCGAGATCGGGTACCGCGCGGACGGCGTCCTCGGTCGCGGTCAGGTCGAGATCACCACCGCCGACGAGCGTCGCCATCGCGTGCAGCGTCGGAATCAGGACCTGAACGCCGTCCCGCTCGGTCTCGGAGAACGCGACCTCGTTCGTCTCGTTGATCGCGTACGCCACGGTCGCCACCAGGCCGGGCACCGTGAGCAGCACGATGACCAGGCCCAGCCGAGACGCCGACCGGAGCCGGTCGAGCAGTGCCAGAACCGGACGGACGGCCAACGGGACGCGGGCTGACGCCACAGCCTCGGGCATGGCTGGTTCCTCCCCCGGGCCAACCGGTCGCGGTTTACACTCGGCCATCGGCAAGCTGGCGTAAACAGTGAGAATTTCACCTAAAACGACCAGAACTGAAGGCGATTCGAGGAGTGGCGTGAACCCGGTCGGTGTGGCTTCGAGCCCCGCGTGTGAGGAGGGCGTCGTCGAAGCGCTCGGATGGCACGGAACGCTGCTGGACGGCGTCCGGGTGCTGGACACCGAGCTGACCGTGGTGATCACCGCCGGAGAAGACCGGCAGCCCACCTTGGGCGGGGCACTGGTGCCGGTACGCGGCTCGTGGCGGCAAGCGCTGTCGATCGCCCGCGCCTTCCTCGCGTTCGCGCCGGTCGCGCTGGTGCTGCCGGAACCGCCGAGCGAACTGTGCCTGCTGGAGTGCGGTTACGCGGACGTCGGCATCGTGGTCGACGGAAACGTCGTGCTGCCCGCACGCTCGCGGCGCCCGGTGCCCACGACCCGGCGGACGATGGACCGCGCGCTGTGGCGCGAGTTGGACCGGGTGCTCAGCGGCGCGTCGTCAGCTCGGTGAAGACCGCGTCGACGTCCTTCTTCGTGAAGCCGCCGACGATCTGCACTTTCCCGGCCGTGATCGGCGCGGCGACCTCGGGCGCGGCCAGCACCGTGCCCTCGACGACGAGCGCGAGTTGCTTGCCGACGTGCTGGGACGTCAACGCGCGGAACGCGACCGTATCGGCGCTGGAGAACCGCACCTCGATCAGCCACTGGCCGTTTTGGAGTGCGGTGTTCACTCGTTCGACCATCGTGACGGTCATCCCACCCGAGCCGAGCCGGTAACAACCGTCGCCGACGGTTCGCCCCGGCGTGCCCCGACCGGCGCACCCGCCCTGGTCGACGCCGGTGACCGGGACGATACGGACCGGCGTCGCGAGCGCGCCGGTGTAACTCTTCGTCACTGGCTCCGCAGGGACCGGTTCGGTCGAATTCCAGAACGCCAACCCGGCGACCAGGATCGTGACCATCGCGACGATCAGCAGCACGACCGAGCCGCCGACGAGGACCACCAGCATCCGTTTGCCGCTGTCAGGCCGGGGTCCTAGGTCGGCGGGGGTCGGCGCCGGAGCGGCCGGAGCCGCCGTTTCGGTCACGTGATCCACCCGAACACTCCGTTCTTCTTCTGCCCCATCCTGCCCACCCATCGCCAGCAGCGCCCCACCGACCACCGATGCGGAAGAATTACCGGCATGCGGTTCGGGATCCTGGGGCCCATCCAGGTAGCAGCCCCCGACGGCGGTTCGCTGCCCGTCGGTGGTGCCCGGCTGCGTTCCGCGCTCGCCCTGTTACTCGCCGACGCCGGGCACCTCGTCCCGGCTCAGCGGCTGATCGACGGCGTGTACGGCAGCGCGCCCCCGGCAGGCGCGACGAACGCGTTGCAGTCACAGGTCTCCCGGCTGCGGCAGTTGCTCGGCGACGCCGCACCGGTCGAGTTCCACCCGGCCGGCTACCGGCTGGCGATCGACCCCGCCGACGTCGACGTCCACCGCTTCCGCGCGCTGGTCGCCGACGCCAGGGACACCGCCGACCCGCGGCACGCGCTGTCCCTCCTCACCGAGGCGCTCGGCCTCTGGCGCGGCCCGGCGCTGGCCGACGCGGGCGACAGCGCGCCGATCCGGGCGCTCGCCACCGAGCTGGAGGACGCTCGGCTGACCGCGTCCGAGGCCCGGATCGCGGCGGCACTCGAGCTCGGTGACGTGTCCGACGAGCTGATCGTCGAGCTGCGAGCGCTGGTGGCCACCCACCCACTGCGCGAGCAGCTCCGCGTCCACCTGATCCGGGCCCTGCAGACGACCGGTCGAACCGCCGCAGCCCTGCTGGCGTTCGAGGACGCCCGCCGGGCGCTCGCCGACGAGCTCGGCGCCGACCCGTCGGCCGAGCTGCGGGCCGCGCACCTGGCCGTCCTCCGCGAACCCGACCACCGCACCCCGGCCCCCGTCAAGCGGCTGCCGGCCCAGCTGACCAGCTTCGTGGGCCGCGACGAGGAGCTCGGCCGGCTCCGCGACCTCCTCGACGCCCACCGGCTGGTCACGCTGACCGGGCCGGGCGGCGCGGGCAAGACCCGGCTGGCGATCGAAGCGGCCGCGCGCCGGGACGGCGAGAGCTGCCTGATCGAGCTGGCCACGGTGCGGAACGGCGCCGAAGTCGAACAGGTGGTACTCGACGCTCTCGGCCTCCGCGACGGCGGCCTACGTCCGACCGTCGCGGCGGGCGCCCCGCTCGACCGCCTGGTCGCCGCGCTCGCCGACCGGCCGATGCTGCTGATCCTCGACAACTGCGAACACGTGGTGGACGCCGCTGCCACGCTCGCCGACCACCTGCTCCGCCGTTGCCCGTCGCTCCGCGCGCTGGCCACCAGCCGGGAACCGCTCGGCATCACCGGCGAGCGTCTGCTGCCGGTGCGGGCACTCGGGCTGGCCGCCGTCGACGACCCGCTGGAGAAGATCCGGACCGCGCCCGCCGTGCAGCTCTTCGCCGATCGCGCGGCCGCGACGCGTCCCGACTTCGTGGTGGACGCGCAGACCGCGCCACAGGTGCTGCGGATCTGCCGGATGCTGGACGGGCAGCCACTCGCGCTGGAGCTGGCCGCCGCCCGGCTTCGCGGCCTCCCGCTCGCCGAGGTCGCGTCCCGCCTGGACGACCGGTTCCGGCTGCTGTCCCGGGGCGAGCGCACCGGCCCGGCCCGCCACCGGACGCTCCGGGCGGCGATCGAGTGGAGCTGGGACCTGCTCGACGACAGCGAGCGGACGCTGGCCAGGCGGCTGACGGTCTTCATCGGTGGAGCGACGGCCGCCGCGGTCGATCAGGTCTGCGGTCTGGACGACGCCGATCTGCTCTCCGGGCTGGTCGACAAGTCGCTGGTGGAGCTGACCGAGGGCCGCTACCGGATGCTCGACACCGTGCGGATGTACGGCGAGGAGCGGCTGGCCGAGTCCGGTGAACTCAAGCAGCTCCGCCGCGCGCACGCCGAGTACTACCTGGAGCTGGCCCTGGAAGGCGACGCCCGGCTGCGCACCGGCGATCAGCTCCGCTGGGCCGCGATCCTGGACAGCGAGCGCGACAACCTGCATGCCGCGGTGCGCTGGTCGAGCACCGCGGATCCGGCGCTCGGGCTGCGGCTGACCGCCGCGCTCGCGATGTACTCCTGGATCCGCGGTCGGCGCGGCGAGTTCGGGGTGCTCGCCCGCGACCTGCTGGAAGGGGTCGGTCCGCGTCCCCCGCACGGCATGGACGAGGAGCACGCGATCTGCGTCCTGGCCGCCCGCCTCGCGGGGTACGACGGAGCCTGGGCGCGAGAGGGCTCGGTCTGGCCGGTGAAGCCCGACGAGGGGTTCCGGCCACCACGATTGCCGTTCCTCAACGTGCTCGCCGCGTTGAGCGCCGGTCCACCCGCCGAGAGCGAGCACTCGAAACTCGAAGCCTGGTACGACAATCCGGACGTCGACCCGTGGACGGACGCCCTGCAGAAGTTCGGGCGCGCCTACATGCGGCACATGTTCAGCGCTGACGTGGCCGGAGCCCGCGCGAACCTGGAGGAGTCCGTCGCGGATTTCCGCGCGCTCGGCGACCGGTGGGGCGAGTCGATGGCGCTCGGCGAACTCGCCGACATCGCGGACAGCCAGGGCGAGCGGGAGCAGTTCCTCGCGCTGAACAGCGCGGCGATGCGGCTCTCCGCCGAACTCAACTCCGAAGAGGACCAGAGCGACCTGCTCTGCCGCCGAGCGACCAGCGACCTGCGCGTCGGCGAACTGGAGACCGCCGAGGCGTCGTTCCGAGCCGCCGCGGAACTCGCCGCGCGCGCCGGCGCTTCCGACGTCATGACCAGGGTGCGAGCCGGCCAGGGCCAGCTGGCCTGGCTGCGGGGGGACCTTACGGAAGCGGAGCGGCTCTATCGGTCGGGGCTCGCCGAGCTCGCCGGCGGCTGGTACGTCGCCGACGAGGCGCGCACGCTGCTGCTGATAGGGCTCGGCTGGGTCGCGTACGCAACCGGCGACGCCGCCGCGGCCCGCGAGCGGCACCGCAGCGCGCTGAACAGCGGCATCCCGCGCCATTCGCCGCTCGTCGGCGACGTCGCGGAGGGTCTGGCCGCAGCCGCCCAACTCGCCGGTGAAGCCGGCGCGGCGGCGACGCTGCTCGGGCTGGTGCCGGCGCTACGGGGTGGGCACAGCCCGAGTTATCCGACCATCCCGTCGATCGCGGACGCTGTCCGCGCGGCGCTCGGCCCGGACGTGTTCAACGCCACGTACGACGCCGCGCTTGCGCTCACGCGCGACGAGGCGATCACCGAGCTGCACCGTCTGGCTGACGAGGCGGGGCCGGGGCCGTCAGCGGAGCGTGCGTGATCGGTGCGCCGAGCGCCCGACGCTGCGCACATGACGACTGAACTCGACTCGACCCCAACGACACGACCCCCGGAGCCGGACCCACCCGGTTGGCGCCGGCTCATCACCTTTCCTGCCGGACGGCGCGCGAAGTTCCTGGTCATCCTCGGGTGGCTGGTGCTCGCCGGAATCGCCGGCCCGCTGGCTGCCAGCTTGACCAGCGTCCAGAACAACGACGCGCTGACCTCGGCCCCGCACTCGTCGGAGGCGTACCAGGCACAGCAACGCGTCGAAGGCGCGTTCCCCGGCGCGGACGCGCTCGTGGCGGTCGCGGTCTACACCCGCGACACCGGCGTCACCGACGCCGACCGCGCCGCGGTGGAAGCGGACCGGGCCGCGTTCGCCCAGTACGCGCTCGACGGCACCGTGCCGGCGGCCGTCCCGAGCGAGGACGGTCAGGCCCTGCTGCTGTCGTTCCCGCTCGCGGGTGACAGCGACGCGCAGTCCGACGCCACCACCGAGATCCGGGACGCGCTGTCCGAGGACAAGCCCGCGGGTCTGAACACCGCGCTCACCGGGTCCGCAGGCGCCGACGGCGACATCTTCGACGCGTTCGAGGGCATGGATCTGATGCTCGTGCTGGTCACCGCAGGCGTGGTGACCGTGCTGCTGCTGGTGACCTACCGCAGCCCGGTGCTCTGGTTGATCCCGCTGCTCACGGTCGCGATAGCGAGCCAGGTCGCGAGCGCCGTCGTGTATCTGTTAGCGAAGAACGCCGGGCTGGAAGTCAACCTGCAGTCGCAGAACATCCTGACGATCCTGGTGTTCGGTGCGGGTACCGACTACGCGCTGCTGCTGATCTCCCGCTATCGGGAGGAGTTGCGGCGGCACGAGGACCGGCACCAGGCGATGGCGGTCGCGCTGAAGCGGTCGTTCCCGGCAATCCTCGCGTCGGCGGCGACGGTCTCGCTGGCGCTGCTCTGCCTGCTGTTCGCGGACCTGAACGGCACCCGGTCGCTCGGGCCGGTCGCGGCGCTCGGCATCCTCGCCGCGTTCGCCGCGATGACGACGCTGCTGCCCGCGCTGATCGTCGTGTGCGGACGGTGGCTGTTCTGGCCGTTCGTGCCGCGAGTCGGGGATGTCGTGGAGCGGGAGCCGCGCGTGTGGAGTGCGGTGGCGCGATTGGTGCGACGTGCGCCGGGCCGCGTCTGGGGCGCGTCGGCGGCGCTGCTGGTCGTGGTGGCGTTCGGTGCCTCCACCCTCAGCCTCGGCCTGCCCGCGGACGAGACGTTCACCAGCGAGGTCGGTTCGGTGACCGGACAGCGGCTGGTCGAACAGCACTACGCCGGTGGAACGTCCGCTCCGGCTGAGATCGTGGTGGACGCGGACCGCGCTCCGGAGGCCGTCGCTGCGGCGACGGGCGTCGAGGGCGTCGCGGACGTGGCCGACGCGCGGATCTCGGAGGACGGCCGAACGGCGCTGATCGCCGCGACGCTCGCCGACCGGCCGGACAGTGCGGCCGCGCAGCAGACCGTCGAACGGCTACGGGACGCTGTGGACGACACCGGTGCCCAGGTGACCGGTCAGACCGCGGCCCAGCTCGACACCGAGCACGCAACCGACCGCGACCACCGGGTGCTGATGCCGCTCATCCTCGCCGTGGTGTTCCTGGTGCTGGTCGTGCTGCTGCGGGCGATCGTCGCCCCGCTGCTGCTGATCGCCAGCGTCGTGCTCTCGTACGCAGCGGCGATGGGCGCCGCGGCCGTGATCCTGCACCTGATCGGGTATCCGCGCCTGGAGTACAGCATCGTGCTGACGACGTTCCTGTTCCTGGTCGCGCTCGGCGTCGACTACTCGATCTTCCTGATGACGCGGGCCCGCGAGGAGGTGCGCCGACTCGGTCACACGCCCGGCGTGCTGCGCGGGCTCACGGCCACCGGTGGGGTCGTCACCAGTGCCGGTGTTGTGCTGGCGGCGACGTTCGCGGCGCTCTGCGTCTTGCCGCTGGTGCCGTCGGTGCAGATCGGCGTCATCGTCGCGGTCGGCGTCCTGCTCGACACGTTCGTTGTGCGGTCGCTGCTCGTCCCCGCCCTCGCGGTCCACGTGGGCCCGAAAATCTGGTGGCCCGGCCGCTGACCGGCATCCCAGGCGTGAAGACCGGCCTCGCGGCCGGTCTTCACGCGTGAAAGCCGAACTGGGCCAGGCGGCTGCGGGCGGCGTCCAGCTCCTCCGCGGTGAACAGACCGGCGAACCGGGGGTCGAGGACCAGGGCCTCGACGGTCAGGTCGAGGCGTCCCTTCTGCCACAGCGCGGTGAACCCCGTGCTCACGGTCGCGGACGCCAGGAGGCGCTTCGCCGTCTCGACGCCGCCGTCCTCGGCCAGCATCGCGAGCAGGTACGTCGCGGAGTAGCCGGTCTCGTCCCGCGCCTGCTGGTGGATCGTCGTCATAGCCCGGTGGAACTCCGCCGCCGGGTCGGCGGCGACCACCGGGGCCGGCGCCACGACCGGCGGCGGCGCCGGCACCGGCGCGGACACGGCCCCGCCGGTCGCCTCCCGGCTCCGGCGCAGCGCGTACCCCCGCAGCGCCTCGACCGACGTGAACACCTCGTAGCCGAGCTCCGCCATCCGCGGCAGGTCGGCCCCGTCCGGGTCCAGCTCCAGGACGACCGGCGCGCCCTGGCCCGGCTGCAGACCGTCCGGCCAGACCGCCTCGGCGACCGAGAGTGCGCGGCCGGTTTCCGGGTCCGGGATCTCGGCGTCCCGCTCGGGCACCGCGAGCCCCAGCCCGATCAGCTCCTCCACCAGCGCGCCGACCTCCTCGGCCCGGATGTCGATCTCGTCGTCACCGCCGGGGCGCAGGACCATCCGCGGCAGCCGCGGTGCGTCGACCCTGGCGCCGGTGCGCAACCCTTCGAGGATCTGGTTCGCCGCCGCGGCCAGCAGCTCACGCCGCGCGGCCAGGAAGTCGCGGTACCGCTCGACCCGCCACAGCTCGGGGTCGGCGGGCAGGCACTGCGACGCGAGCAGCCCGGGATAGGCCTCGGCGGCGCGGCCCAGGAACTCCTCCGGGCGGCGGCGCGCCATCTCGGCCGCGCTCTCCGGCGTCACCAGCACGAAGTTCGCGATCGCGTTGATCTCGGTCGGCCGGTAGCCGGCCCGGGACAGCGCCGCCTTGCCGAACAGCGGTTGCACCCGCAGGCCGGCCGCGGCCGCGACCTCACCGCCGGTGCCGAAGTCCCGCGCACCGAGCACCCGGCCGACCAGGTAGACCAGCGGGTAGTAGCGGGAGCCCTTGCCCGCCCCGTCCAGGTCGCGCGGGTCGATCGTCAGGGTGTTGCCCCGCCAGCGCTCCAGCCGGGCGATCAGCTCGTCGACGCCACCCGGCCCGGAGACCGACGCGAGGTCCTGGTTGAGGTAGGTCTCGGTAGAGCCGGCGAACCGCCCCGACAGGCCTGAGTGGATGTACCAGTAGAGCGCCCGGTCCCGCTGGGCGGCGTCCCCGAACTCACCGCCGTTGTCCGAGATCAGCCGGGAGAGCACCGCGATCGCCGGGCGCCCCGGCAGCACCCGGGCGTGGTCGAGCCCGAGCCGCGCGGCGATCTCGTCTAGCGCGAGTTCGATGTGCGCGGCGGCGTCGGTCAACGCCTGCTCGAACTCGTCGGCCGAGACGTCGTCCAGCGCGGAGAACGGCGCCCGGCCGGTCGCGACCGCGTTCACGTTGCGGAGCAGCCAGTCGAGCGTGAACTCGTAACCCTCATCCGCCCAGCGCTGCAGGTAGGAGCGCATCGTCGCGCGCGCGCCCGACCACTCGGCGCAGATCTTGGCCAGCGCGAGGTCACCCTTGGAGAGCTTGGTGCCGCCGGAGTTGACCCGGTTGAAGATCTCGACGACGACGTCGGTGGTCTTGTCCGCGCCGGTGATCTGCTCGGCGTAGAACTCCTTGTCGAGCAGGTTCTGCAGTTTCATCAGCCGGCCGACGTACGACCAGTTGCGCGCGTCCGACGACAGGCGCTCCAGCTGCCACTCGGCACCGCGGACGAACAGCTCGGTGACGTCGATCCACAGCGGGTCGTTCTTCATCTTGACCGGCGCGTAGAACTCGAAGACCTCGTCGGCCACGTGGAACCGTAAGCCGGTGAACGCCGCGGGATCCCCCTCGAAGAACGCGGGCGGCCGTCCACGGGTCACGCCGTAGAGCGAAGTGACTCGCTGTTGTCCGTCCAGCAGTAACTGCCGCACTCCGCCCCCGGGGACCACGCCCCGCACGGCCTGGTCGGCGGTGTCGGTCTCCCAGACCAGCAGCGACCCCACCGGATACCCCAGGTACAGCGACCGCATGAAGCCCCGAACCTGATCGCGGTTCCAGACGTAACCACGTTGGAACTCGGGCAGGAGCATCGACCCGGAATCGATCTGGTCGAGGATCGTGCTCAACTTCGCCATCGGTCTCCCCCGGGTGCGCGGCCGACTTCCCTGGTCTACCAGACTGGGCGGGACAGGCTCGGGACGGGCGGAGCGACCGCAACGGAGGAGACTGGTGGCGCAACTCGCCGTACACGTCGAGTTCCTCGGCGAGTTCGGCCGGCTCGATCCGGCGCAGCGGGACGACGTGCGGGCCGCGCTCGCGCGGTTCCCCGAGCTCCCGGTGGAGCCGGTGCCAGGCGGCCGGGACGACCGGTTGGGCACGGTCCGCCTGACCGAGGAGCTGCGCGCGACGGTCGCCGCGCCCGACGACGTCCGATTACTGCTCGGCGTCCGGCCGGAGGCCGAGGCCGTGACGTGGGCGAAGCACCACGCGCTCGCGGTCAACGCCGCCTCCGGCGTCCTCGACGTCACCGACGTCGAGGAGCTGGAACGCCTGCTCCCCGACTACCGCAAGGCCGCGGAGGAAGCCCCGGCGCTGCTCTTCGACCGGCTGACCGACCAGCAGCTGCACCGGCTCGGTATCAGCGCGGACGTCCTGGCGGTCGCCAGGACGGTCCGCACCCTCGACCAGTTGCGGACGCTCGAGCACGCGCTGCCCGAGGCCCAGTACACGACGCTGCACCTGCTCGGTGACGGGCTGCTGCTCTCCCCGGACGGTGATCAGCCGTCGTACGCGGACGATCTCGCCGCCGCGATCCGCCGTTCGCAGGGCCGGATCGCGCTGGTGGACGGCCCGGTCGAACTGCTCGCGCTGCTCGCGATCGCGCCGTCCCGCCTACGGGTGTTCCTCCACCCCGAGCAGGAGACCGTGGCCTATCGGCCCTCGTACGCCGGGCCCGCGATCGTCTTCGGCGGCCCCGGAACGGGGAAGTCGGTGACCGCCCTGCACCGCGTCCGCCACCTGGTGACCCGGGCGGAGATCCCGCCGTCGTCGGTGCTGCTCACTTCGTTTTCGGACGAGTTGGCCGCCGCGCTGGAGCGCGACCTCGAACAAATTCTGGACGCCGGGCAGCGCACAACCGTCCGGGTGGTCAACCTGGACCGCCTGGCCGACGAGGTGGTCGCCGAGCGTCACGGCGCGCTCCGGTACGTGACCGACGACGAGTACGCCCGGCTCTGGGCGGACGCCTCCCGGCGCACCGGCGGCCGGTACGGGCCGCACTTCCTGCGCCGCGAGTGGGAGGGCGTCGTCTTCGCGCAGCGGATCGCCGACCTCGACGGGTACCTCGCCGCCGACCGGCGCGGGCGCGGCCTGCGGCTGGCCACCGCGCAGCGGCAGCAGCTCTGGCCGGGCCTCGCCGAAGCGAGCCGGGTGCTGCTGGCCACCGGCGTGTGGACTCCGCTCACCGTCGCCGACCAGGCCGCGCAGCTGCTGGCCGAGCGTCCGGAGCCGTTGTTCCGCCACGTCGTCGTCGACGAGGTGCAGGACCTGCACCCCGCGCAGTGGCGGCTGCTGCGGGCCGCGGCTGCGGCCGGGCCCGACGACCTGTTCCTCACCGGAGACCCGCACCAGCGCATCCACGGATATCGGGTGCACCTCAAAACGCTCGGTATCGACGTCGAGGGCCGGTCGACTCGGCTGACCGTGAACTACCGCACGACCGCCCAGATCCTCGGCTGGGCGATGCGGGTGCTCGCCGAGTCCGACTCGGACGACTTGGACGGCGGCGTCGACTCGATGCGCGGATACCGCTCGGCCGGGCGCGGCGCGGACCCGGAGCTGGTCGGTTACCCGAACGCGGCGGCCGAGCTGGCGGGGCTGGCCGAGGCGGTCCGGCGCTGGCACTCCGACGGCGTCGACTGGCGGGAGATCGGGGTCGCCGCCAGGACACCGCGGGTGGCACGGGGCGCCGCGGCCGCGCTCGCCGACGCGCGCGTACCGGTGGGCGAGGACGGGATCACGGTCGGCACGATGCACGGGATGAAGGGTCTGGAGTTCCGGCGAGCCGCGCTGATCGGCGTGAACGACGGTGCGGTGCCCGACCCGTCGGCGCTCACCCCCGAGGACGACGATCCACTCGGGTACGCGCTGGATCTGCAGGAGGAGCGGTCGGTGTTGTTCGTGGCCGCCACCCGGGGTCGGGAGCTGCTGCGGGTCTCCTGGTGGGGATCGCCGAGTTCGCTAATCCCCCGCTGATACGGCTCAGTATCACCAACATCCCCATATCCCTTATAAAACAGGGATTATCAATCGATACCGGGGCGTCGTCGTCGCACCACGCAAATCGGTGGAAGGATCTTGGCGTATGAGCCAACGGACGCCGAAGCGCAGGCCGTCATCAACCCGCCCGCGCTCGTCCACGCACTTGTCCCTGGCTACCCCACCGGAGTCCACTCCTCCGCCCGAGACGACCCACCCAGCCGACGCGCTGCCGGAGAACCTGGTCCGGCTGCTGTTCCGCCAGGCAGCTGACCTGGTCGAGGACGGGGACCCGATCCAAACCGAACTCTGGTGCTCGGACGTGCTGGGGGCGGTCTGGTCCGCCACGGACGGGGATCCCGCCGCCGAGGACACGTTCGCCGACGCCTGGGTGGCCGCCGCCGAAGCCGTGGACGGCACCGACCGCCCGGCGGCGCTGACCGCGCTGACCGCGTTGAGCCGGATCGCGAGCAGCGCGTCCGCCCGCCGGACCGCTGCGGCGGCCGCGGACCGGATCGCGGCCACCGGGGTACCGCGGCCACGTTGGGCAACCGCTGTGGACGACCTCTCCGCCGGAGAATGCTGGCACTACGGGGACGTGTTCGGCGACCAGGAGACGATTCTCTGCGCGTTCCGGCGCGGGCCGAACGAGCACGCGATGCTCGTCCTGATCGACCACACGCTCGGCGGCATCGCCAAGGACGTCTTTTTCACCGAGGCGGTCGCCGGCAGCCTCGCCGACCTGCAGTACGAGCTCGCCGCCACACCGGTGGCGTTCCTTGAGCCGATCGAGCCCGCAGCGGCCCGGCGCCGCCTGCAGCAGGCGTTCACGATCACCGACGGGCTGGTCGAGCCCCGGGTCAACGAGGAGCTGGCACCGCACCGGGCCCTGGCGCTGGCCAGGGTCCGGCAGCTGCCGCCGAGCATCGAGACCGTCACCCCGGAGCCGGACGTGGAGCCGGACGCGCTGATCGCCGAGTTCCTCGCCGCACCGGAGGCCGCCGATCTCCTCGACACCGACCTCGCCGGCCGCTGGGCGCGGCTGCTCGTCGACCGCGCGATCGCGCACGCCGATGTCCCCGCCCGGGTCGGGCCCGGCGTCCTCGACGAACTGCTGCTGGTCGACGTCCCCGAACACGCGCTGCTGGACGCGGCGTCGAAGAGCGCGATGCCTGCCGTCCTCACGGCCTGGACGCGCTGGGCCGGCCGCAGGCAGGGCCTGCCCACATCGGCGCTCACGTGGCTGGAGACCGCGCTTGAGGAGATGCTGGACGAGTTCCCCGAGGCCTACCGCGACCCGGACGCGGTGGCCCATCGCAACACCTGCCCGGACACCGTCGACCTCCGATCGAACCGTCCGT
Source organism: Cryptosporangium aurantiacum (assembly GCF_900143005.1). NCBI lineage: Bacteria > Bacillati > Actinomycetota > Actinomycetes > Cryptosporangiales > Cryptosporangiaceae > Cryptosporangium > Cryptosporangium aurantiacum. Next base: position 307,728 of record NZ_FRCS01000002.1, read on the forward strand.
CCCGGCTGGCTACGCCGCTGATCTCGCCAAGTGTGTTGCGCGCCACATCCGGGGCAGGAAAAGTGGGACGCGCGCGACCGAAATAGGCAGATCGAGGCGCCGCGCCCAGACCGGGGGAGGTGGCGGTGACCGGGCTAGAACTTCCACCCAGCGCGGTAGACGTTGATTACGGGGCGCTCGGCTGGGGTGCCGGGCGGACGATGTCGGACTTCGAGGCCGGAATGTGGCGGCTGGAGGCAGCCGAGCCGCGGTTACGGTCGACGATCGCCGCGATCGACGTCCTCGACACCACGCCGGACTGGGACCGGCTCGTCGCCGCCCACGAGTGGGCGCTCGGCGTCGTACCCCGCTTCCGGATGCGGGTGGTCGATCCGCCGTTCCAGCTCGGCAAGCCGGTCTGGTCGGTCGATCCCGAGTTCGACCTGGGTTATCACCTGCGCCGGATCCGCCTGCCCGAGCCGGGCACGTTCGCGGCGGCGCTGGAACTCTGCCGCACGGTGGTCGACCGGCCGTTCGATCGGGCCCGGCCGCCGTGGGAGGCGCTACTCGTCGAAGGCCTCGCCGACGGCACCGCCATCTATCTACTCAAGACCCACCACAGCATCACCGACGGCATGGGCGGCATGCAGCTGGTGACGCTCCTGCACAGCCGCAGGCGGGAACCGACACCGGACAAACCGTCCGCGCTGCCGCCACCGCCGGAGCAGCTGAGCGGCCTCGATGCGCTCCGCGAGCAGCTCACCGACCAGATCCGCACGCTCCCGGAGACCGTGCTCAGCCGCGCGCAGGCCGGCCTGCGGCTGGCCGAGCGTGCGGTGCGCGACCCGGGCAGCGCGATCGGATTCACGCAGTCGCTGCTGCGCCTGGCGGCGCCACCGTCGTGTCCACCGTCGCCGATCCTGCGCGGGCGCGGGCTCGGCCGTCGGTTCGGCACGCTGGAGACGACGGTCGACGAGTTGCGGGGCGCCGCGAAGGCCGCGGGCGGCTCGCTGAACGACGCCTACCTGGCGGCGCTACTCGCGGGGTTCCGCCGCTACCACGAGCGGCTCGACGCACCCATCGACCTGCTGCCGATCGGGATGCCGATCAGCCTGCGCGACTCAGCCGACCCGATGGGCGGCAACCGGTTCGGCGTCGCCCGGTTCGCGGCGCCGATCGGCGTCCGGGACCCGGCCGACCGCATCCGGCGCATCCGTGAGCTGGTGCTCGACGCGCGGGCCGAGCCGGCGGCCGACATCCTGACGCTCGCCGCGCCCGCGCTGTCGCGGCTGCCGGTCGCGGCGGTGGCCCGCTGGTATCTCGGCCAGACCAGCCTGATCGACCTGCAAGCGAGCAACGTCGCCGGGATACCGGTGCCGGTATACATGGCCGGCGCCCGGATCGACCGGATGTTCCCGTTCGCGCCCGCGCCCGGCTGCGGGGTGATGGCGACGCTCGTCTCGCACACCGGCACCTGCTGCATCGGCGTCACGATCGACACCGCGGCCGTGACCGAGCCGGACGTTTTCCTCGAATGCCTCGCCGAGGGGCTGGACGAGGTGCTCGCGCTCCGCCCTGCGAAGCCGCGCACCCCGAAGAAGCGCCCGTCGTCGGGCCGGACGACCCGCGCCAAGAAGTCGACGAACGATCGGACGGAAGGAGCGCAGTGATGCGCGACGCAGAACCAGACTCCGTCCGGAGCGGGACGCTCTACCTGGTCCAGTCGGACACCCCGCAGGAACGGCAGATCATCGCGGCCTGGCTCACCGAGCAGCTGGAGAACGAGTCGGGCGACGGCGGGCGGCTGGTCGTCGACCTGACCGACGGCCGGCTCCACGAGACCATCGACAACGCCGGTGACCTGCTGGTCACCCCGCTCCGGGTGGCCTGGCTGCCGGCCGCCGAGGACGAGAAGCCGCTGACGAAGCTCCGCACGACGGTGGCCCGGATGGGTGCCCGCCGCTCGCAGTCGACCGTGCAGCGGCTGCTCGTGCGCCAGGGGGCCGACCGGTACCGGGTGCTGGTCGGCAAACCGGCGACGGTCGACGACCTGCGCGAGCGCTGGCAGCGGCTGGCGTCCAAGGACGGCTTCGACAGCTTCGTGCGGCGGCAGGCCGTGCTCGCGCTCGACCGTGCCGAGCGCGCCCTGATCGGCAGCCAGTACAAGGTCGCCCGCTACGTGGTGGAGGAGATCACCGCGAGCCCGCGCTTCCGTGCCGGCGTCGAGAAGCTCGCGGACGAGCTGGACCTGCCGGTCGCGGAGGTCAGCCAGCGGGCGCTGGGCGCGCTGCACCAGATGGTCGCGGCACAGGACCGCCGGGCGATCGATGCCTGGAACCGGCTCGGCCGGTACTTCTCCCGCGCCTACCGGGTGGTCGTCGACGACTCGAAGGCCGACGACCTGCGCGAGCTCGGGCGCAAGTACCCGCTGGTCTTCCTGCCCAGCCACCGCTCCTATCTCGATCCGCTGGTGCTCCGCCCGGCGCTGCTGGCACACGGCCTGCCGCTCAACCACGTGATGGGCGGGATCAACATCGACTTCTGGCCGGTCGGGCCGCTCACCCGGCGCAGCGGCTACGTGTTCATCCGGCGCAGCATCGCCGACGACGCGGTGTACCGCTGGGTGCTCCGCGAGTACATGGGTTACCTGCTCTCCAAGCGCTTCAACCTGGAGTGGTACATCGAGGGCGGGCGCAGCCGCACCGGCAAGCTCCGTCCGCCCCGCTACGGGCTGCTCACCTACCTGGCCGAAGCGTTCCGGTCCAGCGGCGCCGAGGACGTGTACCTGGTACCGGTCTCGCTCAGCTACGACCAGCTCTACGAGGTCGGCGTGATGGCCGAGGAGGCGCACGGCGCCGCGAAGTCGCCGGAGAGCTTCGCCTGGCTGCTGAAGTTCAACCGGGCACAGAACAACCAGCGCGGATGCGTCCAGGTGCGGTTCGGCGAGCCGCTCTCGCTGCGGCAGGCGCTCGCCGACGCGCCGGACACCCGGCTCGCGGTGCAGAAGACCGCGTTCGAGGTCTGCCACCGGATCAACGAGGCGAGCCCGGTGATGCCCCGGTCGCTGGTGACGCTGGCGCTGCTGGGGATCGAGGACCGGGCGCTGACCGTCTCCGAGGTCGCCGCCGTCCTCGATCCGCTGACCGGGTACTTCGAGGCCCGTCAGCTGGCCACCCGCACCGGGCTCGGGCTCGCCGACGAGCGCGGCGTCCGCCACACGCTGGACGAGCTGGCGAGCTCGGGCGTCGTCGAGCGTTACGACAAGGGCACCGAGCCGGTCTACCGGATCGGCCCCGACCAGCACCTGGTCGCCGCGTTCTATCGGAACAACACGATCCACTTCCTGGTCACGCGGGCGGTGGCCGAGCTCATGCTGCAGGCCATCGCCGATGGGCAACCCGCCCCGGCGGATCTGATCGACTACGGCTGGAAGGCCGCGCTCGCGCTGCGCGACCTGCTGAAGTTCGAGTTCTTCTTCAGCGACAAGGACGCGTTCCGCTCCGAGCTGCACCGCGAGCTGGCCTTGATCGACCCGGAGTGGCGGGCGCGCCTCGCCGATCCGGACGGCGCCGCGACGCTGCTGGCCTCGGTTCGGCCGCACCTGGCCCACCGGGTCCTGCAGCCGTATCTGGAGGCGTACTGGGTGGTCGCCCAGCGGCTGGCCGCCCGCGACCCGCGGCAGCCGGTGGAGGCCAAGGCGTTCACCCGGGAGTGCCTCGACGTCGCCAAGCAGCTCCGGATGCAGCAGCAGTTGGCGAGCACCGAGTCGATCTCGGGTGAGTTGTTCGCGACCGCGCTCAAGCTGGCCGCGAACCACGACCTGGTCGACCCGGGGCGGGACGAGGTGCAGCAGGCCCGGCAGGAGTTCGCCGCGGAGATCACCGGCTGGGTGGAGCGGGTCCGCCGGGTGCGGGCGCTCGCGCTCGGCGAGACCGGCCACTCCGACGCCCCGGCCGAAGACGCCCTGCCCGGATACGCCCTGCCCGGAGACGCCCTGCCCGGAGACGCCCTGCCCGGAGACGCCCTGCCCGACGGCGGTCCGGCCGATGACGGCCTGCCCACAGCGGAACCGGCCGACGCCGGCAGCTCCGACCCGGATGGCCCCGAAGCCGCCGCGCCTCAGCCCGGCAGTTCCGACGCGGATGGCCCCGGAGCCGCCGCGCCCCAGCCCGGCAGCTCCGACCCGGCCGGCCCCGGAGCTGCCCCGCAGCCGCCCGGCGGCTCCGGGACGGCCGGGACCGGAGGGAACGAGAGCGTCGCGTCGCCTGCTGTGACCGTGAGTGCCCGTCGACCGGGGGTATCTCGAGCGTGAAGCTGAACGATCGGCTGGCGGCGATCGCCGCCGGCCCGCAGGGGCCGTCCGTCGGCGCGTTCTTCGACCTCGACGGGACGCTGATCGACGGGTACACCGCCGTCGCCGTGTACCGCGACCGGATCCGGAAGCGGGACGTCGGCCTGGCCGAGCTCGGACGGACGCTCGGGCTGGCGCTGGACATGCGCTTGCGCGGTGCCGACCTCGACGCGCTGGCCGCGTTCGCGGTCCGGGCGCTGGCCGGACGCCAGGAGGAGGACCTCGAGGAGTGGGGCGAGCGGCTGTTCCGGCAGCAGATCGCCGGGCTGATCTACCCCGGGGCGCGCCGGCTCGTCGAGGCGCACCGGCGGGCCGGGCACACGCTCGTGATGGCGACGTCCGCGACCTGGTTCCAAGCCGGGCCGGTGGCCAAGGACATGGAGTTCGACGAGGTGCTCTGCACCCGGCACAGCGTCAAGGACGGCATGCTCACCGGCGACCTGGCCGCGGGGTCGCTCTGGGGCCCGGCCAAGGCCCGCGCGGTCGAGGCGCACGCCGCGGAAGTGGGCATCTCGCTCACCGAGAGCTACGCGTACTCCAACGGCGCCGAGGACGTGCCGTTCCTGGCGGTGGCCGGGTACCCGTGCGCGCTGAACCCGGACGGCGACCTGCCAGCGGCCGCGCTGCTGCACGACTGGCCGGTGATGCGGCTCGACCCGCCGGGCAGCCGGTTCGGGGCGGCCGCCCTGGTCCGGACCGGTGTCGCGCTGGGTGCGCTGCTGGGGTCGGTCGGGCTGAGCACCGGCGTCGGGTTGCTGAGCCGTTCGCGGGCGACCGCCGCGAACCTGGCCGGCTCGATCGGTCCGGACCTGGCGCTGACGCTCGCCGGGGTTCGGGTGGAGGTCACCGGCGAGCACCACCTCTGGGCGCGGCGTCCGGCCGTGTTCATGTTCAACCACCAGAGCGGCCTGGATCTGGCGATCGTAGGCAGTCTGATCCGGCGGGACGTCACCGCGGTGGTCAAGAAGGAGGCCCGGTCCGACCCGCGGTTCGCGGCGATCGGCGCGCTGCTCGACGTCGCGTACGTCGATCGCGCGGCCGGGCGGGGACGCGCGGCGCTGGAGCCGGCCGTGGCGAAGCTGCGGGCCGGTGTGTCGATCGCGATCGCGCCGGAGGGCACCCGGTCGCCGACGCCACGTCTCGGGCGGTTCAAGAAGGGTGGCTTCCACCTGGCCGTGGAGGCGGCCGTGCCGATCGTCCCGATCGTGATCCGCAACGCCGGTGACCTGATGTGGCGGGACTCGCTGCTCGTCCACCCGGGCACCGTGGAGGTCGCGGTGCTGGAGCCGATCGAGACCGCGGAGTGGCCTGCGGACGAGGTCGACAAGCTCGTGGACGTCGTCCGCACCCAGTTCGATTCCACGCTCCGGCACTGGCCTGTGGAAAATTGAAACGTGTTGTGATCGGGTCGCTACCGTTGATGCATGTGGACGGTGCGAGCGCTGGTGGTCGCCTGCCTGCTCGTGGGCGCGGCGTGTAGCGGCGCCGAGCCCTACGGTTCGCTCCCACCCGCCGCGAGCGCCCCGCCAGGTGCGTCAACCGGGGCCGCGCCCACTGGGGCGGCCTCGGCGGGGCCGACCGCGGCCGACGCCGGGCGGAGCGGGACCGAAGCGGGGCGGAGCGGGACCGAAGCGGGGCGGAGCGGGACCGAAGCGGGGCGGAGCGGGACCGAAGCGGGGCGGAGCGGGGCCGAGGTTCGCGCGGCGGAGGCGGAGGCGCTCGCGCAGTACCTGCGGTTCTGGACCGACGCGCTGCCGGCCGCGGCTGCCGCGCCCGCCACCCGCAGGCGCACGCTGCTGGCGCCGGTGACGGCCGAGCCGCAGCTGACCCACCTGGTGCGGAGCCTCGCCGTGCTGGACGCCGAGGGGCAGCGCAGCTACGGGCGGGACGTGCCGCTGCACCAGACCGTCCGGATCGAGGGCGCGCTAGCGTTCGTCGAGGGGTGTCTGGACTCCACCGGATCGGGTGTCGCCGACGCCGACGGCCCGGTGACCCGCGGCGTGGCCCGGAACCCGGTGCGTGCGAACCTCACCCGCGGCACCGACGGCACCTGGCGCGTCTCCGCCGTGACCTACCCCCGAGGCACGACGTGCTGACGCGAGCCGCCGCGCTGACCCGGGGCGGCGTGCTGGCATGGGGCGCGGCCTGGCTGGTCGCGGTGGCGATCGTGCTGGCGGCGACGCCAGCACAGGGCGGGGACGACCCGGTCACGGTGACCGGTGACAACCGGCGATCAGTGGACATCACCGTGCGCGACGACCGGCACGGCCGCACGCGTCCGCGCCCACCGACCGCAGCGGACGCTCCGGAGGCGTGGGACGACGCCTGCACGGTGCCGAACGCGTCGGCGAACCTGCTCTGCAACGTCGGCACCGGCTCAGCTCCCGGCGGGCCGCCGGACGACGTCGTCGCGCTAGCGGTCGAAGCGCGGAGCCGCCTGACGATCCCGCTTCCCACGCCGTCCCTGCGGCCGCTCGTCCGGTTCGCCGACGGGGCGTCCGGCGGGCTCACCGGCACCCCCACCTGGCTGTGGATCAACTCGGCGCACTGGCGGACGCCGCTCTCCCGCGAGGTGCGGGCGGGCGCGGTGATCGCCGTGGTCAGCGCCGCGCCGGTCCGCGTCACCTGGTGGCCGGGGGACGGCTCGCGGGTCACCTGCCGTACCTCCGGAACGCCGTTGACCGACGCCACCCACGGCCCGACCGGCTCCCCCGACTGCGGCCACACCTACCGCCGGACGTCCGTGGACCAGCCGGGCGGCGGCTACCGGACGAGGGTCGGCGTCACCTGGGCGGTGACCTGGGCCGGTTCGGACGGCAGCGGCGGCGCGCTCGCTCCGCTGGTGGTCACCGCGGAGGTCAGCTATCCGGTCCGCGACGGCCGCGCCGAACTGGTCGCCCCCTAAGCGCGGCGGCCACGAACGTCCACCGGCTCGCCCGCACCGTGCGGCCCGCGGGATGACGGGTTTTCAGGCTGTAACCGAGGGCCGATCGCGCGCACTTCGGCGGGTCCCAGGGCACCCAAGACACGATGAAACGCGGATCAGTCTTGTTATAGCTGGTCTAATCCGCTTTTCATGAGCCCCGCCACCCCGCCACCCCGCCACCCCGCCGCCCCGCCGCCCCGCCGCCCCCGGCGCGGCGCGGCGCGGCAACCACGGCGGCACCCGCCGGCCCCCGAGCGGGATCAGATCGCCGCGCAGCACTCGCGGTAGGTCCGCCCGGAGCCGCACCAGCACTTCTGCCGCTGCGCAGGCGGCCAGGACGTCACGGTCCCCGCCCGCCCCAGCTCCGCCGCGTAGGCCGCACGGGTCTCCGATCCCGCGGCGTCGAATTCTCGGGCGGCGGCGAACTCCACCAGCCCGTCGACGGTCAGCGACGCGACGCCCAGCGTCGCGCCGGAGTCCTCTGCGTGCCGCCGGAGCATGTCCTCGACCATCCGCCGGTGCGTGTCGTGGTCGTCGCCGTACTCGGGGACGAACTGCGGCCAGCGCGCGGCCATCGCGTCCCACTGCTCGGCGGGCCAGTAGACCAGCACCCGCACGACCTTCTTGGGCTTCTTCTTCCGCGCCGCACCGTCGCTCCGCATCCGCGAGAGGCTGCGTAGCAACGAGTCGACGCGGGCATCCAGCGTCGGCTCGGCGGGTCGCTTACCAGGGCCCTCGCCAGACGCAGTCACAGTACGAAGCGTACGACCCGGGGTGGCCGCCCGGCCCGGCGGCCGCACCGGCGACACTCGATCGGTGACCGAGCTGGTGTGGTACGTCGCGTACGGGTCGAACATGCACGCCGACCGGCTGCGCTACTACCTCGCCGGTGGACGCCCGGTCGGAGCCGCGCGCACCTATCCGGGCTGCCGCGACCCTCGCCCGCCCCGCCGCACGATGCCGGTCTTCCTGCCCGGCGGCGTCTACTTCGCGCTGGAATCCCGCACGTGGACGGGCGGCATGGCGTTCTACGACCCGACGCTGCCCGGCCGCGCCGCCGCCCGCGCGTACCTGCTGACCGCCGGCCAGTTCGCCGACGTCGCCGCCCAGGAGATGGCCCGGCACCCCGACGTCGACCTGGACCTCACCGAGGTGCTGACCACCGGCCGCGCGTGTCTCGGGCCGGGGCGGTACGAGACGCTGGTACGTCCCGGCGACCTCGACGGACACCCGATGCTGACGTTCACCGCGCCGTGGTCCTGCGCCGACGTCGAGCCCAACCCGCCGGCGGCGCGGTACCTGGGGATGATCGCGAGCGGCCTATACGAGGCACACGGCTGGGACGCCGACACGCTCGTCGCGTACCTCGCCGAGCGGCCGGGCGTCCGCGGGCACTGGACGACGGACCGCGTCGTCGACACGCTGACCGGGCGGTTCAGACGAGGGGCGGCGGTGGCACCGACCCCGAGAGCCGGGAACCGAACGCCAATTGCCACCGGGAAAACGGGTAACCAAGAATTCGTTCGTAACAACCACCGCGGTGCGGAGCGGAATAGCTGATTCGCCGCCCGTCCGGAACGGAAATGACCGCACGCACCGGATGATCCCCTGGTCGCCGGTGGCACACGGTCAGCGTCCGGGCGCGCCTGGCGTCGTGCTCGGACGCGTCGAGCCAGGCCTCCCCGGCCACGCCCGCGCCGCGCCGGGCGTCCAGATACGTCTGATGGCTGCCGCCCTCGGCGAAGTACCGGACGTGAAACGTGATCCGGTCGACCGCGCCGGGCGGCGGGACGAACAAGAGCAGAAAACCGACCCCGGCCGCTGCCGAACGCAACCCATTCATAAAGCGCCTCCTCGCAGAATTCGAGGACTAAAGAATGCGCGCGAATACCGTCCGGAATCGTCCGTCCACCGGCCGCCGAGTTGTCCCCAGATCGGCGCCGGACGCTTGACGGAGAGGCCGGCAACCGGGCCACCACCGGACGCGGTGGCGACGAGTCGGTACCATCCGCGCGGTGACGTCGGTCAACGGCGTCCACAGTGAGTCCCGGTCCGGGCTGCGGCGTCCCCACGCGCGACGAGCGGTGGTGAACCGCGTCCCGGACGCTGCTTTCCGTGCCGAGCGGCGCGGAAAGCAGCACAGGATGCTGGCGGGGCATAGCCTGTCGCCACAGAGCCGGTAGAGGAGGTCCACGGTGACCAGGGTCGACGTAGTCGCGGTGACGCACCGCGGCCTGGTCCGCGGCCGCAACGAGGACACTCTGGCGGTCGCGGGGTTCCTCTCCGGCGCGTTCGAGAACGAGCCCGTGCGGCTCGAGGTGAACACCGGTCGCGCGGTGTCGTTCCTCGTCGCGGACGGGCTGGGGGGCCACGTCGAGGGCTTCCGGGCCAGCCGGCTCGCCGCCGCGCTGCTCAGCGACGCCACGCCCGAGCTGCATGACGAAGAGACCATCGTTGCCGCCGTCCGGGGCGCCAGCGACGCGGTGTTCGCCGAGATGGCTCACAACCCCGACTGGTACGGCATGGGGACGACCGTGGTCGGGCTGGTGCTCGACGGTGACCGCGCGTTCTGCCTGAACGTCGGCGACAGCCGCTGCTACCGGGTGGCCGACGACGGATCGCTCGAACAGCTCTCGATCGACGACTCGCCGCCGCTCGACCCGGCGTCCGGTCGGCGCTTCACCACGATCGTCACGCAGACCCTCGGCGGCACCCGCCAGGAGAGCATCATCCACCCGCACGTCTCCGAGCACCGGGTGGTGCCGGGCGACCGCTTCCTGCTCTGCAGCGACGGCCTCACCGACTACAGCGAGCCGGAGGCCCTGCCTGCCGCGCTGGCGAACCCGCACGCCGACCCGGTCGACAGCGTCAACGCGCTGCTGCACGCCGCGTTCGAGGGTGGCGGCAAGGACAACGTGTCGATCATCCTGCTGAAGGTCGTGGAGATCGGGGACTGATCACGCCGCGGCGGGCGGAAGCGTCCGCCGCAGCACCGCGCAGTGGGAGCGCCTGCGCACCACCCGCCCGCCGGCGTCGATGTCGTCCCACTCCTCGTCCTGCTCCCGGGTGACCCGGTAGCCCAGCCGCTCGTACAGGCGCCTGGCACCGGTATTCGCGGCGTCCACGCCCAGCTCGGCGTGCGCCAGCCCACGCTGTCTGATCCGGTCCTCGGCGGCGCGCACGAGCAGCGTCCCGAGCCCGCAGGAACGGAACGCCGGATGCACGACGAACTGCCACAGCCAGCCCGCGTCGGGGCGGCGACGGTAGTCGACGCCGCCGACGCCTAGCGGAAGGTCACTCGGGCCACACACGGCCAGGTAGTCGACGGCTCCGGACGTGCGTCTGCCCAGCGCGGCGGAGATGTAGCGCAGGTGGGTCGGTGTACCCGTCCACGCGCACGCCGCGAGGTCCTCGTGGAGGAGATCGCGGACGACCAGGTCGACGGTGACCGTGGCGGAGGCCATGCGGTCATTGTCGACTGCTCTGCACGAGCGCGGGGCCGAACGGCCCCCGCGCTCAACTCATCGGGACGACCGCGGCTGACCGGCAGGCGGACGACTGAGCTGCGGGCCGATCGGGCCTCGTCGCGCCGACGCCGGACGCCGCCGTCCGCGCTTGGGCAACAACCGTCGTCGCCCTCCTGGGCCTAGCCACATGAGTTCCGCCCCGTGGATTTGGCCGTCGCTTCCGCGGCGCGAGGTACCGCCAGGGACGACGACGGCGCTGGGTTCGCCGCGATCTCCTCGGACGCATCGGCGTCCGGGGTGACTGCGGTGTCCGTCTGGTTCTCGGTCTGGTCACTGCTTCCGGCGGCCGCCGCCAGGGTGGCGTCGGTCGTGGATTCGGCGTCGGCGGGCTGCGGGGAGCCCGCCGACCTGGTCGTCGTCGACGCCTTGGGCGTCGGCGAGTTGCTCGGCGGGGCGCTCAGCGTGCCATCGCCGATCGCCACCGCGGACTCCTGCACGGTGCCCGGGCTGAGCGTCACGTTCGGGATCGTCGCGGTGCGGCCCGCGTTGTCGGTGACCCGCACCGAGAACGGACCGTCGCCGACGCCTCCCTCGGCGACCCAGTAGTTGAACGACGTGCGGCTGAGCGCGGTGAACGCGGTTCCGGACGCGCTGACTTCGACCTTCGTCAGCGGGTTGCCGTGGTTGTCGATCAGCAGCGCCAGCCAGAACGCCGACGAGCCTTCCTTGACCCGGACGCTGAGGTTCGCGGGGACGGCCGGGTCGGCGACCGCCTTGAACGTCACCGGAACGAGCCCGGCCTCCGGGTCGGCGATCCGGGCGAACGCCGTGCGGCTCAGGTCGATGTGGTCGGCTGCGCACTCCGGGCACTGGTCGACGACCTTGACCCGGACGCTGCCCGAGGGCCCGGTGACGTCGAGGTAACCGCCGCAGGCCGCCGCGTCCGAGTACGCGTCCGGGCCGAGCGCGACGTAGAGGTCGTCGGCCGGCAGCGTCGGGTACGAGCAGTTGCCGGTACCGCCGTCGTAGAACGTGGCCTGGCCGGTGGTCTCCACGCCGGCGGGCAGTACCGCGGCGCACGCGGTGCCGGCGAACTGCGCGACACCGGTGACGAACGCGACCGAGCAGAGCACCGCACCGCCGGTCAGGCTCGGCGCGAACCAGCGACGCCGGAACAGCCGGCGTAACCCGGCCAGCCGCCCGGTGGCCGAGTTGGCCGCGGGCTGCCGCGCGATCAGCTGCGTGTCCGCCGAAGCCCCACCGGCGCCCCCGCCCTGGAACCCGGCCGGCCCGCCGACGGCCCCAGCCGATCCCGCAAAGGACCCGCCGGCTCCCGCAAAGGACCCGCCGGCTCCCGCGAAGGACCCGCCAGCTCCGGCAGCGGTCCCGGCCGTGGGCCGCGGCGACCGCGTGTCGAAGGACGGCGTGGCCGCGCGCTCCGAGGTCAGCGGGCCGGAGGCCCGCGCCTCGAGAGCACCCGCGATCGCACCGGTAGCCGCGCCCGGGGCGGAGCGCCGCCGGGGCTCGGGGTCGCGGTGGCGACCGCGGCCGGACGCCGGATCAGCGATCGCGCGCAGCTCACCGGTGTTCTCCGACCAGCTGCGAGCCTTGGCGCCACCGTCTCGGGACCGCGGTGCTCCGAAGAAGTCGGTCTCGGCCAGCAGATCTCGCGCGTCGTCCGTGCCGTCGTCCCGACGCGGCCGGGTCACGCGTGAACGCCTTCGTCGAGCGACGCCCTGCTGGCCAAGCTGTTGCCTCCACCGCTCCACGCCGGACGCACCCGGCGCCCGGCCTACACCTAAACGGCTCTCATCGTGCCGGGGAGCGGGCGCGCGCTCCAGGCTCGGACGGCCGGTTTAGGCGGGGCTTGGGGATGTCTTAAGCCCCGGGCACGTTTGGCCTGCCCCCCGCTGCCACCGATTTGGGGGCATACTCGCACCCACGTCATTGCGGAATCCGGTTCCGGGGAATCCACAGTGTCTGTTTTCCCCGGATGAGCTAGCCGTGCGCATGAGGCCGCCACCAGGCGGGGACCTGATACCTGAAGGGTTTTCGGGTTTCACTGCGGCGTGTTAGCCCTAAAACCCAGCGAATACGGCGACTGACGACAGCGAAGGATAGACCGGATGCCGCTGACATTGGTCTCTGCCTTACGCGGTAGACCAGAGCACGTCCCGCCCGATTTCCCCGACGACGACGAAGACACCGGCACCGGCCGCACCGCCGACACCCAGCCACCCTCCACCCTCTTAGCCGGAAAAGTCGGCCTGGGCCCGGTGGCGGCCCGTTCCGGTGCGGTACTGCGGCTGGCGTGGTGTGTCGTCGCGCCGGTGGTCGCGTACGGCAGCGGACCGGTGGCCGCTCCCTCCTACTGGCGTGACGTCCTGGTGATCGGAGCCCTGCTGTGGGGGGTGAGCGCCGCCGCGGTGTGCTGGCGGGGCCAGCTGCCCCACTGGCTGGTGCTCGGCGACGTCGCGGTCTCCGCCGCGCTGCTCGTGGCCGCGGTCCGGCTGCTGCCCACCGAGGTCGCCGGTGCGGCCGGTAGCTGGGTCGTCGGCTGGGCCGGGGTGTCGATCCTGCTCGCGTCCTGGCGGCTGCGGGCGTCGCTGGTCTGGCTGGTCGCGCTGGCCGAGGTCGGCGCTTACCTGATCGGCTCGCGCTTGGCGGGCCGACAAACCGACAGCACGGAGCCGTTCGGGCTGGCCCAGTCGATCGCAGGCACCGCGCAGGCGGCCGGCGTGCTGCTGGCGCTGGCGGCGATCGGACTGGTCCTGGTCCGGCTGGTGCGGCTCGGAGCGGGCAACGCCGGCCGCACGATCTCGGAGCGGAACGTCGCCCGCCGGGAGGACGAAGTCGGGCGCGCCCGGCTGCACGACCGCGGCGTGCGTCGTCTGCTGCTGCACGACACCGTGCTGACGACGCTCACCGCGATCGCGCGCGGTGGACTGGAGGGCCGGGCGGACGTCGTCCGGGCCCGGTGCACCGACGACCTGGAGTCGCTCGCCGGTGATCCGGAGTCCGACGATCCGGTCCGGACCGGAAAGCAGCTGGTGGACGTCGTCCAGCGGCAGGCCGCCTACCGCGGGCTGCGGGTCTACGTGGCCAACGGCGCTCCCGACGATCCGTTGCCGGCGGCGGTGGCCGCGGCGTTCGCGGCGGCGAGCCGGGAGGCGCTGTCGAACGTCGAGAAGCACGCGGGCACCACCGAGGTCGGAGTGGCCGCCCGGGGCGAGGACGGCTGGCTCGAGCTGACGGTCCACGACCGCGGTCGCGGCTTCGACCCGGCGACGGCCCGCAGCGACGGCCTGGGGCTGTCCAAGTCGTTGACCGGCCGGATGTCCGCGGTCGGCGGCTCGGCCGCCGTGCAGTCAGCGATCGGGCGCGGAACCGTGGTGACGCTCCGGTGGTCGGCCGCCGAGGCACAGCAGGCCGCCCGCGCCGGCCTGATCCACAGCGTCCCCGAGGCGCCTGCCCCGGAACCGGCGGAGACCGGTCCCGCCGCGCCGAGCCCAGCCGTCGTCGATGAGGAGCGCATTCTCGCCGACCGCTACACCCGCTACGGTCTGCTCGCCCTGGCCTGGATCGGCCACTTCTGGCAGGCGCTGAGCCTCGGGCTGCTGATCACCAGCTGGTCGGACTACCGCTCCGGCTGGGTCGCGGTCGGCGGCTGGTCCGTGCTCTTCGTCGTCACGTTCATCCAGGTCTACCTGGTGACGTTCGCGGGCAAGCGCGGCCATCCCTCGGACTGGATCGACCGGCACGCCTGGTGGATCTCCGCACTATCGGTCGCCGCCGCGCTCGTCGTCCTGCTGGACTGCACCCCGACCGGCCTGCTCACCCCGGCCAACTGGCCGATCGGCGTGCTGGGCTGGATCCTCGCGGTGTTCGCGGTCCGGCGTCCGGGGCTGTTCGACCTCGCCTGGCTGGCGGTCGCGCTCACGACGCTGATCGCGGTCGCGATCGCGTGGGACGGCTCGACCACCGCGCTGGCGGTGGCGCTCGGCGTGGTGTTCGGTGCCGGGATCCCGCAGGTCGGTGCGCTGGTGATCGTCTTCGAACTGCGGCGGCACGCGACCGCCGCGGCGAGCGCACTCGCCGAACAACACCATTTGGACGCCGACCGCGAGGCGCGGCACGCGGTGACCACCGATCGCGCCCAGCGGGACGCGGCGCTCAATCGGGATCTGTTCCCGCTGCTCCGGGCACTGGCCAGCGGCAGCGCGGACCCGGACTCGCCGATCGTGCGGCGGCGCTGCGAACTCGCGGCGGCCGAGGTCAGAGCACTGGTCGACCACGACGACCTGACGACTCCGATCGCCACGCTGGACGCCGTCGCCGCGATCACCCGCAGCGCACGGCAGCGCGACATCGTCCCGATCGTCCACCTCGGCGAAGGGCTCGACGTCGTGTCGCCGGGCTGGCAGCGGACGTTCACCCAGCTGGCCGACCGGATGCTGGCCGAAGCCCTGCCCGGCGAGGCCACGCTCACCGTCCGGGGTACGCCGGAGGAGATCGCGATCACGTTCTGCTTCCCGACCGGTACGCCGGCTCCGCAGTTGGAGTCGGTGGCGGTCGGAGTCGGAAATCAACTAGTGCCGGACCGACGGGTCCGGGTGGACATCGAACCCGACATGACACGCACCGCTTGGCTGGAGGTGACATGGGACACGTAGACGAAGACGTGATCCGCGTCGTGGTGATCGACGACGACGAGATCCTGCTGCACGGAATCCACACCTGGCTGTGCCAGGGCAATCCGGGCGCGGAGGGGCCGACGGACGGACTCGAGGTGCGGGTGGTCGAGACCGCGAAGTCGGTGACCGAGCTCCTCGCGCCCGCCTCGGCCCCGGTCGTCGGCAGCGCGGCGGTGAACGGCGGGGCACCGATCCGCCGGAACAACGGCATCACCCACCCGGTCGACCCGACCAGGGCCGGTCTCCCGCCGCAGAGACTCTCCCGGGTCGCGCTGCTGGACCTGCGGCTCCGGGACGGTAGACGGGTCGCGGACAACGTCCGCGCGCTGATCCAGGCCGGCTACACGGTCGTCACCTGCAGCACGATCGACGACGCAGGTCTGGTGCACGAAGCCGGCCGGGCCGGTGCGCTGAGCTACGTACGCAAATCGCGGGACGCCGACGACATGCGACAGGCGTTGGCTGCCGCGGCCAGGGGTGAACGGCACGTCTCGCAGAGCCACGCCGCGCTGATCCAGCGGGCACGGTCCTACGGGGTGCCGGAGTTGTCCGGCCAGGAGCGGGAGGCGCTGCGCCTCTACGCGTCCGGCCTGACGATGTCGAGCGTCGCGCGGCGGCTCAACGTCAAGCAGGGCACCGCGAAGAGCTACCTCGACCGGGTACGCGACAAGTACGAGCAGGCCGGACGCGCGGCCCGGACGAAGCTCGAGCTGCGCGACCGCGCGGTGGAGGACGGCGTCCTCAGCTCACCCCGCCTGGAGTGAGCTGAGGAACGCACCACTGCGTCAGCTCGCGGGCGTGGCCGCCACCGGCGTCCGGGCGAACGTCACCCGGACGGCGGTGCCGGGCGCCAGGTCCGACACCGCGGAACTGGACACCTGGGCGAGGATCGACTCGCCGCCGGGCATCGTGACCGTGACGCGGCTGCTGGAGCCCAGGAACGCGGCGGCGACGACCCGGGCCTGCCCTTCCTGATCCGGCGTGACCTCTACTGCTTCCGGACGCACGTACGTGGTGACTGCGGTGCCGCGCGGGGCGACGTCCGAATCAGCAAGAGGCAGTACCTGACCGAGGACCTCAACCGTCCCACCGTCCCTGACCTCGCCGGGCAGGCGGTTGCTCAACCCGACGAACTCGGCGACGAACGCGGTCGTCGGCCGGGCGTAGACCTCCTCCGGGGGACCGATCTGCTCCAGGTTGCCCGCGCGCATGACGCCGACCCGGTCGGCGACCGCGAGCGCCTCCTCCTGGTCGTGGGTCACGAACAGCGTCGTGGTGCCCACTTCCAGCTGGATCCGCCGGATCTCGTCCCGGAGCTGCACGCGGACCTTCGCGTCCAGCGCGGAGAGCGGCTCGTCCAGCAGCAGCACGGCGGGCCGGATCGCCAGCGCTCGCGCCAACGCGACACGCTGCTGCTGACCGCCGGAGAGCTCGTGCGGGTACCGGCCCGCCTGCGCGGACAGCCCCACCAGTTCCAGCGCCTCGGAGGCTCGCTTCCGGCGTTCGGCGGCGCCGGTCTTGCGCAGCCGCAGCCCGAACTCGACGTTCTCCACGGCGGTGAGGTGCGGGAACAGGCTGTATGCCTGGAAGACCATGCCCATGCCCCGCCGGTTGGCCGGAACCCGGGTCAGGTCCTTTCCGCCGACGGTCACGGTGCCCTCGTCGGCGTCCTCCAGGCCGGCCAGCACCCGCAGCGCGGTGGTCTTGCCGCAGCCGGACGGCCCGAGCAGCGCGACCAACTCGCCCGGCGACAGCGTGAGGTTCAGCCCGTCGAGCGCGTGCACGTTCCCGAACGTCCGCCGGAGCCCGGACAGGGCCACTTCGACGCTGTCCTGCCTCAAATCAGCGACGGCCGTCACGATGCCTCCCGAGAAGAACGACGTCGGCGACCGACGAACGAAAGCGCGAACAACAGGACGAACGCGAGGACGAGCGAGACCAGCGACACCGCGACCGAGATCGTGGCGCTGCTCTTGCCCAGCAGGTTGATCGCGACCTGCAGGTTCTCGCGGTTGAGCAGGGAGGCGATCGTGAACTCGCCGAGCACCAGCGCGACCGCGAGGAACGCGGCGGACAGCACCGCGGACCGGATGTTCGGCAGCACGACCCGCCAGAGCACGGTGCCCCAGCCGGCGCCGAGGCTTCGGGCGGCCTCCGACAGCGTCTTCACGTCGATGGCCGAGAGCCCGGCGTCCAGCGCGCGGTAGGCGAACGGGAGCACCAGGATCACGTACGCGAACGTGAGCGTCAGCGACGAGCCACCGACGAAGTACGTCACCCACGCGTACACCGGCGCCAGGCCGACGACCAGGACGATCGCCGGGATCGTCAGCGGGAGCAGGCAGAGGAACTCCAGCGGCCTGCGCAGCCACGGCAGCCGCAGGCGAACCCAGACCATCGTCGGGACCAGCAGGACCAGCATGAGCACCGCGGTGAGCGCCGCCTGTTCCAGCGAGTACACGATGCCGGCCGAGAGGTCGGGGTAGTCCTCCTGGATCTGACGCCAATCGAGCAGCGTCGTCCAGACCTCGGCGGTGCGACCGTTCGTCGCCCGGGTGGTGAACTCCAGCATCGCGTAGAGCGGGAGCAGGAAGAACACCCCGAGGACGATCAGCACGGTCCAGCGGAACGCGGTCAGCTTGCGGCGGCGGGTGGCGTTCATCCGAGCCACCGCGAGGTGCGGCGCTGCAGTAGCGCGTAGAGCCACATGACGACCGCCACCACGATCACCATGCCGAGCGCCAGCGCCTTACCGACGTTCTCCTGGCCGAGCAGCACCTCGCTGGTGAGCGCGTTGCGGATCTGCAGCGGCACGATCGGGCTGCCCTGGCTGACCAGCGCGGCCGCGGTCGCGTACGCGGAGAACGCGTTCGCGAACAGCAGCAGGGTCGAGCCGAGGAACGCCGGTGCCAGCAGGGGGCCGCCGACCAAACGCCAGTACTGCCAGGTCGAACCACCGAGGCTCTCCGCGGCCTCCCGCCACTGCGGGCGGATGCCGTCCAGCGCGGGGAGGAACACGATCACCATCAGCGGGATCTGGAAGTACGTGTAGACGAGCGTCAGGCCCGGCAGCTCGAACAGCCAGACGCCGCCGGCGAAGATGTTCACGTCGTAGTGGTCGGCGAGATACACGGTGACGAAGCCGGTCAGGCCGATCGTCGCGTAGAACGCGAACGCCAGCGTGACACCGCCGAATTGCGCGAGCACCGCGCAGGCAGACGTGACGACCCGGCGCAGCATCCCGTCCGGCTTCGCCGTGGCCACCGCGTAGGCGAGCAACGCACCGAGCACGGCGCCGATCAGCGCGGACGCCGCCGACAGCGAGATGCTGAAGACGAACGCGTCGAGGACCTGACGTTCACCGAGCGCCTTGATGTTCGCCAGCGTCGCGCCACCGCCGTCCTCCGGGCTGGCGCCGAACGCCCCGATCACCACGACGAGCGTGGGGATGATCAGGAAGATGACCACGTAGGCGCCGAACGGCACGACGCCGAGCAGGTTCAGCAGCGACCGCGGGTTCAGGCGCTTTCGCCCGCCGGCCCCGCTCCCCTCGGTGGGGAGCGGGGCGGGCGTGGCAAGCGCCTCGACAGGAGGAGCTGACTCAGGCAACGGCCTTCGCCCAGTTCGCGGCCAGGTACTCCTTGGCCTTCGTGGTCTGCGCCTCGGTCTGGAAGACCGGGGTGCCGCTCACGGCGGGCAGCTTGGCGAACGCGTCCTTGTCGATCGTGCCGGCCTTCTCCATCGCGTCGGCGCGCACCGGACGGGCACCACCGGCGAGCCAGAGGTTCTGGCCCTCGTCGGAGTACAGGAACTCCTGCCAGAGCCGTGCGGCGGCCGGGTGCGGGGCGTCCTTGTTGATCGCCTGGACGTAGTAGCTGCCGACGACGGCGTTCGCCGGGACGACGGTCTTCCAGTCGACCTTGCCCTTGAGTTTCTCGCCCTGGCCGACGTTCAGGTAGTCCCAGTCGATGACGACCGGCGTCTGGCCCGACTCGATCGTGGCGGGGGTCGGGTCGACCGGCAGGAAGTTGCCCGCGGCCTTGAGCTTCTTGAAGAACTCGACGCCGGGCGCGATGTCGTCCGCGGACCCGCCGTTGCCGAGCGAGGCCATCACGACACCGCTGAACGCGGCACCGGCCTGCGTCGGGTCACCGTTCAGCGCGACCTTGCCCTTGTACTCCGGCTTGAGCAGGTCGGCGACGCTGGTCGGCGCGGGGACCTTGCTCGAGTCGTAGCCGATGCTCATGTAGCCGCCGTAGTCGTTGACCCAGAGACCCTTCGGGTCCTTGAGCTCGGCCGGGATGTCGGCGAACGTCTGCACCTGGTACGGCGCGAACAGGTCGGTGTTCGCGGTGGCGACGGCCGGCCCGAGGTCGAAGACGTCCGGCGCCCGGTCCTGGCCCTTGAGCGACTTCGCCGCGGTGATCTCGTCGGCGCTGGACGCGTCCGGCTGGGCGGAGTTGACCTTGAGGTCGTACTTCTCCTCGAAGGCCTTGATGATGTTGCCGTAGTTGGCCCAGTCCGGCGGGAGCGCGATGACGTTGAGCTCGCCCTCCTTCTTCGCGGCCGCGACCAGGTCTTCCAAGCTGCCGAAGTCCTTCGCGCTGGTGGCCTCAGCCGCCTTCGCGGTGTCGGTGTCGCTGGACTTGTCGTCTTCCGGCGGCGAGCAGGCCGTGATCGCCAACGCGAGCGCCGCCGCGGTGGTCAGCGCCGCGACCCGGCTGAGCCGGCGGGCGAGAGGGTTACGCACAGGTCCTCCTTCACACAGGCGGTTCCCCTGAACCGCCCGAGGGGTTCTCGCACAGAGCGAGAACAGGGACTTCGTACCGCTGAGGCCAGCCCGACTCCAGGTCTGTTTCCGTTTTGCGACCTCGGCCGGTCAGACATTCAGGCAGCCGAAACTCGGCGTTGGCTTAAACCCGGCAAACTGGCTTTGCGCTGTGTGCCCCGTCACTACGCCCTTGACCTGCTGAAGCATGCTGACCAGGGCGGTCGGTCCGCCTCTGACGCCGACCTATCCCCCGTTCAACGGACACAGTGGAGAATCGGTATCGTTTCGGTGACGGACTCGGGGGTACCTCAGAGCGATGGCCGACACGCAGCAGACGGTCTTGGCGGGCCGGTACCGCCTGGTCGACCAGCTTGGACGCGGTGGCATGGGCACGGTATGGCGTGCCCATGACGAACTGCTGGATCGTGATGTCGCGGTCAAGGAAGTGCTGCTGCCCCCCGGTGTCGATGACGAAACCCGCAACGACCTGCTGGAACGCACGAAGCGGGAAGCGCGCGCCGCAGCGCGGCTGAGCCACCCGAACGTTGTGACGGTCTTCGACGTCGTCGAGGTCGAGGGTCGGCCGTGGATCGTCATGGAACTGGTCAAAGCGCGCGGATTGAACCAGATCGTCCGCGACGAAGGACCGCTGCCTCCGGAGCGCGTCGCTTCGATCGGCGTCCAGCTGCTCAACGCCCTGGGTGTGGCACACGCGTCCGGCATCTTCCACCGGGACGTGAAGCCCAGCAACGTGCTGGTCGCCGACAACGGCCGGGTGGTGCTCGCCGACTTCGGTATCGCGAGCGTGCAGGGCGACCCCGCGATGACCCGGTCCGGCCTGATCCTCGGCTCGCCGTCGTACATCGCGCCGGAGCGGGCCCGCGGGTTGCCCGCCGGGCCGGCCAGCGACCTCTGGGCGGTCGGCGCGACGCTCTACACCGCGGTCGAGGGGCGCCCTCCCTACGACCGCGACGGCATCGTGCCGATCCTGACCGCCGCCGCGATGGAGGACCCGGACCCGTTCCGGCTGGCCGGGCCGCTCGAGCCGGTGCTCACCGCGCTGCTCCTGCGCGAGCCGGAGAAGCGTCCCTCGGTGGAGGACGCACGGCTCGCGCTCCGGCAGATCTCGCTCGCGGCCCTGCCGCCTGCGCCCGAGCGTCCGCGCCGGCGGAGCATGAGCGCCACCGCGGTGCTGCCTGCGACCGACTCCGCCGCGCCGGTGAGCCCGGCGGCCAAACCGGTCAGCCCGACGGCCAAACCGGTGAGCCCAGCGGCTGAACCGGTCAGCCCGGCGGCTGAGCCGGTGAGCCCGGCTGCGGCCGGGGCGGCTTCGGTGGCGGCGGAGGCGGCCGCGCCCACCAGCCCGTCCGCCGCGGCCGCGACACCGGCGCAGCGGACGCCTCTCGAGGAGGCGTCGTCGATCAGCCCGCCCGCTGCTGCGGAGGACGTCCGGCCGGACTCCCCCGCCGTGGTCGGCTTCGGCTCCGAACCCGCGGTGAAGGCGCCACGCCGCGCGTCGATCCCGCTGGTGGACGACGTCCCGGCAGCACCCGCCGCCGCAGGCACCGCCGCTCCCGGCCGGGGGCGGACGATCGGCGTGGTGGCAGCCGTGATCGTCGTCCTGCTCGTGGTTGCCGGTCTCGCGTTCGCGCTGAGCAACCGCTCGGACGACCAGGACGGCGCGACGCCTGCTCCCTCGTCGGCGGCGCCGTCCGCCGCGTCACCGTCGCCCGGCTCCACCGCCGGGAGCAGCAGCCCGAGCGCGGCCGCGTCGTCGCCGAGCGCCACGACGCAGGTCACCGCGATCCCGGCCGGGTGGCGCGAGTACACGAGCCCGACCGGCTTCAAGATCGGCGTCCCGAACGGCTGGACCGCCACCCAGAGCGGCGACGGCATCCGGATCAACGGGAACAACGGCATCTTCCTGTTGATCCAGGAGTCGGACACCCCGAAGCAGGACGCCAAGGCCGACTGGGAGGCGCAGGAGTCCGAGCGGCGCGGCGGCCTGCCCGGCTACCAGCGGATCAGCATCGATTCGGTCCAGTACCGGAACTACTCGACGGCTGCCGACTGGCAGTTCTACCTCGACCGCGGCCAGGGGCAGATCCACGTCCTGAATCGGGGTTTCGTGACGTCACGGACGCAGGCGTACGGCTTCTGGTTCGAGGCGCCGCAGAGCAAGTGGGGCGAGGCGCAGAAGTATTTCCAGACGTTCGCCAACACGTTCCAGCCCGCTCCCGGGAGCTGACGGGCGCTCTCGGACAATAGGGGCATGACCGAAGCACGGCCGATCGTCGTCGGGGTCGACGGCTCCCCGGAGAGCCGGCACGCGATCGCGTGGGCGGCTCCGGAGGCAGTGCTCGGCGGGCATCGGTTGCGCCTGGTGCACGCGGTGTCCGCGCGGGGCAGTGAGAACGGGATCCTGGCCGAGGCCAAGGACGTCGCGTGTGCGGCGGCACCGACCGTCGACGTGGAGACCGCGCTGGTGACCGGCAGCGCGGCCAGCGCGTTGCTCGCCGAGGGGCAGGACGCGGCGTACCTGGTCGTCGGCGCACGCGGCGAGACCGGGTTCGCCGGCCTGCTGCTCGGTTCGGTGGCGCTACAGCTGGCGCAGTACGCCTCCGGCCCGGTCGTGGTGGCCCGGCCGCTGGCGAAGCGCACCGGGCGGGTCGTCGTCGGGGTCGACGCCTCCGACGATGCCGCCACCGCACTCCGCCTGGCCGGCGCGGAGGCCGACCAGCGCGGCGCCGACCTCGTCGTCCTGCACGCGACCCGAGACCCGATCGCGCCACGGGTCCGGACCGCGATCGACGCCGCGGTGGCGCGCGTGCAGGCGCTGGCACCGGACGCGCACGTCGAGGGCCGGGTCGTTCAGGCGCATCCGGCCGAGGCGCTGATCGAGGCCTCGGCGGACGCCGACCTCGTCGTGGTGGGATCCCGGGGTGTCGGGGGTTTCCGCGGCATGCTGCTGGGCTCGGTGGCCGCGGCGGTGCTGCACCACGCGAAGAGCCCGGTCGCGGTGATCCGACGACGCCCGGAGAGCGCCTAGGACACGCCGGGCGTCCACCAGTTGCCGGTCAGCACCAGCATGACCTGCAGGCTGATCGTCGCCGGGTAGTACGCGTCACGCCGCACCGGCGTCGAGGTCAGGTAGCGCCACTGGGCGTCGATCCAGTGCTGTCCGTTGCGGTCGAGCATGGCGGGCACCGCGAACGGCACGACGAACGCCGGCTCGAGATCGTCGGTGAGCGGCTTGCCCTTGAGTGAGTACCCCGCGCGGATCCGGGACGGGTCGTCGCCGCTGGTGTGCCGCGCGAACGTGTTCAGTGCGGCAGCCGCTGCCATCGAGCGCGGGTCACCCGAGAGCACCGCGTCGGTCCCGATGCGCCAGGGCACACGGCAGGCGTTCCACCAGTACTTGCCGTCGTTCTCGCTCTCCAGCACCTCGCCGTGAGCGGGCCGGGGAGTCCGGTCGATGTGCTCCACGAAGTCGGGCAGCAAACCGGTGCCGTGCGAGTAGTCGGCCTGCAAGCGCGTGATCAGGCCCAGGTGGGCCTCGAGGACACGATCCCAGAACGGGTCGCCGGTCACCGCGCGGAACGCCCGGAAGTGGCCGAGCATCCAGTCCGAGGAGCGGGAGATCCGGCTGACGTCGTCGTCGCCGTCACGCGCCCAGTCGCCGGCCCGGACCAGGTGCGACCGGGGATCAACGACGCTCCGCTTGATCGCCTCGATCCGGCGTCGGGCCTGGTCCAGATAGGTGGAGCCACCCCACTGCTCGTGCGCGAGCAGCAGGCCGTACGCGATGTCCAGGTCGGCGTCGGCGGCCGAGTCGCCACCGTTGACGCTCTCGCACCGGTCGTTCTGCTCGGCGGCGTGCAGGTCGGGGTCGATCGACGACGGGTGCGCCAGGACGTACCGGAGGATCGCGTCGAACTGCTGCTGGGCGTTCGGGTCGGCGCCCGCCATCAAGGCGGTGATCACCAGCCCCCACCCCTGCGCCTCACCGACGTACGGCAGGTCCGCGTCCGGGGACACCACCGCGGCCCAGTTCTGCCCGCACGGGCGCTGCCGCACGAACGCGGCCTGCCACTGCCGGTAGTAGGCGGCGACCGCGTTGTTGAGGCTCTCCTGGGGTCCGGACGGTCGGATCACCGCACCGCGGTAGGAGGCTCGCCGAAGGCTGCCGAACGGTACTGCGACGGCGGTTCGTTCCTGCGGATACAGCGCTTCCCCCTGTGCCGGTGCCGTCCTCGGCGTCGGCGACGTACGCGCCGAGCGCTGTTCACTCGAAACGATACCGCCCCCGAGTCCGGCGCTCTCCGCGTCGGCGCGGAGCAGGTTCGAGGCCAGCGGGACGCCGCCGATGAGGGCGGCAGCGACGCCGCCGGCCACTGCCGCAGCACGACGACGTGCACGACGGGCCTGCCGCCGCTGGGTGCGCGGACCGACGGTCACGTCCCGGTCGCGCCGAAAGACATAGGGTTCGTCCCGAGGTGCCCCCGGCATCGGACACCCTCCCAAAGCAGCACGAATCGGCACATCTAGTGCGATCTTATGCCACTACCCGCACATCTCGCGGCCCCGCGAAGGTCAGGTGGTCGCGGACGAGGTGCCCGCCGGGCGCGGCGGGGAGACCGGAGCCGGAGCGGCCTCGGGGGTGAGCTCCTCCACCGGCGTCTCCTCGGGTGACGCCGGTGCGGCCAGCGAGCCGTCCGCATGGTGCGGAGCGTCGTCACCGTGCCGCGGCGGCATCGGCGGTGGGGACTCGATCGGACCCTTCGCCACCGGCTCGTGGATCGGGTGCTCCTCGACCTCGTATCGCCGGATGTAGGACCCGACGAACGTCTGGCTGATCGCGGTGAACGGGATCGCCAGGATCGCACCGATCGGCCCGAGGACGGCCGCGCCCGCCAGCACGGCCCCGAACGCGACCGCCGGATGCAGGTCGAGCGTCCGCGCGGTGATCTTCGGCTGCAGCAGGTAGTTCTCCACCTGCTGGTAGATCACCACGAACACGAGCAGGAACAACGCGTCCACCGGGTGGGACACCAGCGCGACGATCAACGGCATCGCCGCCGCGAGGTAGGTGCCCACGGTCGGGATCAGCTGCGAGACCAAACCGACCCAGAGCGCCAGCGCCACCGCGTACGGGACGCCGAGCAGGGTCAGCACGATGTAGTGCGCCAGCGACGACACCAGCGCCAGCAGAAGTCGCGAGTAGAGGTACCCACCGGTCTTGTCGACCGCGATCTCCCAGGCCCGCATGACGTCACGCTGGCGGGCAGGCGGCAGCACCGAGCACAGTGACCGGCGCACCCGGGGCGCGTCCGCGCAGAGGTAGTAGCCGAACAGGATGACGGTCAGCGTCTGGAAGATGACGCCGAAGACGCTGGTGCTCAGGTCGACCGCGTTGCTCGCGACCCCCTCCGCCCAGCGCCGCAGCGGCCCGTCGTTCGCGGTGACCTGGTTCTGGATCTGCTGGATCGAGATGTTCGTGTCGAACGTGCTGTTGACCCACTCGATGGTCAGCTCGAGATACTGCGGGAACCGGGCGGAGAGCGTCGTCACCTGCGAAACCAGCAGCGAGCCGACCGCGACCATGAAGCCGATCAGCGACGCCAGCACGACGAGCATCGTCACGCCGGTCGCCGCGCCCCGGCGCCAACCGCGGCGAGCCAGCCAGTTCACGGCCGGTTCCAGCGCGAACGCGAGGAACTGCGCCAGCAGCAACAGTCCGATCAGGTCACGCAGCCGCCCGAGCAGCCACCAGGCGAGGAAGAACGCGGAGACGGTCAGCATGGCGAGCAGGAACGCGCGCGGGAGCCACCGCGGCATCCGGTCGCTCCGGCGCCGGTCTCCCGGCGACCGGTGTCGTTCGGCGTCGTCCCGGCCGAACGTCGGGTCGCCGAGGTCGTCCACGGACGCCGCCCGTCGCGGGTCGGGCCGCTCGTGCTCGGCCGCCATCTCGACGGCCGGCGGGGACGTCACCGCCTCCGACGCCGAGGGATGCCCGGCGCTCCGGTGCCGACCGCCCGGCCGCCCGGCCGCGACCCGCTGCCAGGCTGCCCTGGCGTAGGCGGGAAGAGCGAGCCGACGCTCGCGCTTTGCCATCCCGCCCCTCCTCGTTCAGTACTACGCGCAGTGTCACAGGATACGGCGATCACGCACCCCGTCTAATTCGTGACGCAGCGATTGGTCTGACACGAACGTGTGAAGGACCGCCTAGGATGGACAGGACTCTTCCGACCCGAATCGGATGGATTCGGGTTCAGTCTGTCCTGAGCTGGGCACATCTGTGTCAGCCCACAAGGACGTTCACCCCTCAGCTAGGAAGGAGGAGCCTGGATGGTTCTCTTCGTCACCATGGTCGTCCTGGCGGTCGCTGTCGCCACCACGGTGACCGCAGGAAACAAACAACACGCCGTGCTCGCAGTGACCGGTGCGGTGCTGTGGACGACTGCCGCAGCCGGCCTCGCGGTCGTGAGCGGTGTCCACCCCGTGCTCCTCGCGCTGGTCGGCGCGTCGCTGGGGTACACCGTCCACCGGCTCACCCGGCGCGCGCTCGCCCACCGTCACGACCAGCGTCCGACCGCGCTGTTCCTGCTCAACCGCGGCCAGCGGACACGGACCGCGGCGCCCGACGACATCACGCTGACGCTGCGCACGATCCGGACGCTGGACCGGGAGCAGTCCGAGCGCGAGCCGCTGCACTGGTCGGTGGTGGCCGCCGCCGGTACCGCCGCCACCGCACTCGAGGGCTACTGGGCCTACCAGCACCTGATCGCCGGCGGTGGGGTCTTCGCCGACCTCACCGCACTGGCCGGCTTCGCGGTGCTGGCGACGCTCACCGTGGCGCTGACCGGCGTGGCCGGCCTGGCCGTGCACATGCGGTCGACCCCGCGCGTCGACCCGGCACCACCGCCGATGCCCGCACCGAGCGAGATGCCGACGATCGCGTTCACACCCGTCCAGGTCAGCAAGGTCAACAGGCGCCGGTCCCGTCCGACGGCGTCCGCGAGCCGCTGACCCCCGACTGATCCCGCAGAGGAGACGCCATGACGCCGCGCAGCTTTCCGCCGTCGCTCGATACCGAGGCCGATCAGACCGACGTCGCCGAGCAGGCCCGCACGCTCGTCGACGAGGACGACGACACGGCGACGCCGCCGCCGGTGCAGGGCCTCGAGGTGCCGGTCGCGGACGCGATCGAGCAGTCCCGCGCCGTCCCGATCGACGAGGACGACTACCGCTGAGAAGCCGTAACGACGACGCCGGGGTCGGCAGGTGGCCTGTACCTGCCGGCCCCGGCGTCTGCCGGGGCCAACGTCTGTCGGGGCCAACGTCTGTCGGGGCCAACGTCTGCCGGAACTCGGTTCAGGCGCGCTCGTGGAGGACCGCGACCCGCTCCGCCGCGTCGAGCCGGTAGCCGACGCCTCGGACCGTGGAGATCACCGGACCGGTTTGCTCGACCTTCGCGCGCAGCCGCCGGATGTGGACGTCGACCGTCCGCTCACCGCAGATCACCTGGTGCCCCCAGACCAGCCGGAGCAACTGCGGCCGGTCGAAGACCCGCCCCGCGTGCTCGGAGAGGAACAGGAGCAGGTCGAACTCCCGCCGGGTGAGCAGCAGCTGCTGCCCGTCCAGCAGCGCGACCCGACGTGCGGGATAGATCTGCAACGGGGCGGTGGACGCCGCCGGCTGCTCGGCGGCGGTCGCGTCCGGGGACGTCGCCGGACGCGGAGCGGCGTCGACGGCCGCCACCGCCACGGCGCCGGAAGTCTCGGTCACCCGGGGCTCAGCCGGTCGCGGCTCGGCCGACCACGGTGCGGGCGCGACGAACGCGGGCAGCGGCACCGGCGACGACACCTTGGCCTGGTCGGAGCCGGGCCGGGTGCCCGGCGTCCAGCTGACACGACCGTTCTGCGACGGGAGCGTGCCGACCGAGCTCAACGCCGGCCGACCGGCCCGGGACGGGTTGCTGCCCGCGCCGATCTGTAATCCGACGGCGGCGGAGACGTCGATGCCCGGCGCCTCCGCACCGGCCGAATCGACCAGGTCGCGGATCTCGCCGGCCAGCCGCGTGGCAGCCTCCAGCGCGTCGGGGCCGGCCACCGCGACCTCGACGAGGATCGTCGCCGCGGACGGGGACGCGGAACCCCGCGGCCGGGCACGTCCCGGCGCGACGCTGGCGGCAGGGCGCGGAGTTCCGGCGCGGTTGGGAGAGGGACGCTGCGGTGCGATGCGCGGTCGGGCGTTCTGGGTGACGGGCTGAACGGTCATCGGCTGCTCCTGACGGAGGGCGGAGGACGCGCCGATACCGGGCGTCCACGCAAAAGGACGGAAACCGAACTGCAGGCGGTGCGGGAGCAGCGGTCCGACTACGCCGTCGACCGACTGGAAGCCGCGATCAGTAAGCCCGACACCGGGCGCTGGACGCGCGTCCAAGGTCGACGTGCAGGCGACCGGTCAGGTTCCAGGCGTCGCTCATGACGTCAGTCTTACAGACACAGTTCAGAAAAACAATTCCTATCGGCTTGATAGGTAACCCCGACCCGAGCGGTTCAACAGAATGCCGCCTCAGTTGTCACCGCAGACACAAAGTTCTCCCCAGGACCACTCACCTCGACAGCTAGAACACGCCACATTCGCCGATATCTCCGATCCCGCGAGGTTTCGCCGAGGCACGATGGCCCCATGCCGAACCTTCCGAGCCGGACCGCGTTTCCGGTACTCCGGGACGTGCCGACCCGGTGGCACGACAACGACCACTACGGCCACGTGAACAACGTCGTGTACTACGCGTACTTCGACACGGCGGTGAACGGCTGGCTGCTCGACGCCGCCGGCTCCGACATCCGTGAGCTGCCCGCGATCGGTCTCGTCGTGGAGACGTCCTGCCGCTACTACCGCCCGATCGGCTTCCCCGACCGCCTCGAGGTCGGCCTCGGCGTCGCCCGTCTCGGCAGGTCCAGCGTCGTCTACCGGCTGGCGGTGTTCCGCGAGGGCGACGAGGAGGCCGTGGCCGTCGGACGCTTCGTGCACGTCTATGTCGACAGCGAGACCAGGCGGACACTGGAGATTCCCCCGGTGCTCCGCAGCGCGCTGGCACCGCTGGCAGAGAAAAGCGCACCGCTGTTCGCCGCCGCAGATCTGCTCGAGGAGGCCCGATGACCGACCTGCTGACCGAGTCCGTGTTCACCTGGGGTGCACCGCCGATGAAGTACGGTCCCGGCGCGGTCGACGAGATCGGTTTCGACGTCTCGCGCCTGGGCGTCCGCCGTGTCCTGGTTCTCACCGACCCGCGGATCGCCGCCACCGGCCTGGCCGCCCGGGTCGGCGAGGCACTGAAGGCCGCAGGCGTCGACCACGCGCTCTACGACCAGGTGCACTGCGAACCGACCGACGACAGCCTGCGTGCCGCGGTGGCCGCGGCCACCGAGCTCGCCGGGGCCGAGGACTTCGACGGGTTCGTCGCGGTGGGCGGCGGATCGGTGATCGACACCGCGAAGGCCGTCAACCTGCTCAGCACGTCCGGTGGCGACCTGATGGACTACGTCAACAAGCCGGTGGGAGGCGGGCAGGCGCCCCGGAAGCCGACCAAGCCGCTGATCGCAGTGCCCACGACGGCCGGGACCGGGTCGGAGAGCACGCCGGTCTGCGTCCTGGACATCCTCGGGCTGAAGGTGAAGAGCGGGATCAGCCACCCGTCGCTGCGGCCGGCGCTGGCCGTCGTCGACCCGCTGGTGACGCTCTCGCTGCCCGCGGCGGTGACCGCGGCGTCCGGAATGGACATCGTCTGCCACGCGCTGGAGTCGTACACCGCGCGGCCCTACACGAGCTTCCTGAGGCACGCCGCCGAGGCCCGGGTGGCCTACAACGGCTCGAACCCGGTCTCCGACACCTGGGCGGAGAAGTCGCTGGCCCTGATCGCCCGGAGCTTCCGGCGCGCGGTGCTGGTCGGCACCGACCTGGGGGCACGCTCGGACATGATGCTCGCGGCCACGTTCGCCGGCATGGGGTTCGGGAACGCCGGGGTGCACATCCCGCACGCCTGCGCGTATCCGATCGCGGGCATGGTGCGCGATTACCGGCCGGCCGGTTACGACGCCGAGGAAGCGATGGTGCCGCACGGCCAGTCGGTCTCGCTGACCGCACCCGCCGCGTTCCGGTTCACGTTCCCGACCGACCCGGAGCGGCACGTCCGCGCCGCGTCGCTGCTGTCCGGTGGTGCGCCGACCGACGCGGCGCCTGCCGACCGGCTGCCCGAGGCTCTGGTCGCGCTGATGCGCGATATCGGCATCCCGTCCGGGGTGGCTGCGGTCGGTTTCGGTTCGGACGACGTCGACGCGCTGGTCGAGGGAACGCTCAAGCAGCAGCGGCTGCTGAACGTCGCGCCCCGCGAGGTGACCGCGGAGGACCTGGCCGGAATCTTCCGCTCGTCGCTCGAGAACTGGTAGCCGAGTTTGCGTTCGAAGTGGACGGGGAACTGGGGGCGCAGCAATGAGAAATGTTCAGCCTCCCATCTTTGCCCTGCTCAGGACCGCGGGAAGGGCCGGCTGAACATCCCTCACTCCTAACCCCCAAGGAGCCCTGCATGTTTGCCATCCTGGCCGCGATCACGTTCGGGATCCTGCTGTTCCTGGACCTGATCGACCAGCTTCCGGTGAGCGACCTGTTCAACTGGAACACGCTCGTCGCGCTGGGTCTTCTCTTCGTCGCGCTGCACCTGTGCGGTTACGGCACCGCGTACCCGGCGCGCTGGCGCCGCGGCCGTCGCTGACCGCAGTCCTTTGTGAAGGCCTACCTCGGCTCGGTCCGAGGTAGGCCTTCACACGTCTCAGTGCTCCGCGCCGGTCGAGGTGTCCAGCGGAACCGCCGACCCGCGGACCAGACCGAGCTGGCTGACCTGCCTGCGGAACGTCGCGTCGAGGACCCAGTCGGCGACGACGCGCGGGTGGTTCCCCGGCATCGCCAGCAGGTGGTAGCCCCGGGTGACCACCTTCGCCGGGAACCCGGACAGCGGGATGCCGAGCGGGTTCGCGGCCGCCTTGGCCCCGCTCAGGTCGACGACAAAGCCCAGGTCGTGGTGCTTGTACCGATCCGCGACGCCGAAGCCGAGCGACGCCGCGACGTTCTTGCCTGCCTGCTTGCCCTGCCGCTCGGCGTGCTGCGCGGTCATCGGCGTGATCTCGCCGGGCCGGGTCAGGTCGGGCACCGCCGCGCTGTCGCCGCACGCGTAGACGTCCGGGTGATCAGGAACGGCCAGGAACGCGTCAACGGTCAGCCGCCCGGACTGGGTCGGCAGACCCAGGCTCTCGATCAACGGGTCGGGCCGGACGCCGACGCACCAGGCCAGCGTGCGGGTCGGCACGAACTCGCCGTCCGTCAACTTCACACCGTCCGGGGTCGCCTCGGCCACCGACGTCTTCATCCGCACCTCGACGCCGCGCTCCCGCAGCGTCCGGTCGGCGGCGTGCCCCAGCCGCGCGTCGAGCCCCGGCAGCACGGCCGGCGCCAGGTCGAGCAGCAGCCAGCGGATCTTCTGGTCACGCAGGTTCGGCAGGCGCTTCGCGGCGGCCTCGGTGAACAGCTGGCAGGCCGCGGCCACCTCGGTCCCGGTGTATCCGGCGCCGACCACGACGAACGTGCAGCGCGCTTCGCGCTCGTACGGGTCGCTGGTGACGCTCGCCAGCTCGAGCTGCCGGATGCAGTGGTCACGCAGGTAGAGGGCCTCGGCGATGCTCCGGAAGCCGTGCGCGTGGTCGGCGACACCCGGGACCGGGAGCAGCTTGTTCACGCTGCCCGGAGCCAGGATCAGCCGGTCGTACCGGATCGATCCGCGCTCGCCCTCCGGGTTCTCGAAGTAGACGCGGTGTTCCACCGTGTCGACGGCGTCCACCTCGCCGAGGACCAGACGCGCACCGCCGAGCGTGTTGACCAGCGGCACGGTGATCCGGCGGGGTTCGAGGATCCCGGCCGACACCTCGGGCAACAACGGCAGGTAGAGGAAGTAGTCGGTCGCGTTGACCACCACGACCTCGGCCTGGCCCCGGCTCTGGCGAACGGCGGTGCGTGCGGCGTGCAGACCGGCGAAGCCGGCACCCACGACGACGATCCGCTTCCTCGTGTTCGTACGGTCGGCCACTAAAACTCCTTCGGCTGACGGAGAGGATGCTCCCGGCTTACCCCTGGTAGACCGTCATGAACGGTACGGCGTGACAAGTTGGTCGACCGGCGCGAAATCGTCGGTCAACACGGCTGCGTCGCGGATGAAGCCGGTGAGGTCGGTCCCGGCGACGATCTGCACCGCCGGAGCCCGCTTGGCCAGCATCGATACCAACGCGTCCAGCGGCAGCGGCGACTGCGAGGCGAGCACCACGAGGTTGCCTCCGCGGCCGGTGAACGCCCCGGGTTGTGCGACCAACGCCACGTGCCGGAACCGATCGGCGAGGGTGGCGACCTCGGCCTTGACGAACGAGAGCGGGCCGTGGTCGATCAGGTTGACCGCGTACAGGCCGGTCGGCGTCAGGGTTCGGTCGACGTCGGCCGCGACCTGACTGGTCGTGAGGTGCCACGGCACGGCGACGCCGCCGAACGCGTCGCCGACCACCAGGTCGTACCGCCGGTCGGGCTGCTCGGTGAGGCCGACCCTGGCGTCCTCGACCCGGGTCCGGATCCCGTCGCCCTCCCGGAGCCCCAGCTGCTCCCGGTCGAGCTTCAGGACGCCGGCGTCGATCTCGTAGACCAGGCTCTCGCTGCCCGGCCGGACGGCGTCGAGGTAGCGGGGCAGCGTGAGCCCGCCGCCGCCGAGATGTAGCGCCCGGATCGGCGTCCCGGCCGGGCGGAAGACGTCGGTGGCGGCCGCGATCACCCGCAGGTACTCGAACTCCAGGTGGGTCGGGTCGGCCAGGTCGACGTAGGAGTGGCGGAGCGTGTCCAGCTGCAGCACCCGGCCGGTGGAGCGGCCGGGGTCGGTGGTGACCCCGGCGCAGTGGTACGCGGTCTCCAGCTCGCACGGGTTGGGTGCCGCGGCGGTCGCGGCGAGCCCGAGGAGCGCCAGGACCAGCAGCCCGGCCACCCGGCGCCGACCGGTCTTCTGCCCCGCCGGAGCGTCGTCGGTGGCGGTAGGCCGGACGCGGCTGCGGCGGCCGAGCCACCCGACGACCAGGCCGGTGCCGACCAGGACGACGCCGAGGCTGGTCAGGATCGTCGTCGTCGGGACCATCGCGACCAGCACGAAGCCGGTGCCGAACGTCGCGACGATCGAACCGATCGTGCCCAGGCCGGAGAGCCGTCCGACGATCGTGCCGGTCTCGTCCAGGCTGGCGAGGCGGGCCTTCACCACGACCGGCGGCACCGCGGACAGCAGTGCCGCCGGTGCGAACACCGCCGCCGCGGCGACCAGCAGGACGCCCGACGCGTCACCGCCCTGCACGGCCGCGCCGACGAACCGGACGAGCGGCGTCACCGCGAAGACCAGCGCGCCGCCGCCCAGCAGCAACGGCCCGAGCAGAGCGGAGGGCGGCAGCCGGTCGGCCACCGCCCCGCCCATCCAGGCGCCGGTCGCGATCGCGGCGAGCGCGACCCCGATCACGGCCGTGTTGGTCTCCAACGTGATGCCGACGTACGGCGCGATCAGCCGCAGGCTCAGGATCTCCAGCACCAGCACGGCTCCGGAGGCCAGTACGACCAGGACGCCTGCGAGTACAGGGCCGGGCTGCCAACGGGGGGTTCCGTCGTTCGCGGTCACCGCTTCATTTGATCAGGTTCCGGTGAAGGTCACCGTGACGGTGGTGAACCCGAGTGACTTCAGCAGCCCGGCGAGCATCGCCTTCGTGTTGGCCTGCGCCCGCTGGGCCAGGTCGGTCTCCTTCGCCGCGTCGGCGATCTTCGCCTCCGCCGCCTTGTAGACGTCCCCCAGCTTGTTCGGGTCGTCGTCGAACAGCGACTTGAACCGGTCGATCACACCGCGTTCCTGGGCGAAGACGTAACTCTTCTCCTGGTCCAGGTTGACCTTCTCCAGTGCCGGAGCGGGCAGCCGCAGCGAGACCGAGCGGCGATCGTCGGACATCGTCAGCGCGTCGCTGGTGACGCCGGAGAAGTCGACGTACGCGTCGACGGTGCCGACGCCGACGAACAGCGTCCGCTGGCCGAGGATCGACGAGGGTACGTACTTGGTGTCCTTCTCCAGGTCGACGACCACCTGGAACGTGCCGGTGGCGGCCTGGAAGCGCGCGAGGTCCTGGATCGATTTGAGTACCACCGGCCCGGAGCGGTCGACGGTGCTCTCGGCGAGTGGCCGGTCGTCGCTGTTCCACCAGGAACAGGCGCGGAACGAACCGACGCCGACCAGCACGATCACGGCCAGCAGGATCAGGCCCCAGATCCGGGACCGGCGGTCCATCCGGCGGTCGGCCTCAGGTACCCCGGACGGCAGGGGGCGCGCCGGAGTCTCCTTCGGCGGCAGCTCGGGAAGCGGTTCAGTACGAGCGGTTCCGGACTCGTGCTCGTCGTGGGGCATGGTCGCTCACCTCACCCGGTCGTCGGCCGGCGATGTCACCGGCCGGTGACAATGGGGAGCTACCCGCCCGGCGGTGTGGACGAACCCCCGGCGCCGAGTTCCGACGGTAGGGCTACCGCGCTACTCCCCCTCACCAGGAGCTGGAGCCGTTCCGCCCACCGTCGGAGGAGTCCGCCGCCCACGGGGAGGAACCCTGCTGATCGGCGCCGGGCTGCTGCCGGAGCGCGGCCCACCGGGACGGTCCGGGATCCCCGTCGACCGGCGGCTGCGCCGGCCACTCCGGCCCGCTCCCTGGCCCGGCCCACTGCGGCTGAGGCTGCCGCTCGGGCGCTTCGGCGGACCAGTGGACGCCCGTGCCGGTGCCCGTCCCGGCGCCCGCGGCCGTGCGCGGCGTCCAGAACGAATCGCCCTCGCTCGGCTGGGGCCTCGACTGCCGCCGGCTCTCGCGCGTCCTGGCGTCCTCGTCGATCGGCGTGGAGAGCGCCGAGTACAGCAGAACGACGACGATGATCCCGGCCAGGCCGGCGATCACCGGGAGTGCGGTGGTGACGTCGACGCCGTCGGCCGCGCTGTGGGTGTTGTCGAGCGTCACCCGCGAGGCGGCCATACCGACGTAGTGCATGCCGTTGACGGCGACACCCATGATCAGCGCCGCTCCGGTGATCAGCCAGAGGTTGCGCGCGACGACCGTGAACCAGAGTGCGGCGCTGGCCGCCACGACCGCGATCACCAGCGACAGCGCGACCAGCTTCGAGTCGTACCCCACGGTGCCGTTCAGCCGCATCGCGGCCATGCCGGTGTAGTGCATACCGGCGACGCCGAGGCCCGCGAAGAGACCACCGGCGAGCACCCGCCACCACCGGAGCTGCCCGGTGCCGAGGATGAGCAGGCCGATGCCGACCACGACGACCGCGAGCAGCGCGCTGAGAACGGTCTGCGCCACCGAATACCGAACGTCACTGCCCTCGACCGAGAACCCGAGCATCGCCAGGAAGTGCATCATCCAGATGCCGGTGCCGCCGATCGAGACGGCGCTCAGCGTCAGCCATCCGAACCGCTTCGCTGCTGTGCGTGCCTGCCGGCCCCGGGCGGTGCAGACCAACCCCAGCAACGAGCCGAGAACTGACACACCGTAAGCAAGAGCGGGCGTCAGCCAGCCGTAAGCAAAGTGATGGACTTCCGCCATCGAGACCCCTCCCAGATGGGCTCGAAAACCCGACGTTCGCGCACGTCAACGGGTTTCTCAAGGCCCAAATCGGACCAACTCGGAGGGTGTCGACCCGGTTACTCCATGGCGATAGACATAGTCGATTTAAGCGAACAGTCCCACAGGAATCTCATTGAGATGCCTGAATAACAATTACGATGCGCAGTGTGCGGTAGATCACGTCCGCTGTCCCTTTTTCGCCGCGACGCGCGGTTTCCGCGAGCGAACGCAAACACGCGCCCTCAGCGCGGAACGAACGCACTGCCCGGCGTCGGTTCGGCGGGGGCGTCGTCACGCAGCGCGACCGTGTGCCGGAGCTGGGTCCGCATCGTCGCCCGGGTGGGACGCGCGGCCGGCGGCGGCTCCTGCTCGTCGCACTCCCGGAGCAGCCGCGCCATCAGGGCCTCCGCCGCGCGTTCCTCGGCCGCCGGCGCGGACAGCGTCGCGTAGAGCAGCGCGATCAGCACCGTGCCCACGATCACCGCGCTCGGGACGAGCAGCGTCGTGACGTCCACACCCTCGACCCGGCCCCGGCCACCGACCTCGCGCACCGAGGCCGCGAACATGCCGGTGTAGTGCATGCCGGTCACCGCGATCGCCATGATCGGCGACGCGGCCGCCAGCGCCGGGCGGCTCTTGATCACGATCGTGAACCAGAGCGCGACGGTCGCGGCAACCACCGCGATCCCCACCGAGAGCGCGACGAGGAACGGGTCGTACTGCACCGCGCCGTCCAGCACCCGCATCGCGGCCATCCCGGTGAAGTGCATGCCCGCGACGCCCAGACCGGTGACGACGCCCCCGACGAGCACCTTGAGCATCGACGGCCGGCCCAGACCGACGACAAAGATCCCGACCGCGACGATCCCCACCGCCATCAGCGCGCTCAGCGCGGTCAGCGCCGGGTCGTAGAAGACGAACGTGTTGGAGACGGTGAAGCCGAGCATCGCCAGGAAGTGCATCAGCCAGATGCCGGTCCCCCCGATCGAGACCGCACCGAGCGCGAGCCACCGCACCCGCCAGGCGACTCGCGGGGTCTCCCTGGCCCGCGCCGTGCAGATCAGGCCGAGGAGGCAGCCCAGGACCGAGACTGCGTACGAGAGCACCAGCGTGATCAAGCCATAGGTGAAGTGATGGACGTGGGCCACAGCCCTCTCCTTCGCACGGGTGCGCCCCCGTTGCGACTCGTCACCTCCGGGTGGTTGAGCAGGGCCGAAGCCGGAAGGACCGGGGCATCGTGACCCAATGCCGACGGTGCTCGCAATCCGCGACAGACAACTGACCCCACAGCGGTATGAATGAATTCTTTTCGACCGGCGATCGCTGAGGTCGCCAGGCCTTGAGGAAGGCCGGAGGTCGAAAAGAGTTCACGGGTGGCACCAGTGGGAACGGCGCTCAGTTCGTGCGGGGCCGGACCAGGCCTGTTTCGTACGCCAACACGACGAGCTGCGCCCGATCGCGCGCGTTCACCTTCGCCATCGCCCGGCTCACGTGAGTCTTCGCGGTGGCTGGCGAGACCACCAGCCGCTCGGCGATCTCCGCGTTCGACAGCCCGGCCGCGACCAGCGCCACGACCTCGCGCTCCCGGTCGGTGAGCACGTCCAGGTCGGCGGCGGGCGCCGGGCGCCGGAGCTGACCGGCGAACTCCGCGATCAACCGGCGCGTGACCCCGGGAGAGAGCAGCGCGTCGCCGCGCGCCACGACCCGCACCGCCTGCACCAGCTCGACCGGCTCGGTGTCCTTCACCAGGAACCCGCTGGCCCCGACCCGGATCGCTTCGAAGACGTACTCGTCCAGGTCGAACGTCGTGAGGATGACGACCTTCGTCGCGGCCAGGCGAACGCTGGCGGTGATCCGCTTGGTCGCCTCGAGCCCGTCCACCCCCGGCATCCGGATGTCCATCAGCACGACGTCCGGCGCCAGCGCCTCGGCCAGGCGGGCAGCCTCGGCGCCGTCCTTGGCCTCGCCGACCACGGCGATGCCGGGCTGGGCGTCCAGCAGTGCCCGGAAGCCGGCCCGCACCAGCGCCTGGTCGTCGGCGAGCAGGACTCGGATCAGGCCGTCCTCGTCACTCATGCGGCACCGTCCAGTGGCAACTTCGCGCAGACCCGGAACCCGCCGTCCGGCCGCGGACCGGCCTCCAGCGTCCCACCCACCGACTGGGCTCGCTCCCGCATGCCTGGTATCCCGTTTCCGCCACCTTCCGGTGGCTGTTCGAAATCGATCCGGACGTCGGACGACGCCTCGTCCTCGTCCTGGGGTCCGTCGTCGTCGATGCGGACGACGAGCAGGTCCGCGCCGTACTCCAGGGTGACCACCGCGGGCACCGGTCCGGCGTGCCGCCGCACGTTCGTCAGTGCTTCCTGGATGATGCGGAACGCCGCCAGGTCGACCCGCGGCGGCAGCGGACGCGGTTCGCCGACCTGCTCCGCGGTGACCTTCAGACCGGTGGCGGTGGCCCCGGCCAGCAACTCGTCGAGCCGGCCGATCGTCGGGGTCGGTTGCCGAGGGGCGTTCTCGTCAACGCCCCGGAGCGCGTTCACCGTCGCGCGCAGCTCGACCAGAGCGTCCTTGCTGGACTGTTTGATCGCGGCGAGCGCGCTGCGCAGCTCCGCGTGCTCGGCGGCGGTCATCTCGACCGGCTCCACGGCGTGCTCGGCGGTGCGCGCGTCCATCAGGTGCAGCGCGACACCGGACTGGACGCTGATCAGCGAGAGGTGGTGCCCGAGCAGGTCGTGCACCTCGCGGGCGATCCGCAGACGCTCGTCGGAGACCCGGCGCCGCTCGCCCTCCTGGCGGCTGCGCTCGGCCTCGATCCGGCGGGCCCGGTACTCCAGGGATCGTTCCCGGCCGGCGCGTCCTGCCTCGGTGCCGACCAGCACCAGAGCGGTCCAGAGCGCGGCCGCGATCAGCCCGCCGATCGGTACGCCCGGGCCTTCCCCGACGAGCTGCTCGGCCACCGTGAACGCGGCGTAGCCGACGCCGGCGATCGTCCAGGCGACCCAGCGCCGGGTCGCGAGCAGCACGGCGTGCAGCGCCACCAGCTGCGCGAAGAACACCGGGCCGGGCGGATAGCCCAGCAGGTAGTACGCCGAGATCACGAGGCTGACCAGCACCGCGACCGGCACCGGCGCCTTCCGCCTGGCGCCGAGCAGCAGCGGCGCGGCGATCAGCAGGACCCATCCGCGCGCGTCGAGCGGGTGGTAACCGTCGAGCGTGCGGGAGACCAGGAACGTGCCGAGCAGCGTCGCGATCAGGATCCCGACGACGGCGTGGGCGGCCGGGGACGGACCGCGGTTCTCCCACCGGTCCTGGTCCTGGTCCGGGTTCCAGTCCGGACGGCCGGGCGGGAACCCGCCGTGCGGGCCGCCCCACTCGCGGGACCGACGGTCGTCCATCCGCGTCTCCCAGCGGACCTCCCAGCGCTCACGCGCACGAGCACGGGCCTGCGCGCGTCGGCGGGCCCGGGCACGCCGGTGCTCACGGTGTCGGTCGCCTCCCATACTCGCGACCGTAGGCCAGCTTCCGCCGCCGGTCATCGGCCTGGAGGGGCGACGCACGTACGCCCCCTGGAGTACGTGCCCGCCCGCACTGCGCCCAGCGGCGCAGTGCGACGGCAGCCCAGCAGCCGACGCAATCCGCTCCCGCCCGGCTGACCATGAGAAGTGTCGGCAAGCACCCCATCCAGCCGGCCGGACGAACGGAGACAGACATGCCCGCCGACCAGACCCCACGGCCCCCGTCCGATGACCCGCGCGGCGAACCGCCCCGATTCGATGCCGAGCATCCGGGCCCCGGTCGGATCCGGTCGTCGTCGGCTGAACGGGAGCGCATCGCCTCGATCCTCCGCGCCGCCGCCGAGGCCGGGCTCCTGACGCTCGACGAGGCCGACGAGCGGATGGCCGCCTGCTACCAGTCGCAGTTCCGGGACGAGCTGGCGCCGCTCGTCGCCGACCTTCCCAACGGCGGCCGCGGTCTGATCCCGCCGGACCCGGAGGAGCAGGCCAGGGAGCGTCGCACCGACCGCGACGACCTCCTGCGCCACTTCACGTTCGTGGGCGTCGTCAGCGTGGTGCTGATCGGGATCTGGGCGATCGCCGGCGCCGGCTTCTTCTGGCCGGCGTGGCCGCTCGGGTTCCTGGCGCTGACGCTGGTGTTTCACGCTAAGCATCGGAAGCACCGCCGGATCTGGCGGGAACACCTCCGCGAGCACGGCGGCCGGGTCGAGTTCCGCGCCCATCGCAGTCACGGGTGCGGACGAGGTTCCCGTGGCCAGTGGTGGGCCGAAGAACACTCGTCCCGTACCTGGTAGATGGGGTTCCCGACGTCCGGTCCCGCGTTGTTCAACTACTCATGGCAGCGGTCCGGCCGGAGCCGCTGCGGTGCGCACCAGAGGTGTGATCGACGGTGTACCCTCTGCGCGTCAGCTCCCTTCCCTGATTACAGGGAGTGCAGAACCGGAGGAGAAATGCCCCAGGTCGACCTCTCCGCCGCCGAGTGGCTGCGCAGCTCGCGCAGCGCGGACGACGACGGTCCGACCGTCGAGGTGGCGTTCGTCGGTGACCAGATCGCCGTGCGCGATTCCACCGATCCGGACGCCGTGCTGCTGTTCACCCAGGCGGAGTGGGACGCGTTCCTCGCCGGCGTGAACGGCGGCGAATTCGACCTCGACGAGGAAGGCGAGCTCGCCAACTGAGCCCGCTGCCGCACACACGAACGGACGCCGAGCCTGCACTGGCTCGGCGTCCGTTCGTGTGGGTCAGCTCTCGGCGCTGACCCGCGGCGGCTGGGCAGCGACCCCGGGGGCGTTCGGGTGCGGACCGACGCCGTTGTTCGGAGCCGCCGCCTGACCCGGCTGGGGCTGGGGCTGGGGCTGGGGGGCGCCGCCCGGGCCGGGAACAGCCAAGCGCTGCGTGGTCGCCGAGGGGGACGCCACGCCGGACGGCTGCTCCGGAGCTTCTCGCTCTAACGTGTCGTCGGCGTCGTCCTCGCCGAACAACCCGCCGCTCCCACCGGTGAGCCGCGCCACGGCCTCCCGCAGCCGGGTGATCTCCTGCTTGATCTGCTTCCGCCGGTTGTCGAGCTCGGCGACGATCCGGCGCGCCTCGGCGACGGTCTGCTCGGCTTCGGTCTTCGCCTTCGAGCGGATCGACTCGGCCTCGGCGCGCGCGTTCGTGATCGCCTGCTCGGCCTGGCGGCGGGCCGCGTCGGTGGCGGCCCGAGCGGCCTCGTCGGCCTTGCGCCGGACGTCCGCCGACTGCGCGTCGGCCTTGGCCAGGACGTCCGCGGCGTGCTTCTCGGCTTCTCCGCGCACCCGGGCGGAGAACTGGCTGGCGTCGTCCTGAACGCGGCGGGCGTCGGCCTTCGTCCGCTCGCGCAGTTCCTCGACCTCGCGGTCGGCCTCGGCGCGGATCTGGGTGGCTTCCTGCCGCAGCACACCGGCCTGCTGCTCGGCCTCGACCACCAGCTTGTCGGCGTGCGCGGTCTTCTGGGCGTACTCCGCCTCAATGGCCTCGCGCCGCTCCGCGAACGCCTTCTCGACCCCGGCCTTGACCGCCTCGATGTCCTGGTCGGCCTTGGCCCGGATCTGGTTCGCCTCGGCCTCGGCCCGCTGACGGATCTCGGCCGCTTCGTCTTCGACCATGGCGAAGATCTGTTCGACGCGCGTACCGAGATGCTTGTACGAGGGTTTATCGACGGTGGGCCGTCGCTGGACGTCCACGATCTGGTTCTGCAGCTCGGTCACCTGCGCGGCGAGCGCATGATTCTGGGCCAGCGCATCGTCCCGGCGCGCGGCGAACTGCGAGAGTTCGCTCTCGAGCTGGGCGATGTACCGATCGACCTGACGCCGGTCGTATCCGCGGAGAGCGAGGTCGAACGTGACCTCGGCGGACGCCGGATCGCTGAGGGTGAACAGGTTCTGCTCTTCGCCGTGGGCCATACGCTCTATCCAAACATGATCGTCCAGGCTCACTGGAGTGCTTGGCACCGACGTGTGACGCGTGTTCAAAACTGTGCGACGCACTACCGCTGCACAGCAGCGGGATCCGGCCTGACCAGCGTCGATCCTTACGGACCGTGTTCAGCGATCGGAGTGAGCGCGCGCCCGGCGCGCCGCCAGCGTGCGTTTGCCGACGAACCAGGCCACAGCCAGCACGATCGCACCGATCACGACGGCGTTGAGAAGATCGCTGTAGTCACCCACCGTGCTCCACCGGCTGCCGAGCTGGTAGCCGAGCACGACAAAAATCGTGTTCCAGACGCCACTGCCGATC
Source organism: Cryptosporangium aurantiacum (assembly GCF_900143005.1). Lineage (NCBI taxonomy): Bacteria > Bacillati > Actinomycetota > Actinomycetes > Cryptosporangiales > Cryptosporangiaceae > Cryptosporangium > Cryptosporangium aurantiacum. The sequence goes on from NZ_FRCS01000002.1 coordinate 349,919, forward strand.
GTCGTATAGAGCACAAACCGCCACAGCGGCATCCGCTGTACCCCGGCCGGAATCGAGATCAGGCTTCGAACGACGGGAATGATCCGACCGATCAGCACCGCAGTTCCACCGTGTCGGTCGAACCAGCCCTGCGCTCGGTCGAGGTCGCTCTCGTGCATCAGGGGTAGTCGCCGCAGCAAGGCCCGAATCCGCGCGTCGCCGAGCCAGGCGCCCAGCGCGTAGAGCGCCAGCGCGCCCAGCACCGAGCCGACCGTCGCCGCGATGATCACCGTCCTCACGTCCATCCGGCCGGTGCCCGCCAGATACCCGGCGAGCGGCAGGATGATCTCGCTGGGCACCGGTGGGAACAGGTTCTCCAGCAGCACCAGGAGGCCCACGCCGAACGGGCCCAGAAGCTCCACGACGTCCACCACCCAGCCGGACAGCCCGGTGAGTTCGTGGGGTTCGCGCGCGCTCCCGCCGGCCAGAGCGGGGACCATTTCTGCCACGTGCTGCACACCTTTCACCCGATGCGGCATTCCCACTTCGCAACGGGTTACCCGGGTGTATTGGTTCCGTAGCGAGGGCTACATCACGCGTTCCCCGTGATCGACAACGGGTACTTGCTGAGTGAGACCGATGCCCCCTGACCGAGGAGAGCCGCATGGGTCGGGACGTACCGGCGGTCGAATTCACTCGTGACGACCGCCGCCGCTACCGCGAGAAGGTCCGGGCCTGTCTGGACGTTCTCGCCAGGATGCTGGCCGAGTCCCGCTTCGACTTCGACCGGCCGCTGTCCGGGCTGGAGATCGAGCTCAACCTCGTCGACGACGCGGGTCGGCCCGCCATGCGGAACGCGGAAGTGTTGAGCGCGATCGCCGATGACCAGTGGGCCACCGAGATCGGCCAGTTCAACCTGGAGATCAACATGCCGCCCCGGCGGATCGGCGCGAACGGGCCCGGTGCGCTGGAGAAGGAAGTTCGGGACGCGCTGAACCACGCCAACGATCGGGCCCAGACGGTCGGCGCCCACCTCGCGCTGATCGGCATCCTGCCGACGCTGCGCGAGTCGCACGTCAGCCTGGAGACGCTGTCGGCGAACGAGCGCTACCGCCTGCTGAACGAGCAGATCTTCGCCGCGCGCGGTGAGGACCTGCCGATCCGGATCGACGGCGTCGAGCGGCTGGACACCTACGCGGACAGCGTCGCGCCGGAGGGCGCGTGCACGAGCGTCCAGTTCCACCTGCAGGTGAGCCCGGCCACGTTCGGGTCCTACTGGAACGCCGCGCAGGCGATCGCCGGTGCCCAGGTCGCGCTCGGGGCGAACGCGCCGTACCTGTTCGGGCGCCGGCTCTGGGCCGAGACCCGGATACCGCTGTTCGAGCAGGCGACCGACACCCGCTCGGCCGAGCTGAAAGCGCAGGGCGTCCGGCCGAGGGTGTGGTTCGGCGAACGGTGGATCACCTCGGTGTTCGACCTGTTCGAGGAGAACTCGCGCTACTTCTCGGCGCTGCTGCCGCTGTGCGAGGAGGAAGACCCGGTCGCGGTGCTCGACTCCGGCGGGACGCCGAAGCTCGGCGAGCTGACGCTGCACAACGGCACGGTCTGGCGCTGGAACCGTCCGGTGTACGCGGTGGTCGACGGCTGCCCTCACCTGCGGGTCGAGAACCGGGTCCTGCCGGGTGGCCCGACCGTGGTCGACATTGCGGCGAACATGGCGTTCTACTACGGCCTGATCCGGGCGCTGGTGGATTCGGAGCGGCCGGTCTGGAGCCAGATGTCGTTCGCGGCCGCCAGGGAGAACTTCCAGGCCGGTGCCCGCGACGGGATCCACGGACGGCAGTACTGGCCGGGGGCGGGTGAAGTCCCGATCTCCGAGCTGGTGCTGCGCCACCTGCTGCCGCTGGCGGCCGAAGGCCTGGACGCCTGGGGTGTGTCGGCGGACGAACGGGACCGGCTGCTCAACATCATCGAGGGGCGGTGCCTGACCCACCGGACCGGCTCGGACTGGCAGATCGCCACCGTCGAACGGCTGGAGCGATCCGGGCTCGACCGCGACGAGGCGCTACGCCGGATGACCGTCGAGTACCTGGACCACATGCACTCCAACGCGCCCGTGCACACCTGGCCGATCGACGCCTGAGACCAGCGTCGACGCGGCCGTGGCGAGCATTCGGCGCCCGCCGGTCGGCGGGAGTTCCGCGTGGCAGCGGACGTCGGCCACGAGCGCCCGAGCACGCACGACCCGCCAGATCGACGTGACGAGCGGGTCGTCGCCGACGAACGCCGGCGCGGTGGACAGCCGGTCGCCGATCCGATAGCGCAGCGTCACCGGCTCCACCGGCGCACCGGCGTCGATCGCCGCCTGGAACAGCGCCGGGCGGAACCGGCCGGACGCGGCGCCGCACCAGGTGGTGCCCTCCGGGAACGCCAGCACCCGGGCGCCGGACCGCAGCGCGCTCCGCACGTCGGCGACCGTTCCGGGCAGCGTGGAGAGGCGCTGCCGGTCGATGAAGATCGTTCCGGCGCGGGCGGCCACCGTCCCGATCAGCGGCCACTCGCGCAGGTCAGCCCTCGCCACCATGCGTCCGGGTCGCACCGCGCCGAGCACGATGACGTCCAGCCAGGAGATGTGGTTCGCGACGACGAGCGCACCCGCCGGTGCCCGGGCGGGCGAGTCGACCGCGACCCGGATGTCGAGCGTCCACAGCAGGATCCGGCACCAGCCCCGGACGACGTCGGCGCGTCGGTCGGCGGGCAGCAGCGGGTAGAACACGGCGAGCAGGAGCGCGGCGAACAGCACCCCGACCACGGCGACCAGCCGCAGCACGGCCGCGGGCACCGAGATCCGCTCCTCGTCGGTGCCGAGGCAGCGAACCGCGCACGGCGAGTAGGGCGCCCACGCCGGCATCACGTGTCGGCCCCGAGGAATCGCCGCAGGTAGCGCGGGTCAGCGTCGGCGAGCGAGAGCAGGACGAAGAAGTCCGCGGTGCCGAACGCGGGGTCGTGGGCGGGCGGCCCGCAGACCTTGGCCCCGAGGCGCAGGTAACCGCGGAGCAGCGGCGGAACCAGCGACGTCCGCGGGGCGACGTCGGAGCGGACGGGCCACGGCTGCCGCGGTTCGACGCGGTAGGCGTCCGACGCGAAGTGCTTCGCGCTGACGACGCCCCAGGTCGCGGCCGCCGCTTTCCCTCCGTCGGCCAGCGACACCGAGGCGCAGCCGGCCAGCCAGCGGTGGCCTGCGAGGTGGAGGTAGCGGGCGATGCCCGCCCACATCAGCCCGATCACGGCGCCGGTGCGGTGCTCCGGGTCGACGCAGGAGCGACCGGCCTCGACGAGTTCCGGACGCAATGCGGCGAGCCGGTCGAGCCGGAACTCTCCATCGGAGTAGAGCTCGGCGCTACGGCCGGGCGGGAGCATGCGATAGGTGCCGACGCACGCACCGGTGCGGTCATCGCGGATCAGAAGGTGGTCACAGAGCGGGTCAAAACGGTCGGCGTCCACCCCGGATCCGTCGATCTCCGCGCCTAATTCGTCGGCGAAGACGCGGTACCGCAGTTCCTGGGCGGCACGGACCTCCGCCGGTTCGGTCGCGAGGACCACCGAGTACCCCGGTGTGCGGCCGGGGCCGACGAGCGCTGCCGGCCCGGCTGCAGCGGGCGCGGAGACGAGTACACGTGGAGGCATGCGGGAGGTGTAACGCGCGCGCCACCGCGGACGGAAGGAACAGCCGACAGGACGGCGTGGACATTCCGTGAACAGTTGACCTCAGTACGCGTGAGTGTGCGACTCCGGACGGCAGCGACAGCAGGCAAGCAGGTGGAACACCTCGGCCAGCTCCTTGAGGTCGCTGATCGGGTGCCGGAAGCCGGCGCGGATCCAGCGCTCCTCCCCCGCGACGTCGACGCCGAGCGTGAGCCCGTAGCGGTCGAGCCGGAGCGCCCTGGCGCTGCGGGCACCGGGGACCGCGGTCTCCCGTGCCTGCGCGCAGAGTTCGGCGAGCAGGTCGTCGTGGTGGTCGGCGAGGTCGGCGAGGAGCTTCTGCTCGTCGGGGCCGAACGGGTCGGGCTCGGCGTCCAGGAACGCGTCGACGTCCACGTCGACCCGGCGGAGCCCGTCCGGACCGGTGTCCTCCGCGTCGTAACCCGGCGTCGCCCACTCGATCTCGGCCAGGTCGAGTCGGTACAGGACGCTCCCCCGGCCGACGTCAAGCAGCTCGCCCACCGCGTTGACCTCGGCGAAATCCATCGCGGTGCGGTGCGCCGCGATGCCGGTCAGCCGCGTGGCCCAGCCCGACATCGTGATCCGCCCGCGCCACGGGCTACCCGAAACCGGCTGCCGGTCGGCGACCATCAGCTGCGCCACCGCGTCACCGTCCGCGGCCACCGGACGCAGTGCACGGTCCACCGGGCTGTCCTCGGCCAGGAGCAGCAGGACGCGTCCCATGCGGTCGGTCACGTGGGTCACCGCGAACTCGGTCGCGCTCGACGCGGAGGAACCACCGCCCGGCCCGCACTCGGTCCGGATCCGGGCCGGTAGGTGTCCGGCCGCCAGCGTCCGGGCGATCTCCGCCGGGGTCGGTTCCATCACGCCTCCAAATTACGGTTAGGCTCACCTTAGTTAGTGGAGCCTAACCCAGAAGGGTGATCGATGAACAAGTCCCGGCCGAAGGTCCGGCTGTCGCGGGCGCTGGGGATCCCGCTCACGCCGAAGTGCGTGGAGTACTTCGAGCGACGTCCGTATCCGCCCGGCGACCACGGCCGCCGTCGCCGCCAGCAGAGCGACTACTCGCTGCGGCTCCGGGAGAAGCAGCGGCTGCGCTTCCAGTACGACGTCGGCGAGAAGCAGCTACGCCGCGTCTTCGACGAGGCGGCCAAGAACCGCGCGGGCAAGACCGGTGACGTGCTGGTCACGCTGCTCGAGCGTCGGCTCGACGCCACGGTGCTGCGCGCCGGCTTCGCCCGGACGATCTACCAGGCTCGCCAGTTCGTCACGCACCGGCACATCACGGTGAACGGGCGTCGTGTCGACCGGCCGTCGTACCGGGTGGAGGAGGGCGACGTCATCCAGGTGCACGAGCGCAGCCGCCCGATGACGCCGTTCGTGACCGCCGCCGCAGGCGCGCACGTCGGCTCCGGCCCGACCGCGCCGTACCTCGACGTCTCGGTGAGCACGCTGACCGCTCGGGTGCTGCGCGATCCGCTGCGCTCCGAGATCCCGATCACCTGCAACGAGCAGCTCGTCGTCGAGTTCTACTCCCGCTGACGCGCGGTTCCACCACGCGAGCCGATCAGCCTGAATCGATCGGCGGCCGGAGCTGATTCCGGTCTACCGCGGCCGAGTAGCCGCGGTGCGGGAGCGACGCGAGGGCGGCCCACATCCGTTCGGATGGGGCCGCCCTCGAGTCGTCTTTGTCGTGCGGATCAGCGCAGGAGCGCTAAGCCGACCGGGTAGCGGTAGCGCTCCCCACCGGCGGCGGAGAACGCGGCGAGCACGGTCGTGAGCAGCCAGGCGAGCACCAGCGGCACCAGGAACAGCGCCGCGAGCCCGAACGTCAGGACGCCGAGGAGCAGCGTCGGCGCCAGCGCGGCCAGGAACGCGAGCTGGAAGTTCGCCGCGGCCAGCGCCTGCTCGCGGACGTAGAGCGACCGCTCGCCGATCACGCGGGAGATCACCAGCGGGCCGGCCACGCTCGACACCACCCCGGAGAGGTGGGCGAGAACCATCCAGGCACGCTCGCCCGGAGCCGGCGTGTACTTACGGTAGGCAATCCGCTCCACAGTGGCCGGGCGGGGTGCCGTCGCCACCGTGGCAGTCGCCACTCGCTCCGGAACCCGCGGGGACGCGACCGGGCGCCGGGTCGGGCGCGGCCGACGCACTGGCCGGGCGGTGCCGTCCAGTACCGGCGTCATCACGCTCATCCGAATCCCTCCTCGGCTTCCCGGACGGTTCTCGTCCGGCATGCGCCCATCGTGCTCGCGGACCATGCCCGAGTGCGTCAGGGATCCCACTGGTTCTAGCCCTGGCGAAGTACCCGACCGAACCCCGGGGACACCCCCGGGGGGACGTGAACTCCCCCACCCCATCCAACCGCTGGCAAGCGAAAACGATGTCAACCGAACGACAACAATTTCATGGCGCAGAACACAGGCCGGATCGACACTCTCCGTAGTTGGTCCATTCTGGATCTGCCGACCGTTCCACCTCGAGTCTGAAGCAACGATCGCCGGCAGCCAACTGAAATTGGGACAGAGGCAGGATGTGTACCAGCGGGCCCTCCGGCTTGTCACCCGGATGAACAATCCGGCGCGCGCGCTCACCGGCGAACCGATAAAGAGTCGGCCCGAACGCGCTCGGGAAACAATTCCTGACCAGCACTGTTGTCAATTCGATCAGTATTGCGACTGCATTTACGTGGTGTTAATTTGCCCCCGCCTAATACGCCACGGAGGTACTCAAATGCGTCGCAAGCTGCTCGGCTCGATGATAGCTGCGCTCGGCGCCACCGCGACTCTGCTAGCCGGAGCCCAGCCCACCCAGGCCGCTCCGTTGCCGGTGAACTACAACTGGCTGGCCGAATTCCTGCCGAACATCGGCAACTACCAGCAGGCCCCGCCGGGGGCGATCACGGTCTCCCGCAACGCCGACGGGAAGCTGCCGGCCAAGTGCACGTCGTCGCAGCACCCGGTCCCGGTCCTCCTCGCGCACGGAACGTGGGAGAACCAGAACGACAACTGGCGAGCCCTTTCGCCGTACTTGAAGAATGCCGGGTATTGCGTCTACACGTTCAACTACGGTGGGGACGACAACGCCGCGTTCCAGGGCACCGACGCCGTTCCGTCGAACGCCAAGGAATTGGCTCGCGTCGTCGACAAGGTCCTCCAGGTGACCGGAGCGCCGAAGGTCGACATCGTCGGTCATTCGCAGGGCGGAATGATGCCGCGCTGGTACATCAAATTCCTCAACGGTGGTTCGAAGATCAACAAGCTGATCGGCCTCTCCCCGTCCAATCACGGCACCACGCTGTGGGGCCTGGGGAACCTCGGCAAGGCGATCGGGCTCGGCTCCACGGTCACCGAGAACGGCGGCGTCGTCGACGGTGCCTTCGACCAGATCGAGGGCTCGGCGGTCCAGCAGAAGCTGGCCACCTGCTCGACCGGCCCGGCCCAGGACGTCTGCGTGAACGACACCGTGAAGTACACGGTCATCCAGACCAACGGTGACCAGGTCGTCACGCCCCCGCAGAACGCGTTCCTGATCGCGACCGACGCCCAGAAGGCGAGCAAGCAGATCACGAACATCCTGCTGCAGGACGTCTGCATCCTGGACGCCTCGGAGCACCTCGCGATCACCTACGACAGCGTCGCGTTCCAGCTGATCCTCAACGCGCTCGACCCGAGCACCGCGAAGCAGCCGGTCTGCAAGCTGATCACCCCGTACGTGGGTGGCTGACCACCCCTGACGAACAGACCGCCCCGGAGTGCAGGCCGGGGCGGTCTGTTCTTTGTCAGCGAGAAACGACGGCTTTGCCCACGATCGCACCGACGATGTCGGCCAGCACGGTCAGCCGCGTCAACTCGACCTCGTGGAACGCCGGCGCGTGGTCGCGGGCGATCACCAGCACGGTCGACGTCCCGTCGAACGGCGTCGCCGCCAGGTGCGTGCCGCCCGGCAGGCTGACCGTCCGCGGCCGGAGCGGGGTCAGCGCGGGAAGCGGGGGCTCGGCGGGCGCCTGCCAGCTCGCCGTGACCACGCTCGGCGACGGGTCGGTCTCCACCAGCGCCGCCCACTCCGCGCTGAACAGCGCAGGAGCGGCGTCGACCAGCGTGGCCAGCCCGCGTCCGGGGTTCACCGCGACCTGCGAGAGGACCACCAGGTCGGGGAACGCTCCCGGCGGCTCGACGGTCTCCCAGATGCCCTCGACCCGGACGCCCGGCGCCGCTTCCAGCCCGGCGGAGACCCGGTCGCGGACCGCCGGGTTCGCCACCGACACCGTGAACTCGTCCAGCGCCCGGCCGGACACGCTCTCCAGCACCGTCACCTGCAGGATGTCGGCACCGGCCGAACCGAGAGTACGGGTGACGGCACCGAGCGCGCCGGGCCGGTCCGGCAGCGAGACCCGAACCCGTAGCAGCATCCCAACCCCCATCCTGACCAGCGACATCACTCAGCCTGCCACGGCCGGGTTACCGACGTGTTGCTGCCCCGGCTCACCTACTACGGCTGCTTGGGCCACCAGGTCGCCCGGCCGACGTCGAGTGCCAACGCCGGTACCAACAGCGTCCTGACCAGCAGCGTGTCGAGCAAGACCCCGACGGCCACCAGTAGGCCCATCGCGAGCATCCCGACCAGCGGCATCCCGAGGAAGACCGCGAACGTGCCCGCCAGCACCAGACCGGCGCTGGTGATCACTCCGCCGGTGGTACTGAGCCCGACCAGCACGCCCTCGCGGTGCCCGCGGCTCGCGACCTCCTCGCGCACCCGCGTCATCAGGAAGACGTTGTAGTCGACGCCGAGCGAGACCAGGAACAGGAACCCGAGCAGCGGCAGCGAGTAGTCGACCGCGCTGACGTCGAAGACCGACTTCAGGATCAACGCCGTGCCACCCAGCGCGGCCAGGAACGACAGCACGTTGGTGACGATCAGCAGCAGCGGCGCGACGAGCGAGCGCAGCACCGCGATCAGGATCAGCGCGATCGCCACCAGCGCAAGCGGGATAACCACCCACCGGTCCCTGGCGGCGGTCTCCCTGGTGTCGAGCGTCGACGCCGTCCGGCCGCCGACCGCGGCGTCCGCCTCGGGCAGTTCGGCGAGCGCGGAGCGGAGCCGCTGCACGGTCTTCTCGGCAGCGTCGCTGTCCGGCGCGTCGGTCAGCACGACCGGGACCAGCACCAGCTCACCACCGCGCACCACCGCATCCACCCGGGCCACGCCGTCGGTCGAGCGTGCGGCGGCGACCACCGCGTCGGCCGAGCCTGCCGCCGCGACGATCTGGGTCGGCTCGGTGGCGCCTGCCGGGTAGTGCTTCGCCACCAGCTCCTGCCCGCGGACCGAGTCCGGTGGCGTCTTGTACTGCTCGGCGTCGCTCGCGCCGAGCGTCATCGTGGTCAGGCCGAGCGTCAGCGCGACCAGGAACACGGCCGCGGACATCCAGAGCAGGCGCGGCCTGCGGCCGACGGCCGCGGCGACGGTGTCCCAGCTCAGCAGCCGGCCACGGACGGGCTCGCTCCCCACCCGGGGCACCAGCGGCCAGAACGCCCAGCGGCCGACGATGACGAGCAGCGCCGGGAGCAGCGTCAGGATCACGATCGCCGCGCAGGCGACGCCGACCGCGCCGGTCGCGCCCAGGCTCCGGGTCGAGTTCTGGTCGGCGGCCAGCAGGCAGAGCAGACCCACGACCACGGTGCCCGCGGACGCCAGCACGGCCGGCGCTGTCCGGCGGAGCGCGGTCGCCATCGCGGCGTGCCGGTCGGCGTGCCGACGCAACTCCTCGCGGTAGCGCGAGATCAGCAGCAGCGCGTAGTCGGTGCCCGCGCCGAACACCAGCACGGTGAGGATGCCGCCGCTCTGCCCGTTGACCGGCAGGTCGGCGTGCTTCGCCAGCAGATACACCACCGCGGTCGCCAGCTGGCTGCCGAACCCGACCGCCAGCAGCGGCAGTATCCACAGCACCGGGCTGCGGTAGGTCAGCAGCAGCAGGAGCGTGACCACGCCGACGGTGGCGAGCAACAGGTTCGCGTCGAGGTCGTCGAAGACCGAGACCGAGTCGTAGAGGTTGCCCGCCGCTCCGGCCACGTGCACGTCGACGCCGTCCGGCGCGGAGTCGGCGACCCGGTCCCGCATGCGTTCGACGGCGCCAAGCGGGTCGTCGTTGTTGCTGACCGGCACCACGTACATCAGTGCGGCCCCGTCGTCCGACGGGATCGGACCCTCGATGCCTCCGGTGCCGAGGGCTTCCAGAGCCGAGCGGTCGGCGGTGATCGCCGTCCGGTCCGCCGCCGTGAGCCCGCCGTCACGGGCGTAGACGACGACGGCCGGCAGCAGGTCGTCCTGCTGGAAGCGGGGCAGCAGTTCGGCGACCCGGGTCGACTGCGCCTCCCGGGGCAGGAACGACGTGACGCTGTTGTCCTCGACCTCGGAGACCTTGCCCGCGAACGGGCCTGCGCCGATCAGCACGACCACCCAGAACAGGACGACGAACCACTTGCCGATCCGCAGGCGCGACTTCCGGTCGGTGCCGCCGGCCGACGCGTCGTCGACCTGCTGCGGGGCATACTTCGGTGGGGAGTTCATGGCTCTCCTTCAGTGGAATGGGAGTTCCGCTGGGTGGGTCGTCGGGTGGCAGCCCGACGACCCACTGCTTTTGTTCGGTGCGGACGCGGCGGTGGCAGCCGCCGCGTGCACTTTCGGGGTCAGCCCACGTCGCGCAGGAGCTTCTCGATCGCCGCGACCCGCGCGCGTACCTCGGTGACGCCCTCGGCGATCTCGCGCTGCCCCGCCACTAATTCGGCGAGCGTCGCGCGGAACTCCTCGAGCGCCTCCGCGTTCTCCTTCTTCAGGTCCACCGCGATCTCCTTCCGGATGCCGTGGATCACCGCGACCCGCCCGGTGGCGAAGATCTGCCAGGCGATCACGGCGGCGAGCAGGAAGCCCCCGCAGGCGACGATGGCTACCGGCCACTCCATCGACGCCTCACCGCCCCTCGTCGGCGGGGCCGCTGAGCGTGCGGGCGGCGGCCGCGATCTGCCCTGGGGTCAGCCGCAGGGCGAATGGCGTCACCTCGACGTATCTCATCGCTTTTCCGTCCTCCGAGACCTCGTGATGGCCCGACACCAACCCGGCGGCCTCCAGCCGCTGCAGGTGCATGTGCAGCAACGGCCTGCTCATGCCCATCTCGCGGGCAAGCCGGCTGACGTAGTTCCGCCCGGCAGCGAGCGTTGCCACGATGCGGAGCCGATGCGGGTTCGCCAGTGCGCTCAGCATCAGCAGCAGCTCGTCGCCGGTGGGTTCGGTGAGTTCTTCCATATGTCAGAAAACTCTGACAGGTGATCGCTAGAGCTGTCAACACAAAGGAATTCCGGACAGCAGGAGCACAAAAGGGGAGAGCCACCGCGTGCCCTTGCGGACTAAGTCGCCGGCACCGAAGTACCGGCAGAACGGGTGGCCCTCCTCGGACCTAGGTTCCCGCCGCGCGGGTAAGTTCAAACTCGCCCCGAGTCCGGAGGTATGGCGATGGCCGATGACGTGCGACTACGCCAGGCCGACGAAACAAGGCCTACCGATCCGGGGGACGAACTCGACTACCGCTTCACGCTGGCGAACGAACGGACGTTCCTCGCCTGGATCCGCACCGCGCTCGCCCTGGTGGGCGGTGGGCTCGCGGTCGACCAACTGCTGCCGGACCTGGGCCCACCGGCGTTGCGCGTCACGATCGCCGCCGTTCTGCTGATCCTCGGCGCCGCCACCGCCGTGCACGCGGCGGTCCGCTGGGTCCGGATCGAGCAGCACATGCGGTCCGGCCGCGACCTGCCCGCTTCCCTCTACCCGAGGGTGCTCGCCGCGCTGCTCGCGGTCGGCGCGGCGCTACTCGTCCTGGTCGTCGTCCTCGGCGCGGATCAGTGACGGCCCAGCGGCGCCCGCCGGGGCTGGCCGCCGAGCGCACGGCGCTGTCCTGGGTGCGGTCGCTGACCGGCCTCGTCGGCGTCACGCTGCTGCTGTCCCGCGGGCTGCTGATGCACTGGCCGGTGCTGCCCGCCGCGATCGTCGCCAGTGGAATCGGGGTGTTGGTGCTGGCTGCGTGCATCCTGGGCGAGCGGCGGTGGCTGGCGCTGCGTCGTCCCCGACCCGGGCCGCCGCACGGGTCGGTGGTCGTCGCGATCACCGCGGGCGCGCTGCTGGTGGCCGCCGTCGGCGCGCTCGTGCTGGCGCGCTGATTTCTGGCGCTAGCCGACCGCCCGTTTCCAGGCCTCGACCCAGGCCGCGTAACTCGTGCAGGTCGTGCCACGGCCGTCCCGGCAGTCGACCAGCGGTGCGGTCTGCATGGCGATCTTCGCCCAGAACGGCTCGTCGGTCGCGTGGTATGTGCGGCACCACGACTTGTCGGCCGTGCGGGCGCACGCGGCACCGGTCGACGGCGCCACCCCGATCCACTCCGCGACCTGCGCGTTCACGGTGGGGCTGAGCACGTGGTCCATCCACTTGTACATGCAGTTCGGGTGCGGCGCCTTCGCGCCGAGCATCCAGGTCGTGGACGCGCCGGTCGAACCCTCGGCCGGGACCGCCGACTGCACCGGCGCGCCGTTCGCCTTGGTCAACTGCGCGATCGCCAGGCTGGTCTGCCCCACCGTCACGCGCTTGGACGTGAACGCGGGCACCGCCTGCCGGTAGTCCGTCCAGTACCCGCCGGCCAGCGTGCGCTGCGCCTTCAGCGTCTCGACGACCGCGTCCAGCTGCGCTTCGGTCAACGCGTACGGGCTGCGGATGCCGAGGTCCGGCCGCGCGGTCTTCAGGTACAGCGCGGCGTCGGCGATCGTCATCGGCGTCTCCGGTGCGGTGACCTGCCCGCGGTACGGCGAGTTCGCCTGGTAGACCGGCCCCCACGACGTCAACGGCTTGCGGACGACGTCGGTGCGCCAGAGCAGGACGTTGGCCGAGCGTCCGACCGGGACGCCGAAGCGGACGCCGTCCACCGTGTACCAGGGTTTGTCCTTCAACCCCGGCGCAACCTGCGCGTAGCCGGGCACCAGCGCGGTGTTGACCGGAGCCACCGTGCCCTGGTTCACCAGCCGGAGCGCCACATCGCCGGTCGCCGCGACGCCGTCGTAGCGACCGCTGGCCATCAGCGAGGCGGTCTGGTCGGGGCCGCTGGTCAGCGTCACCTCGACCTTGCAGCCGGTGGCCTTGGTGAACGGCGTCACCCAGTCCGCGGCCTGGTCGGTGCGACCGGCCTCGACGTAACCGTCCGGGGCGACCAGGTTCAGGGCGCCCTCGGTCTTGCCGAGGCCGGTCGCCGGACCCGCCGTGGGGACCGTGAACTTCGTCGGCGACGCGACGGGCTTCTTCCCGTCGTTGTCACCGGTGCAGCCCGCGAGGACAACAGCGGCGACGAGTGCGGTGGTGAGTATTCGGGCGGACGTGGGGGGCTCCTGGCGTCGGCGTGACCGAGTCACCCCAGTTTGCCAGCGCCCTCCCGACGCTCCTTCTGTCCTTAATGTGGACTTACAGATCTACACCCGTAAGTACCATCACCCGCTCTTCGGTGTAGTCGGTCATCGCCGACCGCAGTCCCTCACGACCCACGCCGGACGCCTTGACGCCGCCGTACGGCATCTGGTCCGCGCGGTAGCTCGGCACGTCGCCGACGATCACGCCACCCACCTCGAGCACCCGCTGCGCCGCGAACGCGGTCTGGATGTCCCGGGTGAACACCCCGGCCTGCAGCCCGAACTGTGAGTCGTTGACCAGCGCGAACGCGTCGTCCACGGTGTCGAACGGCGTGACGGTGAGCACCGGCCCGAACACCTCCTCGCGGTTGACGGTGGCATCGGCGGGCACCCCGGCCAGCACCGTCGGCGCGTAGGACGCGTTGTCCCGCACGCCGCCGGTGAGCAACTCGGCGCCCTGCCCGACCGCCTCGTCGACCCACGACTCGACCCGCTCGGCCGCGGCGACGTCGATCAGCGGGCCGACGTCCGTCTTGTCGTCCGACGGGTCGCCGGTGACCTGGGCCTTCACCGTGTCCACCAGCAGCGGGACGAACTCGTGGTAGCGGTCGCGGGCGACCAGCACCCGCTGCACCGCGATGCAGGACTGCCCGCCCTGGTAGTTGGAGAACGTCGCGATCCGGGTAGCCGCCCAGTCCAGGTCCGGGTAGTCACTGCAGACGACGACCGCCGCGTTGCCACCGAGTTCCAGCGTCACGTGCTTGCGCGGCACGGCGTCCTTGATGCTCCAGCCGACCGGGCCGGAGCCGGTGAACGAGACGACCGGCAGCCGCGGGTCGGCGACCAGGTCCCCGGCGCGCTCGTTCGGCACCGGCAGCACGCTGACCGAACCCGCAGGCAGGTCGGTGCCGGCCAGGATCTCGCCGAGCAGGAGCGCCGCGAGCGGGGTCTTCGGCGCGGGCTTGAGGATGATCGGCGCGCCGACCGCGATCGCCGGCGCGATCTTGTGCGCGACCAGGTTCAGCGGGAAGTTGAACGGCGAGATGCCCAGCACCGCGCCGCGCGGGAACCGGCGCGTCACCGCGATCCGCCCGGTCGCGGACGGGTCGGTGTCCAGGCGCTGCAGCTCTCCGCTGAACCGGCGAGCCTCCTCCGCGGCCCAGCGGAACGTCGAGATGCCCCGGGCGACCTCCAGCCGCGCCCACTTCACCGGCTTGCCGTTCTCGGCGGTGATCAGTCGAGCGACCTCCTCGGACCGGGCGGTCAGCTGGTCAGCGACGTAATTCAGCGCCGCTGCCCGGACGTGTGCCGGCGTCGCGGCCGCGGTGGCCCGCACCGCGTGGGCGGCCGCCACGGCCCGCTCGGTCTGCTCGGGAGTCGGCTCCGCGACCACAGCGACCAGCGAACCGTCGTGCGGATGGTGAACCTCGAACGTCCGGTCGCTGGTGGCGGCCTCACCGGCCAGCCAGAACGGCACGATGTCGGAGGACGAAGCGGACATGCGGAAACTCCTAGGCTTGGGCGGCGTCGCAAACGACAACACGCCGATAGGTGCACTTCATCCACTGTTCCACCAGAGGCGATTCGATCTGCGCTGGGTGTGGTCACCAGGCTCGCCCGACCCGCAACCCTCTGGAGGTCATCGGTGCGCAGCCTCCCGCTGCCGTTCCGTCTCGCCGTTCCGGTCAGTGCCGCGGTTGCCGCGGTGATGGTCGCGGCGGCCCCGTCGGCGGCTCACTCGCCCAAGTACACCGATGTGACGCTGCTCGGCCGCTCGGGCATCTCGGCGACCGACTACCAGCCCGGCCCGGTCTCCGGCACCGCGCTCGACAAGACCACCGTAAACGGTGTCACCCCGCCGTTCGACGGGCAGCCGATCCCCGGCTTCTCGGCCGCCATCACCGCTTCGCCCGGCGACAAGTCCGGCCGACGACTGCTCGCGATGCCCGACAACGGCTTCGGCACCAAGGCGAACTCCGCGGACTTCCTGCTGCGCGCCTACTACGTCCGGCCGCACTACCGGACCGGCGCGTCGAAGACCCCAGGCCTCGGTGACGTCTCGATCGACGGGTTCATCAGCTTCCGCGACCCCGACCACAAGGTGCCGTTCGCGATCGTCAACGAGAAGACGTCCGACCGGCTCCTGACCGGCGCGGACTTCGACATCGAGTCGCTCCAGCGGGACGCGCAGGGCAACCTCTGGATCGGCGACGAGTTCGGCCCGTACCTGATCAAGGTGGACAAGACCGGCAAGGTGCTGCAGGCGCCGATCCCGCTGCCGGACGGCACCAAGTCGCCGCAGTCGCCGGACCTGAAGCCCGGTGAGACGCCGACGCTCGCCGCGAGCAACGGCTTCGAGGCCCTTGCGGTCTCCACCGACGGCAAGAAGCTGTACCCGATCCTCGAGGGCCCGAAGGTCGCCGACACCGACAAGACCCGCCGGGTCGTGTACGAGTTCGACATCCGTCGCAACACGTACACGGGTAAGACGTGGTCGATCAACGTGGGCGCGGTCGGGCAGTACGTCGCCGACGCTCAGGTGCTGGACGGGCGGCGGATCGCCTGGCTGGAGCGCGACAACTTCGAGGGCGCCGAGGCGAAGGTCAAGAAGATCCAGATCGCCGACCTGAACACGGCCGACAGCACCGGTGCCGTGAAGTCGACGACGATCGCCGACCTGCTGAAGATCGCGGACCCGCGGAAGATCACGTCCCCGGCGCGGCCGGGTGAGTTCGGGGTCGGCTCGACGTACGCGTTCCCGTACCAGTCGGTGGAGACGATCCTGCCGCTGACCGGCGACCGGGTCTTCGTCACGAACGACAACAACTTCCCGGGCAACGACGGGCGGATCACCGGCAAGGCGGACGACATCGAGCTGATCGAGATCGTGGTGCCGGGCCTGCGCAAGCGTTGACGACCGAACGGTTCTCCCCGCCGCGGCGGGGAGAACCGTTCGTTCTTTCGCCGCGTGCGGTAGCGCCCGGACGCTGGGGTGCGGGACGATGAGCGGACGCGATCCGTCGTCGTGCTCGTGCGATACTGCGGATCCGGTAGCCAGCGGCGCCGCACCACCAGGGAAACAGCGCTTCGGGAGGACCGATGACTCAGACCGACCACCGCGTCGTCGAATCGGCAGGCGCCGGCAGCGTCCCGCAGGAGCGCAAGCTGGTCACCCCGATCCCCGGTCCGCGCTCGACCGAGCTGCTGGCCCGCCGGAACGCAGCCGTCGCGCAGGGCGTCAGCGTCACGCTCCCGGTCTTCGTCACGGCTGCCGGCGGCGGCATCATCGTGGACGTCGACGGCAACCAGCTCATCGACCTCGGCTCCGGCATCGCGGTGACGAACGTCGGCAACGCGAACCCGGCGGTTGCCGCCGCGGTCGCGTCCCAGGCCGCGGCGTTCACCCACACCTGCTTCATGGTCACCCCGTACGAGGGGTACGTGGCGGTCTGCGAGGCGCTGAACCGGCTCACGCCCGGGGACTTCGAGAAGCGGTCGGCGCTGTTCAACTCCGGCGCCGAGGCGGTGGAGAACGCGGTCAAGATCGCCCGTGCGTACACCAAGCGCCAGGCCGTCGTCGTGTTCGACCACGGCTACCACGGCCGCACGAACCTCACGATGGCGCTGACCGCGAAGAACATGCCGTACAAGCACTCGTTCGGCCCGTTCGCACCCGAGGTCTACCGGCTGCCGATGTCGTACCCGTACCGGGACGCGGCCGCGGGCCTGGACGCGTCCGGCCCGGCTGCCGCTGCCCGCGCGCTGAGCATCCTCGACAAGCAGGTCGGCGCCGAGAACGTCGCCGCGCTGGTGATCGAGCCGATCCAGGGTGAGGGCGGCTTCATCGAGCCCGCACCCGGGTTCCTCGGAGCTCTCGCCGACTACTGCCGCGAGCACGGCATCGTGTTCGTGGCGGACGAGATCCAGACCGGCTTCGGCCGCACCGGTTCGCTGTTCGCGTCCGAGCACGAGGGGGTCGTGCCGGACCTGGTGACGACCGCGAAGGGCATCGCGGGCGGTATGCCGCTGGCCGCGGTGACCGGCCGGGCCGAGATCATGGACGCCGCCCACGTCGGCGGCCTCGGTGGGACGTACGGCGGCAACCCGGTCGCGTGTGCGGCTGCACTGGCCGCGATCGAGGAGATCGAGGCCGGCGACCTGGCCGGGCGGGCGCGTCGGATCGGCGAGATCATGCTGCCCGAACTGCACGCGCTGGCGGAGCGGCACTCGTGGCTGGGCGACGTGCGCGGACGGGGCGCGATGCTCGCGGTCGAGCTGGTCGAGCCGGGCACGACGACGGCGGCACCTCAGCTGGCTGCCGCCGTGAACAAGGCGTGCCACCAGCGCGGGTTGGTGACGCTGAGCTGCGGTACCTACGGCAACGTGCTGCGCTTCCTGCCGCCGCTGGTCATCGGCGAGGACCTCCTGCGCGAAGCCCTGACTTTGATCACCGAGGCCTTCGACGAGGTGGGCGCGGGCCTGACCCCGGTGCCGGCCACCGCCCCCGAAGCCACCACCGACGTCGACTAGTCAGACCACCACGGGCGGCTCGGTGCGGGTTGTGTTGCCCTCCAGCACAGCCAGCACCGCCGAGCAGATCACGTTCTGCTCGTCCGGCGAGAGCAACAAGTGCCGCGGCCGAACGTCCGAATCGTCGTGTTCGTGATGCAGTAGGCCAGCCATCAGCGCACCCATCGCACACCGGCCGCGCAGGAGCGCGACCGGGTCGTCAGACCCGGCGAGCACTCGCAGCAGCGACGCGACCCGGTTCGCCATCCCCAGCCGCTCGAACATCGCGTGTTTCACCGACGGGTCGCTGAGCACCGAGTTGAGGAACTCTCCGCGCTCGTTCATCTGCGTGATCAGCCGCCTGACCAGCTCGGCCCGTGTCCATTGCCCGGCCGCGGTCGCGGCGATCACCCGGTCGATGTCGTCGAGAAACGGCGTGAGCAGCGCCTGTAGTACCTCTTCCTTCGACGGGAAGTGGTAGTAGAGCGCCGCCTTCGTCATCCCGACCCGCACCGCCAGGTCGCGAATGGACGTGCCCGCGAAGCCGCGCTGCTCGAACAGCTCGGTCGCAGCATCGAGGATCCGCTGCCGGGTGCCCTCGGCCGTACTTCCAGCCGTCCGCCCCACGTCACGCTCCCCTCTGCGAACACTCGCCCGACGCTCAAGAGTACGAACTTCCCGTCCCCGCGGACAGAGCTCGGCGATCTGGACCGTAACCGCTGCGACGCATCGACGACACCGTTGGGCATACCCGGGCAGCCACGGATGTGAACTCTGCGTGACACGGCACACGGCGCGGTTGACAGGGCGACCGAAGCATGGCCAAAGTATTTACCGACCGTTCGATTAATTCAACCCGCGGGGGTGTGACCGATGGCCGGACTGGCCAGGTGGTGCTATCGCCATCGAATCGTCGTGGTGGTCCTCTGGGTGGTCGGCTTGATTGGCCTCGGTGCCACCAGCCAGGTCGCCGGCAGCGCTTACAACGATAGCTTCGCGTTACCAGGCACTGAATCGACAAAGGCCCTGGATCTGCTCCAGAAGGCGTTCCCCGAGGCCGCCGGTGACCAGAACACGATCGTCTGGCGCACCGACTCCGGTTCGGTGAAGGACCCCGAGGTCCAGCAGCGCGTCGAAGCGATGCTCGCCGAGGTCGCCGACGCCCCGTCCGTCGCGTCGGTCGCCGGCCCGTACAACGAGCAGGGCGCGGCCCAGATCAGCCGGGACGGCACGATCGCCTACGCCACTGTCACGTTCGACGGCCAGGCCGAGGAGATCGACCTCGAGCACATCGAGAACGTGATCGGGCTCGCCGAGGACGCCCGCACCGACAACCTCGACGTCGAGCTCGGCGGCAACGCGATCCAGGTGGCCACGCAGGCTCCGCCGGGCAGCTCCGAGATCTACGGTCTGATGGCCGCCGCGGTGATCCTGCTGATCGCGTTCGGATCGCTGCTGGCCATGGCGATTCCGCTGATCACCGCGGTGCTGGCGCTGGCGGGCGGTCTGACCTCGATCATCCTGCTGAGCCACGTGATGTCGGTGGCGACGATCGCACCCACCGTGGGCGCGCTGATCGGACTCGGCGTGGGCATCGACTACGCCCTGTTCGTGGTCACCCGGCACCGCAACGGCCTCAAGGCCGGCCTGTCGGTCGAGGAGTCCACCGTCCGGTCGCTGAACACGTCCGGCCGGGCCGTGGTGTTCGCCGGGATCACCGTGTGCATCGCCCTGCTCGGCCTGCTGGTGCTCAACCTCAGCTTCCTGTCGGGCATCGGGATCGCGGCCTCGATCGTGGTCCTGTTCTCGGTTCTCGCCGCGATCACGCTGCTGCCGGCGCTGCTCGGCTTCTTCGGGATGCGGGTGCTCTCCCGCCGGGAACGTCGCCGGCTGGCCGCCGAGGGGCCGCACGACGCCCACACGCGTGGCTTCTGGGCCCGCTGGGCCGCGATCGTCGAGCGGCGTCCGCGGATGCTCGCCGCGATCGCGATCGCGCTCATCGCGGTGCTCTCGATCCCGACGCTCTCGATCCGGCTCGGCTCCTCCGACCAGGGCAACGCCCCGGCCGACACCACCATCCGCAAGGCGTACGACCTGCTGGCCGACGGTTTCGGCCCGGGCTTCAACGGTCCGCTGCAGCTGGTCGCCGAGCTGAAGTCGCCCGGTGACACAGCAGCGCTGAACGAGCTGGTGGAGCGGGTCCGGGACGACTCCGGCGTCGCCGCGGTGGTGCCGCTTCCGACCGAGCCCGGCGCGGAGCTGGCGATCGTCCAGGTCATCCCGACGACATCGCCGCAGTCCGAGGAGACCAGCGAGCTGATCACGCGGCTGCGCGAGGACGTGGTGCCCGCCGTCGAGCAGGGCAACACCCTGCAGGTGCACGTGGGTGGCATGACCGCGATCTTCGACGACTTCGCCGACGTGCTCACCAACAAGCTGCCGCTGTTCCTCGGCGTGATCATCGGGCTGGGCTTCCTGCTGCTGCTGGTGGCGTTCCGCAGCCTGTTGGTGCCGCTCACCGCGGCCGTGATGAACGTGCTCGCCGCGGCGGCATCGTTCGGCGTGATCGTCGCGGTGTTCCAGTGGGGCTGGGGCGCCGAGGCGCTGGGCGTCGGCGCGGCCGGGCCGGTCGAGGCGTTCCTGCCGGTGATGATGCTGGCGATCCTGTTCGGCCTCTCGATGGACTACCAGGTGTTCCTGGTCAGCCGGATGCACGAGGAGTGGGTGCACACCGGTGACAACCGGCGGGCGGTCACGATCGGGCAGGCCAGCACCGGCCGGGTGATCACGGCGGCCGCGGCGATCATGATCTTCGTCTTCGGCGCGTTCATCTTCGAGGGTGAGCGGGTCATCGCCGAGTTCGGGATCGGGTTGGCGAGCGCCGTCTTCATCGACGCGTTCATCCTGCGGACGCTGCTCGTGCCGGCGCTGATGCACTGGTTCGGCCCGGCGAACTGGTGGATCCCGAAGTGGCTGGACCGGATCCTGCCGCACCTCACGGTCGAGCCGGCCGACGAGCCGGTCACCCCGCCGCGCCCGGAAGAGAAGCGCGAGCCGGTTTCGGTGGGCTGAGAAAAACACACTTGCCCACAAGCGACTCACGTCGGACGCTGGAAACGGCGTCCGGCGTGAGCTCCGGCCCTACAGGACGCCGCGAAGGAGGCGTGAATGGATTCGGTCGTCACGCTCGTGACCGACCTCCGTGCCCCCGTCCTCTACGCATTGATCCTCGGCGTCGTCTTCGCCGAGACCGCGGTCCTGCTGGGCATGCTGCTTCCCGGCGAGACCGCCGCGATCGTGGCCGGTGTCCTCGCCGCTCAGCACCAACTCTCGCTGGAGATCGTCATCCCGCTGGTGGTGGTGGCCGCGATCGTCGGTGACACCACCGGTTACCTGCTCGGCCGGCGTTTCGGCCCGGCGGTCCTGGGCGGTCGGCTGTTACGCCGACGGCGCGCACAGGTGGAGCGAGCCGCCGTTTCGCTGCGCCGCCACGGCTGGCTCGTGATCGTCGTCAGCCGGTTCTTGCCGTTCCTCCGCACCGTGACCCCGGCCGCAGCCGGGGCCACCCGGGTGCCGTACCCGGCGTTCGCCGCCGCCGACGTGGTGGGCTGCTTGCTCTGGGGCATCGGATGCCCGCTGCTGGGTTACGTCGCCGCCGACTCCTACCGCCACGTCGAGGAGGTCGTCGGCAACACCGGCATCGTCGTACTGGTGCTGCTGATCCTGGGCGCGTGGGCACTGCGCGTCCGGCGGCGGCGCCGGGGAGCCGCCGTGCCCGCCGCTCCTGACGAGGAGCCGGCCGCGCCGCAGCCCGCACGGGCGACGCGCCGCCGCCGCCCGGCTGCCGAGCCCACGCCGGTCGACACGGCCGGCCAGGCCACCTCGATCGGCCTCCTCCGCCCCCGCAGACGAACCGACCGCCGCCGTCCCTGACCGCCCGCGCCGGGTAACTCCGTTGGTGCCGGAGGGAGAATGGCGATGGTCGAGACGGCGGAGGTGGGCCAACGGTGGAGATCGGGCTGCTGGGCGCGGTCGAAATCAGAGCTGACGGCGCTCCCGTGCCCATCGGCGGCCAACGGCTGCGTGCGGTGCTGGCGCGCCTCGCCCTGGACGCCGGCCGCCTGGTCACGGCCGACGCGCTCGTAGACGCCATCTGGGGTGACGACCCGCCCGGCGGGGCGGTGAACGCGCTCCAGTCGCTGGTCAGCCGACTCCGTCGGGCGCTGCCCGACGGAGCGGTCGAGTCGGTCCCGGCCGGCTACCGGCTCGCGATCGATGCGGACGCGGTGGACGCGCTCCACTTCGAGAAGCTGGCCACCGCGGGGCGCCGCGCGCTCGAGAGCGGCAACACCGCAGGGGCGGCGACGACACTCCGGGAGGCGCTGGCGCTCTGGCGCGGCCCGGCGCTGGCCGACGTCGGCGACGCGCCGTTCCGGCCGGCCGCCGTCACCCGGCTGGAGCACGGCCGCCTCGGTGCGCTCGAGGACCGCATCCACGCCGACCTCGCGCTCGGCAGGCACACCGACGTCATTCCCGAGCTGGAAGCGCTCACCGCGGAGCACCCGCTGCGCGAGCGTCCACACGCGCAGCTCGTCCTCGCGCTGGGCGGCGCCTCCCGGCAGGCCGACGCGCTGGCCGTGTACGACCGGATCCGGCGGCGGCTGGCCGACGAGCTCGGCGTCGACCCGGGGCCGGTGCTGGCGGCAGCGCACGCCACGGTCCTCGGGGCCCCGACCACACGCGCTGCCACGCTCGCGCCCGGCCCTCCGGTCGCCGCGGAGCGCGCACCCCGCGCGGACGGACGCATTCGGGGGAACCTGCGTCCGCAGCTCAACAGCTTCGTCGGCCGCCGCACCGAGCTCACCGCGGTCACCGAGCTGCTGACCGCCGAGCGGCTGGTCACGCTGATCGGGCCGGGCGGAGCGGGTAAGACCCGGCTCGCCGAGGAGACCGGCGCGCGGCTCGCCGACCGCTCTCCCGGCGGGGTCTGGATGGTGGCGCTCGCCCCGGTCGGCGACGGCAGCGAACTGCCCCAGACCGTGCTCACCAGCCTCGGGCGGCGGCAGGTCGGCCTACTCGACCGCAGCCGGCCGGGCATCGACCCTCCGGTCCCGCCCGACGTGTACGGCATCCTCACCAACGCGCTGAGTGCGGGTCCGACGCTGTTGCTGCTCGACAACTGCGAGCACCTCGTCGAGCCGGTCGCCGAGCTCGCGCACACGCTGCTGCTCGACTGCCCCGAGCTGCGGATCCTCGCCACCAGCCGGGAGCCGCTCGGCGTCCCGGGCGAGCGGCTGCACCCGGTGCCCAGCCTGGACGCCCCGCCGCCCGGCTCGCTCACCCCCGCGCAGGCCGCCCGCTACCCGGCGGTCCAACTGCTCGTCGACCGCGCCGCCGCGGTCCGCCCGGGCTTCGCGCTGAACCCCGGGAACGTCGCCGCGGTGGTCGAGATCTGCCGTCGGCTGGACGGCATGCCGCTCGCCCTCGAGCTGGCCGCCGCCCGGCTGCGGTCGCTCTCACCGGAGCAGCTGGCCGACCGGCTCGGCGACCGGTTCCGGCTGCTCACCGGCGGAAGCCGCACCGCCCTCCCCCGCCACCAGACGCTGCGCGCCGTCGTCGCCTGGAGCTGGGAGCTGCTCAGCGTCCCCGAGCAGGTGCTCTGGCGACGCCTGTCGCAGTCTCCGGCGGGCGCCACGCTGGAGGCCGCCGAACAGGTCTGCGCGGACGACGAACTGCCCGCCGCCCACGTCCTGGAGACGCTCGCGTCGCTAGTGGACAAGTCGCTGGTCGAGCTGGTCGCCGACGTTGATCCGCCGCGCTACCGGATGCTGGAGACCGTCCGCGCGTTCGGTGCCGAGCGGCTCGAGGACGCGGGCGAGACCGCCCGGATCCGCGACGCGCAGCTGGCGTACTACCTGGACCTGGTCGAGTCGGTCGAACCGCGGCTGCGCGGCCCGGAGCAGGCGATCTGGACCGCGCGGCTGGGGCTGGAGTACGAGAACATCACCGCGTCGCTCCGCTGGGCCGTCGACCAGCGGCTCGCGGAGCCCGCGGTCCGGATGGTCTCGGCGCTGACCTGGTATCTGGCGGTCCGGGGCGCGCACGAGGAGGCGTCCCGGTGGAGCAATGCCGTGCTCCCGCTCGCCGACGACGCCCCGCCGGTCAGCGCGGCCGTCGTCCGGGCTTTCGCGGGCCTGATGGCGGCGAGCGTCCACGGCGACTACCTCACGGCGCGGGACGAGGCCCGGCGCATCGCGGTCGAGATCGCGCCGTACGTCGCCGCTCCCGAGGCACCGCCGGTCCTGATTCTCGCCGACAGCATCATCGGGTTCTTCGCCGATCAGAACGACCGGATCCAAGCGTCGCTCGGGCGGGCGCGGAGGCATCCCGATCCGTGGATCCGGGCGCTGGCGATCTATCTCGAAGCGTCGATGCTGGAGAACGACGGCGACCTCGCGAACGCCGAACCGCTGTTCATCGCGGCCAGGGAGGCGTTCGACAAGATCGGCGACCGCTGGGGACGCGGCGCCACACTGAGCTCGCTGGCGAGCATCCGAGCGCTCAAGGGCGACCACCCGGGCGCGATCAGCGCGCTGGAGGAGGCCGCCGCGCTGATCATCGAGCTGGACGGGCTGGACGACCTGCCGCGCATCCTGCTCTGGCTGGCGCTGGAGTGGGCGCGGCTCGGCGACACCGACCGGGCCAAGAAGTACCTCGACGAGAGCACCGACGCGCTGAACCGGATGGCTGACCTCAACGTCCGCGGGTTCCTCGGTGCGGTGCAAGCGACCGTGCTGCGGCTCACTGGCGACGTCCGGTCCGCGTCGGTGCTGCTGACCGAGGAGCTGGCCAGGTATCGCGCGAGTCCCTACGGGCCGCCGCAGATCAAGTCCCTGCTGCTCGCCGACTACTGCTACGTGCTGCTCGGCTTGGACGACGCGGAGCAGGCCCGCCAGCACGCGCAGGAAGCCCTGGATGCCGCCGAGGAGTCCCGGGACGCACCGATCCTCAGTGGTGCGCTGGATTCGGCCGCCGCGGTGGCGCTCCAGCTCGGCGATTCGGCCGGCGCCGCGATGCTGCTCGGGGTGGCCGCGCGCGTGCGTGGGCTACCCGACCTGGGCAACCCGGACGTCGTCCGGACGCGGACGCTGGCCACCGAGGCGCTCGGACGCGAAACGTTCGCCTCCCGGTATTCGGCAGGCGAACGTTTGCCCCGAGCGGAAGCCCCCGAGGTGGCCCGCAAGGTGGTGGCCGCCGCCGGTACGCAGACATCCTGACGCGTACCGGCGGGGGCGCCGGAGATCACGTGCGCCGACGGTAGGCCGCCAGCGACACCGGGATGAAGATCAGGCACAGGACCGCGACCGAGATCAGCGTCTTGATGACGGGCGCGGCCACCGGGCCGGAGACCAGCAGACCACGGGCCGCCTCGACCACGAACGTGACCGGGTTGATCTTCACCCAGGCCTGGAGCCAGCCGGGCAGCGTCTCGGTCTGCACGAACAGGTTGCTGCCGAACGTCAGCGGGAACATCAGCATCGCGCCCAGGCCCTGGACCGTGCGCGGGTTGCGCAGCAGCAGTCCGATCAGCGCGGTCACCCAGCACAGCGCGAACGCGAACAGCAGCACGAGCGCGCAGGCCGCGAGCGCGGAGAGCGGATCGGTCTGGACCCGGAAACCCAGGATCATCCCGAAGCCGAGCACGATCGTCACCGTGACGACGTAGCGGACGACGTCACCGACCACGGCGCCGATCAGCGGCGCCGACCGGGCGATCGGCATCGTCCGGAACCGGTCGAACACCCCGGTCTCCAGGTCGTTGGAGAGGTTCATCCCGACGCCGAGGCTCGCGAACGCGACGCTCTGCACCAGGATCCCGGGCAGCACGAACTGCAGGTACGTGCTCTGGTCGCCGCTGATCGCGCCACCGAACAGGTAGACGAACAGGATCACGAAGATGATCGGCTGCAGCGTCAGGTCGAGCAGCTGCTCCGGCGAGTGCTTGATCTTGAGCAGGCTGCGCCAGGTGAGCGTCAGCGAGTGACCGAGCGTCCGCGCCGGGCCGAAACGAATCGGAGCCGGGTTCTCATCGCGGTGCGGCCTGCTGGTGGTCTCGGCCACCATCGTCGCCGTCATGCCGCGCTCCTCTCATCGTCGGCCGAGTGGCCGGTGAGCGTCAGGAAGACCTCGTCGAGGCTGGCCCGCCGTAGGCCCAGTTCCGCGGCGGCGATGCCGGCGTCGTCAAGGCGGCGGACGACGTCCGCGAGCATCGTGGGTTCGGCCACCGGTGCGGTGACCAGCGAACGAGCGGGATAACGGGTGGGCTCCACCCGGGTGACCGCGGTGACGATCGCCGCCACCTCGTCCAGGCGGGTCGTGTCGAGCGGACGCACTTCCAGCGTCTGGTCGCCGACCTGGGCCTTGAGCTCGTCCGGGGTGCCGGTCGCGATCAGGTGACCGTGGTCGATCACCGCGATCCGGTCGGCCAGCTGGTCGGCCTCGTCCAGGTACTGGGTGGTGAGCAGCACGGTGACGCCGTCGGCGACCAGTCCGCGGACCGTGTCCCAGACCTCGCCGCGGCTGCGCGGGTCCAGGCCGGTGGTCGGTTCGTCGAGGTAGATGACGTCCGGGTGGCCGACCAGGCTCGCGGCCAGGTCGAGCCGCCGCCGCATGCCGCCGGAGTACGTCTTCGCCGACCGGCCGGCCGCGTCGGTGAGCCCGAACCGTTCGAGCAGTTCGCGGGCGCGTGCCTTGGCGTCCCGGCGGGACAGCTCGAGCAGACGGCCGATCATCACCAGGTTCTCGGTGCCGGTCAGGTCCTCGTCCACCGAGGCGTACTGGCCGGTGACCGCGATTCGCGCCCGGACCGACGGCGCCTGGGTGAGGACGTCGAACCCGCCGACGCGAGCCCGTCCGGCGTCCGGCTTCAACAGCGTGGCGAGGACGCGGACCGCGGTGGTCTTCCCTGCGCCGTTCGGGCCGAGCACGCCGAGGATCGTCCCGGTCGGCACGGCGAGGTCGACGCCGTTCAGGGCGGTCGTCGACCCGAACCGCTTGACGAGGCCCTCTGCCTCGATCGCGTAAGACATTTCGGAGTCTCCTGTTCATCAGGGCGACTCCACTGTCGGCGGCCGGCCTGTCAAGCCGCGCACAGCGGGCTGACACGGCTGACAGCGCGGCGTTACGCGGGTTCGGAGCGGTGAGTTTCGACGCCGTCCGCGGACGAAGCGGCGGGGCCGACCGGGTCGACGACCGCAGCCACGGAGTCGGCCGGTGGCGCTCCCGGCGGCTGTTCGGCACGCGCCGCGGCCACCCGGCCCAGCCGCGACCGGCGACGGCGGACGAACGCGATCCCGACGAGCCCCAGCAGGAAACCGGCGACGCACGTCCAGATCCACCACGTGTCGTCGTGGCGGTCGAGCCAGTTCCGGCCGAAGAGGGCGAGCACGATCGCGCCGATGCCCCAGAGCACGGTTCCGGCCGTGACGACGCTGACCGCGTCGACATCCAAGGGCTCCGGCGTCGGACGTGTCGGACGGCGAGCCATAACGGCAGCGTAACGCGGATGAACTACGGCCCGGCGCCGAGGGGCGGCGCCGGGCCGTGCAGGACCGCTACAGCGTCAGTCGCAGGCGTTCTTGAACTTGACCCCGGCAGCGGTGACCTCGCTGGAGTCCGGGATCGTCGGGTTCGACGACGTCGACAGGTTCGAGACCGTGTCGCCGAGCTTGTCGTAGGCGTCACCGAGGTCCTGGGTGGCGTCCTTCAGGTCGCCGTCACCCTTCTCACCCTCGGAGCGGATCTTGTCGGCGAGGTCGTGATACGACTGGCCGAGCGCCTTCGGGTCGTCGATGTTGTTGACCGACTGAGCCGTGAAGTCCTGCACCTCCTTCTTGATCGCGTTGCAAGCGTCGGTGTTGTCGGCGCCGACAATCCCGCACGCGAGCGTGCTGCTTAAGGCCGCGATCGCTACCGCTGCTCCGACGAGCCGCGGGATCGTTCGAGACATCGTGCATCCTTTCCCCGTAAATACGCCCGGGCGTTGCCGTCCCGGGCGTCGCTGACAGCGGGGAAGCTAGCAGTAAGGATCAGCCGTTCTCCGGCATAGTCGCCAAGACGTCACACGGATCACGCTTGTCACTCAAGCAACAGAAGTTAGCGATTGTCACAGCGTGACCGGGTTCGGACGAACTTCCACGCTGTTCACCGTCGGGGTGGTCTCGGTGTCCCGGCGCCGGCGAGACCGCATCCGCGCCACCGCGAGCGTGATCGCCGCGATCAGCACCGCGGACCCACCGAGCAACAGACCGGCGCGCGGCCCGTACCGCTCCGAGATCGGACCGATGATCAGCGACCCCAACGGCGTACCGCCGAGGAACACCAGCATGTAGAGCGACATCACGCGGCCGCGCAGGTGCGCGGGCGTGCCCAGTTGCACCCGGGCGTTCGCCGCGTTGTTGTGCGCGATGAAGGCCAACCCCACGAACAGCAGTACGGCCGCAGCCAGCCCGAAGTTCGGCATGAACGCCACCGTGCACTCCAGTACACCGAACGCCGCCGCGCAGCTGAGCACCCAGCGGGCCGACGGCCGCTTGGTCCGGCGCGCGCCGATCAGCGCACCGATCAGGGCGCCGCCCGCGAACGCCGCCGACAGCAGACCGAACGACGCCGGGCCGACGTCGAACTCGACCTTCGCCAGCAGTGGCAGCGTCAGGTTGAAGTTCATGCCGAGCGTGCCGAGCACCGACATCATCGCGATGACCAGCAGGATGTCCTTCCGGCCCCAGACGAACCGCAGGCCCTCCTTCACCTGGCCCCGCGCCCGCTCGACCCGGCGTCCGGTGAGCAGTTCGGCCGGCCGCATCGCGAACAGTCCGGCCAGCACCGCGAGGTACGACGCGCCGTTGAGCAGGAAGGCCGGCCCCACCCCGACGCCGGCGATGACCAGGCCACCGATCGCCGGACCGAGCAGCCGGGCCGAGTTGAACGTCGCGGAGTTGAGCGAGACCGCGTTCGGCAACCGGTCGGGGCCGACCATCTCGGAGATGAACGACTGGCGGGCCGGGGTGTCGAACGCGTTCACGGTGCCGAGCAGGAGCGCGAACACGTAGACGTTCCACAGTGCCGCGGTACCGGTGACGACCAGCACCCCCATGCCCAGCGCGAGCAGCATCGAGACCAGCTGGGTGGTGAGCAGCACCTTGCGCTTGTCCAGCCGGTCGGCGAGCGCCCCCGCCCAGAGCGTCAGCAGCAGTATCGGCGTGAACTGCAACGCGGTGACGAGGCCGAGCGCGGTGCCGGAGTTGTTCGAGAGGTCGAGTACCAGCCAGTCCTGCGCGGTGGTCTGCATCCAGGTGCCGGTGAGCGAGACGATCTGGCCGCTCGCGAACAGCCGGTAGTTCCGGACGCGCATCGAGGAGAACATGGCGCGAAAACCGGGGCTCATGCGCGAGCCAAGCGGTCGAGGATCGTGACCGCCGCCTGGAGCGCGGCCTGGTCCGCCTCGTCGAGCTCGGCCAGCCGGGCGGCCAGCCACGCCTCACGCGCCTGGCGGTCGGCGGCGATCAGCGCCTCCCCCTCCGCGGTCGTGGACAGCACGATCTGGCGGCCGTCGGTCGGGTGCGGTGCGCGCCGGACGAGCCCTCGCTCCTCCAGCGCCGCGACCGTCCGGGTGGCGGCAGGCGGCTGGACCCGCTCGATCTCGGCCAGCCGACGTGGCGTGAGCGTGCCGCCGCTGTTCCGGATCGTGAACAGCGCGGAGATCTGCGTCATCGTCAGGCCGTGCTCGGGCCGCTCGGCCCGGAGCCGGCGGACGAACCGCCCGGCGGCCGACCGGAGCCGGAACGCGAACTCGTCGGGGTCGGTGGATAGCTCCCGCGGTGCGGGTATGGCGGTCTCGGGCATACCTCTCGGCGCCCCCCTCGGTTGGTGCAGACAACTCGTTACCTGAGGTAACGATCTCTCGGTTCCGCCGATTCCGCTAGTGCAAAACTGTGTGGCATGCGTCTGTTCGTGGCGGTGCTGCCGCCGCCCGCGGCCGTGGAACACCTGCGGGACGCGGTCGAGAAACTGAACGTGGTACGGGCGGGGGCCGGTGTCGTCCGCCCCGAGCTCTGGCACCTCACGCTGGCGTTCCTCGGCGAGATCGAGGACGAGCGGATCGAAGCGGTGACCGAGAGCCTCGCGTCCGCGGCTGCCGCCGGGCGCGGCGGCACGCTGTCGCTCGCCGGTGGCGGGCGCTTCGGGGAAACGGTGCTGTGGGTGGGGGCCGAAGGTGACGTCGATGCACTCGGACGCACGGCGCGCGCGATCCGCCGCCAGCTACGCGAGGTTCGGGTGGTGCTGGAGCGGCGGCCGTTCAAGCCGCACCTGACGCTCGCCCGGCCGCGTAGCCGGGTCACCCGCGAGGAGTTGCGAGCCGACGTCGCCACGCTGCAGGGCTATGCCGGACCACCGTGGGACGCCGATCGGGTGCACTTGATGCGGAGCACGCAACACCGCACTCCGGAAGGCACCCAGGCCGTCACCTACGAGCCGCTGGCCACCTGGCCACTCGAATAAGTTCGTTGCCGGTACCAATCTGCGGCCCAGAACCGGGGCAGCGCGGGGTGCTGTCTGGCAGGCTGGCATGGTGCTGGAGATCCACACCGAGATCCGGGAGACCGGGCCAGATCGGTACGCAACACTCATCGACGGCGGTTGGGCGATCGGCTCATCCCTCAACGGAGGTTATCTCCAGCTCCCGGTGGTGAGAGCCGTGCTCGCGGCGGAGGGGCATCCCCACCCGGTCGCGGTCACGACGGACTTCCTGACCGCTCCGCACGCCGGCGAGGCGGAGATCGTGGTCGAGCGGCTGCGCACCGGCAAGACCGTCGGCACCAGCCGGGCGACGCTGATCCAGGACGGTCAGCCGGTGCTCGTCTCGTCGGTGGTGACCAGCACCCTCGACTCGAGCAACCCGGACGTCGACCTGGCGCCGCCGATCGAGCTGCCCTCCCCCGATCAGTGCACCCGGATCCGCTCGGACGTCATGCCCGGGACGCAGCTGGGGCTGATGGACCACGTGGACGTCCGGCTCGCGCCGGAGTTCGCGAACCTGCTCCGCGGCCGCCCGGACGGGAGCATGGCGCTGCGCGGGTGGGCGCGGATGGTGGACGGGCGCGACCCGGACCCGCTGGTCTGCCTGCTGGCCGCGGACGCGTTCCCGCCGGTGACGTTCACGATCGGCCGCTACGGCTGGGCGCCGACCGTCCAGCTGACGACGTATCTACGGGTGCTGCCCGCACCGGGGTGGCTGCGGGCCGAGCTGCGCGGACGCGTGCTCGCCTCCGGATGGTTCGACGAGGACTGCACGATCCGCGACTCGGCAGGGCGCCTGGTAGCGCAGTCGCGCCAGATAGCCCGCATCCCGCGCGTACCGGTCCCCACCGAGAATTGACGCAGTGACGCAGAAAGCCCGCGCGTGAGGCGCGGGCTTTCTGCGTCAGGAACCCCTGCGGGCTCCTGATCCGAACAGAATGTCGTCCCAGCTGGGGAGCTCGGCCTTGCGGGAGCGGCCGCTGCCACCCTTGGCGGGCGGTGGCGTCGCGGCCGGGTTCGCCGCGGGTGGCGTCCCGACGCCGGTCGGGTCGAGTCGCTCGCGCCAGTCGCTCCGCCCGGCGAAACCGCCGCCCCCGGACGTCGGCTGCGGCTCCCCACCGGACGCCGCGTCACCGCGTCGACCGGCCGGACGCCGCGGGTCGTCGCCCCACGGGTCGGGACGCCGTACCTCGTCGGGCCGCGGCCCGGGCGCACCGGCTGCCGGACGCGGCTCGTCGAGCCACCCGGCACCACGCAGCCCGTCCCGCGCGGACGCCGCAGGCGCCGCCGGACCGGTGCCGGCATCCGCAGCGGGCGGCTCCGGGGTCGGGGTGGGAGCCGGGGTCTCGCGCGGCGGCGCCGGACGACGGAGGTCGTCGAAGCGCGGGTCGAGCGCCCGGCTGCGACCGCTCTCCCTGGCCGCCTGACGCAGGTCTCCGCGCCCTTCCCTGGGCAGCTCCCGCGGCACCTCTCGGGTCGGCGCGGCCGCCACCTCGGGCGCCGCCACCGGCTCCTCGCGGCGCCGCTCGTCCCGCCGACGCAGCATCGACAGCGCGGGGACGACCGGTCCCTCCTTCGGGTCCGCGTCGTCGGGCAGCTTCCCGGCCGGGAGTCCGAAAGCGAGCATCTGCTCGTCCGGTCCGATCAGGAGGTCGGTCTTCTCGCTGGACAAGAAGCTGGCCATCTCGTCGACCGGCGTCACCATCGACCGGGAGCGGTCGAGGTCCCAGATCGCGTGCGCGGTCGCCTTGCCGGACGGCCACGTTGCGGTGGTACGCCAACCGCCGTCGTCGCGCCGGTAGCTGTCCCAGGCCACGGTCTCCACGTCGATGCCGTGCGCCCGCAGCCGCCCGTCGACGACGTCGGCCAGGGTCTGACCACTGTCGGCCCCGCGCAGGCGGGTACGCCGCGCGAGCTGCGCCATTGCGGCACGCTCCTGCAGCACCGGCCCGGCGAACCGCAGCACCTTCTCCATCGGAACGTTCGCCAGGCGGGCGACGTGCTCCGCCGACTCACCGGAACGGATCCGGGACTGAATGTCACGCGGCGTCAACGTCGCCTCCACATCCATCGATAGCTGACCGGGGGTACCGGTCCGCTCCCGCTGGACGGCGGCGATCACCTGGTCGTCGATGGCGAGCGAAAGCATCCGCCCGACCTCGTCGGTCAGAATCATGGCCTGCCCGTCAGCGGAGAGCGCGACGAACCGCAACGGTCGCATTGCGACCTCCCTCTCCAGACACCGGCGAGCGTGCCCACCATACGACGGCAGGGCTCGTATGCCCCGCATACCACGCCGAATGGGCGCGCCGTTCTCCGGCCCTACCTACGGTACGCACCAATCGTCCCGTTTGTCTGTCCCGACGCGCGACGGCTGAGGCGGGATTACCCCAGAGCGGCCACTGTGTAGTCGATGGCGGCGGTCAGCTTGGCAATGTCCGTGGGGTCGATGCCGGGGAACATCGCGATGCGGAGCTGGTTGCGACCGAGCTTCCGGTACGGCTCTGTGTCCACAATCCCGTTCGCCCGCAGTGCCTTCGCGACCGCCGCCGCGTCCACCGACTCGGCGAAGTCGATCGTCCCGACCACGTTCGACCGCTTGGCCGGGTCCTTGACGTACGGCGCGGCGAACGACGACGCCTCGGCCCACTCGTAGAGCGTCCGGGCCGACTCGGCCGTCCGTCCGGTGGCCCAGCGCAGACCGCCCTGGCTGTTGAACCAGTCGACCTGCTCAGCGGCGAGGAAGATCGTGGTGAGCGCCGGAGTGTTGTACGTCTGGTCCTTACGCGAGTTGTCGAGAGCGGTAGCGAGATCCAGGAACGCCGGGATGTAGCGCCCGGACGCGCTGATCTCCTCCACGCGCGAAAGAGCGGCCGGCGAGAGCAACGCCAGCCACAGACCGCCGTCGCTACCCAGCCCCTTCTGCGGCGCGAAGTAGTAGACGTCGGTCTCGGACACGTCCACCGCGAGGCCCGCCGCCGCCGACGTGCCGTCGTGCAGCATCAGGTGCTCGCCGGGCACCCGCTTCACCGGGATCGCGACGCCGGTCGAGGTCTCGTTGTGCGGGGTCGCGTAGACGTCGACGCCGTCCTCGAACTCGAACGCCGGAGCGTCACCGGGCGCGGACTCGATGATCGTCGGGTCACCGAGGAACGGGGCGATCTTCGCGGCCTTGGCGAACTTCGCGCCGAACTCGCCGAACGAGAGGAACTGCGCCCGGTCGCGGATCAGCCCGAACACCGCCGCCTCCCAGAACGCGGTGGTGCCACCGACCCCGAGGACGACCTCGTACCCCTCGGGGAGCGAGAACAGCTCGGCCAGGCCGGACTTGAGCCGGGCCACTTGGTTACGGACGGTCGCCTGCCGGTGTGACGTCCCGAGAAAGCTCCGACCGGTTCCGACGAGTGCGTCCAGCGCTTCCGGTCGGACCTTCGACGGGCCGGAACCGAACCGACCGTCGGCGGGCAACAACTCGGCAGGGATCGTCACGCTCACGGGCTGATCAGTGCTCCTTCGGCAGTGCGGTCGGCGACGTGGAAGTGCCGCGACGATCCTCCCACTCGCGGCCGAGCACGCCGAACCAGTTCCTCGCCGCGGCGCGCTGCCGGGCGTCCGCATGAAAGTACGTACGGGAATCGACGGCGGGTCATCCGGACAGAACGAGGGCGGGCTGCCAGAGGCAGCCCGCCCTCGTGCGAAACCGATCAGACGTGCTTGATCGTGTCCCAACCCTCGACCTCTTCGGGCTTGCGCGGGCCCGGGCCGGTGTAGAGCGCGGACGGGCGCACCAGCTTGTTGAGGTTCTTCTGCTCGACCACGTGCGCCGACCAGCCGGCGGTCCGAGCGCAGGTGAACATCGAGGTGAACATGTGCGCCGGGACCTCGGCGAAGTCCAGCACGACCGCCGACCAGAACTCGACGTTGGTGGCGAGCACGCGGTCGGGGCGGCGGGCGTGCAGCTCGGCCAGCGCGGCCTTCTCCAGCGCCTCAGCGACCTCGAAGCGGACGCTGCCCAGGTCCTTGGCGGTCTTGCGGAGCACCGCGGCCCGCGGGTCCTCGGCCCGGTACACGCGGTGGCCGAAGCCCATCAGCCGCTCACCCTTGTCGAGCGCGTTCTTGACCCACGCCTCGGCGTTGCCCGACTTCTCGACCTCATCGAGCATCTTGAGGACGCGGGACGGCGCACCACCGTGCAGCGGCCCGGACATCGAGCCGACCGCGGACGAGATGCAGGCGGCGCAGTCGGCGCCGGTGCCCGCAGCCACCCGGGCGGTGAACGTCGAGGCGTTCAGGCCGTGCTCGGCGGCCGAGATGAAGTAGGCGTCGACGGCCTGGACGTGCTTCGGGTCCGGCTCGCCGCGCCAGCGGATCATGAACCGCTCAACGATCGTGTTCGCCTTGTCGATCTCGCGCTGCGGGACCGCGGGCAGGCCGATGCCGCGGGCGGACTGGGCGACGAACGAGAGCGCGGTGACGGAGATCCGGGCGAGGTCCTCGCGGGCCTGGTCGGCGCCGATGTCGATGAGCTGCTTCAGACCCCAGTAAGGCGCCAGCATCGCGATCGCGGCCTGGACATCGACCCGGATGTCACCCGAGTGCACCGGGACCGGGAACGGCTCCGCGGGCGGCAGCCCCGGACCGAACTTCCCGTCGACGAGAAGCGCCCACACGTTCCCGAAGGAAACGTGCCCGACCAGATCCTCGATGTTGACCCCGCGATAGCGCAGCGCGCCACCGTCGCGGTCCGGCTCGGCGATCTCGGTGTGGAAGGCTACGACGCCTTCGAGCCCCGGTTTGAAGTCCGACATGCTGGCTCAGCTCCCAGTGGTCTTCGGTGGCGGTACGCCCCGGCCGGCTCGACCGGCGGCGGGCGGTAGCCGACCACCGATCGGGAACGTTTCTGTCATCTTCCTACCGTTCCCCGGTGGTCCGCGAGGTCAGACCGGACCAAGCCCATTGTGATCGTGTCGCAGCCCACATCCACGGACGACACGGCGGTGACATATCGACGTCACGAATCGGCCACACCTTCCGGGGGCCGGTAGACCTGCCCCGCTCTGGTTCCTGATGGGGTAGAGCCGTGCGGGCGCGTCGCACCGTTCGGACGGGCATAAAGTTGCGTCGGCCACAGATTTCGGTCAGGGACGGAGGAACCGTGAACGCGAGCAGGGACGCTGTGCCCCCACCCGACGCCGAGAGCGCCGCGGAGGAGCTGGCTGCGGCCGCCGAAGCGGCTGCCGCGCAGGTCGGCACCGACGCCGCCGAGCTCGCCGCCGCCGTGGTGGTGTCGCAGGTCAGCGGCATGCGGGTGGGTTACGACCGGCCGGCGCTCACCGAGTCCTCGCTGGCCGCCACCTGGTTCGCCCAGTTCGGCGAGTGGTTCGCGGAGGCCGTCGCAGCGCCGGAGATCGTCGAGCCGAACGCGATGGTGGTGGCCACCGCGGCGGCCGACGGCACGCCCAGCGCACGCACCGTGCTCCTCAAGGACGCCGACGAGCGCGGCCTGACGTTTTACACGCACTACACGTCCCGGAAAGGTCGGGAGCTGACCGAGAACCCCCGGGCGACGCTGCTCTTCCCCTGGCACCCGATCCAGCGGCAGGTGAACGTCGCGGGCACGGTGCACCGCGTCCCGGAGTCCGAGTCCGACGCGTACTGGAACACCCGCCCGCGCGGATCCCGGCTCGGGTCCGCGGCCAGCCCGCAGTCCCGGGTGGTGCCCGATCGGGCGGCGCTGGAGCGGGCCGAGGCCGAGTTGGCGGCCCGCTATCCGGACGCCGTCCCCCGGCCGGAGACCTGGGGTGGCTTCCGGCTCGTTCCGCACACCGTGGAGTTCTGGCAGGGCCGTCCGGACCGGCTGCACGACCGGCTGCGGTACCGGAACGACGGGGAGACGTGGGTCGTCGAGCGGCTCGGTCCGTGAGCGGGTCTGACACCGACACCGCTGTTACCCCTCGCTGGCGGCGCGTGCTGGTGGACACCCGTCCACTGCGCAACACCGCCTACCGGCGGCTGTTCCTCGGCCAGAGCGTCTCGTTCATCGGGTACCAGGTAACCGCGGTCGCGATACCCGTACAGATGTACGCGATCACCGACTCGTCGTTCTGGGTCGGCATGATCGGGCTCGCGGCGCTGGTGCCGCTGATCCTGTTCGGTCTCTGGGGTGGCGCGGTCGCCGACGCGATCGACCGGCGGACGTTGCTGTTGATCTCGTCCGTGGTGGTCTGGGTCGCGACCTGTGCCCTGGTGGTGCAGGCGCTGTTCGGACTGGACAACGCCTGGTTGCTGCTCGCCCTGACCGCGCTGCAGTCCGGCGGGTTCGCGGTCAGCGGACCGACCCGGAGCGCGATCATCCCCCGGCTGGTCTCCCGGGGGCAGGTCGCGGCGGCGAACACGCTGAACTTCACCGCGGGCAACTTCGGGACGGTGGTCGGGCCGCTGCTGGCCGGCCTGATCCTCGCCCAGTGGTCGTACGCGGCCGCCTACGCGGTCGACGCGGTGCTGTTCACGGTGGCGCTGTACGCGGCGATCCGGCTGCCGCACCTCGCGCCGACCGGCGAGCGGGTCAGCCCTGGCCTGCGGGCGGTCGGGCAGGGGCTGGCGTTCATCGTCCTGAAGCCGGTGCTTTTGATGTCGTTCGCGGTCGACATCATCGCGATGGTGTTCGCGATGCCGCGGGCGCTGTTCCCGCAGGTCGCGGACGAGTGGTACGGCGGCGGCGAGGCGGTCGGCTGGCTGTACGCGGCGATCGCGATCGGTGCGGTGCTCGCCGGGTTGTCGTCCGGGTGGATCGGGCGGGTGAAGCGTCAGGGGTTGGCGCTGACGCTCGCGGTGATCGGCTGGGGCGTCGCGGTGGCCGCCGCCGGGCTGGCGCGACAGCTCTGGCTGGCGGTCGCGCTACTGGCGCTGGCCGGCGCCGCGGACCTGGTATCGGCGGTGTACCGGCAGACGATCCTGCAGGTCTACGCGCCCGACGAGATGCGCGGCCGGATGCAGGGTGTGTTCATGGTCGTGGTCGCGGGCGGCCCGAGGCTCGGTGACCTGCGGGCTGGCGCGACCGAGTCCTGGTTCGGCCCGACGGTCTCCTGGGTGGGCGGCGGCCTGGTGTGCGTCGTCCTGGTGATCCTGCTGACGCTCGCCGTCCCCCGGTTCCTCCGCTACGACGGATCGCCGTAGTCGCTCTGATTGGACCTGGAGCCCGCCCACTAGGGGAGGAGGACGGTGGCGCCGGTGGTGGCGCGGGACTCCAGCGCGCGGTGGGCGTTCGCGGCGTCGGCGAGCGCGAAGCGCTGACCGACGTTCGGGTTGGTCACGCCGCGCTCGACGAGGTCGAACAGCTCCGCGGCCGCCGCGCGCAGCTCGTCCCGATCGTTCAGGTAGTGGGCCGTGGTCGGCCGGGTCACGAACAGCGAGCCCTTGGCGGCCAGTATCCCCAGGTTGACGCCGGTCACCGGCCCGGACGCGTTGCCGAACGACACCATCAGGCCACGCGGTCGGAGGCAGTCCAACGAGTTCTCGAACGTGGCCGCGCCCACCGAGTCATAGACCACCGGGACGCCCTCGCCGTCGGTCAGCTCCCGCACGCGAGCCGCGACGTCGTCCTCGCGGTACAGAATCACCTCGCGGTAGCCGTTCTCCAGCGCGACCTTCGCCTTCTCGGCGCTGCCCACGGTGCCGATCGCCCGGACGCCGAGGTGCCGCAGCCACTGCCCGGCGATCAGCCCGACGCCGCCCGCCGCGGCGTGGAACACCACTGTCTCCCCGGACCGCACCGGGTACGTACGGCGCAGCAGGTACCAGGCCGTCAGGCCCTTCAGCAGCACGGCAGCCGCCGACTCGTCGGTCACGCCGTCCGGGACCGACACCAGGCAGTCCGCCGGGACGTTCTGCGCGGTCGCGTACGCCCCGAGCGGGCCGGTCGCGTGCGCCACCCGGTCACCCACGGCCAACCCGGTGGTGCCCTCACCCAGTTCGGTGACGACGCCGACCGCCTCGGCGCCCAGCGCCGACGGCAGGTCCACCGGGTACAGGCCGGTCCGCCGGTACGTGTCGACGAAGTTCAGGCCGACCGCGGTGATCCGGATCCGGGCCTCGCCCCGCCCCGGAGGCGGTAGCTCGATCTCTTCGTACCGGAGAACCTCCGGGCCGCCGGTCTCGTGGAAGCGGATCCCGTAGTCAGGCATGCCGCTCACGGTACTAGGACGGTAGCCCCCACGGTGGCGCGCGATTCGAGTGCTTCCTGGGCCTTCCCGGCGTCCGCCAGATCGAACCGCTGGCGCAGGTTCGGCCGGATCACCCCGCGTGCGACCAGATCCAGCACCTCCGCGGACGCCGCCCGCAGCGTCTCGGCGTCCGGAAGGTAGGCGCCCAGCGTGGGGCGAGTGACGTACAGCGACCCCTTGGCGGCGAGAATGCCCAGGTCGACGCCGGTCACCGGGCCGGAGATGCTGCCGAACGACACCAGCACGCCGCGCGGGCGTAAGGCGTCCAGCGACGCGGTGAACGTGGCCGCGCCGACCGGGTCGTACACCACCGGGACGCCTGCGCCCTCGGTGAGGTCGCGGGCCCGGGCGGCCAGGTCGTCGGTCCGGTAGAGCACGACCTCGTCGTAGCCGTTGTCGACCGCCAGCCGCACCTTGTCCGCGGCTCCGACCGTGCCGATCGCCCGGACGCCCAGGTGGCTCAACCACTGCCCGGCGATCAGCCCGACGCCGCCCGCCGCGGCGTGGAACACGACGGTCTCCCCGGACTGCACCGGGTAGACGTGCCGGATAAGCGCCCAGACCAGCAAGCCCTTGGCGAGGACGGCGGCGGCGTCCTCCGCGGTGACCGCCTCCGGGAGCGGGATCAACGCGTCCGCGGGGACGTTACGGACCGTGGCGTAGGCGCCGAACGGAACCGTGGCGTACGCGACCCGGTCGCCGACCGCGAAGCGCGCCCCTCGGCGGGTGGGACCGACCGCCTCGACGACGCCGGCCGCCGAGCTGCCCAGGCCGGTGGGCAGCGGGGCGTCGAGCCGGCCGCAGCGATACATGACGTCGGCGTAACTCAGCTCGATCGCCAGTTGCCGCACCCGGACCTCACCGGGTCCCGGCGGGGGTACCTCGATCAGCTCGGGCTGGAGAACCTCAGGGCCGCCGGTGCGGGGTAACCGGATCGCGTAATCGGACACGCGTGCCTCCACTCCTCACACGGCACCGGCGCCGCGCATCCGACCAGCGTAAACCGGAAAAGGAGGCATTCCCTACCAGTGCACGGGAGATTAGACCGACGCCACACCCGGCGCGCTCGCGATCGTTGACGCGAAACCGGCCTCTAACGCGCCCTTACACCCCGATTTCCCGTCACCGAGAGCGGCGGGGCCTACGCGACGGCCCGGGCGGCGACCGCTAGGTCGGCGACGAGGTCGGCGTAACCCTTCTCCCGGGCGTCGTCCGGCATGCGCAGGATCGCCGACGGGTGGATCGTGATCAGCGCCTTCATGGTCGGCTCCGCACTCGGGCCGGTGTACTTCAGCAGCTCGCCCCGGTCCTTCGTCACCCGGTACCTGGCGCCGAGCAACGCCTTCACCGCGGTCGCGCCGAGGCACACCACCACCTCCGGGTGCACGGCCGCGATCTCGGCGCCGACCCAGGGGGTGCACGCCCGGATGTGCTCCGGCTGCGGGGTCTGGTGGATCCGCCGCTTGCCCCGCAACTCGAACCGGAAGTGCTTCACCGCGTTCGTGACGTACACCGCACCCTGACCGAACCCCGCCTCGGCCACAGCGCGTTGCAGCAACTTGCCCGCCGGACCGACGAACGGCAGCCCTCGCTGGTCCTCGACATCGCCCGGTTGCTCGCCCACGAGCAGGACTTTCGCGGTCGGATTGCCGGTTCCGAACACGGTCTGGGTGGCCGGTGCGTACAGCTCACACGCCGTACATCCGGCTGCGGCCTGCTTCAGCGCCGGGAGGTCCGCTTGGGCGGGGATGAGAGTGCTGGCGTCCATCGCCCGATATCGTGCCCCGAACGGGCTGAGCTATGCAGCCCGGAAGCTGGAACTGCCCGGTATCGGCCCGGCCCGGTAATCGGGCCGAGTCAGCAGGGCGATCTTCCCGACGATGTGGAGGCGCGATGACGGCGCGGTGGAACACCCCGTCCGGACATCAGTGGACGATCGAGGCGGGTACCCAGCGGGCAACGCTGGTCGAGATCGGTGGTGGTATCCGCGAGTACACGGTGAACGGTCGGGACGTCCTGGCCGGATACCCGGCTGACGCGATGGCGTCGAAGGGTGTCGGGCAGATCCTGGCGCCGTGGCCCAACCGGATCCGGAACGGCAGGTACACGTTCGACGGGCGCGACCACAAGCTGTCCTGGGACGAGCCCGAAAAGCGCACGGCGATCCACGGCCTGGTCCGCTGGGAGATGTGGGACCGGCTCGACCACACTCCGACCGCGGTGACCCTCGCCCGGACCGTCCAGCCGCGACCGGGTTACCCGTTCGCGCTGGTGCTGCGGGTGCACTACTCGCTGGGCAAGGACGGGCTCAAGATCGAGCACCAGGCGACGAACGTCGGCCCGACGGCGGCGCCGTTCGGGCTGGGCATCCACCCGTACCTGACGCTCGGCGGCGAATCGCTGGACACCGCCACGCTGAAGCTGCCGGCCGGGCGCCGGATCCTCACCGACGAGCGTCTGCTGCCGACCGGGGTCGAGGACGTCGAGGGCACGGACTGGGACTACCGGACCGGCCGGAAGATCGGCTCGGCGTCGCTGGACACGCCGTTCGTCGTCACCGAGCGGGACTCGGACGGCGTCGCGGCCAGCGAACTGGTCGACGCCGAAGGACGCGGCGCGCAGCTCTGGCAGGACTCGTCGTTCGGCTGGCTGCAGGTCTACAACGGCGTAGGGCCGAGCGGCGAAGCGAACCACGCGGTGGCGGTCGAGCCGATGACGTGCCCGCCGGACGCGTTCAACTCCGGCGAGGGCCTGATTACGCTCCAGCCCGGCGAGAAGTGGTCGGGCGCCTGGGGTGTGCGTCCGCTCTGACCCTTCGTGAAGGCCTGCCGCCGCGCTGACGGCGGTAGGTCTTCACACCCGGGCGAAGCGTGCGAGGGTCTCCTTGCGCTCGGCCGCGTGGTCGACGATCGGCTCCGGGTAGCCGTCCGGCTGCTCCGGCAGCGTCCACGGCTCGTGGACGCCGGGGCTCTCGACCCCGCTCAGCTCCGGCACCCACGTCCGGACGTACACCCCGTCGGGGTCGAACTTCTTGCCCTGCGTCACCGGGTTGAACACCCGGACGTACGGTGCCGCGTCGGTTCCGGTGCCCGCCACCCACTGCCAGTTGTGGTTGTTGCTCGCGTAGTCGCCGTCGACCAGCAGGTCGAGGAAGTGCGCGGCTCCCCGCTGCCAGGGCAGGTGCAAGTCCTTCACCAGGAACGACGCGGTGATCATCCGCACCCGGTTGTGCATCCACCCGACGTTGAGCAGCTGCCGCATGCCGGCGTCGACGACCGGATATCCGGTCCGTCCGGAAGCCCACGCGGCGAACCGCTCGTCGGCCGTCCGCCCCGAGTCGATGTGGATCCGCCCGACCCGCTGGTCGAGCGACTCCCACAGGCTCTCCGGGCGGTGGAACAGCACGTCGGCGTAGAACTCGCGCCAACACAGCTCGGTGCGGAACGTGTCCGCGCCGGTCCCCCGGTGGCCGGACAGCTCGGCCAGGATCGTCCGCGGGTGCAGCTCGCCGTACTTGAGGTGGACGGACAGCCGGGAGGTGCCGTCCCGGTCCGGGCGATCCCGATCGGTCGCGTAGTCCCGGATCGGCCCGTCCAGGAACGCGGTCAGCTGCTTGCGGGCGGCGTCCTCACCGGCGTCGGGAAGGTCGACGTCGGGAAGCTCGGGAACGGCGGGAAGGCCGTCGCTGCCCTGCGCCGGGAGCCAGGTGACGCCGCGCGGCGCGGCGACCGGCGCGCGCCAGCCGTGGGCGCGCCAGGCCTTGGAGTACGGCGTGAAGACCCGGTACGGAGAGCCGTCGGGCTTCCGGATCCGCCCCGGCGCCACCGCGTACGGCGAGCCCGCGCGGTGCAGCGTGATGCCGTGGCCGGCCAGCGCCTCCTCGACCCGCTGGTCACGGCGGCGGCCGTACGGTCCGTAGTCGGCGGCGACGTGCACCTCCTCGGCGTCGATCGCGGCCGCGGCCCGGAGCACCTCGTCGACCGGGTCACCGTGCCGGACCAGCAGCCGACCGTCGAGAGAGCGGTCGAGCGCCCGGAGTGACCGCGCCAGATGGCTGGTCCTGGCCCTGCCCGACGCGCGGAACGGCACCGGATCCAGCACGAACAGCGCCTGAACACCGTCGGTTCCGGCCGCGCTCACCGCGGCGAGCAGCGCCGGATTATCGGTGAGCCGCAGATCACGGCGAAACCACATCAGGGTGTTCGGCATGTGCCCGATCCTCACCCGGCTGCCCAGATTGCGCGACTCGGAGTACTCCGAAAGGTCACGATCCAGATACTTAGTGTTATTCGATACAAGAACTGACCGGACGGTTGAGGCTGCCTGCGCCCGGTCGGCACCCCGGGACGTGCGCGGCTCGATAGTCTGATCAGACGGTGGCCGGGGACGAAAGGAGCGTAAGGACCGTGATATTCAAGGCGGTCCGGGACGGGAAGCCGTACCCCGATCACGGCCTGTCGCTGCGGGAATGGGCGCGGATCCCACCCCGTCAGGTCCGCCTCGACCAGTTGGTGACGACCAAACGAGAGTTGGCACTCGACCGGCTGCTCGCCGAGGACTCGACGTTCTACGGCGATCTGTTCCCGCACGTGGTCGAGTTCGACGGTGCCCTCTACCTGGAGGACGGCCTGCACCGCGCGCTGCGCGCGGCGCTGCAGC
The DNA here is from genome assembly GCF_900143005.1 of Cryptosporangium aurantiacum. NCBI lineage: Bacteria > Bacillati > Actinomycetota > Actinomycetes > Cryptosporangiales > Cryptosporangiaceae > Cryptosporangium > Cryptosporangium aurantiacum. Next base: position 393,030 of record NZ_FRCS01000002.1, read on the forward strand.
AGCGAACGACCATGCACGTCCGCGTGCTGATCCACGAACCTGCTTCGGACGACGCCGAGGCTCCGCCCGTCTCGGCCTGACGCGCCGGGGGGCGGTCCGTCGAGCACGCCGGGCTCGGGATCAACGCGCCAGGCGGCGGACGCGGTACGCGAGCCAGATCGCCAGCAGCGCGACGCCGACCGCGGCCGTGTTCACCCAGAACGGCGCCGGCCAGGGCATCGGCCGCGAGGACCGGCCGTCGAACCGGTTGCCGTCGATCAGATCCGCGGCGACGTCCACGTGCCGGGCGCCCGGCGGGAGCGACACGAGCGTCCGCTGGTCGCCGGACGACGTGAGGCCGAGCAGCTCCGCCGAGCTCACGGCCCGGTAGCCGGTCTCCTCGACCTCGTCACCGTCGACCGTGAGCGTGCCCGCGCTGTCGCTGCTCACGTCGTCATTCGCGCGGTACCGGACGACGGCCACGGTTCCGTCGAAGAACTGGCCGAGCACCCGGACGGACGAGCCGGTCAGCCGGTCGAAGCTCCCGGCCACCGGCGCGCCGGTCTGGGCGTTGACCTCGTCGAGCTGCCAGATCCGGTCGTCCAGGGCCTCGTCGGTACAGGATTTCGAGCAGCCGGAGAGCGTGACGACCGCGATCCGGTTGCCGTCGGCGCTCCAGGCACCGATTCCGGCCAGCCTGCGGTCCGGTCCGAGGCGGACCAGCGTCCGGCTGATCCGGGTCTCCGCGTCCACGATCTGGAGCGCGTCGCCGACCTGGACCGCCACCCGTTTCCCGTCCGGGGAGAACGCGGCCAGCTGTGCCCGGTGCACCGGCTGGGTACCGAGGTCGGCGAGCCGGCTCACCGCGCCGCTGGCCAGGTCGATCAGGTCCAGCTCGCCCCCTGTCCAGGGGCCGTGTTCCGGCGCGGGCGCCACCTGGACGAGTAACTTCCTCCCGTCCGGCGACCAGGCGATCGGGCGGGCCGTACCGCTCGCCGGAATCGCGATCCGGACCGACTTTCCGCTGGTCAGGTCCGTGATCCAGATGACCGGTTCGTCGCTGGCCGGCGTCGGCTGCGCGGAAGCGGACGCCTGCGCCACCGGGTGCGGGTAGGCGTCCGCCACCGCACCACCGTCCGGGGAGAGCAGCACGTCCTCACCGGCCGCGACGTCGACCTTGTACCGCAGCGTGCGGTAGACGCCGTTCTCGCCCACCACCGCGACCTTGCCGCGATAGGTGGCCCCGCGTGTCCCCCAGCCGTCGCCGCTGAACAGCACCGTCGCCGGCCCCGCCGGGTCGTCCCGCACGTTGGCCTGCCAGCCGAATGGCTCGAACACCTCCTCGGGCGCGGACGCCCGATCCTGGTCGGCGACGCGGAAAGTACTGCCGTAGGCGGCCAGAGCGACCAGTAGCCCCACGACGCACACCGTGACCGCGAACGCGGCCAGGGTGCGTAACATCCTCACAACTCGGACACCAGCGGAGCGTCGAGCAACTCGGCCACCGAGACCGGGTCGTCACCACCGAGAATCGGCGCCCGGCCGTCGAGAGCGTCGAGGCGCCACGGCTGGTCGAGGATCGCCACCTGGTCCGCTTCGGCCACCGCGTCCGGCGCGACCCGGACCCTGGCCGGTGCCGGGACCCGCGCTCCGGCCAGCGCCTCGGCGATCCGCGCGTAGACCAGCGGGACGATCCACGGCGCCGCGGTGCGGTCGGCGTCGGCCAGGCGGTGCAGCAAGTCGGTCGGGTCGGCCGCGATCGCGTCGAGCAGACCGGTGCGGCAGCCGAGCAGCGGCAGCAGCCCGGGGTCGGCGTCAGCGGGCGCGACGTCGTAGAGGCCGTCCAGGTCGACCGCGTCCGGAGTGCGGAGTTCACCCGGCGGGCGTCCGTCCAGGATGGGTTCCCTGGCGAGCCACCAGCGGCTGTACGCCGGCACCTCGATCCGGGTGCCGTCCGGGGTGACCGCCACGGCCGTGGCGTTGAGCACCTCGCGCGGCGGGCCGGAGGCGAGCAGGTCCAGCGCGAGCGGCCACTGATCCGGGTCGACGAGGTCCAGGTCACGGATGGCGCGGAACCGCTCGATCCGGGTGCCCGGCGGCGCGCCGACGGTGCCGGTCGGGTCGATCGCCTCGATGACCGCGTCGGCCCACTCGGCGAGCCCGTCGAGGTCGAGGTCGGCGTCCTCGACGTCCAGGTCGGTGAGGTCCACCAGGTCCAGGTCGTCGGCCTCGAGCACGGTGAACGTCGTCAGGCAGCCGACGGCGGCCAGGACTTCCGGCCCGTGTGCGGCCAGCACGTCGTTCGCAAAATCCTGGTCGACGACGCCGAACGGGGCGTCGTCGGTGCCCATCCCGGCGAACACGCGGACCAGCGGCGAACCGGGTACCACCAGCTCACCGGCCGGGTACCAGTCGTCGTCGGCGGGCAGCGCGAGCTCGGCCAGCCAGGGTTCCTCACCGGGGCGGATGCCGGCGGCGGCGACCAGCGCGAGGATCGCCTCGGCCAGCAACTCCGGCTCGTCGGCGTCGAGCGAGTCGGCGACCGCCGCGCGGACCCGGTCGTCGGCCAGGATCGTGTGGACGGTCGCGGGCCGCGCGCCCAGGCGCTCCAGCAGTTCGCCGCCGACCGCGTCGGGGTGGACGACCCGTAGCCCGAGCGGCGCGAGCGTGTCCGGCGCGATCGCGGCGAGGTCGGGGCCGGGCAGCAGCGTTCCGCGGACGCCGGTGACCGTACGCCCGTCGGTGAGCGGCACCGGTAGCGCGGCGAGCGCGTCCAGGTCCCGGCTCGCCGGCCCCAGGGCCGTGTAGAGGCGCCCCCACCAGGACGGTGACCGGTCCAGACCGGCCACGGCCTCGACGACGTCGGCGACGCCCAGCCGCCGGACGTCCAGCGCGTCGAGCGCTCCGGCGGCGGCTCGGCTCGACCAGTCCGCGGGCAGCAGCCCCGGCACGACCCCGGCCAGTGCGTCCACCACGGCGTCGGCGGCCGCAGCCAACTCCGCCGTGAGCGCCACCGCCCCCGACGGCGCCACCCGCGCGGGCGCGGCGAAGCCGCCTGGCGCGTCCGGCGCCTCGGCGGCCGAGGCGGGCGCGCCGAAGGCGTCGCCGAGGCCCGTGGCGAGCAGGTCGAGTTCGTCGTCGAGTAGCGGCGGGTCGACGGGTGCGGTCCCCTCGGGGGCCGGCACCGTCGGGAGGAACGGCGCCTCGCGCAGACCGGCGAGCACCAGCGAGCAGATCGCGGCGTCGAGCGGGGCCTTGCCGAGCCCGGCGCGGGGCGCGAGCGTCAGCGTCTCCACCACCGGCGGCGCCTCGACCAGCAGCGCGACCACCGCGTCCGCGGCGCGGGCCGCGAGCCAGTCGGTCAGCGCGCCGGGCGCGACCCGGCGCCGCGACACTTCCAGCGGGAACGTCGCCGCCAGATGGATCGGGAGCGAGAGCGGCTCGTCGGTGGGCGACGGGGCGTGCAGAACGACGTCGCCGGGAAGCGGTCGCGGTACGGCGTCCTCCAGCGGCACGGCGGCCAGCGTGCTGTAGCGCGCCAATGCCGCCTGCTCCTCCAGCGGACGCTCAGCCAGCAACTCCGCCGGAACCGCACCGTCGGCGCGCACGACCAGCCACGTCGTCACGACGCCGTCCGATGCCAGCGAGACCGCGCGCTCGTCGGAGCCGACACGCTCGATCACCCGCTCGACGCCGTCGACCGCGATCTCCAGCCGGACCAGCCCGGGGAACGCGAACAGCAGCGTCGGCTCGACGTCGGCCAGCAGTTCCCGGACGCGCTCGATCGCACCCGCGCGCACCGGCAGGCGCACCTCGGTGTCGAACCCGGCGGTCGGCGGCGCGTCGACCGGCCACGCGAGCCGCAGCACCGGCACAGCACCGTCCCGCCGCGCCAGCTCCGCTGCCGCCGCTCCGCCGATCGTGGCGACCTCGGCGCGGGTCTGCTCCGCCGAGAACCGGACCCCACCGGCGTGCGAGCGCACCTCGGGCTCGTCGCTCACCGCCAGGACGGCCGCGAACCCGACGCCGAATCGTCCGACGGTGGCGGGCTCCCTGGCGTCCGCAGCCTTCGCGGAAGCACGCAGGGACGTGAGCCCGTCGACGCCGGCCGAGTCCAACGGCGCTCCGGTATTGGCGACCGACAGGACGCCGTCGGCGTACGCGAAGCGCAGCACGCCGGGCACGGCGGCACGCGCCGCCGCGTCGGACGCGTTCTGCGCGAGCTCGATCACCAGCCGGTCGGCGTAGCCGCCCAGACCGCCGCGGACCAGCTCCTCCTCGGCGTTCGCGTCCTCCCGGAACCGGGTCGTGACGCCGGCCCAGGAGGCGAGGACCGCGGCCCGCCGCGTGTGTGTGCCGAACGGGTCGTGGGACACCGGCTCAGCCGTGGCCGAGCGGCTCGGCGTCGGTGGAGTCTTCCACCGAGCCGGGGGTGTGCGCGGTGCGGATGACCTCGAGGTCGTCGTCGAGGGCCATCGGCGCCGGCGGCACCGGCGGCGCGGGCTCGACCAGCGCCTCGGAGTGCGCACCGCAGCCGTGGTCGGCGGAGACGATCCGGCCGTCGTCGGGCGCGAACAGGTTGCCGCAGCCCCCGAACAGCGAACCGAGCGAACCGGACAGCTTCAGGTAGAAGCCGCAGGTACCGCAGCGGGCCGGCGCGGCCTTCGCGAGGTCGCTCTCCGGGCCGGAGCGGCTGGTGTACCAGCGTTCGGCGGTCTCCTCCCGCCCGAGCCGGCTCATCACCCGCGGACGGCCGAACCCGATCTCGTACTCCACCTCGACGACCTCGGGGTCGTCGGAGAGCACGTAACCGGGCATCAGCCGGTCGTCGTCGGGAGCGGTCGGCAGCAGGTCACCGACGCCGAGGTCACCGGGGCGCAGCCGCTCGCTCCACGGCACCCACTCCGGCGCCAGCAGCGCGTCGGAGCCGGGCAGCAGAGCGACCTCGTTGATCGTCACGTGTTTGGAGCGGGGCGCGCGGGCCACCGTGACGCACCAGTACCAGCCGGAATAACCCGGCTGGAGCGCGGCGAACCGGTGCGTGACCAGTCGTTCGCCGTCGGCGGTGACGTCCACCGGCGCGCCGACCATCTCGCCGCCGACTTCGTGGGCCGCTTGGAGAGCGAGGTCGGTGGCCTGTGCGCAGACGGCGTCGAGTTTGACAGGGCGAGGGGCCCGGCGCGCGGCAGCTTTGCCGGGCCGGGGTGCGTCAGTGGCCTCTGGGTTCCCGGTCACCACAGACTCCATTGGGGGTACGGCATCGGGCATCGGGCCGTCCCCGGCCGAGTCGGGAACCGCGGGACGGTGCACCGTGCGGGTCGTCACATCGTTCATTCTTCCTCACGCGCCCCTGGAGCCGGGAACCCCGGTGCGGTTTCGGCGTGTAGCCCTTCTACCAGGGGTTCTCTCCGCGACGTACGAAGGGGGTACGAGGTTCAGCACCTCATCCGGACGGCTGAACCCTCCGCAGGGAGGTGACTGCTAGGCCTCCGCGTGGGTAACGATGGATGCGTGGTGAACGACGGCTCCCTGCAAAACACCTCCCGGGGACCGTTCGCAACCGCGTTTTCGGGGGCAGCGCGGTTCAGCGGACGTGGCTGGGCACGAGTACGACGCGTCCGTAGCGCCGACGGCGCCGACGAGACCGGCCTGCACAAGATGTTCGACCTGCATGCCCTCTCGTGCGCCGGGGATGCCCTGGTCGCGGTGGGGCTGGCGGGCACGATCTTCTTCTCGGTGCCGGTCGGCGAGGCACGGACCCGGGTCGCGCTCTACCTGCTGATCACGATGGCTCCGTTCGCATTGCTGGCACCGTTGGTCGGGCCGGTGCTCGACCGGTTCCGGCACGGCCGCCGCTACGCGCTGGCGACGACGATGCTGGCTCGCGGGTTCCTGGCGTACGCGATCGCCGACCAGCTCGACACCTGGGTGCTGTACCCGGCGGCGTTCGGCGTGCTGGTGATGTCGAAGTCCTACGGTGTGGCGCGGTCGGCTGCGGTGCCACGCCTGCTGCCGTCGCGAATAACGCTGGTCGAGGCGAACGCACGCGGATCGCTCGCCGGCACGATCTTCGGTGGGATCGCGGGTGCGGTGGGGGCGGCGCTGGCGATGTTCGGCCCGGGCTGGCCGCTTCGGCTGGCGACCGTGGTGTTCTTCGTCGGCATGGTGCTGTCGCTGCGGCTGCCCGCGGGGGTGGACTCCGATCGGCCGGAGGTGCCGCCACGGGTGTTCGCGCTGCTCGCGCACAAGGAAGCGCTGCGGCTCTGGAACCTGCCGGTGTGGGCGGCGGTCACCGCGGGCGGGACGCTGCGCGCGGTCTTCGGCTTCCTCGCGTTGTTCATGGCGTTCCGGGTGCGGGAGGACGACCTGCTGCTGGAACCACTGGCCGCGCTGGGCGCGGTCGCGGCCGCGCTGGCCATCGGCAGCTTTGTGGCGACGTTGATCGGCAGCCGGCTGAAGCTACGCCGTCCACTGCTGCTGGACGCGATCGCGGTGAGCGCGGTGGCGCTCGGCGCGGCGGTGGCCGCGGTGTTCTACTCGCTGCCGGTGCTGGTGGCGCTGGCGTTCGGCACCGCGCTGGCCAGCAGCCTGGCGAAGCTCGCGGTGGACGCGGTGATCCAGGAACGATTGCCGGACGAGTCGCGGGCCAGCGCGTTCGCCCACTCGGAGACGATGATCCAGCTGGCCTGGGTGAGCGGAGGGGCGGTGGGGTTGATCCCGCTGTCCGGGCAGTGGGGGCTGTTCCTGGTGGCGCTGGTGGTGGCTGCCGTGGCGGTCCGCGTCGGTGCGTGGGCGTGGGCGGCGCATCGTGCGGCAGTGGCTCCGATAACTGCTCCCGCGAACGAGTGGACCTCCCCGGCGGGAGTTCGCTAAGGGGCCAGTTATCTTGCTCGTATGCGTCTGAAGAAGCGCGGTCTCGCCCTCGCGGTGGCGGCGGCCACCCTCGGTCTGGTGGCGGCCTGCGACAAGCCGGCTCCCTACGCCACCGTCGTCAGCGGTGGTGACTCGGCGGGCGGCGAAGCGACCGCCTGGTGCTTCGAGGACGGCACGTTCAACGCCTCGACGCCGAGCTCGGACTGCAAGGCCGGTCCCACCAACGCCGGCGAGATCGACGTGAAGCCCGGCGGCATCGTGGAGGTCGACGTGCCGCCGACCGTGGGCGAGGACGGCTGGACGGCCGCGCTGGCCAGCTCGGACGGCAACCTGGCGCCGGTCTCGTTCGTCCGCAAGGGCACCACGTACATCCGGTTCACGGTGCCGACCGACACGAGCGGCGATACGACGTACGTGCTGGAGCTGCTCGCGCTGCACCCCGGCCACACGGCGGAGAAGGCCCGCGGGCTCTGGCGGTTCGTGCTAAACGTCGAGTGATGCGGCTGCTGCTGGTCACCGCGGTGCCTGCCGAGCTGGACGCGGCGCTCCCCGGCGGTTCCCGGGCCGGGGTGACGGGGCTCGCCGGTGGTGTCGGGCCGGTGGCGGCCGCGGTCAGCACCGCGATGGCGCTGGCGTCCGGGACCTACGACCTGGTCGTCTCGGCCGGTTTGGCCGGCGGGTTCGCCGAGCGAGCGCCGATCGGCTCGATCGTGGTGGCCGACACCGTGCGGTGGGCCGATCTCGGCGCCGCTACCGACGAGGGTTTCCTCGATCTCTCCGGGCTCGGGCTGGCCGGTGGTGACGTGCTGCCCACGACCGGCGGCCGCTGGGTCACCGACGCGCTGGGCGCTGCGGACGTCCCGGCGCTCACCGGCGAGATCCTGACGCTCGCGACGATGACCGGCACCGACCGCCGTGGCGCCGAGCTGGCGTCCGTCCACCCGGCCGCGATCGCCGAGGCGATGGAGGGGTACGGGGTGGCCTGGGCCGCTCGCGCGGCAGGCGTCCGCTGGGCCGAAGTGCGGGCGGTGAGCAACGTGATCGGCAGGCGCGACCGGAGCGCCTGGAACATCCCGCTCGCGTTCGACGCTCTGCGCGGCGCGGTCGGCGCGCTCGCCGCGGCTGCGGCGTAGGGGTTCCGGCTGGTCGGCGGTTACGGTGAGAGCCAGGAGGTGCGACCTGGTGGCTGAACCGATCCGGATGGCGTTCTCGCCCTGTCCGAACGACACGTTCGTCTTTCACGCGCTGGTGCACGGTCAGGTGCCGGGTGCTCCCGCGGTCACCGTGGACTACGCCGACGTCGACGTGACGAACGGCGCCGCGGAACGAGGCGAGTACGACCTGGTCAAGGTTTCGTACGCCGCGCTCCCGTGGCTGCTGGACAAGTACACGCTGCTGCCCTGCGGTGGTGCGTTAGGGCGCGGTTGCGGGCCGCTCGTCCTCACCAGAGAGGCGTCCGCGGGCCCGGAGACCGTTGCCGGGAAAACCGTCGCCGTCCCCGGTGACCGCACCACCGCCTACCTGCTGTTCCGCCTCTGGGCAGCCGAGCACGCGCCGGCCGAGGTCGTCGTCCGGCCGTTCCACGAGATCATGCCCGCGGTCGCCGCCGGTGAAATCGACGCCGGTCTGGTGATCCACGAGGCACGCTTCACCTATCAGCGGTACGGTCTCCACGCCGCGGCCGACCTCGGCGACTGGTGGGAGTCCACCACCGGCCTGCCGATCCCGCTGGGCGCGATTCTGGCCCGTACCGACCTGGCCGAACGCACCGGCGTGACCCCGGCCGCGGCCGCTGCACACGTCCGTGCCTCGGTGAACGCCGCCTGGGCCGACCCCGCCGCGAGCCGCCAGTACGTGCTCTCGCACGCGCAGGAGATGGAGGGCCCGGTCGTCGACCAACACATCGGTCTGTATGTGAATGAATTCACGCGCGACCTGGGTACCGACGGTTACGCGGCGGTGGACGAGCTGCTGGGTCGCGCGGCCACAGCGGGGCTGGTTCCCCCAGTGGTCATCCCTCGGTTGTCCGCTGTTTAGCAGCGCAGTGTTACCTCCCTACCCATCCTGACCACGTGTTCGACCCGCGGAGTAGCTGTGGAGACCGTTCCGGCGCTCGACCGCACCACCGCTCCGGAGGCGCCGGTGCCCGCACCGACACCTCCGAGGCGTTCTCGCACCGGTCTCCTCGTCGCGTTGCTCGCCATACCCGTGGGCTGGGTGCTCCCGTGGCTGACCCACGAGTTCCACCTGGACGGCGTGCTGCCGATCCTCCTGCTGGTCGGGATCGCGTCGCTGTTACGTGGCGGGCGGACGCTGCTCGACCGGCTGGCGATCGCGCTGCTGCTGATGCTCGGTGTGATCAGCGCCGCCGGGCTGCTGTTCTCGGTCTGGCCGTGGGGCCTCGACCCGGTGCCGGTCGCGCGGGCCGGGTTCCTGAGCCTGGTGGCCGTCGGGCTCCTCGCGCGCCGTCTCCCCCAGCTGCCGACCCGGGTGAACTGGGGCGACGCGCTCCTGCTGCTGGGCGGCGCCGGCCCGGCGCTGTACCTCTGGACGTCGTTCTGGAGTAAGTCCGCCGCGGAGCGGATGGGGATGATGATCGGGGCCGAGGACCTGGCCCGCCACTTCACGATCTTCGACACGATCCGGTCGGTCGGCGGGTACCTGCCGTTCCACCGGGGCGACGTGACCCGGCAGGTGATCGACGGGGTCGTCGACTATCCGCAGGCCTCGCACCTGTCCAGCGCGCTGATGGACAACTTCGCCCGCTCGTCCACCGAGCTCGGCGAGGGCATGAACGCGTTCGACCACTACCTGGCGTGGAACCTGGTCGGGTTCGGGATCCTGTCGTTCGCGCTGGTCTGGGGCGCCCGCTGGGTGGCGGGCCGGACGCTGCGCGGCTGGCGTCTGGTGGCGGCGGTGGCCACGATCGCTTTCTGCACGGGCGCCGGATACCTGGTCTCGCTGTTCGACCGGGGATACCCCAGCGAGGTGCTGGGGCTGGCGCTGGTGGCGATGGTGCTGGCGCTCGCGGCCCGGCCGGTACGCGGTTCGGTGGAGCAGACGCTGCTGCTGGCGGCCGGCGTGATCGGCGTCAGCTTCACGTACTACTTCTTCCTGCCGGTCGCGGGCGCTGCGGTGCTGTACTGGGCGTGGACGTACCGCCGCTCGGCGCTCCGCGGGCCGCGCTGGGGAACGCTCGTGATCGCCGTGGCCGCCGCCCCGCTGGTGCTCTACTGGCCGGTGATCTCGATCCGGTCCGGCGTCTCGCCGACGGAGGCGCTGCTGCCGATCGTCGGCATCCCGCAAGTCGACCGGCGGCTGGTGGCGGCGCTGTGCGTGCTGGTGTTTCTGGGGACCCTCACCAGGGCGGGTCGACGGAACCCCGTCTGGCGGTCGGTGGGCGGACAGTTGGCGCTCGGGCTGCTGATGGTGGCGGCGATCGGCGCCTACCAGATCGCCCACACCGGCGGCGTCTCGTACTACTTCGAGAAGGCCGTGCACGGCGTGCTGGTCAGCGGCTTCGTGGGGCTCGGCGCGGTTGGGCTGCTGCTGCCCGCCGACCCGTTCCGGTGGGGCGTCGGGGCCGTCGGCCTCGGGGCCTGGTTACGCAGGCTGGCCGCGTTCGCGTTGCCTGCCACCGCGTCGGTGCTCGCGGCGGCGCTCGCGTACGGGGTGCTCGTCCCGGACCGGATGCTGCAGACCCGGACGTCCCAGGGCGGCGGCATCACCGAGCCGGCGCCGGGCACGAGCCGGGGCCGGGCGTTCCACGCCACGATGCTCTGGCGTCCGCCGGACGGGAAGGCCGCGGTGAACACGTACCGGCGGTTCCCGGACGGCAACGACGGCCGGGTGACGATCGTGGTGACCGCGTACCGGCTCTACGTCCCGTCGCTCTTCCTGGCCGGGCTGCGACGCCAGGGCGGCGAGGCCTGGAAGCCGGTCAGCGGGCTGAACGGCACGAAGGAGATCGCGACGCTGGAGCACGTCGCCGAGGTGAGCCCGAAGCCGGTGCGGTTCGTGGTTTCCCGCGAGGACCTGGCCACCGGCTTACGCGAGGTGGCGCAGCGGCGTCCGGAACTGAAGATCGAGCTCGTCGTGGTCCCCGACTCCGAAGCCCCCACTCCCCCGGCTCTGCCGCCCCCGTGGCGCTGAGGCGGCCTTCGGCGGGCCGTCAGACCTCTAACTCGCGGGCCACCGCGTGGACGAGTTCGGCGATCTTGCGGGCGGCCTTGCGGTCGGGGTAGCGACCGCGTCGCAGATCGGGCTGCACCCGCGCCTCGAGCACCTTGATCATGTCCTCGACCATGCCGTGCAGCTCATCCGCGGGACGACGGGTCTGAGCCACCAACGAGGGCAGCGGATCGATCACCCGCACGGACAGCGCTTGGTCGCCCTTGCGCCCTGCGGCCACGCCGAACTCGACCCGGGTTCCGGGCTTCAGTTCCGTGACACCCTGAGGTAATGCGCCTTTGTGGACAAAAACGTCGCCGCCTTCGTCCCGGGCCAGGAAGCCGAAGCCGCGCTCCGGGTCGAACCACTTCACCTTGCCGGTCGGCACGTCCTGACCCCGTTTTCGTATCGCCGCGATAAACGGGGGCGCGCGGTACCCCGCCTGCCCCCTCTTAAGGCTAGCGACCCGGACGCCCCGCAACCAACGGACTACTTCTTCCGACAGTGGCGGGAATCACGTCCGTGACCTGGAGTAAGTCTGGTCACCCGGCGCGACACACCCGTCCGGGCTGCTCGTAGGCTGGGAACGTGGCGAGTTCCGAGGTTTCTCCGGTGCCGCGGCGGCCCGGCCGCTGGCTGGTGCGCGTGGGAACAGCGTGCTTCCTGGTGGGCATGGTGTTCGTGGGAATCGTGTTCCTGCCGTTCTTCGCGGGCTCGTCCGCCCAGCCGGCGCTCGCCGCGGTCGGCACGATGCTCGGCCCGCTCGGCTTCCTCCTAGTGCTGCTGGGAATCGGACGCCAGGCAGCCGCCAACAACCGCGCCGCCCGCGAAGCTTCTGCGCCATCGCCATGACAAAGTGGGCGCGTTCAGGCAAGCCATAGGTCGCCTAGCTGGGCCCACTTGCCGCGGGCCGGGCGGGCGCCACGTACTCCGCTAGCCATGTTGGGAAGCTGCTGAGGTCGTCCAGGACTACGTCGGCGCCGGCCGCGCGTAGAGCGTCCGCATCAAAAGGGCCGGTAGCGACCGCGACCGAAACCGTGCCCGCGGCCCTGGCCGCGGCGATGTCCGCGGTGTGGTCACCGACGTAGACGATCGCGCCGCGCTCCGCGAGCGCGGCGCCCTTTGCGGCCGCGTAGAGCTCACCGACGAGGTCGTCGACCGGTAGGCCCAGGTGTTCGACGTGCAGCCGCGCGCTGGGCGCGTACTTGCTCGTGACGACGACCGTGCTGCCGCCCAGCCGCCGCACCGCCGCGAGCGCCTCGGCCGCGCCGGGCAGCGCGACCGAGGGCGTGATCGCGTGATCGGGATAGAGCGCGCGGTACCGCTCGACCATCGCCGGCACCTGCTCCGCCGGGAACCAGTTCGCCAACTCGGCCGCGAGCGGCGGGCCGAGGCGCGAAGTGACCAGCGCACTGTCGATCGTGACGCCGGTCTCCGCGGCGAGCAGGTCGTATACCGCTCCGATACCCGGGCGACTGTCGATCAGCGTCATGTCGAGGTCAAAACCGACAACCGGCGAAGCGAGGGACATGCCCACCACGGTATCCGGGCGGGTTTGGTGGAGGAGGCGCGGCAGGGAGGCGGTCAGCTGCGCCCGCCTGCCGCGCCTCCGTCGCAACGCTGCACACCCCTCCGAGGCCCGCCTCATTGCGAACCCTGCAGCGCCGCCGTCCCGAGCAGCAACGATCTCAGTTATCAGCCACTACCCGAGGAGACGAGGGGCCGTCCTGGCAGGGCAAAGCAGCGACCCTACCCGACGACCGGTTCATATGCCCCAAAATGTAGCATAACTCTCATGTGTGGCCGCAAGAGGTCCCCACAAGCCCTCGGGGGAACACCACCTCGACGGCGGGCGGCTCCGGCGCAGCGAATACCCACAGGTATCGCGGGGATCCGACCGGTAATCACATTCGACGGCGACGTGCGCGAGAGTTCTCTTGCAACTCCCGGACCAGCTAGCTCCCATCCGGGGTTGCAAGGCCCGCTGACGCGCACTGGAGGATCGATGAGCAGCCACCCGGCCGACTACCTGGAATACGCCACCGTCTATTTCTGGGACGAGACCGGTTCCTTCAGCGCCGAGTCCGAGCGAGTCGCCCCGCGGCGTCCGCTCGAGGAGCACCGGCCTTACCCGGGCCGCCGGAACAGCACCTCGCGGAACCGCCGGTGCGGCGGCTCTGCTGCCCGGCCGCCGGCCGCCACCCGCCCCGGCGCCGCCGAGGCCACCAGCGAGGGCCCGAGGAGGCACCCGTGATCGGACAGGACGCCGAGCGGCTCAGTCGGCACTACGCCGTCTGGCAACGGCTACGTGAAGCACGCACGCTAGCCCGAGAGGCCGACGACCTGACGCTCCTGGCGTATGCCAGGGACGATCTCGCGGACCTCTCGCTGGCGCTCTCGGAGTTCATCAGCCTGCACGAGCCACGAGACGGCTCGCCGTGGTGTCCGGAGTGTTCCGGCACCTGGGCACGCGTCCAATGGCCGTGCCCGATCTGGCAGAACGTGGAAAAGTCGCTCGGCCGCTGACCTTTCAGTGTTGGTGCGCGCCCTCGTGCTCGCCTGCCGGGTGCACGTAGTCGATGCTGTCGGTCGGCAGCGGCAGCGGGATGTCACCGAACGGGCTGGCCGGCCCCTGGTGCTCGCCGAGGAACTCGCTGACCGCCAGATGCCCGTCCTTCACCACGGTGTTCTTGCTGTGCTTCGCCTGACGGGCCTGCGACGCCATCGTTCCTCCTCGCTAACGCTGACGAGCACACCATGACCCATCAGCTGACCTGGATCAAGTGTGTCACTGGAGTGGGTCGGGAGTACCCACCGGGACCGCTGTCGTACACCGCTTGATCCGCGCCGCGATCAGGCGCGACCCGTCGAGCAGGCCGTACCGGGTCACGGCCTGGACGCCGTATTCACTGCACGACGGCGTATAGCGGCAGCGGGTGGGCAGGTGCCGGCTGATGCGCCGCTGGTACCCACGGATCAATCGGACGCCGCCACGTCCGGCGCGCGTCGAGCGGGGCCGCAACGTCGGCGTCGAGCGCAGGAACGGCACCAGCAGGAGCAGCGTCCCCAGGCTCAAGAAGCTGAAGTTGCAGTCGCAGCCGCTGCACCCGTCGCAGCCTTCGCAACCGTCGATGCCGCACGACGCTGCGTCCGTGGCCTTCGAGTGACGACGGTGCCTGCGCTTGTGCCGACGCCGCTCGCGCCAGCGTCGCCACCCCGCGAGCAGCACCCACCCGGCCTCGTTCCCCACCCTCGACGTCCTCTCGGAGAAGTTCTCAGTCCATCTGAACCGGCCGCAGAGTGGCACAACCAGGGCGCACCAAGCTCGTCCCTGTCGTCATGCGGACCGACGACGCCCGAAACCGGTTAGCGTCTATTCGGTGAGCACGGCGAGCCTGGCAGACCACTACCGCGCGCTGACCGACGAGCAGCTGGAACGGCTGTTCGCCGCGCGCCCGGACCTCGCCGTCCCGGTGCCGTCCGACTTCTCCGTATTGGCGCAACGTGCGCATTCCCGGATGTCGGTCGCTCGCGCGCTCGATCACCTCGACCAGTTTCACCTGGAGGTTCTCGACGCGCTCCGGTTGGTCGGCGGCCCCGAGCACCGAGCCGACCGCAAGAAGGCCTTCGACCTTCTCTCCGGCGCGTCGGACTTCTCCGCTCACCGGGCGATCGACCACCTGGTGACGCTCGGGCTCGCCTGGCCGGACGGGGAGTCCGTGCTCCGGCTCCCGACCGTGCTCGACGAGGTCGCGTCACGCTATCCGGCGGGCCTCGGCCGTCCGGTTGCGGCTCTGGTGCAGGACGATCGCACCGAGGACCTCACGCCGATCCTCGCCGCGCTCCACCTCCCGTCGGTCCCGCAGCCCGAGGCCACCGCGCTGATCGCCGAGGCGTTCGCCGACCCGGTACGGCTGTCCGCGCTGCTGGACGCCTGTCCGCCGGAAGCGACCGCGATGCTGGAGCGGCTGGCGAACGGCGGCAACCCGGTCGGCGCGATCCGGGACGTCCGCCGCCCGGCCGATCCCACGGACGCCGACACGCCGCTGCGCTGGCTCCTCGTCCACAGCCTGCTGGTCCCGCTCGACGCCTCCACCGTCGAGCTGCCTCGCGAAGTCGGGTTGGCGTTGCGCGGGGACGCTCCGCTCGGCCCGCTGCACCCGACCGAGCCGACGCCGACCGCCACGACGGCCGCGCCGACCGACCGCGTCGACGGGGCCGGCTCCGGTCAGGTCCTCGAGGTGCTCCGGCAGACCGCGACTTTGTTGGACGCCTGCGCAGCGGAGCCGCCGCCGGTTCTCAAGGCGGGCGGCCTGGGCGTCCGCGACCTGCGACGGCTGGCGCGCACCGCGGGGATCGACGAACCGACCGCGGCGCTGCTGCTCGACGTCGCGCACGAGGCCGGTCTGCTCGCCCGGACGCCCGATGCCGATCCGACCTGGCTGCCGACCGCGGCGTTCGACGTGTGGCAGGCCACCCCGGCGGAACGTCGCTGGGCCCAACTCGCGGGCGCCTGGCTCGCGATGGCCCGGATGCCCGCACTCGTCGGCACCCGGGACGAGCGCGACCGGGCGGTCGCTGCGCTCTCGGCCGAGGTCACCCGCTCGGCGGCGCCGACGCTGCGGGCGCAGATCCTGCAGGTGCTCGTCGAGTATCCCGGGCCGCTCAGCGAACCGGACGTGATCAGCGTCCTGGACTGGCGCGCTCCGCGGCGGGGCGGACGGCGTCGCGAAGAGGTGATCCGCGAGCAGCTCGCCGAGGCCACAACGCTGGGCATCGTCGCGCAGACCACGCTCACCCGGTACGGGCGGGCGCTCGTCACCGGCGAGGACCCGGTCCCGCTGCTCACCGATCTGCTGCCCGAGCCGGTGGACCACGTCCTGGTGCAGGCCGACCTGACCGTGGTGGCGCCCGGCCCGCTGGAGCCCGCGTTGGCCGCCGAGATGGCGCTGGTCGCCGACGTGGAGTCGGCCGGTGGCGCCACCGTCTACCGGGTCACGCCGGAGAGCGTCCGCCGGGCGTTGGACGCCGGCCGGTCCGGCAGCGACCTGCAGACGTTCTTCGCCACCCGGTCCCGCACGCCGGTGCCGCAGTCGCTGAGCTACCTCGTCGACGACGTCGCTCGTCGGCACGGCGGGCTACGGGTCGGCGCGGCCGGCTCCTATCTCCGCACCGACGACCCGGCGTTGCTCGCCACCGTGCTCGCCGACCGGCGCTGCGTCGAGCTGAACCTGCGGCGGATCGCCGACACCGTGCTGGTGAGCTCCGCCTCGGTGCAGCGTGTCGTCGATCTGCTGCGTGGCTGCGGTTACGTCCCGGCAGCCGAGGACGCCGGCGGCGGACTGGTGCTCGGCTGGCCGGAGGCCAGGAGAGCGCCCGGCCGGTCGAACCGGGGCGCACCGCGGGGCGCGAGCGAGATCTCGCTCGACCACGATTACCTGGCCGGTGCGGTGGTTGCGGTCCGGCGCGGCGACGAGGCCGCCAGGGCGGCCCGCCGGGCTCCGGTGCTCAGCCAGCAGGGTGCGCCCGATCCCGGTGCGGCGCTCGGCGTCCTGCAGCAGGCGGCGCGCGACCGCGCCCGGGTCTGGTTGAGTTATGTGGACGCTCATGGCGGCGTCACCGCACGCGTGGTCCGTCCGGTCTCGGTGGGTGCCGGTTACCTCCGGGCCGAGGACGACCGCACCGAGACCGAGCACACGTTCGCCTTGCACCGCGTGGTGAGCGCGATCAGGACGCAGGAATGAGCACGCTGCTGGTCGTTCACCACACGACGTCGCCGGCGACCCAGGAGTTGCTGGAGGCGGTGCTCGCCGGTGCCCGCACCGACGAGATCGAAGGGGTCGACGTGGTGGCCCGGCCCGCGCTGGCCGCCACCGTTCCCGACGCGCTGGCCGCGGACGGCGTCCTGCTCGGAACACCCGCGAACATCGGGTACATGTCCGGCGCGCTCAAGCACTTCTTCGACCAGATCTACTACCCGTGCCTGGACGCGAAGGCCGGGACGCCGTTCGGCGTCTGGGTGCACGGCAACAACGACACCAGCGGCGCGCTGCGCGGCATCGAGACGATCACCACCGGCCTGGGCTGGCAGCAGGTGGCCGCACCGGTGACGATCACCGGGGCACCTGACAAGGCCGCCCGCGAAGCGTGCTGGGAACTCGGCGCGACGGTGGCCGCGAGCCTGACGACCTAGGTTCCGGCGCGGTGGCCGAAGACGCGTACCTCGGTGCCGACGTCGGTCAGGCCGTACACCGTCTTCGCGTCACCGGCCAGCAGGTTCACGCACCCGTGCGAGCCGTCGTCGGGGTCGGTGTACAGCGACGTGTCGGTCGCGTGCAGCCCGAAGTCCTCGAAGAATCGCTGCCAGTACGGCAACTTCGTCCCGTACTCGCTGGAGACCGTCTCTACTTTCTTCTCGGTGATCTCGTACTCGCCGGTCGGCGTCGCCAGGCCGGGGCCGCCGGTCCGGACGACGACCGGCGCGAAGATTACCGAACCGTCGCGCATCACCCAGAGCGTCTGGTGGCTCAGGTCGACGCAGACCGTCGTTTTGTCGGTCTCGGCGCCACAGGACGCCGGCGTCGACTTGTAGAGCCGGTCGGCGACCTCGGCCGTGGTTTCGTCGGCGATCCCGGTGGCGGTCGGCAGCGCGACCGCGGCCTGGAACTTCTTGATCACCGCGCAGTCGGCGGCGTCCTGCTTGGCGTCCATCGTGATCTGGCCGAAGCGGGCGGCCTGGGTGGACAGGTACCGCTCGACACGGGCCTGGCCCGTACCGGTGCGGCCACAGTTGCCGCCGGAGCGGGACGCGCGCTCGTCGCTGGTGCGCGCCGGAGCCGCGAGGTCGATCTGGGCCGAGTCGCTGCCTGCGGTGTCGTGCCCGACCATCGAGACCGCGCCGTACGAGATGCTGCCCGCGACCGCTGCGGCGGCTACCCCGGCGAAGGCGACCTTCGCCGCGCGGCTGACCGGGTTCTCCCGCCGCCGCCGACCCCGGGTACGGGTGTGCTTTCCGCGTGGCGCTTCCTCAGCGAGATAGACGTACTCCATGGTGTCGGCTGAGGATGAATGTCGTCCGGGCACGGACCGAAGGTTACGCGGGCGTCACAGCAAATGCCGACTCTCCGCTGCATTCCGTCCTGACACACACGTATCTGTGCAGGTCAACTCACACGTGTGACAGTGCGCACGACGCATCGCGTGGAAACCCGGTAACGCTCTGCGGTTGAACGAGTGATTCATCCCGGCGGCCGGTACCTGCGGTGCACCCGAACAGGAGGGACACTGGATACTTGCCGTGAAGTCCCCTCGAGAGGTGTTCCCGTGCCCAACGGTCCACTGATCGTCCAGTCGGACAAGACCCTGCTGCTGGAGACCGACCACCCCGACGCGTCGGCCTGCCGGATGGCGATCGCCCCGTTCGCGGAACTCGAGCGGGCTCCGGAGCACGTCCACACCTACCGTCTGACCCCGCTCGGCCTGTGGAACGCCCGCGCCGCGGGCCACGACGCCGAGTCGGTGGTGGACGCCCTGGTGCGCTACTCGCGCTACCCGGTGCCGCACGCCCTGCTGGTCGACGTCGCCGACACGATGGACCGCTACGGCCGCCTTCAGCTGCTGAACTCGCCGGTACACGGCCTGGTGCTGCACGCACTGGACCGGGCGGTCCTGGTGGAGATCACCCGGAACAAGAAGGTCTCCCCGATGCTCGGGGCGAAGCTCGACGACGACACGGTGGCCGTCCACCCGTCCGAGCGCGGCCGCCTCAAGCAGGTCCTGCTGAAGGTCGGGTGGCCGGCCGAGGACCTCGCCGGTTACGTCGACGGCGAGTCGCACCCGATCGAGCTGGCTCAGAACGGCTGGACGCTGCGCTCCTACCAGCAGGAGGCGGTGGAGAACTTCTGGGCCGGCGGCTCCGGCGTCGTGGTGCTGCCGTGCGGTGCGGGCAAGACGCTGGTCGGCGCGGCGGCGATGGCCGAGGCGAAGGCGACGACGCTGATCCTGGTGACGAACACGGTCGCCGGGCGGCAGTGGAAGCGCGAGCTGGTCGCGCGGACGTCGCTGACCGAGGACGAGATCGGCGAGTACTCCGGCGAGCGCAAGGAGATCCGCCCGGTAACGATCGCGACCTACCAGGTGATGACGTCTCGCAAGGGCGGCGAATACCGGCACCTGGAGCTGTTCGGCGCGCGCGACTGGGGCCTGATCGTCTACGACGAGGTGCACCTGCTCCCGGCGCCGATCTTCCGGCTCACCGCCGACCTGCAGTCCCGCCGCCGGCTCGGCCTGACCGCGACGCTGGTCCGGGAGGACGGCCGCGAGGGTGACGTGTTCTCGCTGATCGGCCCCAAGCGGTACGACGCTCCGTGGAAGGACATCGAGGCTCAGGGCTGGATCGCGCCTGCCGAGTGCGTCGAGGTTCGCGTCACGATGACCGACGCCGAGCGCATGACGTACGCGGTCGCCGAGCCGGAGGAGCGGTACCGGGTCTGCGCGACCGCGCGGACGAAGATGCCGGTCATCCGCAAGCTGGTGGAGAAGCACAAGGGTGAGCAGGTGCTGGTGATCGGTGCCTACCTCGACCAACTGGACGAGATCTCCGCCGAGCTGGAAGCACCGGTGATCGAGGGCAAGACCACGAACAAGGAGCGCGAGCGGCTGTTCGAGGCCTTCCGCCAGGGCGAGATCAACACGCTGGTCGTCTCCAAGGTCGCGAACTTCTCGATCGACCTGCCGGAGGCCGCGGTCGCGATCCAGATCTCCGGGACGTTCGGATCACGCCAGGAAGAGGCGCAGCGGCTGGGACGCGTGCTGCGTCCGAAGGCCGACGGGCGGCAGGCGCACTTCTACACGGTGGTCAGCCGCGACAGCCTGGACGCCGACTACGCGGCCCACCGGCAGCGGTTCCTGGCCGAGCAGGGTTACGCGTACACGATCGTGGACGCCGACGACGTGATCGGTCCGCCGCTGCCCGACGTGGGCTGAGCGCCGAACGGCTGGTGGCGCTGGTGAGCGGGTCCGTCAATGGACCGGTCCACCAGCGCCACTATTTTCGCCTCACGAGCTGCTCAGCGTATCGAGGGTGTCGTTCCGAGCCGATACCGCTCAGCCTCGCTCATCGGACGCCAATCCATCCCGTCCCGGCTGTCCGCACCGATCCACGGAGCGAGCAGCGTGAGCGCGGTCAGCAGGAGAATCATCACCAACATCACGGTCCACCGCCTCTTACCAGTCCAGTCAACTAGTATTGGCCCGACCCGGTTCGTAAGTGAACCGGTCCAACACCCCGATCATGGGTGCCAGTCGACCGAATGGACAGTGCCAATGACCGTCGAGGTGGACCGTTATTCAGGCGGCGACGACCGGGCCAACGACGAGGCTCGGCTGCTCGACGTACTGAACGACTGGTCGGTCGGCGACGGTCCGCTCTACCAGCAACTCGCGGACGCGATCCGCCGCGGCATCGCGGAGGGCGCGCTTCCGGCGGGCAGCGCGCTACCGGCCGAGCGGCGTCTCGCATCCGTGCTGGCCGTGAGCCGGGCCACCGTCGTCGCCGCCTACGACCAGCTCCGCGGCGAGGGCGCGGTGGAGAGCAGGCGCGGGAGCGGGACGCGCATCGCGCGGACCGCGCGGGCCAGCCGGCTCCCTGGTGGGGACGGCCGGGTGCCCGGCGGCAACTCCGCGCAGCTGTTCCAGCGGTTGATCGACGGACCAGGCACCGTGCTGTCGCTGGCGTCCGCCGCGGGCAGTGCCGACGCCGTCATCCCGGTCGCTCTCGACGAGGTGGCCCGGCACGACCTGGCCGAAGCGATGCTCGACCCCGGCTACCAGCCGCACGGGCTCGCGCGGCTCCGCGACACGATCGCCGGCTACCTGACCCGGATCGGTCTGCCGAGTACTCCGGCCGAGATCCTGGTGACGACCGGCGCGCACCAGGCGGTCGACCTGGTCGCCCAGCTGTACCTGCGGCCGGGCTCCCGGGTCGCGGTCGAGGCGCCGGGCTGGCCCGCGTGTTACGACGTGTTCCGGGCCGCCGGAGCGACGCTGGTGCCGGTCCCGATCGACCAGGACGGCGTCCGGCCGGAGGCGCTGGCCGCGATCCTCGACGAGACGCCGGTCGACCTCGTCTACCTGATGCCGACGTTCCACAACCCGACCGGCGCGCTGCTCTCCGCGGCGCGGCGGCGCCGGATCGTCGAGCTGGCGGCCGAGCACGACGTCGTCGTGGTCTCCGACGACACGCTGGCGGGCGTGAGCCTCGGTCACGAGGTGCCGCCGCCGCTCCCGGCCTTCGCCGCCGCGGCCGGCGATCGGTCGGTCAGCCTGATCCAGCTCGGTTCGCTGTCGAAGTCGGTCTGGGGTGGTCTCCGGGTGGGCTGGGCGCGGGCCTCGGCCGACGTGATCAGCCGGCTCGCGCGGCGCAAGGCTCTGGCCGACCTCGGCTCGCCGATCATCGACCAGCTGGTCGCCGCGCGGATCGTCCCGGAGCTGGAAGCGCTGGTCCGGCGACGCGTGCCGGAGCGGCAGGCCCAGCTCGCGACTGCCGAGTCGCTGCTGGCCGAGTATCTGCCCAGCTGGCGCTGGCAGACGCCGGTCGGCGGACCGTGCCTCTGGGTGGAGCTGCCCGACGTCGACGCGGCGGTGTTCGCCCAGGTCGCGCTGCGACACGGCGTCGAGGCGATCCCGGGGCGTTCGATGGACCTCTCCGGCAACCACGACTCGTTCCTGCGGCTGCCCTACTGCTTCGGCGACGAGTTCCTCACCGAGGTCGTCCGCCGGCTCGCCACCGCCTGGGCAGAACTCGACCGACACGGACCGTGGGAACCGCGGTTGCGCCCCGTGGTGTGACGCACAGAAATCATTTCGTATTGTCATCGCGATGCGCGAATCGCCGTTAACATCTTGCCCCAACGGCTGAGAGGATAAGCACCACCGACCGGTGGCACCGAGGCTGTGGCCTGGGGTTCCCCAAAGCACCGCCAGCGCGTGTTACCCCGTGGTAACTTTCCTCTCTCCAGAATCGTGACGGGCATCACCACTCGCGCCGACTTCAATTTCCGGGGGAAGCCATGCGCCGCGGCATCGGTTTCACGCTCATCTGTCTCGGCCTTTTCCTCGCTGTCCTCGGTGGAACGATTCGGTATTGGGCCTACGACCGGCTCGTGGTGGTTCCGATCGATCTCTACAACACGCTGGACCTGCCGGGTAAGGCGACGTACTTGGACATGACGACGGTCAAGGAGAAGACCGCGAACGTCGTCGCCAGGCAGACGATCCGGGCGGACGTCGACGCGAGCTCCGACCGCGTGCTGGTCGCCGATCTCTCGCAGGTGATCTCGACCGCCGACGGCCAGTTCATCCGGGCCAGCGTCGAGCGGGCCGCGATCGACCGGCGGACCGGCGCCGCGG
Organism: Cryptosporangium aurantiacum; assembly: GCF_900143005.1. Lineage (NCBI taxonomy): Bacteria > Bacillati > Actinomycetota > Actinomycetes > Cryptosporangiales > Cryptosporangiaceae > Cryptosporangium > Cryptosporangium aurantiacum. Next base: position 415,461 of record NZ_FRCS01000002.1, read on the forward strand.
TCAACTGCTGCGACGAGATGGTGGACGAGAAGCCGGCGCGACATGACGGCTACCTGTTCAAGCTGCCGTTCAACACGCCGAAGCGTGACCTGATGATCTGGGACAGCACCACCGCGTCGGCGAACCCGGCCCGGTACGCGGGTACCGAGACGATCGCCGGTCACGTCGTCCAGAAGTACGTCACGCAGGTGCCCGGGCGTCAGATCCGCACCCAGGCCGACAGCGGCCTGCTGGTGGGCGAGTCGCGCACGTTCGACGCTCCGGTGTGGAACGAGAGCACGAAGACGCTCTGGGTGGAACCGGTCACCGGGACGCCGCTCGCGGTCGAACTGCAGACCACGACGACGCTGCGGAACTCCCGTGGTCAGGACAAGGTGACGGTGTTCGCGGCCACGCTGCGGACGGACCGGGCCAACCCGAGCCCGGAGATGCTGGCGCTGGTCGACGAGAACAAGCGCAAGATCGAACTCGTCGGCCAGGCACCACCGCTGGCGCTGGGCGCGGGAGCGACGCTCGCCGCCCTCGGCGTCGCGCTGCTGCTCTGGCGGCGCCCGGCGCCGCGGACCGCTCGTCACGCCCCGGTCAGCCCGGCAGTGCCGGCGGGCCCCCCGGCGCTGCCGCCCGGCCGTCCGACGCCCGACCACGCGCACACCTCCTACCCAACGCCCGAGCACGCGGCAGCCGGGCACGCGGCGCCGCGCGTCGGCTCCGGGCAAGCGGCTGAGGGCGCCTGGCCGGAGGTGGCGCGGGGCGCCGCGGAGCGGCGGCGCAGCGGTCGCCACGCGACCGGGGAGTTCGCGGTTCCTGCCGCGCTGCGCCAGACCGAACCGCCGACCAGCCGCCCGCCGCACGGCCTGCAGCCGTCCCCCGGCCCGCACGACCCGCAGCCGCCACACGCGGCCGCGCCGAACGGGGCCGCGCCGCGGGAGGCCGCGCCGCGGGAGGCCGCGCCGCGGGAGGCCGCGCCGCACGCGCTGCACGGGGCACAGCCGCCCCGGGAACCGCAACCGCCGCACGCGCCACATGGGGCGCAGGCGCCGCGCGAGCCCCAGGCCCAAGCGCGCACCGAGCCGTTCCGCGCCGACGGGCGCCCGTCGTGGGACGACCTCGGCCCGGGACGGCCGGTGTCACCCGCTCCGGTCGCCGACCGCCCGCTGAGCCGCTACATCCGGCCCTATCTCGACGGTGACACCGGGTCCCACCCCCGCCCCGACCTGAGCGGCGGCGACACCGGCACACACCGACTCCCCGATCTGGACAGCACCACCGGATCCCACCGCCGCCCCGACCTGAACGGCGACACCGGCACACACCGCCGCCCGGACATCGGTACCGACCCGGTGTCCGAGCGCACCGGCAGCCACCGAGCACCGGACTTCGACGAGGACACCGGCACCCACCGGCGTCCCGAGCCCCGCAGCGGCGGCCGCGCCGCACGCCGGGCGGCGGACCCGGACGACGACTGGTTCGCGCAGATCCGGCCCGACGGACTCGGCAACCACGGACGGCTCGACCCGGCCGACTGGTCGCACGCCTCCACGAGCGACGGTCCCGGCCGGGACCGTTCGCTCACCGACCTGCTCTCCGCCGACCGCGGTGCCACCGACGCACCACCGCCCGCGGTACCGCCCCGACGCCGCCGTCGGCGCTATCCGGACGGTTGGTGACCCAAAGACTCCGAAGAAACCCTTAACGAAGTTCACAGCTTGCCTGTCCGCATGGACTCATCGACTTTGTACTCCAGAGCCGAGCGACGCCGGACGGCCGGGAATCGCCGCCTATCCCGCCCGTTCTTCCTGCCGATATCGCGGCCAAACCGAGTATCCGACGGCTTCCGCCGACCGCCCTCGGAACGCAAGTTAAATTCGCCGATAGCGGAGAGTTGTCCGTTCCCTCGTCCGGCCTAAGAGATCAACCGAACGGACCAGGGCGCTTGACGGTTGCGACTCGAGGTCCGAGGCTGGGGTCCATGAGCACACCTCTGGTTCTGACGCTCTTCACCGCGCTGACCGTTGCGGTTATCGCGGGCATCATGGGCGCCGCGATATGGGGTCGTAAGCGCTCGAACGACGAGGACTTCGAGCCCGCCTACGAGGGTCGCTACGAAGGCTCGAGCCTCTTCGACGAGGTGCACTGACCTCCGACCGATCAGGAACGCGTAGAGGGCTTCCGGACGTCGGGTGCGCCGAGCCGGGCGGCGTCCGCCGTCAAGTCGTCGGGCATCCGCTGCGACTCACGCTCCGCGAGCACCCGCGCCCGGTAATGCTCCACCTCACGCCGTCGGGTAGCGGCGTCCCACCCGAGCACAGGTGCGAGCACGTCGGCGACGTCCTCGACCGAGTCGAGCCCGCGGTGAGCGGTCTCGATCGAGATTCGGGTGCGCCGGGTCAGCACGTCCTCCAGGTGCAGCGCACCCTCGTCGGAAGCGGCGTACGCGATCTCGGCCGCCAGGTATTCCGGTGCGCCGACGACCGGCCGCCCGAGCCGCGGGTTCGCGTCGATGCTCGCCAGCAGCTCGGTCGTGAGTGACCCGTACCGCTCCAGCAAGTGCTCGACGGCGCCGACCGTCAACCCGTGCCGGCGTGCGAGGTCGGCACGGTTCGCCCAGGCCGCGGCGTACCCGTCCGCACCGATCAGCGGGATGTCCTGGGTGCGGCTCTCCGGCACGTCGTGCAGCCGGTGCGCGGCCTTGTCGATGACGTCCGCCGCCATCACCCGGTACGTCGTGTACTTACCGCCGGCCACGAGCATCAGCCCGAGCATCGGCTCGACCACCGCGTGCTCTCGGGAGAGCTTCGAGGTCGCCTCGTCCTCCCCGGCCAGCAGCGGGCGCAAGCCGGCGTAGACGCCCTCGATGTCCTCGTGCGTGATCGGCCGTTCCAGCACCGTGTTGACGTGGTCGAGGATGTAGTCGATGTCGACGCTCGACGCCGCCGGATGCGACCGATCGAGGTCCCAGTCGGTGTCGGTGGTGCCGATGATCCAGTGCCCGCCCCAGGGGATGACGAACAGCACCGACTTCTCGGTACGCAGGATGAGCCCGGCGTCCCCGGAGATGACCGAACGCGGCACGACGAGGTGGACGCCCTTGCTGGCCCGCACCCGCAGGCCGGGGCGCTCGTGCAGCATCTCGGAGAGATCGTCGCTCCACACGCCGGTCGCCGCGACGACCGTGCGGGCACGGATCTCGAACTCCTCGTCGTTCTCCAGGTCACGCACCCGGACTCCGACGATCTCGCGCGCGTTGCGCAGCAGATCGACCACCCGCGTGCTGGTCGCGGTCACGGCGCCGTACGACGCGGCGGTGCGCGCCAGCGTCAGCACGAAGCGGGCGTCGTCGACGTGGCCGTCGTAGTACCGGATCGCGCCGACCAGCGCGTCCCGCCGGAGACTGGGGAACAGCCGCCGGGCCGCGGTGCGGGACAGATGCCGATGGCGCGGTACCCCGCGAGCGGTCCCGAGGATCGAGCCGAGCGTGTCGTACAGCGCCACGCCCGCGCCGTAGTAGAGCCGCTGCCAGCCGCGGTGCTCCAGCGGCAGCAGGAACGGCGTCGGGCGAACCAGGTGCGGCGCGAGCGTGGTCAGCAGCCGCCCGCGCTCCTCCAGCGCTTCCCGGACCAGCCCGAAGTTCAGCTGTTCCAGGTAGCGCAACCCGCCGTGGATGAGCTTGCTCGACCGGCTGGACGTCCCGGCCGCGTAGTCGCGCGCCTCGACCAGCGCGACCGAGAGGCCTCGGCTCGCGGCGTCGAGCGCGGCTCCGGCGCCGGTGACACCGCCTCCGATCACGACGACGTCGAACGTCTCGGTACGTAGCCGCTCCACCGCGGCGGCGCGCTGCTGGGGGCCGAGCCGGCTGGCGGCGAAGCGGGACACCTGAGGATCACGGGTCACTACTCCACGGTACGTCCCTCCCGTGATCGCCCACTCGGCAGACCAGGGGGAATTCTGTTCGTCCGCCCGAGGGCGGTTCGGGGGCGTAGGGCCGGAGTGTCGTGGGCGCCGGATACCGTGCGCGCATGCAGCCCTATGCGCCGGTTCCCAGCGGTGTTCCGCGGTGGGTCGCGCCCACGCTGGTGTCGTTGGCCGGGGTATGGGCGGTCGCGGTCACCGCGATCGGTCAGTCGGTCGCGTGGGTGGTTGCCGAAGTGCTGGTCATCACCGGGTACGACCGGCCGGGAGCGTACTGGCCGGGTCTCACCGTGGCGACCGCGCTGGTGTCGGGCGCTCCGGCCGGGCTGGCCTGGCTGCTGGTGAAGCGTCCGGTGATCGCTGGGGTCGCGCGCTCCTGGACGCTCGCGGCTGCCTGCGCCGCGCTGATCGGGCTGGTGCGGATCGTGCCGTGGTCGGCCGGTGACACCGCGGTCGCGGCGCTGGAGGCGCTGGTCGCGCTCGTGCTCGCGGTGCTGGTCGGGCGGTTCCGGATGGGCCAGGAGCCGTCAGGGACGCGGATCGTCGGTCTCGGCACGGCCCTCGCCACCGCGACCGGCCTGATCGTCCTGCTGCCCTGGTGGTGGGTGGGTGCGCTGGGCAGTCCGCTCGACGCGGCCGCGGCCGTGGTTGCCGCGCTCGCACTCGGTGTGCTCGTGTCGCGGTTGCGTCGGACCGGGCCGGTCCGGGTGCCGGTGGGTGGTCCGGTCGCCGGTCTGGTGCTCGACGCGCTGGTGGTGGCGGTCCCGCTGACCCTGCTCGCGGGCGCCTACGGCGCGCCGGGCGCCCAGCTGCTCCTGCTCGCGGTGCTGCCCGCCGCGTGTCTGCTGGTGGCGTGCGCGAACCCGGCCCGTCGCTGGGCGGACGCTCTGCTGGTGGCCGTCGCCGCATTCGGTCCCCTCGCGCTGGTGGACGCGGAGGAGATCTCGCTTCTGCTGATTCCGGACGACGTCCCGCGTTGGGCGACGATCGGCACCGGGAGCTCGGCGTGGCTGGCGCTGGTCGTCGGGGCGATCGTCGCGCTCGTACTCACCCTGCGCGCCCGCCGCGCACCACACCCAACCCCGCGCCCCGAAGCCACACCGCCGGAGCCCGCGCCGCCGGAGGCTGCTGCGGCCGCGGGGCGGGCGGCGGTGCGGGGGCGGGTGGTGGTGGGCGCGCTGGTTGTTGCGCTGGTCGTGGCGTCCGCGGCGGTCTGGCTCGGCCCCGGGCAGTCCGGTTTCCACGGCGACCGGCTGTTCGTCGTCCTGAAGAGCCAGGCCAACGTCACCGCGGCGGCCAACACCGAGACGGGTCTGGTCGCGCGGCGGAGCGCGGTGCACCGCGTGCTGGTCGAACACGCCCGGCGGACGCAGGCGCCCCTGCTCGACGCGCTCCGCAGCCACGACGCGGACCCGACGTCGTACTACCTGGTCAACGCGATCGAGGTCGACGACACGCCGCTGATCCGGGCGGTGCTGGCGTCCCGGGACGACGTCGCGACGACACAACCGAACCCGGAGCTGCGGCCGATCCCCGACGAGGGGAGCCCCGACGCGCAGAACGTCCCGGCGCCGACCAGCACACCGACCAACCTGACGGCGATCAACGCACCGGACGTGTGGGGCGACGGCATCGACGGGCGCGGGATCGTCGTCGGCTTCTCCGACAGCGGTGTGGACGCCACCCACCCCACGCTGCGCGCCGGGTACCGCGGCGGCGCCGACAGCTGGTACGACCCGTGGTACCGGACGACGTCCCCGAACGACGCGAACGGGCACGGCACGCACACGGCGGCGACCGCGGTCGGTAAGCAGGTGGGCGTGGCGCCGGGCGCGAGCTGGGTGGGGTGCGCGAACCTCGCCCGGCCGCTCGGCAACCCCGCGTACTACCTGGGCTGCCTGCAGTTCATGCTGGCGCCGTTCCCGGCGGGCGGTGACCCGTTCACCGACGGCGACCCGACCAGGGCCGCCGACGTGCTCAGCAACTCCTGGGGGTGCCCGGAGCTGGAGGGGTGCGCGGCAGGCACGCTGGAGCCCGCGGTCGAGGCGCTGAGCGCCGCGGGCATCTTCGTGGTCGCGGCTGCCGGGAACACCGGACCCAGGTGCCGGACGATCACCGATCCGATCGGGCGGTACGACTCGGCGTTCACGGTGGGAGCGGTCGACGACAACCGGAAGATCGCGTCGTTCTCCAGCCGGGGCCCGGTGCCGGGTGATGCGGACGCCAAGCCCGACCTGGTCGCGCCGGGGGTCGACGTGCTCTCGGCGTGGCCAGGGGGTGGGTACGCGCAACTGTCCGGGACCTCGATGGCGACACCGCACGTGGCGGGCGTCGTCGCGCTGATCTGGCAGGCCGTCCCGACGTTGCGGGGCGACGTGACCCGCACCGCCGCCATCCTCCGCGCCACCGCACAGGAGATCTCGCTCGACGCAGACGACGAGGCCTGCGGCGACAGCGCCCGGAACGTTGTCGGCGCGGGCGAGGTAGACGCCGCTGCCGCGGTAGCCCTGGCCCGCCAAACCCCACCAGCCCCCCGTTGACTGGGGGAAGCGACTCGACGCGAAAGGGGCGGGCCCGGTAGACACCGGGCCCGCCCCTTTGGCGGTGCGAGTTGCTAGGCGGGACTCAGAAGTCCATGCCGCCCATGCCGCCGCTCGGGTCGCCGGCCGGGGCCGCGGCCTTCTCCGGCTTGTCCGCGACCACCGCGTTGGTGGTGAGGAACAGGCCGGCGATCGAAGCAGCGTTCTGCAGCGCCGAGCGGGTGACCTTGGTGGGGTCGATGATGCCCGCGGCAACCAGGTCGACGTACTCGCCGGTGGCGGCGTTCAGGCCGTGGCCCGACGGAAGGTTGCGCACCTTCTCCGCCACGACGCCACCCTCGAGACCGGCGTTCACCGCGATCTGCTTGAGCGGAGCCTCGAGCGCGACCTTGACGATGTTCGCACCGGTCGCCTCGTCACCCGACAGGTCGAGCTTCTCGAAGGCGACAGCCGACGCCTGGAGCAGCGCGACGCCACCACCGGCGACGATGCCCTCCTCCACGGCGGCCTTCGCGTTACGCACCGCGTCCTCGATGCGGTGCTTGCGCTCCTTGAGCTCGACCTCGGTGGCCGCGCCGACCTTGATGACGGCCACGCCGCCGGCCAGCTTGGCGAGGCGCTCCTGGAGCTTCTCGCGGTCGTAGTCCGAGTCGGAGTTCTCGATCTCGGCCCGGATCGTGTTCTTCCGGCCCTCGATCTGCTCCGCGTCGCCGAAGCCGTCGACGAGAGTGGTCTCGTCCTTGGTCACGACGATCTTGCGGGCGCGACCCAGCAGGTCGACCGTGGTGTTCTCGAGCTTGAGACCGATCGTCTCGCTGATCACGGTGCCGCCGGTGAGGATGGCCATGTCGGCCAGCATCGCCTTGCGGCGGTCACCGAAGCCCGGCGCCTTGATGGCGACCGACTTGAAGGTGCCCCGGATCTTGTTGACGATCAGGGTCGCGAGAGCCTCGCCCTCGACGTCCTCGGCGATGATCGCGAGCGGCTTGCCGCCCTGCATGACCTTCTCCAGCAGCGGGAGCAGGTCCTTCACCGTGGAGATCTTGCCCTCGACGAACAGGATGTACGGGTCGTCGAGGACGGCCTCCATCCGCTCAGTGTCGGTGGCGAAGTACGGCGAGATGTAGCCCTTGTCGAAGCGCATGCCCTCGGTGAGCTCGAGCTCGAGCCCGAAGGTGTTGCTCTCCTCGACGGTGATGACGCCTTCCTTGCCGGCCTTGTCCATCGCCTCGGCGATGATCTCGCCGACCGAGGTGTCAGCGGCCGAGATCGAGGCGGTGGAGGCGATCTGCTCCTTGGTCTCGATCTCCTTCGACGCGTTGCCGAGGGCCTCGGAGACCGACGCGACGGCGGCCTCGATGCCCTTCTTCAGCGCGATCGGGTTCGCGCCGGCGGCCACGTTGCGCAGGCCCTCGCGGACCAGCGCCTGGGCCAGCACGGTCGCGGTGGTGGTGCCGTCACCGGCGACGTCGTCGGTCTTCTTGGCTACCTCTTTGACGAGCTCGGCGCCGATCTTCTCCCACGGGTCCTCGAGCTCGATCTCCTTGGCGATGCTCACACCATCGTTCGTGATGGTCGGCGCGCCCCACTTCTTCTCGAGGACGACGTTGCGGCCCTTGGGGCCGAGCGTCACCTTCACGGCGTCGGCGAGCTGGTTCATGCCCCGCTCGAGGCCGCGGCGAGCCTCCTCGTCGAACGCGATCAACTTGGCCATTCGGTGATGTCCTCCGATGGTGTAGGACCCCCGGATGCCGCGCAGGACAACCGGAGACTGCACGGTCGGAACGGCGCCCGCGACGGACGACCCCCCACTGCGTCGGCACGGACCGACGAGCCGGGAGCCTCACCTCCCCGACCTGGCACTCAAGACTACCGAGTGCCAATGCCCTGTTTAGCACTCGACCCAGGAGAGTGCAAGCAAACGCGGGGCGTCCGGTGGCCTGCGCAGACATGTCACCGATCCGGGCGCGCGACGGAACCACACACCGCGCCCGGCGGGTAATCCGACGACCCGATCGGGAATCGGAGAAATGCGAGCCCGACTTCTCACCAACACGCGTCATCCGCGGAATGCGCGCGGAAATGCGCCGAGCGGATTCCGCTCGAAGGGCGGACGATCGCGCACGGTCGGCAAGAAATCAGACGGGGCCCGTTCCGGTCGCACCCACCGGAACGGGCCCCGCCGAAGTTTGGACCTAGGAGGCGGGCCCGCCACTGAGTACCGTGACGTTTTCCGCCTGCGGACCCTTCGGGCCCTGGGTGACCTGGAAGTCGACCCGCTGGCCGTCTTCGAGAGCCTTGTACCCGTCCATCAAGATTGCCGAGTAATGGACGAAGACGTCAGCGCCGCCGTCGACGGCGATGAAGCCATAGCCCTTCTCGGAGTTGAACCACTTGACAGTGCCCTGCGCCACTGTGCACTTCCCTCACTTGCTGTTGCCCGCGGAGACGCACTCCTTGACCATGCGCCCCGGGTCTTCGTCCAAGAGCCCCGCACTGCCACAAAGCACGAACACTGACAAGAACGAACTACGACCGGTGAGGACGGTACCGGACCTCTAGGCAGTACGAAAGTGACGCTCCGAAAAGGGCATGCTTACCCGGGGAAGCTTCGACACTCGTTCAGATATCCCCGCCGCGATCCGCATTCCCGCAGATATCCGATCCGCACTCAACCGAGCAGGAACCCGGCCAAGAGCAGCAGAAACACGAGCACCATTGGTCTGAGTAAGAGCTATTAACTAAATGCAGTCCGAATTACCGCTCCTCGCTAATCAACGCGTTATTCGCACCGCTATATGCATATTTATTCTACTTAGTCACGTCCGCCCTAAAACGAACGGCTCCGCGCTAGTACGCGGAGCCGTTCGGACGTCGGACAACCTTCAGTCGAGCAGCCCCGCCTCGCGCGCGCCACGCAGGGACGGGGCGATCCGGTGCGTCGGGCCGACGTGGCCCTCGACCGCGTCGGCGGTCTTGAGCCCCTCACCCGTGTTGAAGATGACGGTCTCGGCGTTCGGGTCCAGTTCGCCGGAGGCCACCAGGTTCTTCAGCACCGCGACGGTCACGCCGCCCGCGGTCTCGCCGAAGATGCCGGTCGTCTCGGCCAGCAGCCGGATCCCGTCGCGGATCTCGTCGTCGCCGACCGCGGCGATCGCGCCCCCGGTGCGGCGGACCGCGTCGAGCACGTACGGGCCGTCCGCCGGGTTCCCGATGTTCAGCGACTTCGCGATGCCGGTCGGCTTCACCGGGCGAACGACGTCGTGGCCCTCGGCGAACGCGGTGTAGACCGGCGAGCAGCCCGCGGACTGCGCGCCGAACACCCGCCACGGGCTGTCCGCGACCAGACCACCCTTGACCAGCTCGCCGAACGCCTTGTCGATCTTCGTCAGCAGCGACCCGGACGCGATCGGCACCACGACCTGCGCGGGCAGACGCCAGCCGAGCTGCTCGGCGACCTCGTACCCGAGCGTCTTCGAACCCTCGGCGTAGTACGGCCGCACGTTCTGGTTGACGAACGCCGTGGCCTCGAACGCCTCGTCCTCCTGCAGCTCGCTGGTCAGCCGGTTGACGTCGTCGTAGCTGCCCTCGACCGCGACCAGCCGGGGGTTGTAGACCGCCGACGCCAGGATCTTGCTCGGCTCCAGGTCCGAGGGGATGAACACGGTGGCCTGCCAGCCGGCGCGGGCGGCGTGCGCGGCCACCGAGTTGGCCAGGTTGCCGGTGGACGCACAGGCCACGGCGTTGTAGCCGAGGCCCTTCGCCGCGGTGAGCGCGAGCGAGACGACCCGGTCCTTGAACGAGTGGGTCGGGTTGGCCGAGTCGTCCTTCACCCAGAGCGGGGCGTTCAGGCCGATCGCCTCGGCGAGCCGGTCGGCGCGGACCAGCGGCGTCAGGCCGGGGTTGAGGCTCACCCTGTCGTCCGGGTTCTGCCCCACCGGAAGGAGCGGCGCGTAGCGCCAGATGTTCTGCGGTCCCGCCTCGATCTGCTCCCGGGTCACCGACGCGAGCGCGTCGGCGTCGTAGCCGACCTCCAGCGGGCCGAAACACTCGGCACAGGCGTGGACCGCGATCAGCGGGAACTCAGCGCCGCAGTTGCGACAGCGAAGGACGCGGGCAGGGCTGGAGTTTGCGGTGTTCAGGGCACCGAGCAGCGAAGTCATGCGAGGCTTACCTCATCTCTCCCGGATCAACCGGGACGGAAGTGGCACCTGTCGCACCTGCCTCGCCGCGCGAGATTTGCATGGATGCGATGGTTGCCGGGGCTTCGCCGGGCCGTGTCCCTCTGCCCCTCTGGATGAGTTCCGTATGCAGTTGTGTCGCCTAGTTTACGACGCCCGCTCCGCCGATCGTCCGCTTGCTCCCATCCCCTGGGAGTTGCCTACCTCACTGTGCACGCCGCGACTACACAGTGAAGCGGACGCCGCCCCGCGACGTCCGCATTCCCCGTAAGAGCTCTAGTGGAACATCCCTCGCCGCTGGGTGAGGATCTGCAGGTGCTCGTGGAGCCACTGCTCCCAGTTGAGCTGCTCAGCGCCCGCGTACTGCACCGTGAACCGGTTGTACGCGTCGCTGCCCGAGCTCAGGAACCCGCCGCGCTTGTCGAGCTCCAGCAGCACGTCCATCGACTGCGGACCGGAGATGAACGTGACCTCGAGTTCGTTGATCGCGCCCGCGTACTGGTGCGCCGGGTAGAACTCGATCTCCTGGAAGAACGGCAGCCGCGAACCGTAGAGCGTCCCCCGCTCCAGGTCGGCGCCCTTGAACTGGAAGCCGAGCCGGCTGAACGCGTCGAGCAGCCTGGCCTGCGCCGGCAGCGGGTTGACCTGGATCGGATCCATGTCGCCCTTGTCGAGCGAGCCGGCCAGCTCCAGCTCGGTGCGGACGCCGAGCTGCATGCCGTGCAGCGGGTAGCCGTTGACGCTCGTGATCGGCGTCTCCCACGGCACCGCCAGCTCGAACGGCACCGCGTGCTGCGCACCCGGCGCGAGGCTGAAGCGGTGCCCGAGGTGCAGCCGCTGGAACGCCATCATCGTGTTGTGCTCGTAGTCGTCCCCGCCCAGGGTCTCGCCCTCGACCTCGACCTTGGCGACCAGCTCGAGCTCGACCCGGTCGACGACCATCTCGACGTTGCCGCCGCTGATCCGCACCTCGCCGCGGAGTAGATCGCCCGGCTGGGTGTGCGGAGAGGCGAGCACGGTATCGACGGAGGCCCCGCCGCCGAACATCGCCGAGAGCTTCTTGAACATCACGCGATCCTTAACGTTGCTGAGATGGGCTACTGCCGTGCCGGGCACGGCAACGCGGGCAGCAATCGAGGAGCTTGCTGACGCGCCGCCATAATCGCAGCCCGCGCCGCAGAAAGGGACGCACTCGTCAGGGATGCGACTACCGGATGATCCCGTCGGGTGACCCCGGACCGACGAATACCTGCCGAGCGGGTCGGAATTACGACCGGCCCGCTCAACTGACGATGTCTTTACGGAGGAAACGCCACCACGCGAGCGAGAGAAAGACGGTCGTGTACGCCACCGCCGATACCGCGCCCTTCACCATGTCCTCGGCGTCGATCGGCGAGGACAGCAAGCTGAGCCATGCCGTTCCGTAACGAGTCGGAAGCAGCCCGCGAAGATCTCCGAGTGCGGTGACCGCTTCGAGAATGTTGGAGATGATCCACAGCATCACCGCGCCGCCGACCGCGCCGAGTGGGGCGTCGGTCCGCACGGACAGGTAGAACGCGAGTCCGGCCACCGGCAGCAACGTGACCGCGATATAACCGACCGCGAGCACGATCCGGCCGAGCGCTTCCCACGCCGGAATGTCGACGCCGAGCTGCGTGCGCAGCGGTTCCCAGCCGAACGCGATCGTCCCCGCGACCATCGCGACGGTCGGTAGCAGCAGCAGCGCGAACCCGCTGTAGGCCAGGCCGACGGTCAGCTTCTGCCGGAGCAGCCGTCCGCGCGGCACCGGCGAAGCCAGCAGGTAGCGCAGCGTGCCCCAGCTGGCCTCGCTGGCCACCGTGTCACCGCAGAACAGCGCGACGACGACCAGCAGCAGGAAGCTCGACGCGACGTAGACCGCGAACAGCGTGAAGTTCGCAGCCCCCGCCGTGGCGAGGTCGGCGAGGCTGGTGCCCTCCTCGGCCGAGTCCGGGTCGTCGGGCACGCCGATCTTGAACGCGGCCACCAGGATCAGCGGCAGGACAACCAGGAACCCGAGCGCGATCTGGGTTCGGCGACGGGTGAGCTGCCGCAGCACCTCCGCGCCGAAGCGGAGCGTCCGGCCCGGCCGGTAGGCGGCTTCGCCGCCCGCCGAACGCGAGGGTGTGGAGACCTCGCTCATCAGTTCTCTCCCACGAGTTCGAGGAACACGTCCTCCAGGCGACGCCTGGCGACCAGCCGCTCGACGCCGACGCCCGCGCCGACGAGTTCGCGGACGACGTCGCTGCGTTCGGCACCGGCCAGTTCCACGACGAGCCCGCGGCCGTTCGGATTCACCAGCTCGACGCCCGGCATGGCCTTCAGCGCGGTCAGCGCGGCGTCCCGATCGCCGTCGGCGACCTCGACCAGGACCGACCGGCCCTCGCCGACGATCTCCGTGACCGGCCCGGCCGCCACACCGACGCCCTTGCTGACCACGACGACGTGGCTGCAGACCTGTTCGACCTCGGCCAGCAGGTGCGAGGAGACCAGCACGGCCCGCCCGTCGGTGGCGTACCGGGACAGCACGGAGCGCATCTCCGCGATCTGCGGCGGGTCGAGCCCGTTCGTCGGTTCGTCGAGCACCAGCAGGTCGGGCAGTCCGAGCATCGCCTGTGCGATCGCCAGCCGCTGCCGCATGCCCTGGCTGTAGGTCTTCACCTTCCGGTGCACGGCAGCGCCGAGGCCGGCGATCTCCAGCGCTTCCTCCAGGCGAGCGGACTCGGCCGGGCGTCCGGTGGCCTGCCAGTACCGGTGCAGGTTGTCGAGGCCGGAGAGGTGCGGCAGCAGGCCGGGTCCCTCGACGAACGCCCCGATCCGGGACAGCACCGGCGCACCCGGGACGATCCGGTGGCCGAAGACCAGGATCTCGCCGCCGGTGGGCCGGATCAGCCCCATCAGCATCCGCAGCGCGGTCGTCTTACCCGCACCGTTCGGACCGAGCAGGCCGACGACCTGGCCGGGCTCGACCGTGAACGAGAGGTCCCGGACCGCGAGGTACCCGTCGCCGTAGGCCTTCTTCAACCCGCGGACGACGAGCGGCGAACCCGCGGCGTCCGGGTCGACCGCCACGTCCTGCCTGCGGCGGCGCAGCCGTACGACGAGCACCGCGACCGTCACCCCGACGGCCACCGCGGCCAGCAGACCGATCAGCACCCAGACCCAGACGCCGGTGGAGTCCGCGACCGGCACCGGGCTGACCTCGGGCAACCGCAGGCTGTTCGCCTGCACGGAGACCTGGTAGACGGCGGGCGCGGCCGGCCCGGCGTACGCCTGGTCCGCGGTGGCCACCACCAGTCGGACGCTGTGCCCGGACTCGAAGCGGTGGCCGATCGCGGGCAGCGACACGGTCACCGGCGGGGCGGTGCCGATCGTCTCGGCGGTGCGCGGGAGGCCGGTCAGCCGGATCGGCGCCACCGAACCGCCGGGCAGCGTGGCCCGGCCGTCCGCGTCGACGTCGTACAGCTTGACGAACAGCACGGCTTCGCCGGTCGGCGAGGCGACCTGGAGCCGGACCGTCGGCGTGCCTGCGACGTCCACCGGGCGGGCCAGCTCGACGCCGCTGTAGGCGGCGAACTGACCGGGTACGTCGATGCCCGCGCTGCCGAGACGGCTGGTCAGCGAACCGACGCCGGGCAGCGAGGAGAGCCCGGCCGGTGTACCGGCCGGCGGGTTCGCGACCGGCTGCGGGCTGATCCCGTTCAGCCGGACGCGGTACCCGTCGCCGGTGCCGGGCGGGTAGTCGTCCAGCGTGTAGATCCGGGTGGTCGGCCGGGTGTCCCGGACGCTGATCGCACCGGCCGTCGTGTAGCTGAACTCGTCGTCGGGCGCCGGTCCGGTGCCGTCCAGGTAGTGGTCGAGCCAGGCGAGCTGCAGTGCGTTGACCCGGTCGGTCTCGCGGGTCGACGCGCTGGCGTCGTGGCCCCCGGCGTACCAGGCGACCCGCACCGGCGTACCGGTCGCCGCGATGCCGCGCGCGTTGGCGTCGGCCTCGGAGAGCGGGAACAGCGTGTCGGCCTGGCCCTGGATCAGCAGCGTCGGGGCGGTGATCCGGCTCAGCACGCTCGACGGGCTGGCGCGCCGGAGCCGCTCGACGATCGCCGGGGTGGCCCGCCCGGTGGTCGCCGCCTCGAGGTAGAGCTTGCACAGTTCAGGCTCGAACCGCCCGCACTGCACCAGCTCGTCGGCCTTTGACGGGTCGACCGTGCTCAGGTCGATCTCACCGTTCGCGTCCTGGCGGGCGCCGAGCAGCGCGGCCAGGTCACCGGCGCTGGTGGCGCCACCGGCACTCGCGCTGCCGAAGAACAGCCCGGCCCAGGAACGCTTGAACACACCGTCGGCGGGGCCCGCCCCGGTCGACTCCGGGAAGAACGCGTTCGCGAGGTCGTTCCAGGTGATCTGCGGGACGACCGTGTCGACCCGCTGGTCGTAGCCGGCCAGCAGCAGGCTCAGCGCACCACCGTACGAGCCGCCCACCGCGGCGACGCGCGGGTCGCCGTCGGCGTCCTGCCGGACGTCGTCCCTGGTGGCGAGGCGGTCGATCAGCGCGCGGGCGTCGTTGACCTCGTAGTCGGGGTCGTCCAGCGAGATCGTGCCGCCGGAGCGGCCGAACCCGCGGGCGCTCCACGTCATGACCAGGTAGCCCTGTCCGGCCAGCCGGCGCGCGTCGGCGGCGACGCTGGCCTTGCTGCCGCCGAACCCGTGGGCCAGCAGCACCGCCGGGACCGGGTGGTCGGCGGACGCGCTCTCCGGGACGTAGACCGTGGTGTCGAGCTCGATCGGCTGGTTACGCGCCGGGCCGGACTGCACGGTGACCATCGCGGCGGTCGATCGGACCGACTCGCCCTCCGGCCAGCGAATCCAGGTGATCAACGCGGCGACGGCGGCGATCACGACCAGCGCGGTGACAATTCGCCGAAGAGTGAACACCGCACGCCAGCCGGTCCGCGCCGGTCCCGGCATGCCCCGCCCGCTGGGCTCGTCTGGCTTCACGTCCTCACCCTAGGTCGGCCTTCCTGAGAGTCGGCTGACCTCTCAGCCGCCTGTCAGCTCCACTCAACCGGCCGGCGAGCGCCAAAAGCTTGCGGCACACCGCAGACTTGCTGGCGTGACCTCTGAGCCGCCCTCGCTAACACTGACCGCCAGCCTGCGCTCAGCTGTGCTCGACGCCCGGCGCGGGCTGGTGCGCCTCCATCCGGAGGTGTTGGCCGCGCTCGACCTGCGGCCCGGTGACCCGGTGCTGCTCCGCAGCGCCGAACGCACCTCCGCGGGCATCGCCACCGCGAGCGAGCCGAGCTCGGCCAGAGGCCTGCTGCTCGCCGACGACCTGACGATGGGCAACCTGCGGGTCCGGGACGGTGCCCCGGTCGACGTCAGCCCCGCGCCGGTGCAAGCGGCGCGCACGATCACGGTCGCCGGGGACGCCACGGTGGTCGCCGCGGTCTCGCCGGAGATGCTCCGGCTGGCACTGTTGAGCAAGGTGATCACCAGCGGGGACGACGTCTCGCTGCTGCCCCAGGACCTCGACCCGGCGCACCCGCACCGCCCGCTGGTGGAGTCCGCGCGACGCAGCCTCTCCAACGCGGTCGGCAGCGGCTGGACGGCCGCGCTGCTCACGGTCGTGTCGGCCGAGCCGGAGACGGCCGCGCTGGTCACCCCGGACACGATCGTCACCTGGTCGGAGGGGTCGGGCGGCGCGGTGTGGGGCGGTCGCGGCGCGGCCACCGCGGCCTGGTCAGGCGCCGGCTCGCGGCCCTCCGGCGCGGGTGGCGGGCTCGGGGCCGCCGGGCTTCGCGGCGCGGCTCCCGGGACGCCGACATCCGGGATCTCCGGGGCGGCCGGGGCCGTAGCGAGCGCTGCCGGCGCGTCGAGCGTCCGCAGCCGAGCAGTGCCCGACGAGTTGCAGCACCTGTTCGGCGAGCCCGGAGCCGCGGTCGACGACGAACCCCGGCCACCGGACGACCTGATCGGCCTGCGCAGCCAGGCCGCCCACCTGACCGAGCTGTTCGACCTCGCGTTCCACCACCGCGAGGTGCTCGACCGGCTGGGCACCACCGTGCAGCTCGGCGTGCTGGTCACCGGGCCGCCGGGGGCTGGTAAGTCGACGCTCGTGCGGTCGGTCGCGCAGGCCACCGGCGCCGCCGTGCTGCGGATCTGGTGCCCCGGCCTGGCCGCGGTGGCGCCGGACGCGGCCGCGGACGTGCTCCGCCGGGCCACCGCCAGGGCGACCGCGGAGCAGCCGACCGTGCTGCTGCTCAACGACGTCGAGGCGCTGGCACCACGGACCGATCCGGGGCCGCTCGCCACCGTCCTCACCCAGCTGATCTCCAACCTGGTGAGCGCCGGGCGAACCGCCGTCGTCTGCACGACCAGCCGCCCGGAGGACGTGGACTCCGGCCTGCGCCGCCCCGGCGTGCTCGACCACGAGCTGCGGGTCCCGATGCCGGACGCCGTCGAGCGACGTGAGCTGTTGTCGCTGTTCACCCGCGCGCTGCCGGTCGCCGACGACGTGTCGCTGGACGACATCGCGGCCCGCACGCCGGGGTTCGTCGCCGCCGACCTCGGCACGCTGGTGCGCGAGGCGGGCGTGCGGGCGGCGATCCGGCAGCGGGACGACGACACGCCCCAGATCGCGAAGAGCGACTTGGACGCCGCGATCCGGTCGGTCCGGCCGACGTCGATGGCCGAGTCGACGCTCGAGGTGGCGTCGCTCTCGCTGGACGACGTCGGCGACATGAAGGAGGTCAAGGAGGCGCTGACCGAGTCCGTGCTGTGGCCGCTGCGCTACCCGGACACGTTCACCCGCCTGGGCATCGACCCACCGCGCGGCGTGCTGCTCTACGGGCCGCCGGGGTGCGGCAAGACGTTCCTGGTGCGGGCGCTGGCCGGCACCGGTCAGGCGAACGTGCTCGCGGTGAAGGGCGCCGAGCTGCTCACCAAGTGGGTCGGAGAGAGCGAACGGTCGGTGCGGGAGCTGTTCCGCCGTGCCCGGGAGGCCGCGCCGACGCTGGTGTTCCTGGACGAGGTGGACGCGCTGGCCCCGGTGCGTGGCCAGGCCACCGACGGCGGCACCACCGACCGGGTGGTGGCCGCGCTGCTCACCGAGCTGGACGGCGTGGAGGGGCTGCGCAACGTCGTCGTGATCGGTGCGACGAACCGCCCGGACATGGTCGACCCGGCGCTGCTCCGGCCCGGCCGGCTGGAGCGGCTGGTGTTCGTGCCGCCGCCGGACGGGGAAGCGCGCGCGGACATCCTCCGGGCGGCTTCGCGGAAGGTGCCGCTCGCCGACGACATCGACCTGGACGAAGTCGCCGGTGAACTGGACGGCTTCTCGTCAGCCGACTGCGCGGCGCTGGTACGGGAAGCCGCGCTCGCCGCGATGCGCGAGTCGATGGACACCGCCGAGGTGACCGCCGCCCACCTCCGTACCGCCCAGGGCCGGGTCCGGCCGTCGCTCGACCCGGTGCAGGTCGCGCACCTCGCGGCGTACGCGGAGAAACGCGAGGCCCGCTGACCCCTGTTAGGGGTCAGCGGAATCGTCCGCGCAGCCGTACGATCCGCCGCAGAGGACGCCGAGGAGCACCAACCGGAGGCGCAGTGGTCCCGCGCTCGGTCCTGCCGGTTCCCGGCCAGGCCGGTCGGGCGGTGCTGGCCGGGCTGACGACCGGCGTGCTGGCGCTGGTCTGCGGCGCACCGTACTGGCGCGAGCACGTGCTCTCCGGCCTGCTGACGTGCGCGGGCTGCGCGGCGTTCGGTGCGGCCGGCGGCCTGCTCGTGGGCACCGGTGACCGCCGTCGCCGGACCGGGGTGTTGCTCCTGGTGGGTTCGGTCTGCGGCTCGCTGGCCTGGCTCGCGTCCTGGAACAGCGGCATCTGGCCGATGATCTCGTTCTACGGCCAGGGTGCGCTGTACGTCCTGGCCGGCTGCGCGGTGTTGCTGTACCCGAGCGGGCGTCCGACCGGGCGTCCCGAACGAGCCTGGGTGCTGTACGCGATCGTGGTGCTGATCGTCGGGCAGCTCATGGTGCAACTGGTCTCGCGTCCGGAGTGGAACGGCCTCGATCCGGACGTGTTCTGGCCGAACCTCGCGTCCGAGCGGTGGATCTTCGACCGAACGATCGGGGTGGTGATCGCCGCGCAGTTGGTGCTCGTGGTCTGGTACCTCGTGCTGCTGGTGCGCGGCGCCCGTCGCCTGTCCGAACTGGAACGCCCGGGCACGCTGCCCGTGCTGCTGGCCACCGGCGTCACCGGCGGCGCCGCCGCGGTCCTCACCGTGCAGACCGATGCCTGGACGGACCTGGACGCGCTGCTGGCGTTCTACGTCAGCTTCAACGCGATCGCGATCGCGATACCGCTGGCCGTGCTCTCCGGGGTACTCCGGGAGCGCTGGCGTGAGGTCGAGGCGCCCAACCGGGTGGTCCGGATGACGTCGGCGACCACGTCGGTGGCGACGGTGCGGGACGCGCTGGCCTCGGCGCTGCGCGACCCGGCGCTGGAGCTGCTGTTCTGGGCGCCGGCCGAGCAGAGTTACGTGGACCGGGCCGGGCGGCTGGTGAGGCGCCCGGTCGACCGGACCGCGACCACCGGCCGGTGGTGGGTCGAGGCTCGGACCGACGAGCGTCTGCCGCTGGCCCTGGTCGCGCTCGACGAGCGGCTGCGGCTCCGTCCGGCCATGGTGGACGCCGTCCTCCGCGCCGGGAGCCAGGCGCTGCTCACCGCCCAGTTGCAGGCGGTGGCGACCGCGCACCTCAAGCAGGTGCTCGCCGCACAGGCCCGGGTCGAGGAGCGGGAGACCGCCGAGCGACAGCGGCTCCAGAACGACCTGCGCGACGGAGCGCAGCGGCAACTCGTCGCGCTCTCGGCGCAGCTCACCCGACTAGCGGACAACGGTCTGCCGGAGCCGGTGCGGTTGGTGGCCGTGTCCTGCCGCGACGAGGTACGCGCGACGATCGACGACCTGCAGGCGCTGGCACGCGGGTTACATCCGCCGGTGCTGCGGACCCACGGGCTGCGCGCGGCGCTGCTCGGCGTCGCCGATCGGCTCGGGCTCGCGGTGGACCTCGCGGTGGACACCGGACGGCAGCCACCCGCCGTGGAGGCGACCGCGTACTTCGCGCTCTGCGAAGGACTGACCAACGTGGCCAAGTACGCACCCGACGCGCGGGTGCGGATCGAGGTCGCCGAGGTGGGCGGGTGGCTGCACGGCACGGTCACCGACGACGGACCCGGTGGTGCGCGCGTGATGCCCGGCGGGGGCTTGGCCGGCATCACCGAGCGCATCCGTGCGCTGCACGGATGGGCCACCGTCGAGAGTGCCGTCGGTGCCGGTACCCGCCTGCGGGTCAGCCTGCCTTGCGACTGACCCGCTGCAGTCTTACAGGCGGACGCCGAGGCGGCGCGCCGAGCGTTGGCGCTGGCGTGCCGCCCGCACTCGACGGAGCCGCTTGACCAGCATCGGATCGTGGACCAGCGCCTCGTGCCGGTCGATCAGCGCGTTCAACAGCTGGTAGTACCGGGTGGCCGACATCGAGAACTGCTCGCGGATCGCCTGTTCCTTCGCGCCTGCGTACTGCCACCACTGGCGCTCGAACTCCAGGATCGCACGTTCGCGATCGGTCAATCCTGACTCGTCCTGCTCGGGCGCGACGGCCAGGTCGGCGTCTGGCGCCCCCTCCCGATCGTCACCATGCTCCGGCCCGGCGTACTCGACGATGTCGTCGAGGGGCGCCGGGACGTGGCTGTGGTCCATTGACTCCTCGTCCCTCCTCCGGCGCGTCGCCTCGCGAACAGCGTGGGGACCCGGCACCATGACTCGGCGCCGAACGTCCCGAAGCGGTTGCGGTGGCGATGACCCGGATGACCCTTGTGGCGCGGCAGCGACCCCACTCTAGCCATCCGAACGGCTCCGGACGGGGTGGTGTGAACAGTCTGGCGCGAGCTGGGATCAGGCGGCCGGACACAATTGGCCGAAGGTACGATGACCAACGGTCATGATCTGCGTCATCCGAGGGTCATGATCTGATCCCGGCGGAGGAGCGGCATGACCGTGCACCCCGGCCTCACTCCGGAGTCGGCCTCATGACGCTGCTATCCGACGCCACACTCGTGCTCCCGGTCGGCGTCGTCCAGGGCGGCTGGGTGGCGATCGCCGCCGGGCGGATCACCGCGGTCGGCGGGCCGGAGCGGTCGCGGCCACGCGACCCCGACGTGCTCGACCTGGGTGGCTGCTGGGTGGTTCCCGGATTTGTCGACCTGCACGTCCACGGCGGGGGCGGCCAGAGCTACGGCAGCGGCGAACCAGCGGCGATCGGCGCGATCAGCTCCCTGCACCGCGCGCACGGCACCACGTCCGCGCTGGCCAGCCTCGCCACCGCCCCGCTCGATGAGATGCTGCGCGCCGCCGCCGCGCTGGCCGACGTGGTCGAGGCGGGCACGCTGACCGGCATCCACGCCGAGGGCCCGTTCCTCTCCCCGGCGCACGCGGGTGAGCAGGACCCGGCCGCGATGCTCGTGCCGGACGCGGACGTGCTGACCCAGCTCATCAACGCCTGCCGCGGCCACCTGCGGGTGCTGACGCTGGCCCCGGAGCTGCCCGGCGCGCTGGAACTGGTGCGGCGCGCGGTCGACCGGGGCGTCGCGGTCGCGGTCGGGCATACCGGCGCCGGGTACGAGCGGACGCTGTCCGCGATCGACGCCGGCGCCACGCTGGCCACCCACCTGTTCCACGCCCAGCCGGGGCCGACCCAGCGAGAGCCCGGGGCGGTCGGCGCGCTGCTGGAGCACCCGGACGTCGTCGTGCAGCTGATCGCCGACGGAATCCACCTCCACGACGCGCTGCTGGCGATGGTCTTCCGGCTCTGCGGTGCGGAGCGGGTCGCGCTGGTCACCGACGCGATGGCCGCGGCGGGCGTCGGCGACGGACGGTACGAGGTGGGCTCCCGCCAGGTCGAGGTGCGCGGTGGGGTGGCGCTGGTCGAGGGCACCGGCGCGGTCGCGGGCAGCACGCTGACCCAGGACGCCGCGCTGCGCCGGGCGGTGGACGCCGGGGTGCCGCTGCTGGACGTCGTCACCGCGCTGAGCGCCACGCCCGCCCGCGCGATCGGGATCGGCGACCGGGTGGGTGCGCTGGTGCCGGGGCTCGCCGCCGACCTGCTCGTCCTCGGCCCGGGACTGGAGATCGACGGTGTGATGGTCGGCGGTAGCTGGCTGCGCGCGCCGCACTAGTCTCGGCGGCGTGACTACGCCGCCGTTGCGCTGGGGAATTCTCGGGACCGGAGCGATCGCCCGGTCGTTCACCGCCGACCTGTTGACGCTCGACGACCACCGGGTCGTCGCGGTGGGGTCGCGCGCCGCCGACACCGCGCAGGCGTTCGCCGACGCGCACGGCATCCCGCGGGCGCACGGGAGTTACCAGGCCTTGGCCGAGGACGCCGAGGTGGACGTCGTCTACGTCGCAACACCGCACTCCGGCCACGCGGCGGCGGCGCTCACCTGCATCGCCGCCGGGCGCGGCGTCCTGGTCGAGAAGCCGCTGACGATCGACGCCGCGAGCGCGACCGAGGTGGTCGACGCCGCCCGCTCCGCCGGTGTGTTCTGCATGGAAGCGATGTGGACCCGGTTCAACCCGGCGATCGTCCGGCTGCGCGAGCTGCTCGCCGACGGTGCGATCGGCGACGTCGTGTCGATCCAGGCCGACTTCGGGTTCGCGGCCCCGTACGACCCCGCGAGCCGGCTGTACGCGCCGGAGCTCGGTGGCGGCGCGCTGCTCGACCTGGGCGTCTACCCGATCTCGCTGGCCTCGATGATCCTGGGCGAGCCGTCGACCGTGCTCGCCGCGGGCGGCCTGGCCCCGACCGGCGTCGACGCGAACACCGGGATCCTGCTGGGCTACGAGTCCGGAGCGGTCGCGGTGCTGCACTGCTCGCTGCGCGGTGAGACGCCGATGCGCGCGACGATCGCCGGCACGACCGGGCGCATCGAGCTGCCCGCACCGTTCTTCCGGGCGGACGCGCTCACGCTCCACCGGTCCGGCGCCGAGCCGGTGACCGAGGTGTTCACGCTGCCGGGTCTGGGCTACACGTTCCAGGCCGAAGAGGTGGCTCGCTGCGTGCGTGCTGGCCTCACCGAGTCCCCGCTGATGACGCTGGACGAGACGCTGTCGATCATGCGGACGCTCGACCAGGCCCGCGCTGCGGTGGCGCGATAACGGTCGGACGTTTGTGGTTGGGTAGAACTCATGTCCGAGACGCTCGCCTGGCTGCCCGCCGCTGACCATCCCGAGCTGCTCGCACCGCTGGTGACGAGCGTCGTGGAGCAACTGACGAAGGACGGCCACCGCGTCGAGGTCGCGGCGATCGACCCGTCCGATGCGGACACCGAGGCGTTCTGCGCGCGGTACGGCGAGCCGCTGGGCGAGTCCGCGAACTGCGTCGTCGTCGCGGGCAAGCGGGGCGGCGTCCTGAAGTACGCGGCCTGCCTGGTCCTGGCCACGACGCGGGCGGACATCAACGGGCTGGTCCGCCGTCACCTCGACGTCCGCAAGGTGTCGTTCGCCCCGCTCGACGAGGTGGTCGCCGCGACCGGGATGGCCTACGGCGGGGTGACCCCGCTCGGCCTCCCGGCCGACTGGCCGGTGCTGATCGACGCCGCCGTAGCTGCTGGGGAGAGCCTGGTGATCGGCAGCGGGCTGCGGGAGTCCAAGCTCCGGCTCGGCGGTTCGACGCTGGCCGCGCTGCCCACCGCCGAAGTGCTGGAGGGACTGGGCCGGTGACGATGCTGCCCCGCCGGCTGAAGGCCGGTGACCAGATCCGGGTCGTCGCGCCGTCGATGTCGCTGAGCCTGCTGCCGGACACCATCCGGACGGCCGCGGTCGAACGGCTGAGGGCGGAATTCGGGGTCGAGGTCACGTTCGGCGCGCACGTGGAGGAGTCCGGGCCGCTGGGCACCGGTCCGATCGCCGGGCGGGTCGCCGACCTGCACGACGCGTTCACCGACCCGGCGGTGGCCGGCATCCTCGCGGTGATCGGCGGGCACCACTCCAACCAGCTGCTGCCGCACCTCAACTTCGACCTGATCCGCGCGAACCCCAAGGTGTTCTGCGGGTTCTCCGACATCACCGCGCTGCAGGGTGCGGTGCTCGCCAAGGCTGGCCTGGTCACGTACTCCGGGCCGCACTTCTCGACGTTCGCGATGCGCGAGCACAATGAGGCGACGATCGAGGCGTTCCGCCGGTGCGTCTTCGAGGACGCCCCGGTCAGCTGGGTTCCGGCGACGACGTGGACTGACGACGAGTGGTACCGGCTGCAGGACGCCGCGGAGGGGCGACCGGCGCCGTCCCGCAACGAGGGCTGGTGGGTGCTGCAGCCGGGCACCGCCAACGGCCCGCTGGTCGGCGGCAACCTCTGCACGCTCAACCTGCTGCAGGGCACGCCGTACTGGCCGGATCTGGACGGTGCGGTCCTGGTCGTCGAGGACGACTTCGAGTCGACCGTGCACGCCTTCGCCCGTGACCTGACCTCGCTGCTGCAGACCGGCATCGCGGTCCGCGCGCTGGTCGTCGGCCGGTTCCAGCGGCAGAGCGGCGTCACCCAGGAGTTGCTGCGGCACATCGTCACGAGCGCACCGCAGCTGGCCGGCGTGCCGGTGCTGGGCAACGTCGACGTGGGCCACACGAACCCGCTCTACACGTTCCCGGTCGGTGGTTCGTGTTACCTGGCCGCCGAGCCGGGCGCGGTGGAGATCGTGCTGACTCGTCACTGAAACCCTGCCGTCAGCTGTCAGGGATTCGGCGGACACTGACCGGCATGGCTAAGTGGGAACAGTTCTCCGCGGAGGCACCGGAACTCGCGGAAGCGGTCAAGGCACGGTTCACGGCGACGAAGCACCACGTGATGGCGACCCTGCGGGCCGACGGGTCCCCGCGGGTCAGCGGCACCGAGGTCGACTTCTTCGGGCCGGACCTGATCATGGGGTCGATGTGGCAGGCCCGGAAGGCGCTCGATCTCCGGCGCGACGGCCGGGTGGCGATTCACGCGAACCCCGGCGACGGCACGATGGCCGGGGGTGACGGCAAGATCAGCGGCGTCGCCGTCGAGGTCGTCGACAAGGAGGAGCTCGCGGCGTTCGTCGACGACCGGCACCCGCCGGAGCCGTTCCACCTGTTCCGGATCGACCTCCGGGAAGCCGTGCTCACCTCGGTCGACCACGAGCGGAACCTGATGATCGTCGAGCTATGGCGGCCGGGCCGACCGGTGCAGCGCACCGAGCGGACGTGAGGCCGGCCGTGCCCGGCGCCCGGGCACGGCCGAACCGCGATCACGGTGAGGGTGTCGCCCAGACCGTGCGCCATTCCGAGCAGGCGTCCCGCCAGGGCGCCTGCCGATCGCGGCAGATCTTCCAGAGCACCCGGTGCGGTGGTGCGGGGTCCGCCGTCGGTGCGTAGCCGGTCACCGAGATCGTGCGGCCGGCGCCCTCCCGGTGATAGATCGACCGCACCCCACCGCTGGTCGTCCGCCACCCCACGTAGACCGAGTCACCGTCCCGGCTCAGGTCGGTGATCCCACAGACGATTCGGACGAGGTTCGCGCTGACGGCGGCGGCAAGGCAGTCCGCGGCGGCCCCGTCCGTGGCGCTGCCGGTGGCGGTGCGCGGAGCCGCCGCGGCCATCGGCAGCCCGATCGTGACCATCGTCAGCACGACGAGTCCGGCGACAACGACCACGCGCTGCCCGGTGGATCTCCCCCACGGCGTCCCCCGACGCGGGCGGCGCCGCCCGGCGCGGTGTAACCCTTTCGGCACGTTCGTTCCTCCCCCAAAGCCTTCGGGGACGCTCCCCTGCGTCCCCGCGAATCCGTTCGGATTCAACTAGTTACGCTAAGTAGTGAGCATGCGCCGCGCTGCCCCGTGGGTTCCTCCATCCGGTCAGCAGTCGCCCCGCCCGTGCGGCGGAGACGAGCCGAACGGAGGGCGCGTCGCGGAGGAACCGATCAACGCCGAGCATCCCGACCGACGTGCGGGCGCACACCGCACCGCCCCCGCGCGGGGAGGGGAGGCGCGGGGGCGGTGCGAAATACACCCCGTCACGAGACGGGAAGACAGAGGTCAGGCGACCGAACGCCACCAGCCGTCCGGTTGCCGCGGAGCGTCCACGTCGACGGCTTCACCCGGACGCGGAACCGCGACCCGGACACCGCACTCGGCGGCTTCGTCGAGGAGCCGCTCCACCGGTTCGGCCCAGTCGTGCAGCGCGAGGTTGAACGTCCCCCAGTGCACCGGGACGAGCAGACCCCCGTTTACCGCGACGTGCGCGGCGACACCCTCCTCGGGCGTCATGTGGATATCGGGCCAATACGGTGCGTAGGCGCCGATCTGGATCAGCGTCAGATCGAACGGCCCGTGCGCCGCGCCGATCGTGGTGTAGCCCTCGAAGTAGCCGGAGTCCCCGGTGTAGAAGACCTTGCGCTCGGCACCGGCGATGACCCAGGACGCCCAGAGCGTCGAGTTGTCGGAGCGGAGTCGCCCGGAGAAGTGGCGCGCGGCGGTCGCAGTGAAGCCCAGGCCGGCGATCGTCGCGGTCTCGTCCCAGTCCAGCTCGACGATCCGAGCGGCCGGTACGCCCCAGCGCTCCAGGTGGGCGCCGACACCGAGCGGCACCAGGAACGAGGCCTCCTGCAGCCGGGCGAGCGTCCGGATGCTGGTCTCGTCGAGGTGGTCGTAGTGGTCGTGGGAGATGACGACCGCGTCGACCTTCGGCAGCGCCCCGAGCTCGAGCGGCACCGGGTGCAGCCGCCGCGGGCCGGCCAGCGACGACGGCGAGCAGCGCTCGCTCCACACCGGGTCGAACAGCACCCGGCGACCCTCGATCTCCAGCAAGACGGTCGCGTGACCGAGCCACGTGGTGCGCACGCCGGGCGCGGCCGGGCCCGCTAACTCGGCGAGGGTCGGGGTGACGACCGGCACCGGCTTGCTCGGCCGCCGGCGCTGACGGCCGAACAGCAGCTCGCTGAGCATGCTGCGGCCCCCGGAAGCCGACGCCGGGACGGTCACGGTCGGAGTCTCGTTGCGGAACGCGCCGTCGTGGTACCGCGGCGACTGACGCATCCGGTCCAGCCGGGCACCGGCCGGGCGGCCGCCCAACGCGGAGGGAATGTCCCGGGCCGCCCAGGCGAGCGACGCGGCGACGCCGGTCACCGCGAGCGCGGTGAACAGCGACCGGCTGCCGACCGACCGGCGGGCCGAAGACGCCGTGACCGTGTCGATGAGCCGGGACGAGCGGAACACTTCGTCCGATAAGTAGTTCTTCGACACGACAGATCCCCTTCCAGCTGGAGCACCCGGCTCACCTCGCACGACAACAAGAGTCGCCGCCGGGGGCTCTGATACCAATTAGCGACGCAGGTCACACGGTCGTCAGGACGAGGAGTCGACGCGCTTCTGGCGGCCTGGGGTCACCGTGTGCGCGCACCACACGGTGTGGCCGACGTTCTCCGCCACCAGGACGCCGTCGACCATGATGCGGCACCGCAGGTCGATCGCCTCCGCCGGCGGCGGCAGCACCGGCTCTTCCTTGACCCGGACCTCGCCGAACAAGTAGAGCTCGGTCACATCCGGGTAGTGGAACGTCAGTTCGCGGTCCCAGGACTTGCCGTAGTGAATGTTCTTCTTGTCGGCCAGCGGCTTCAGCGAGTAGCTGGCCTTCATGTCGGCGAAGGTCGAGGGGCGGACGGTCTCGAGCTCGAACGACACGATGTGCGTCTCGGTCGACGGGACCGAGCGCAGCGCCGCACAGCCTGTCATCAGTAACAGCCCGGCGACCAGCACAACGAGCTGCCGCATCCTTGAACCTCCGTCACCTCTCCTGCGGCAGCTTAATGAGTGATCGCCAGCGTGCCGAATGACAGCCCGGCGAGTCGATACGGTGGGCGGATGGCGCGCGGAACACTGATCGCGGAGAGCCTTGAGGTCGGCACCGTCATCAACGACCTCCCGCTCCGGGTGCACCGTCTGGAACGGGTCCGGCCGGAGAACATCTCGCCGGAGCAGACAGCTGCCGGTACGCCCGCGGAGTGGACGCTGCTGTTCTTCGACGTCGCCGACGAGGACGCCGAGCGGCTGGCCGACGTGCTGTCCGGCTCGTTGTACTCGTTCGGCTGGTACGTCGACTTCGCCACCGCCGACGAGACGTTCGTGGTGTTCGCCCGCCGGGTGTTCCGGTACCCGAGCGGCGACGCGGCCGGCCGATCCGAGGCGCAGGCCTACGCGCTGTCGGTGGGCGTGCCACTGAGTCAGACGGATTGGTGAGCCGCTCGCCGGGCCACGAACGACATGATCTCGGCGGCGACGGTCGCCGCGCCGTTGAGGTCGGGTGCGTTGTGGTCGAGCTCCGGGCGGATCCTGCACTCGGCGTCGGGCATCAGCTCGTGGAGCCTTCGGAGTGCGGTGGTGAGGTAATCCGCCGTACGCCCACCGCCCAACAGCAGCGTGGGTGAGCGGATGCCCGCGTATCGGCGTCCGTCGGAGTCCAGCCGGGCGATCTCCGCGACCTCCGCCGGTGTCGCCGACATCATCGCCCTGGTCTCGGCGGCATCGGCGCCGTGCAGCAGCAGGTACGCCAACCCGCGGTAGACGAACATCGGCGCGTCGCCGAGCGGCACCATCCGGGTTCCCTTGAGGAACGTCGCCATCGCCGCGGCGTGCCGCCCGGTCGCGAGCTGCCGCCGGAACTCCGGCAGCCAGCTCGCGTCGAACGACCCGCCGATGCTCACCACCGGCTCGTAGACGACCAGCGCGTCCACCGGACGCCAGAGCGCCAGGTGCAGCGCGACCAACCCACCGTGGCTGTGACCGAACAGCAGGTTCGAGCCGGTCTCCCGGAGCACCGCGAACACGTCGGCCGCCTCGGCCTCGATGCTGTAGTGCGGTCCCTGCGGACCGCTGCGCCCGTGTCCGCGCCGATCGACGACGTGGACCGTGAACTCCTGCGCGAGCTCACGGGCCAACGCGTCGTAGTGGTGGGTTCTGCGGTTGTTGCCGGGAACGACGACCAGGCCGGGGCCGCACCCGGTACTTTGCACGTCGATCGGGGTGCCGTCCGCTGACCGCACGGTGGTCATCGTTGCAGTGCTCATCGCTGGCGCTCCCCTTCGCCCGGCCGACCGCTTGATGATCAGTGTGCGGATGCGACCTGTTAGGACGCTGATAGAGCGCTGACAGCGAAAATCAGCGGCGATCGCCGCCCCTGGATCAGTGGGCGATCGCCAACCCGAACGGCACCGGGCCGAGCGCCCGTACGGTCGGACCGATCGCAGGCGCGAACCCCTCGACCCAGCGGGCCGTGACCAGTCCGCCCAGGTCAAGGACCCGATCGGACGCCCAACCGAGGTCGGTGAGCAGCGTCCGCACCACCGCCTTGGCGTCCGCGTCGTCGCCGGAGAGAAAGGCGGTCACCGGCGCGGCCGGTCGCACCATCAGCGAGACGTGCATCGTGTTGAGCGTCTTCACCACACGGGCTGCCGGCAGCGCCCGCTGCAACTCCTCGGCCAGGCTGCCGCCCGGGTACCGCAAGCCGGTGGCGAGCCCGTCCGGCCCGGTGTGCACCGCGTTGGCGACGTCGACGAGCACCGCGCCGCCCGGCACCGGCAACCCCGAGAGCACCGCGACCGCGGCGTCCCCGGGAAGGGCGTTCACCACGACGGCGGCCTGCTGGACGGCGTCCGCAAACGGTTGAACGGTCGTGCCCGCGACCGGCACCGTACCGCCGGGCAGGCGGGAGCCGAGAACAACCGAGTGGCCGGAGGCCACGAGCGGCCCGGCGAGCGTCGTGGCGACGCTTCCGGTCCCGAGGATGGCGATTCGTGTCATGGGCCGACGCTATTTTCGAATCGACCGCTCGTGGGAGTAGGCACTTCGAAGTGCCCACTGGGAGGACGCATGACGCGCGAGGCGTATCTGAACGCGGTGGCTGCCTGCCCTGGTCACCAGATCCTCGATCGGCTCGGCGACAAGTGGGTCAGCCTGGTGCTGAAGGAGCTGGGCGGCGGGCCGCGGCGCTCGGGTGAGTTGAACCGGGCGCTTCCGGGCGCGAGTCGGAAGATGCTCACCCAGACCCTGCGGGGCCTCGAACGGGACGGGCTCGTGGTCCGGACGACGACCGGCGGGGCGCCGTCCAAGGTCGAGTACCGCCTCACGCCGCTCGGCGCGAGCCTCCACGGCGTGATGCTCGAGGTCGTCGGCTGGGCGGAGAACCACATCGCGGAGGTGGATGCGGCCCGGTCGGCCTACGACGGGAATTGCTAAAAGTTGTCCTCCCATCTGTGTGTGGATGCGACCACGCCGGGTAGTGGGCTGCGGAATCGTCCTGTCCGGGCAGGGCCCGATCCCAGGGAGGGGACTCGTGGGTCTCGTGTGGCATCGACCGTTGACGCCCGAAGACGTCGCTACCGCCTATCGGTTGCTCGAGTTGCACCAGCCGATCCAGCCGTACGGTGGCGATGCGGTCTGCGGAAGCGCGGGTCACCCGAATAGAGCACCGGCCTGGCCGTGCAGTCGCGCCCGGTGGGCCGGGGAGGTTCTTGCCGCCGCCGAGCGCGGCGAGATCCCGGACGACCTGCGGGCTCCGGCATGAACGGGTCGCCGGACGCTCCCGAGCAGGACTCCCCCGTCCTCGGCCTGACTGCGGGCGACGTCGTGGCGATCGTCGCGCAGCAGATCGAGGTCAGCGGCGTGCGGCCGCTTTTGACCACCGAGTCGAAGCAAGCCGCCGAGCGCGCCGCCGAGCAATTGCTCGACTCGCTCGGCGGTGAGGTGCCCGTCGGCTCCGTCCGGCGGGCCAACGGTGCCGAGCACCTTCCGCCGCCTCCTCCGCGCTAAGGCCACTACCAGCTTATTCAACCCATGGGTTGACAAGTCCCTGGGCGCCGTTTAACTTCTTATTCAACCTACTGGTTGAGCAAGGAGGAACGCCGTGGCGGCGGATCCGCTCTCCCGCGTCTTCGCAGCGCTCGCCGACCCGACCAGGCGGGACATCGTGGCGCGGCTGGCCGTCGGCGACGCGACCGTCAACGAGCTCGCGGCGCCGTACGAGGTGAGCGTCCAGGCCGTCTCCAAGCACCTGAAGGTGCTGGAGGACGCCGGGCTCGTGAGCCGGAGCCGGGAGGCGCAACGCCGGCCGGTGCACCTCGAAGCGGAGGTGTTCGACCTGATGACCAAGTGGATCGAGCGCTACCGGCGTCGAGCGGAAGAACGGTACCGGCGCCTGGACGACGTCCTGCGGGACCTGCCCGACGAACCACCCCGACCCGAACAGCCCTAGGAGGCAGCCATGCCCACGTACACCCGCGAGACCGAGATCGTTGCCGACCCCGCCGTTCCGCTGATCCGGATCATCCGGGAGTTCGACGCTCCGCCGGAGAAGGTCTACCGGGCCCACGTCGACCCCGACCTGGTCGTGCAGTGGCTCGGCCCGGGCCGGAACGAGATGATCGTCGACCACTTCGACAGCCGGACCGGTGGCTCCTACCGCTACCGCCACGTGCACGAGGGCAACGAGTACAAGTTCTACGGCTCGTTCCACGAGCTGCGCCCCGGCGAGCTCATCGTCCAGACGTTCACGTACGAGGGTGAGCCGGACGGCGTCGCGCTGGAGAAGCTGGTTTTCGAGGACCTCGGGAACGGGCGGACCAGGCTGGTGGCGACGTCGCTGGTCGACAGCTTCGAGGGGCGCGACGCCTGGATGATCAACGGCATGCAGGACGGCGTCCGCGAAGGCTACGACCGGCTGGACGCGCTGCTGGCCGGGTGAGCCGGGACCCGATGCCGCGGCCGTCGAGCCGGTCGCGGCATCGCCGCGTATAAAAACGCCCGTTCCGGGCAGTCACGCCGACATGACTCTCACTGCTCCCGCCAAGACCGGCCGCGACCAGGCCCTGGTACAGCTCGGGCAGGCGCTCGAAGCGCTGGACTACACGTTCACGACCGTCACCCCGGCCACCCACGAGCGGGTCAACCGGCGTCCGGCCAACGCCTGGGCCCACGACCTGCGCGGCGCGTTGGGCTGGAGCCGCCCGTTCCGGCCGGACACGCTGCCGCCGTCGATCGTCGAGCTGATGGACGCCGCCGGCGTGCTGTGCCGCGACGGCGACACGTGGCGGAGCCGGGTCCGGTTCTCGAGCTACGACAACGAGCTGTTCGTGCACTCGGCGTTCCCCACCGCTGCGGCCGACGCGGTGTTCTTCGGCCCGGACACCTACCGGATGGCGGACGCCGCGGCGGCGCACGTCGAGTCGTGGCGCGGGCGACCGATCCGCCGCGCCGTGGACATCGGCTGCGGCACCGGCGCCGGAGCGATCACGGTCGCGAAGCGGGCACCGAACGCGGAGGTCCTCGCCGTCGACATCAACGACACCGCGCTGCGGTACGCCGGGGTCAACGCCGCGCTGGCCGGCACTGACGGCGTCCGCCCGTGCCGCAGCAACCTGCTGCACGACGTCAGCGGCGACTTCGACCTGATCGTCTCCAACCCGCCGTTCATGGTCGACCCGGCCGGGCGCGCCTACCGCGACGGCGGCGGAGCCGACGGCCACGCACTGTCGCTGGACATCATCGACCTGGCCGCCGAGCGGCTGAACCCCGGCGGCTCGCTGGTGCTGTTCAGCGGCGTCGGCATCGTCGACGGGCACGATTCGCTGCGGGCCGCCGCCGCGGCGAGGCTGGCCGACACTGACCTCGCGTGGACGTACCGCGAGGTCGATCCGGACGTCTACGACGAAGAACTCGATGGGGACGCGTACGCGAACGCGGAGCGGATCGCGGTAGTGCTACTCACCGCAGTGCGCGCCGAGTGAACACCGCACCGACCCTCGGCGTCGAAGAGGAATTCCTCCTCCTCGACCCGGCCACCGGCGAGAACGTGCCGCTGGTCGAACCGCTCCTGGCCACGCTGCCGGACGATTTACGAGACCGGACGCGGCTCGAGTTCCGCCGCTGCATGCTCGAGCTGGTGACCGCTCCGGCAGTCGACCTGACCGATGTGGCCGAACAGCTGCACCGGTTGCGCTCGGCTGCCGCGTCCGCCGCGACGGGCGTGGGGGCTCGCGTCGTGCCCGTCGGTGCCACACCGGTTTCCGACACCGACCGGCGAACCACCACAAACCCGCGCTTCGCCGCGATCGCCGGCCACTACGGCCCGATCGCACGTGACCCCGCGGTCTGCGGCTGCCACGTGCACGTCGGAGTGCCGTCCCGGGCCGCGGCGATCGACGTCTGCCGCCGGATCCGGCCGTGGCTACCGGTCGTCCAGGCGCTGGCCGTGAACTCGCCGCTGCACGCCGGGGCCGACACCGGCTACGCGAGCTGGCGATCGGTGCAGCTCGACCGCTGGCCGAGCCTCGGCCCGATCCCCCACTTCGAATCCGCGGACGAGTACGACCGGACCGTCGGGGCACTGGTCGCCTCCGGAGTGATGCTCGACGCGACGATGGTGCTCTGGCACTGCCGCCCGTCGACGACCTACCCGACCGTCGAGGTGCGGGTAGCCGACGTCTGCCCCACGGTCGGGGACACCGTGCTGGTCGCCGGCCTGGTCCGCGGGCTGGTGGCGACCGCGCTCGCCGGTTCGCTGGACTCCGGACGGGTGCCGGACCACCTGCTGCGGGCCGCCCACTGGAACGCCGCGCACACCGGGCTCGCCGGGACGCTGCTCGACCCCCGGGTGGGACGGGCGCGCCCGGCTTGGACGCTCGTCGACGAGCTGCTGGAGACACTCGGGCCGGCGCTGCGCCGAAATGGTGACGCGGACGTCGTCACCCTTGAGTTGGAGCGGTTGCAGCACGTCGGGACCGGCGCGGAGCGGCAGCGCCGCACGTTCGCGCGGACCGGAAGCATCTCGGCCGTTCTGGCCGAGCTTTCACTCGAAGAATGAGTGGTGGCTCGGGTCGGTGCGGTGGCGCGCCCGACGCCGGAGCTGGACGACGACCGCGTCGACCAGTGCCACGGCCGCCAGCGCAACCGCGACCCAGCCGGGCACCGGTTGACCAGCGGCAAACAACAGGGCAGCCAGCACCGCCGACGCCACGAAGCCGAACACGGCCAGGGCCAGCCGCAGGTTGAGCGGGCTGTACGGGTGGCCGACAGTGCCCCGTCGGCCCGGGGGCTGAGCGCTGAGAGGCATGCTCCAGGGGTACCCCCGTTCAGCCGAGAAACGCTCGCGTGAACGCGTATTCGGTCGGGGCGTTGCCCGCGCATGTGTCGGAGTCCGCGTCGGCGGTGACACCCTCGGGGCACGGCCGGTCGCGGGTGATCGACCACATCGAGACGTAGGCGGCACGCTTCTCCCTGGCGAACGCGGTCACCTTCACCGCGTCCTCGATCGAGAACACCTCGGTCGCCGGTACGTTGACGCCGATCAGCGGGGTGACCGCGATCCGCCGCCACGCCTCTTCAGGGGAGAGCCCAAAGATCTTCCGCACGGTGGCGTGCGCGTTCGTCATCGCCTGGATCGCGTAGGTCCCCATCATCCCTTCGGGGTCCGGCGCGGCCCAGCGCCCGTAGTCCATCGCCATCACGTTGACGACGTCGACCGCCGCGCCGTTGGCGGCTGCCGCGTTCAGTACCCGGATCGGGGTAGCGGTGAAGCCACTAGGGTTCACCGGAAGCGTGAACGCGACGTTGAGCGTCTTGCCCGCGGCCCTGGCATGCTTCTGCAGCGCGGCGATAGCTTGTGCGCGGCGGGTGTGGGCGGCTGTGTTGCTCAGCTCGTTGCCCTCGACATCGAAATCCAGCGCGGTGGCCGAAAATGTGTCGATGACGCGCTGGTAGGCGTCGGTCAACGCGCTGACCGAGTCACACACCGACGCCAACTCGGCCCCGGCCGCGCCACCGAACGAGATCCGGACCATGCCGCCCTCGGCGCGGAATTGCGTGATCCTCTCGGCGATCTCCTCGTCGTCGAGCGGGACCTCGCCGTCCCAGGTGGGCGTGCATCCGTCCCCGGCGACGATGAAGCCGAGGACGTACTGTTTCACTCCGGCGGTGTGCAGCGAGCCTGCGAGGTCGAACGGCGGGTAGTACCCCATGTCGACGTAGGGTTCGAAGCCGGTTTGCGGCGGTTTTGGGCTCGGCGCGGCTGCGCGCTGTTCCTGCTGTTGCTTCTCCGGTTGTTCCTGGCCCCAGGCGCTGAACGCAGCGACCGAGCCGGTCGCGAGCACCACCATGGCGGCTAGTGATGCCACGATGCGGAAGGCTGCGGAGCGGGTGCGCTTGTGCCGTCCGCCCTTGCTCGGCGGCTGCCGACCCGGGGGGCATGCGTCGTGCTGATTCGCCGACCATGCAAGCTGTTGCGGCGGCCCACCGACCGACGCCCGCCCGGCAGCAGCACCCCCAACCGATGCCCGTCCCACCCGGCCACCCCTGACCGGCGCGCGCCCGGTCGCCGGGCCTCTGCCTCGGCCCCGCTCCTCGGGCCCTGGCGACCAACCAGGCGTCGAAGGATCCACTGGGCCTGAGTCTCCGAAAATTCACCCGGACGCCTCGCCCGGTTCCACTACGGTCGTCCGCAATTCTAGGCCACTCGTTGCAACCTGCAACCGAAACCTCGCAGCTCAGAGCACGTTTGTACCCTTGGACACGTGAGCTACCAGGTGCGACGGATCCGTCCTTCCGAGTGGCCGGAGCTGCGCCGCCTGCGGCTGGAAGCCTTGAAAGACTCACCGCTGGCGTTCGTCGAGCAGTACGACGACGCGCTAGCGCTCCCGGACGACGCGTGGCAGGAACGAGCGCAATCCACCGCCGCCGGCACCAGCGGCGCCCGCTTCGTGGCCACCGACCCCTCCGGGCGGTTCGTCGGCATGGCAGGCATATTCCGCGAGACGGACATCCTCGACCACGTC
Source organism: Cryptosporangium aurantiacum (assembly GCF_900143005.1). NCBI lineage: Bacteria > Bacillati > Actinomycetota > Actinomycetes > Cryptosporangiales > Cryptosporangiaceae > Cryptosporangium > Cryptosporangium aurantiacum. The sequence goes on from NZ_FRCS01000002.1 coordinate 450,989, forward strand.
TCAGCCATGCTCGTCGGCGTGTACGTCACCCCCACCTACCGAGGCCGCTCCCTCGGCACGGCCGCCGCCGTCACCCGCGCCGCCGTCAACTGGGCCCTCGCCGAGGTGGCACCGGACCGGATCCGGTTGTTCGTGCTCGACGTCAACGACCGGGCAAAAGCGTTCTACCGACGCGTCGGTTTCATCCAGACGGGCAACACGATGCGCTACCCACCGGACCCGAGCTACTTAGAACTCGAAATGGCCTACGCCCGGGGTGGCATCCACGGTTCGAGCAGCGTGGGGTCGGAAACTGCCGACTCCACCTGACGGCGCTCCTCCTCGGTCAGGTCGAATCGCTGAAGCTCGGTTCCCCATCCCGGCACCCGTTCCGGTTCCGCCAGTGCTGTAGACACCTCGATGAGCGCCGCCAGCGCCATAGCCCGCTCCACGGCCGAGGCGCTGTCGCCGTGACGGCGCAGACCTGAGTTCAGCGCTCGGAAGGCGGCCCGGTCGTCGTTCTTGAACTCACGCAGGATCCGCGCGTTATCCAAGACCCGGGTAAGTCCTTGCAGTTGCTTGGAGCCCCCGTATTCGAGCTCCATCGGCTCATCCCGTTGGATGAAGACGATCGAGTTCCCGGACGGGTCCATGATGGTGAACCGCGAAGCGCCCGGCCGGTACCGAGTGATCCGGGGAAGTCCTTTCGCGAGCACCTTCCCGTACTCACGCCGCATCGCCTCGGTGAACACCGCGTGGTAGGACGCGACCGCATCGACCATCACCAGGCAGCCACCGGTCGTCTCCTCGGACGGGTCGATGCCGCTGAACGCGCGTCCGTAGTGCAAGTCGAACCCGCTCCACTGAAACGCGAGGTAGAGGTAAGGCTTCGTCTGTTCGTACGTCACCGCGAATCCGAGAGCCCGCCAGAAGGCCAGGGTCTCCTTCGGCGCCACGCAGGGCAGCAACGGCACGATGGTCTCGTTGGGTTGGACGTGTTCGTCGAGCATCGTCAGCGCCCTCACTGGTCGACGGCAGCAGGCAGCCGCCGCAGTCTGCCAAACTCGCGTCTTAGGCGCACATGACAGTCCGTCGCGATCGCCGTCGACACCGGCTCGGCCCGCGCCCGTCGAGAGCTGACCGCACTGAACGCCGCCATGGCCCACTGGGGCCGAGTCGCTGAGCACGACATCGAATTGGCTCGTCGGATCAAAGCTGCTGCACCCGCCCACGGCGCGGTGTGACTCGTCAGGAGTCCTCTGGTCAGCCACTGCAGGGCGCTAGCGGGCCGCGCTGCCGCGCCGGGATTAACCACCTGGTCAGAGAGCTGGTGAGGGGACTTGAACCCCTAACCGCCCGATTACAAGTCGGGTGCGCTGCCAATTGCGCCACACCAGCAGGTACGCCTGATCGTAGCCGCTCTCCCCGCACCCCCGCGCCGCCCCGGGCGCGGGTGTGGCCGACGCCGCTCACTGGTGCGTCTGCGCACCCATCACGAACCTCGTCAGGTCGCTCCAGTCAAACGCGCCGATCACCAGCGGCTCCGGAGGCGCCTGGTCGACCACGGCGTCCTCGAACTCCGGACGCCACCCGCCGACCGTCGCGATCACGCCCGATTCCAGGTAGCTGGCCACATCGAGGTTGAACCAGCGGCGTGTCGTCGGCCTGCGTCCGGTGCCGGCCGGCCGGGGGGCGTCCAGGCCCAGGTAGCTGGCCTGAGTACGTAAGACGCCGGACGACGCCATCTCCTGAAGATCGCAGACCTGCGCGCGGATCACCCGGGACCAGGACGAGAATCCGTCCAGGTCCTCCAGCCCTAGATCTTCCCGGGCCCAGTATCGCTCGTACGGCGGAGCGGGCGACTCCAGCGCGTCTCGCACCCAGGTCACCAGCTCGTCGGGTTCTAGTGCCTTGTCGTCGCTGTGGTCGTACCCGGTGGACCACCAGGCGCGCAGGAACTCCTCCAGTGGTCTACGGGTGGAGGACCCGAGTCGGGACATCGCGAGGTACAGGTCAGAGTTGGTCCGCACCGAGGGCACCCGCCCATCCAACTAGACCCAGGGCACGTATCAAAGGCCAGCAGCTGGCTGGACAGCTAAGTGGACCCACATGGGGGAGCCAGAGCTGCCCTAGATGGGTCCACTTCCCGGGAGCGGGGCTCAGCGCGGCGCGGCCGTCGTCTGTCGGATGCGCAGTTCGGTCGGAATCGTGGCCCGCATGGTCGGCGTCTCGTCGCGGTCGTCGCGGCTGAGCAGACGCCAGGCGGCCCGGCCCTTCTCCGCGTGCGACTGGTGGATCGTCGTCAACCCGCTGACCGTGGCCTCGGGGATGTCGTCGAAGCCGGTCACCGACAGATCCGACGGCACCTGCCGCCCCATGGCGCGAGCGGCCTGGATCGTGCCGAGCGCCAGCACGTCGGTGGTGCACGCCACGGCGGTCAGCTCGGGGTACTGGTCGAGCATCTCCTTGGCCGCTCCGGCGGCCGAGTCGATCGTGTTCTCCCAGCATTCCCAGACCGGGACTTCCTCGCGGTCCAGCTTCAGCCCGTCGAACAGCCCGTCGAGCCGCAGCCGGACGACGTCGTAGGGCGAGAGCCGCTGACGCTCGGGGCTGGCCTGACCGCCGGGGCCGCGCTGCGAGCTGATCCGGCTACAGATTATGCCGATCTTGCGGTGCCCGAGTTCGGCCAAGTGTGCGCCGGCCTTGGCTGCGGCCGCGCGGTCGTCGATACCGACGAAGTCGGCTCCGGACGCGTCCAACGGCTCGTCGACGATGACGGTCGGCAGCGGACGCGCGAGCGCCGCTTCCAGGTGCGGGTCGTCGTTCGGCAGCGAGTAGACGATGAAGCCGTCGACGGCGGCTGCCGCGGCGAGCGCCGGGTCGGTGCCGGCGCCCGGGACGGCGGGTACCAGGAGCAGACCGGTCTTGGCGTCCTCGCACTCGCGTGCCAGGCCGGCCAGGAACTCGACCGCGGCCGGGTCGCGGAACGCGTAGGACAGCGCCTCGGTGAGGAGCAGACCGATCGCGCCCGCCCGCCGGGTACGCAGCGAGCGCGCAAGGGGGTCGGGACCGGGGTACCCGAGCCGCTTGGCGGCCTCGAGAACGCGTTGACGCAGCTGAGGGGAGAGCTGGTCCGGTCGGTTGTAAGCGTTGGAGACGGTGGTGCGGGACACGCCGAGTTCCGCCGCCAGCGACGCGAGCGTGGCGGTCCGACGGGGCTGCCGCTGGGCCATGGGCGGACCCTAACCGATCAAGCGCCGTCCGTATACCCGCCGGTAACCGAGCGACTTTGTGATGTACGTCATCGACACACCCCTCGTGCGGGTTTGAAACGATTCATGGGCATAAAGATTACCCACCGATAGCACTCAATTACTTATTGCCACGAATAGTAAATCCGACCAATAGCGAACGCCGTCGACTGTCTTTCCCTGAACAGCAACGTCACCGACATGTGCGAGTTATCTTTGCTCCACGATCGGACCTGATGTCCGTTCGCGGGAGGCGGAGCTGTCCGCACCGTCCTCACCACTCGGATCGTCCGGCACGTTCCTGCCGGTGGAAAGGACTGCACCATGGCTACGGTCACGTACAAGGGGGCGAGCCGGATCTACCCCGGCTCCACCAAGCCCGCCGTCGACAAGCTCGACCTCGAGATTCACGACGGTGAGTTCCTGGTTCTGGTCGGCCCCTCCGGTTGCGGCAAGTCGACGTCGCTGCGGATGCTCGCCGGCCTCGAAGACGTCAACGAGGGCTCCATCCTCATCAACGACAAGGACGTCTCGCACCTCCCGCCGAAGGCCCGCGACATCGCGATGGTCTTCCAGAACTACGCGCTCTACCCGCACATGACGGTCGCGGAGAACATGGGCTTCGCGCTGAAGCTCAAAAAGACCCCGAAGGCCGAGATCGCCGAGAAGGTCCGCGAGGCCGCGAAGCTGCTCGACCTGGAGCCCTACCTCGACCGCAAGCCGAAGGCGCTCTCCGGTGGTCAGCGTCAGCGTGTCGCGATGGGCCGGGCGATCGTCCGCCAGCCGCAGGTCTTCCTGATGGACGAGCCGCTCTCGAACCTGGACGCCAAGCTGCGTGTCCAGACCCGTTCGCAGATCGCCGCCCTGCAGAAGCGGCTCGGCATCACCACGGTCTACGTCACGCACGACCAGGTCGAGGCGCAGACGATGGGCCACCGGGTCGCGGTCCTCAAGGACGGCCTGCTCCTGCAGTGCGACACCCCGCGCACGCTCTACGACAAGCCGGCCAACGCGTTCGTCGCAGGCTTCATCGGCTCGCCGGCCATGAACCTCAAGACGGTTCCGCTGACCGAGGACGGCGCCAAGCTCGGCAACATCGTCGTGCCGCTGACCCGCGAGCAGGTCACGGCCGCCGGTGAGGGTGGCGCCAAGACCGTGACGATCGGTTTCCGCCCGGAGGCGATCAGCGTGGTTTCCGACGGCACCGGTCTGCCGGTCATCGTCGACCTGGTCGAGGAGCTCGGTTCGGACGCCTACGTGTACGGCCACGCCGAGATCGAGAGCGAGGACACGCGGATCGTGACCCGCACCGACGGTCGCACGATCCCGGGCCTCGCCGACACCGTCCACCTGCAGATCAACAAGGACGAGGTGCACGCCTTCCACGCGGAGAGCGGCAAGCGTCTCGACTGACCTTCGTAGAGTAGGAAAGACCTGCGCCGACGGGTTCGGCGCAGGTCTTTCTACGTTCTGGGGGTCGGCATCGCCAGCGAGTTGTTACCGATCGCGCTCGTCGCGGCGGCCGTCCTGGCGTTGGCGGCGATCACGTGGCGCCCGCTGGCACGACACGCGGGAACCCATCCGCTGGTCGCGATCGGGCTGGTGTTGAGCGTGGCCGCGATCGCGATCGTGACGCTCACTCCGGCGCCCGCAGGCTTCGCGAATTACTGGCAGGGATGGGGATGCGTCCAGGCCGGTTGGCGACCCGACTGGCTTCCGTGGCCGTTCGAGGGGCGGATCAACGGGCGCAGCCTCAACGTCTGGATGTTCGTGCCGCTCGGCGCGTTCGTCGCGCTGACCGGGACGCGCAAGCCCGCGACGCTCTGGACGCCGTTCACGCTGAGCGCGTTCGCGCTCCTGCTGCCGCTCGCGGTCGAATCGGCCCAGCGGGTACTGCCGCTGGACCGGTTCTGCGATACCCGGGACGTTGCGGACAACACCTACGGGCTGGTGTTGGGGATCGCGCTCGGGCTGGCGCTCCGCCCGGCCCGCCACCGCCTCCGCCGCCTGCTGCCGTTGTGAGGTCCGGCCGCTAGGCGGCCGGACCGGACGGCGTCGCCCCCGGGGCGGAGTGCGGTGTCAGCTCAGGACTGGCGGCGCTGCCGAGCCACTTCGGCCAGCAGCACAGCCGCCGCCACCGACGCGTTCAACGACTCGGTGTCGCTCGTCATCGGGATCGAAACCCGCTGGTCACAGGCCTCGCCGACCAGCCGGGACAACCCGCGGCCCTCCGAGCCCACGACGATCACGACCGGATCGGTGCCGACCTCCAACGAGTCGGAACTCACCTCGCCGTCGGCGTCCAGACCGAGAACGGTGAACCCCTGCTCCTGCAGCGACCGTAGCGTCCGGGTGAGGTTCGTGACGCGAGCCACCGGCAGACGAGCCGCCGCACCGGCCGACGTCCGCCAGGCAGTGGCGGTCATGCCCGCCGCACGCCGTTCCGGAAGAATCACCCCGGAAGCACCGAACGCCGCAGCCGATCGCACCACCGCACCAAGGTTGCGCGGATCCGTCACCCCATCCAGCGCCACCAGCAGCGGCGGCCCCGACACCTCCGCCAGCACGTCCGGCAGATCCGCGTACGCGTACGGCGGCACCTTCAGCCCGATGCCCTGGTGCAGCACTCCCCCGGTCATCCGGTCGAGCTCGGTGCGGCTGACCTCGATGATCGACAGGCCGCGGTCACCCGCGGTCTGCACCGCCTCGTTGATCCGCTCGTCGATGTCGACGCCGAGAGCCAGGAACAACGCGCTGGCCGGGATCTCGGCCCGCAACGCCTCCACCACCGGGTTGCGCCCGACGAGCAGCTCGGCACCCTCCCGCGAGCCCTGGGCACGGCGCCCGGGGCTCGTGCGGGCCCGGTCGGCCGACGGCGACGCGGTACGCCGCGCCGCCGAGGCCGCCCGCTTCGACGCGGGGTGCTTGAACCGGTCAACGGCCTTCGGCGTCGGGCCCTTGCCTTCCAGCCCTTTGCGGCGCTGGCCACCCGAACCGACGACCGGCCCCTTCTTGGTGCCCGCCTTGCGGCGGTTGGGGCGCTGGCTGTTGCCGGGCATGTGGTGGCTCTTTCGCTAAGGAGGGGGTTACAGGGTCCAGCGTGGACCCGCTGGAGTGTCCTCCACCACGATACCGGCCTCTTTGAGCTGGTCCCGGATGCTGTCTGCGGCGCCGTAGTCCTTCCGCGCCCGCGCAGCTTGACGCTGCTCGAGAGCAACTGCCACCAACGAGTCGACGACGCCCCGCAGCTCACCGGAGTCACCGCCGGACGCGGCCCACTCCGCCGGGTCGAGCCCGAAGACCTCCAGGCCGCCGCGCACCTCGGCCAGCGCCGACCGCACCGCGGCGTCGTCACCGGCCGCCAGCGCCGCGTTACCGGCCCGCACCGCCTCGTGCACGGACGCGATCCCGGCCGGCGTGCCCAGGTCGTCGTCGAGCGCGTTGACGAACGCCGGCGCCAACGCCGGCTCGACCGCGCCCACCCGCTCGGTCGCCCGCTCGACGAAGTTCTCGATCCGCCGGTAGCCGACCGCGGCTTCGAGCAGCGATTCCTCGCTGTAGTCGATCGTCGAACGGTAGTGCGGGGTCGCCAGGTAGTAGCGCACCTCGACGGCCCGCACCAGACCCAGGACGTGGGCGAGGTCGATCACGTTGCCGATCGACTTGCTCATCTTCTCCGGGCCGAGGTTCAGCAGCGCGTGGTGCACCCAGTAGTTCGCGAACCCGAACCCGGCGGCCTTGGACTGCGCGATCTCGTTCTCGTGGTGCGGGAACACCAGGTCGAGGCCGCCGCCGTGGATGTCGAACGTCTCGCCGAGGTACCGGCCGGCCATCGCGGAGCACTCCAGGTGCCAACCCGGACGACCGGGGCCCCAGGGCGTCGGCCAGGACGCGCTCGCCGGCTCCTCCGGCTTACGGCCCTTCCACAGCGCGAAGTCCCGCGGGTCACGCTTGCAGTGATCGTCCGCGCCGTCACCCTGCACGTGGTCGATCCGCTGCCCGGACAGCGCGCCGTACTCGGGGTAGGAGATGACGTCGAAGTACACGTCACCCTCGGACGCGTACGCGTGGCCGCGGTTGATGAGCGTGTGCATCAGCTCGATCATCTCGGGCACGTGACCGGTCGCCCGCGGAGCGATCGTCGGCGGGAGGCAGCCGAGCGTCGCGTAACCGTCGGCGAACGCGCGCTCGTTGGCGTACGCGAGCGCCCACCACTCGAGGTCGCCCGCCTTGGCGAGAACCTTGTCGTCGATGTCGGTGACGTTCTGGACGAACGTGACCTCGTAACCCGAGCGGGTCAGCCAGCGCCGCAGCACGTCATAGTTGACTGCCGAGCGCAGGTGCCCGATGTGCGGACCGGACTGCACCGTCGGACCGCACAGGTAGATCCCGCAACGCCCCGGGGTGACCGGGACGAAATCGCGGATCGACCTGCTGGCGGTGTCATAGAGACGGAGCGTCACGCCGCGCAATTCTACGCAGACACGTAGCCGCAGCGCCCCGGGCGACCGGTACCCGACATCGAATTCGCACACTGCCGCAACCTGCACGGCACGCAGCCCGCTCTTAGGAGCAGAGCCGCGGCGAAAGGAACATCTGTGGACGACGAGTACCACGAGTACGTCCGGTCCGCGCTACCGGCGTTACGTCGGCTGGCGTACGTCCTCTGCCAGGACGGTCACCGGGCCGACGACCTCGTGCAAGGCGCGCTCGTGAAGCTGTACCTGCACTGGGGCAAGGCGCGGGCCGCGACCAACCGGGACGCGTACGCCCGCACGGTGCTGGTCCGGGTATTTCTCGGCGAGAAGCGCGCGGGCTGGGCGCGCCGCGTGGTCCTGGTCGACCGGCTGCCGGACGTCGCGTCCACCGGCCCGGATCCGGCCGCCACGCTGGCCCTGCGGGCCGCGTTGGCGACCCTGCCTGCCAAGCAGCGTGCCGCGTTGGTCCTCCGTTACTACGCAGACCTTTCGGTGGACGAGACGGCTGAGGCGCTCGGCTGCCCGGCGAACACGGTGAAGAGCCACACCGCACGGGGCATCGCGGCGCTGCGCCGCGTACTCCCCGACGAAACCCACCCCGCCGACACGAGGAGTGGACGATGAACGAAACGGCACTCCGCACCCTGCTGAACGACGTCGCGGCAGAGACGCCGCAGCGCACCGCGGTGGACTCGTACCTGGCGGTCGAGACCGCCCGGCGGCAGCGGCGCCTGCGGCAGCGCCTAGTGGCCATCGGGGCGGCGGCGCTGGTCCTGCTGGTGACGGTGGCGACGGCCGTGGTGGCGGTCGCGGTGCGCGACCGCCCGGCGCCCCCGGTGACCCCGAGGCAAGCACCGACCAGCTTCGATCCGCTGAAGCTCCGGGTCACTCCGGGGTGGCTGCCGGGCGGCTACATCCCGACGCAAACGCGGATCACGGCCAGCGACATCCGCATCACCTACTCCTCGGCCGATCACCAGGGTGTGATCACGGTCTACCTGGCGCCCCGCAAGCGCATCGTCGTCGAGCCGGTGCTCGCGCCGGCGTCCGTGCCGGGCGCGGCGATCCCGAGGACCGTGCCGCCGGGCGCCCCCGGGCCGGACGTGAACGGCGAGCCCTCCAGCTGGTACCCGGAGGGTTCCCGGATGAACGGGGGCGGTCCGGCCGGCCGGGTCGGCCAGCTGAGGTTCCAGTGGGCTCCGGACGCGATCGGTTTGGTCGACATCGGCGGCCTCACCGATCCGCAAGACGTCGCCGTGCGGGTCGCGAAGGCGCTGAAAGTGCAGCCCGGCACCCCCACCCCGCTTCCGTACTCGCTGGCCGAGCCACTACCGCACCCGGTGTTCGAGCTGATCACCGGCGAGATCGGGAGCCCGCTGGCCTGGGTTCACGTGCAGTACGGCACCAGCTATCAGGACGTGAAGGCACAGGTCGACTACGCCACCTCCAAGACCGATAACACCACCGTGAATCGGCCGCGACCCGTCGGCACCTGGCGAGCGGAGGTCACGAGGGTCGACAAGACCACCACCGAGGTCCGCTTCGCCCCCAGCATCGACACGCGGGCGAGTATCCAGGCGGCTCACGCCGACGCGCTGCGCATCGCCGCAGGGTTCCGGGTGACCGGGAAGCTTCAGGACCAGACGACCTGGAAGTGAACGACAGTCGGGCCGGTTCGAGAGATTCGAACCGGCCCGACCGCTTATGACGCAGTGACTCTGTGGCGTGGTGTGGAGTTCTCGAGCGATCACCTCCTCGGGTCGGTGGACTCTTACGTCAGTGGGCGCATCGGCGGGGGCAGATGCCTGCGCTCGGGTGGTCTGGTCGAGCCGTTCGGGCTCGGTGCGGTGCGACGCGAGACCGGGCGGCGGGCCGACGGGCGTCGGTGGCCGGTGTAGGCGCGGGGTGTCCTCATGGCCGGATCAGCTCCAGCTGGTCGGGTAGCCGACGGCGTTCAGCGACTTGGCGGCGGTGCCGTCGGCCTTGGCCTTCATCACCCGCGGCTCGCTCTCGGTGGCCTGCGCCCACGCGGCGTACGCGATCGAGGTGCCGGTCGGCGCCCACACCGTGTCCTGCTCGCCGACGCTCGGCGTGCGGGTGATCTGGCGGCTGCTCGTACCGTCGGCCTTCATCGTCCAGAGGTCGTAGTTGCCACCGGCGGTGGCGTGGCTGAACACGATCGTCCTGCCGTCGGGGCTCCAGGCCGGGCTGTTCTTGTCGCCACCGTTGCGGGTCAGCGCGGTCTCGCGGGTGCCGTCGGCCTTGACGGTGACGACCTCGATGTTGAACGGCTCGCCGCTGCGCTCGTCGAGCTGGCCGCGGGTCACCGCGAAGCGGGTGCTGTCGGGGGCCCAGCTGATGCCGGTGCCGTAGTAGAAGCCGTCCCGGGAGACCTTGCGGGCGCCGGTGCCGTCCGCCTTCATCACCCAGACCGCGCCCTGGCTCTGGTACGCGATCAGCGCGCCGTTCGGGGAGAGCTCGGGGCCGAACGCCTCGGTGTCGAGCTTGGTGAGCTGGCGGCGGCCGGAGCCGTCGGCGTTCATGATCCAGACCTGCGCGCCGAAGCCGGTGCGTCCCTGGTCGGAGTAGACGATCTTGCGGCCGTCCTTGGAGTACGCGCCGTACTTGCGCTGGAAGGCCTCACCGGCGAGCAGGGTCTTGGTGCTGCCCGCGGCGACCTGGTCCATGTCGCGGCCGTTGTCGACCAGCAGGCGGCCGTCGCTGTTCGCGGTCCAGGCCGAACCGGCCGGGTGCCCCGCCTGTGCCTCAGCGGCCTGCGCGTGGGCTCCCAGGGCCGGGCTGGTGAGGGCGAGCGTCGCCCCGACGAACGCCGTGCCGACCGACGCCGCAGTCCGGAGCGTGGTGCTGATCATCCGCCGCATTGAATTGCTCCCCCGTGATGAGCCCCTGTGGTGAGGGCTCGCGTGCACCCTTCGCGCTACCTGTCGGCTCCGAACACGCACCTGTGAAGGTTTTCGTCCGGTTATCTTGTGGTATAGCGCGGATCACACCACTAACGGAGGGCGTCCGGGGTGTCGACGTCGTCGGGGCGGCCGGTGTCGTCGCAGGCAACCGGCGTGATCAGGGCGGGGTTGGCGGCGAGGAACGCGCGAGCGCCGACGTCGCCCCGGGCCCCGGCCCGCACGGCGTCCCAGTGTTGCGCCGCGATCAGCACCGGATGGCCACGCGTGCCGCGGTAGGTCGCCGCCACCACCGATGCGCCGTCGCGGTACGCCGAGATCAGCCGCTGTACGGCGTCCGGACCGAGAAAGGGTGTGTCGACCGGGACCAGCACCACCGCATCGGCCGCGGAAGCGGCCGTCAGGCCTACCCGGACCGACGAGCCCATGCCCTCGTCCCACCCGGGGTTGTCGACGACGGTCGCGCCGTCGACGGTCAGCGGGGCCGCGCCGGCCACCACGAGCACGGAATCGCAGCCACCGTCGCGCAGCAGGCGCACGGCCCGGTCGACGAAACGTTCACCCTGGTACTCGACCAGGGCCTTGGGGCGGCCGAAGCGGCGCCCCGCGCCGGCCGCGAGCACGATCCCGACGATGCTCACGGCCGGCCACGTTACTCAGCTCAGCCGAGGTCCACGATCGCGGCGACCGGGCCGCCGCCGTCCGGGCCCTGGTGGGCGGCGGACACCGACACGAACACGGCCGGGTCGCCGGTCACCGCCGCGGTGACACCGCCGACCGTGGCCTTGATCTGGCGGTGCCAGTGCACGTCGGAGTCGTCGAGCATCGCGTTGCGGCGCCCGCGGACCACACCGTCCTGCGACACCTCGCACTTGAGGAACACGTTGACGAGCTTCCCGTCGAGGTCGCTCGGGTGCGGACGCTCGGGCAGCTCCAGGCCCGCGGACCGGATCGCGTCCCAGATGCCGTCGGAGTCCAGCGCGTCCTTCATGACGCCGTGCCCGATCCGGTAGCGCCCACCGACGCCCCGGGCGTTGCCGACGACGACGACCTGGGCCTGGTCGAGCTCGACGCCGGAGGAGCAGGACGCCACCGACGAGTAGAGCTCGCGGTTGTGCATGACGTCCGCGTCGGTCGGCATGTCGATTTCGCCGAGCGCGACCGCGATACCCAGTGCGGTGGTGCCGTTGGAGAGGTCCATCGACTCGTGGGTGTGCTCGGTCCAGACGGTCTTGCCGCGGCTCTTGGCGTCCCGGATCGTGTGGATCGTCAGCAGCGGCGTCTTCGTCTGGACGTAGTGCACGTCGGCGGGGTCGGTGATGCCCGCCCGCTCCATCGCGACCTTCACCGCGGCGGCGACCTTCTCGACCATCGCGACACGGCCGATGTCCTCGGGCTGCAGCACCTCGCTCATCGCGAAGCCGACGGTCAGCCGCGGCTCGTCGGTCTTCTCCTCCTCGCCGCGAGGGATCGTCGCGAACACGGTCGCGTGCGGCGAGAGCACACCGTCGGTGCCGCCGGACCACACGATCGGGATCTGCTTGACCTCGTCGGCGCTGCGGGTGCCCTTCTCGACCAGCACCTCGCGGAACGCCCGGTCGGCGATGATCCGGGTGTAGTCGTTGACGCCGCCGTTGCCCTCGGTCTTGCCGATCACGGCGATCACCCGGTCGGCGTCGATGATCTTGTCGTCGATGAGCTGGGCGAGGCCCGACGCGTCGCTGACGTTCAGAATCGGGACCTTGCGTACTTCAATGGCGTCAGGCAACTAGATCTCCTTAGTTACTACGGTTCCCACGGTCTTCTGGACGGCGTCCGCGATGAAGTCGAGTGACGTGATCACCGAGCGGCCACCATTTTCGGCGAATCGGCACGCGGCCTCGACCTTCGGGCCCATCGAACCGGACGCGAAGTGGCCCTCGGTGGCCAACCGGCGCAGCTCGGCGACGCCGACCTCGCCGAGCGCGCGGGCTTGCGGGGTGCCCCAGCCGACCACCGCGGCCTCCACGTCGGTCGCGATCACCAGCACGTCGGCGTCGAGCGCGTGCGCCAGCAGCGCGGCGCCGAGATCTTTGTCGATCACGGCCTCCACCCCGCGCAGCCGGCCGTCCGGCTCCCGGACGACCGGGACGCCGCCGCCGCCGTTGCAGACGACGACGTAACCGGCGTCGAGCAGGGTCCTGACGGCGGGGGCGTCGAGGACGGCTCGCGGCTCCGGGGAGGCCACGATGCGGCGCCAGCCCCGCTCGCCGCGGTCCTCCCAGAGCTGGCCGTGCTGGATCATCACCGCGGCCTCGGCGCCGCTCAGGTAGCGGCCGATCGGCTTGGACGGGTTCACGAACCCGGGGTCGTGGGCGTCGACGAGCGCGCGCGTCACCAGGGCCGCGACCGGCTGATCCGGCAGCCTGGCCTGCAGCTCGTTGAGCAGCACGAAGCCGACCGTGCCCTGGGTCTGAGCGCCGCACCAGTCCAGCGTCACCGGCGGCACCACGTGGGCGGCCATCTCGTTCTTCACCAGCAGGTTGCCGACCTGGGGCCCGTTGCCGTGGGTGAGCACGACTTCGGCCCCCGCGGCGACGACCGCCGCGATCGAAGCGCCCGCGCGACGAATTGCCGCGATCTGGTCCTCGGGACGGGCGCTGCCGTCCGCCGAGGTCATCGCGTTCCCACCGAGAGCGATCACGACCCGCATCAGGCGAGCGTAGAAACGATCCTCGGTCCGGACATGGTCAACACTCGCCCAAAGCGGCGGGGGTTTTCGGCAGAGCGCTCAGCCGCCGATGCGGCGGTAACGATCGGTGCGGTTGGTGATGCGCTTTTCCGGCTCCTGATCGAGCAGTCCGACCAACTCGTGCTCGATCACCCGTCCGAGCCGAGCCAGGAACGCCTCTGGCTCGTCCGCCGCGTCCGGACGTTCGGCGACGATCCGATCGACGATGCCGTTCGCCAGCAGGTCACGGGCCCGGACGCCCTGCGCGGCGGCCATCTCCGGTGCCCGCTCGGTGGTCCGGTGGACGATCGCCGACGCGCCCTCCGGCGGCAGCGGCGACAACCACGCGTGCTCGGCCGCGATCACCCGGTCGGCGGGCAACAGCGCCAGCGCCCCACCGCCGGTGCCCTCCCCGAGCAGGACGCAGAGCGTCGGCGTCGGCAGCTCGATCAGGTCGGCGAGGCACCGCGCGATCTCGCCGGCCAGCCCGCCCTCCTCGGCCTGCTGGGACAGCGCCGCACCGGGTGTGTCGATGATCGTCACCAGCGGCAGGCGCAGTTCCTGCGCCAGCCGCATGCCGCGGCGTGCGGTCCGGAGTGCCGCCGGGTCCAGTGGGCTCTCCGCGGTCTGCCCACGCCGGTCCTGCCCCAGGACGACGGCCGGTGCCGCGCCGAAGCGGGCCAGCGCCAGCCGCATGCCCGAGCCGGTCTCACCCTGCTGGGTTCCGTGCAGCGGGATCACCGGCTGCGCCGCGTGCTTCAACAACCTGCGGACGCCCGGCCGGTCGGCGCGGCGGGAGCGGGTCACCGACTCCCAGGCCGGTATGTCGGCGAGCTCCTCGCGCGGCACGTCGGACGGCCGAGGCAACCCGCTCCGGGGCGAACAGAGGATGTCCAGCGTCCGCGCGGCCAGGTCGGTGACCTGCTCGGGCGGGAGGACCGCGTCGACCAGGCCGTGTGCGAACAGGTTCTCGCCGGTCTGGACGCCGGACGGGAACTCCCGCCCGTTGAGCAGCTCGTACACACGCGGACCGAGGAAGCCGATCAGAGCCTCCGGCTCGGCGACCGTCACGTGGCCGAGCGAACCCCAGGACGCGAACACACCGCCGGTAGTGGGGTGCCGCAGGTACACCAGGTAGGGCAGGCCCGCCGCCTTGTGCGCGGTCACCGCCCTGGTCATGTTCGCCATCTGCAGGAACGCGACCGTGCCCTCCTGCATCCGGGTGCCGCCGGACGTCGGTGCGGCGATCAGCGGCAGGCCCTCGCGGGTGGCACGCTCCACGGCGGCGGCGACGCGGCGGGCGGTGGCGACGCCGATCGAGCCGGCCAGGAACCGGAACTCCCCGACCACAACGGCGACCCGGCGGCCGCGCATCCGGCCGGCGCCGGTGAGCACTGCCTCGTCCACACCGGTCTTCTCCCGGGCGGCCGCCAGCAACGCGCGGTAGTCCTCATCGGCGTCGGCCGGATCGGTGACCGGTTCGTCCCACGACTCCCAGCTGTCCTGATCGAGCGCACTCTCGATGAGTTCGCGGGCGGAAAGCCGGCGTCGGGTCACGGGTCCTCCTCGGCGTCGTGGAGGAGTCCATCCTGCCGGGTGAAGCGGTGCAGGATCGTTCAAGAAGGGCCGATCTCACACCCCCTGGGCCGGGTCGTCCCCTTCGAGGCGGCGGCTGGCCTCTTCGGCCTCTTCTCGGGTCGCGTACCGGGGCTCGGCGAGGTCGTAGAGGAGCTCGTCCTCGTCCTCGCTGATCAACAGCTCCTCCAGATCGACGCCGGGGCCGACGATGTCGTCGGGCTCCAGCGGTGCCGCGGTCTGGTGCACGGTCATGAAGCCGCTGCCCGGCGCCAGCTCGGGGACGTCCAGCGCGGGGAACGTGGACCCGGAGAGGTGGAACAGCTCGTAGATCGCCTCGCCGACCCCGGTGACCGGCTCGGCCCCGTGCGGGTCGCCGTCCCAGGAGCGGATCCGGGCTAGTTGCCCGGCCCGGATCACCGCGTCCGGGTCCGGGATCTGGTAGTCGTACCGGGCCCGGACCGTGATGGTCATCGGAGGTGTCGTACCGGGGCCGACGCCGTTGTGCGCGTGGTCGTGGTCATGGTCGTGCTCGTCGTCGTCCTCGTCGAAGTCGTCCTCGTCCAGATCGGCGAAGACGGGACCCCAGCCCGACGTTCCGAAGATGACCTCTTCGTAGCGGCGTGCCGAGGTGCGGAGCGCCTCGATCGCCGCCAACGCGCCCCGGACCGGCGCGTCCGGGTCGACCATGACCGCGGCGTGTCGCCGAATCGATTCGGCCAGCACCTCGGCGGCCGCGGCGACATCCTCGTTGGAGAAGGCGTTCGACATGGCGCAGACCCTACGATGGCGCGCGCCTAGCGACTAACGGCGCGCCCAGCACCGGGCTCATCCGAGCCTACGACGGCGCGCCGCACCAAGCGTCAGTCGCCAAGAGAATTTGGTGCCGTACCGGTCTCCACGGCCGCTGCGCACCCCGATTAGCCACCAACTTTCCGCGCTCACCGTGGGAGTGTCCGCCCCGGCCGCACGCACTGGATTGGATGTGGCGTTCTCCGCGTGCCCCACCTCGTCGCCGTGGCGGCTTCCGTGTCCAGACACGGAAACCGCCAACCACCTTCCGCGCAACACGGAGACGGCCGCATCCATCATGTGGGACATGCACTTGGTGATGCTGACTGCCTCATGCGGCAGGAGGCCCCGTCACGCCCTCCGGACGGTCACGGTTCCTACGCCGCCCTGCACGACGACGTCGTAGCGGTCGGGCTCAGTCCCGCCAACTCTTCCGCCCGAAGCCCGACCGACCGCACGACGTCTTCGGTGCCCTGATTTTCGGTCATCAGGCACCAGCCGAGCGAATGCCCGGAAATCAGGGCGTCTCGTCGAGCCAGGCCAGGACGGACTCCGTGTGCTGACCGAGCGTCGGCGGGGAGACGTGCTCCTGCCGACCACCCGCGTACGCGTTGGAGTCGAACCGCAACGGCGGCCCGGGCAGCGTGATCGGCCCGAGCACCGGGTGGTCGACATCGACGAGCAGCCCCTGCGACCGGGTCTGCTCCCAGTCGTACACCCGGTCCAGCGACCGCACCTCCCCGGCCGGTACGCCGATTTCGGCGAGCTTCGGCAGCAGGTCGGCGAGCGCCCACTCCGCGAAGACCGAATCGACGGCCTTGATCACCTCGTCCCGGCGACGGACCCGATCGGGATTCGTTCCGAACTCCGGCCGGTCCAGCGAGGGGAACGCCGCGATGAACCGACGCCACAGCGCCTCGGACCCCACCGAGATCTGCAGCGTCCCGTCGGCGCAGTGGAACAGCCCGTACGGCGCGATCGACGGGTGGTGGTTACCGGACGCGGTCGGCACCTCCCCGGCGACCGTGTACCGGGTGCCCTGGAACGCGTGCACGCCGACGATGGCCGCGAGCAAGCTGGTGCGCACCACCCGTCCACGCCCGGTCTCGTTGCGCTCGTGCAGCGCCGCCACGACGCCGTACGCGCCGTACATGCCGGCCAGCAGGTCACCGATCGGCACGCCGACCCGGGTGGGCTCGTCGGCGGACGGCCCGGTCAGCGACATCAGGCCCGCCTCGCCCTGCGCGATCTGGTCGTACCCGGCGCGGCCGCCCTCCGGTCCGTCGTGCCCGAACCCGGTGATGCTGAGCACGACCAGCCGGGGGTTCAACTCGTGAAGCCGAGCAACGTCAAAACCGAGCCGGTCGAGGACACCCGGCCGGAAGTTCTCCACCAGCACGTCCGCCCGCTCGACCAGCCGACGCAGCACGTCCTTGCCGTCGTCGGACTTGAGGTCGAGCGTCACCGACTCCTTGTTCCGGTTGCACGAGAGGAAGTACGTCGACACCGAGTCGTCCGGGCCGACGAACGGCGGGCCCCAGGAGCGGGTGTCGTCACCGCCGGTCGGGTTCTCGATCTTGATCACCCGCGCACCCAGGTCACCGAGCATCATCGCGGCATGCGGCCCGGCGAGCGCCCGGGACAGGTCCACCACCAGAACGCCGTCCAACGGTCCGTTCGACCCCACCAGCGCCTCCTCGAGTCAGCAGTTGCCCCAGGTTAAGAACCCGGTACCCACTCCGACGACGGCGATCCCGGCCAATGGCAGGTGTCCGTCTCGGTCACATCTGACCAGGAGCGGCGTCGTCTATGCGACGTAGACGAGCGTGGCCACCGGCGCTCCTCCTACCTTCGCCGACATGGCAGGCGTCATCACCGGAAGCATCCTTCTGCTGTTCGGTCTCACGATGTGGTTCCTCGGCTGGCGACGCGGGCTGGCCCGCAACACCGCGAAGGTTCGGTGCCTTCCGGCCGTCGCCGAGATCCTGGAGCGGGAGAACCTCACCGGCGTTTCGGGCTACCTCTACCACGTCGAATTCACGACCGCAGACGGGCAGCAGATCCGCACGAAGACCTGGCCCCGCCAAGCCGGCGTGCGGGACGCCGGCGACCAGATGCCGATCCGCTACGAGCCCGACAAGCCGACCGAGGCCTACTTCGATCACCCCGACGACATCGGCGGCCCACCCGGGAGGAACGTCATCCTTCCCGCGGCCGTGTTCGTCTTCGGAGGCCTGTTCCTGGCGCTCGGCAGCATCCCGGACCTCTGATCAAACCCCGAACGTGGTGAACGCGGTCTGCGACGGCAACCGGTAGGCCTCCCGCCCGGTCAGCGCGTTCAGGATCGTGGCGGCTCGGTAGGCGCCCAGGCCGAGGTCCGGGGTTCCGACGCCGTGCGTGTGCAGCTCCGCGTTCTGCACGTAAAGGCCACCGGTGACGCCGGGATCCAGCAAAACCCGGTAGTCGGCGTCGATCCGGAACCGGCCACGGTCGTCCCTCCGGATCACGTCCTCCATCGGCGCCAGGCACAGCGGCTGCCGGGTGGCGTACCCGGTGGCCGCGACCACCCGGTCCGTCCGCAGCGTGACCTCCCGGCCCTGTAGCAGCTCGCGGCACTCCAGCGTGATGCCGTCCGGCCCACGAGTGGCGCCCACCACCTCGACGTTCGGCGACATCGTCAGCTGCACGGTCCCGCCGGCGACTGTCCGGTCGTACAGCTCGGTGTGGATCGCGTCGATCGTGTCCGCGTCGATGGCCTTGTAGAGCTGCCACTGGGCAGGCAGCAGCGCGTCCCTGACCTCCTCGGGCAGCTCACGGAAGTACCGGGTGTAGTCCGGTGTGAAGTGCTCCAGCCCGAGCTTGGAGTACTCCATCGGCGCGAACGCGGGCGCCTTGGTGAGCCATCGCAACCGGTACCCGCCGTCGGGCTGTCCACGGAGCAGGTCGAGCAGCACCTCCGCACCCGACTGTCCGGACCCGAGGACCGTGATGTCCTGCGCTCCACGCAGCGACTCCTGCCGGTCGAGGAACTCCGCCGAGTGGAACACCTCCTTACCGAGCAGCGGACGCAGCGGGCCGGGCACCGCAGGTTCGGTTCCGACCCCCAGCACCGCGTTGCGCGCCCGCACCACCGTGGTCTGCGCGGTGTGCAGGTCGTACACCTCGGCGACGATCAGACGCTCGGCGGCGTCCCAGGACACCGACTCGACCTGCTGACCGAACCGGCAGGACGGCAGCGACTCGGCGACCCACCGGCAGTAGTCGTCGTACTCGGTGCGCGGCACGTGGAACCGCTCGGCGAAGTAGAACGGGAACAGCCGGTCGCGCTCGCGGAGGTACGACAGGAACGACCACCGGCTCGTCGGGTCGGCGAGCGTCACCAGGTCGGCCAGGAACGGCACCTGGAGCGTCGCACCGGGAATCAGCATCCCGGGATGCCACGAGAACCCCGGCCGGCCGTCGAAGAACACGGCGGAGACGCCCGGCAGCGGTTCGGCGAGCGCGGCGAGCGCCAGGTTGAACGGCCCGATCCCGATGCCGAGGACGTCATACGGCTCGCTCAACTTCGTACCTCCCAGAGGGGGTTGGGGATCCGGACGTAGACCGACTGGGTCTCCACCGGCCCGACCAGCTCGTCCAGCCCGGCGACCCGGGTCAGCAGGTTGGCCTTGCACGGGAGCTCCGGAGCGTCCAGCAGGGCACCGACAAAGCCGTGACGGTGGGACTCCAGCGCGGCCACCGCGGCGCGCAGCACGACGACCTCGTCGGCGAGCCCGGACGAGCCGATCGCACCGATCAGTCCCAGCAGGTTGTTCACCCCGACGTAGTAGGCGACCCGCTCGTCGATGACGTCGTCGGGGTTGGTCGCGTCGCTCTCCGCGCCGAGGCCGTGCACCAGCGTGTGTAGGGTCCCGGCGCGCGTCGGCGAGAGGTAATAACCCTGGTTGTCGCGGTACCAGCCGCCGACGGGCCATCCGGCCGGGTCGAGCGTCACCAGCGTGTTCTGCTGGTGGGCCTCCAACCCGAGCCCGTGGACGCCGTGCAGCCAGGCCACCGGCGCGATCACCTCGTCGACGTACCGCCGTAGCCACTCCACGGCCACGGCCGCAACCGGGCGCCCCCCGGACAGCGCGAGCTGCTCGATCAGCACGGCCAGCCCCGACCGGGAGTCGGCCAGGTCCGGACGCTCGGCGACCAGCCCGGCCACGCACACCGCCCTGGTGTCCGGGCCGAACGGGTTGTCACGCAGGCTGACCGCCAGCGCCACCTGCCCGGTCGGGTCCTCGGTCGGCAGCGGAACCGCGGCCCAGGCCGGGTCGCCGAGGATCCGGAATCGCGGATGCGCGGCGGCCAGCATCTCGCCGAGGCCGGCTTCGACCAGCCGGTACATCTCCGCTCCGCGGATCAGTTCCGGCACGAGGTGTTCCCGCCGTGAATTCGTGATCCGGACGCCGAGCGAGAGCTTCAGCATCCGCGGGGCGTCCGCCCGGTACAGCGTCCGCACCGACGACGTGGCCGACCAGGCCGGACCGCAGGGGCCCAGGTCGCACAGCCGCCCGTCGCCGATCAGGTCCTGGACGTCGGCGCGACCCAGCAGCGATCGGGCCTGCCGGAAGTGCGCGGGGATCAGCGCCATGCCGTCCGGCGCGCGCAGGCCCCGCGGAGCCAGCGCGGCCAGTTGCTCCAACGCGCCGACGCCGGTGGCGGAGCCGTGCCGCACGAGTTGCCGCTCCACCGCGAACCAGTGCAGCGGCGCCGCGCCGCGAAGTTCCGGCGCCGCGCCGAGCTCGTCCAGGTCGGACAGTCCTGGGCGGCTCTTCGGCGTGGGGTGCAGCGGGTGCCCGGCGACCAGGGCCTGCTCGGCGACCAGGAACGGGGCGACCGGGTCACCGTTCGGGGTGGCGGCGCGGGACCGGAGGTACCGGTCGAGCCGCCGAGTCGAGTCGATGACCTGTTCGACCAGGTCGGCCGGTGAGCCGTGGGCATTCGCCTCGGTGGCCAGCAGCGTGGCGAGCACGGTGGCGTCCAGCGTCGTCCCGGACGGGAATCGCGCCGGGCCGAAGCGGTGCCAGCCGGTCGCCGACCAGTACCGCACCTCGGCTTCGACCCGGGTGCCGGTGACGTGCAGCGGGATCTCCAGCGTGGCGCCGCGAGCGGGCACCGGGACGCGCGCCTCGCGTACCCAGCACCGCAGCAGCGCCTGCACCGCGAGCCCGTTGGCGGCACCGTCCAGGGCGGTCGCGCCGGTTCGCGGCGTACCGGTGGTGCGGCTCCGGTCGGACGTGTCGCCGAGGAGCCGGTTCAGGATGTCGGGTTCCGTCACCGCGCGGCCTCCAATTCTCCGGTACCCGCTACGACGACGGCGCGCAGCAGACCGTCCACGTCGGCCGGTGTGGCGTCCGGATTGAGGAGCGTGAGTTTCAGCCAGACGCGGCCGTCGATCTGGGTGCGGCCGACCACCGCACGACCCGCGGACAGCAACGCGCGGCGCAGCCGGGCGTTGAGCTCGTCGGGGCCCCGGAACCGGAACACGACCGTGGTGAGCACCGGCGGTTGGTACAGCTCCAGCTCCGGTCGGGCGGTGATCGACGCCGCCGCATGGACGGCCAGGGCCGCGCACCGGTCGACCAGCGCGCCGAGCCCGGCTCGTCCCAGGGCGCGCAGCGTGACCGCGATCTTCAGCGCGTCGGGGCGGCGGGTGGTGCGCAGTGACCGGCCCAGCAGGCTGGTGTAACCCGCGTCCTCGTCGTCGGCCGGGTTGAGGTACTCCGCACGGCGGGCCAGCGCGGCGAGGTTCGTCGCCGCGCGGGTCAGGAAGATCCCGGCGGCGACCGGTTGCCAGCCGAGCTTGTGCAGGTCGAGACCGATCGAGTCGGCGCGGTGGAGGCCGTCGAGCAGCGGTGCGAGGGTCTCGGAGAACAGCGCGCCGCCGCCGTAGGCCGCGTCGACGTGGAGCCACGTGCGGTGGTTCGCCGCTACTTCGGCGATTCTTGGCAGGGGGTCGATCGCACCGAGGTCGGTGGTGCCTGCGGTGGCCACGATCGCGACGGGTATCTCGCCGTCGCGGGTGGACGCGCTCAGGGCCGCATCGAGGGCCTCGGGGTCGAGGCGGTGGTCACGGCCGGTGCGGACCGGGACGAACGCGTCCTCGCCGAAGCCGAGCAGCCCGGCGGCGCGGTGGACGGAGAAGTGCGTGACGGCCGAGCCGAAGATTCGGTAGCGGCCGGGTGGAACGCCGTCGCGCACGGCGCTGGTGCCGGTGGCTGCTCTGACCGCGTGTTCGCGGGCCAGGAGCAGCCCGAGGAGGTTCGACTCGGAGCCGCCGGTGGTGACGACGCCGTCGGCGGTGTCCGGGTAACCCACCAGGCCGGCCAGCTCGGTGATGACGGCGGGCTCCAGCGTGGTGCTGATCGGGGCTTGGTCCCAGGAGTCCAGCGACGGGTTGAGCGCCGAGGCGGCGAGGTCGGCGGCGACCGCGATCGCGAGCGGCGGACAGTGCAGGTGCGCGACGCAGCGCGGATCCGCGGGATCGACCGAGCCCGCAGTGAACAACCGCACGAGTTCGGAGAGCGCCGCCACGCCGTCCGTCGTCGCACCACCGCCCGGGGCTCCGGGCCACGCACCACCGCCCGTCGTCGCACCACCGCCCGGGGTGAGCGTGTCGCGCCAGGCCTCGTCGAGTGCCGCGGGGAGACCCACGGGCGCGGGCCCTCCGCGGTCGCGAGCCCCGGCCGCGAGCGCGTCCAGCACAGGGCCCAGCAACCGCGTCAGCGCCTCCGCACCCGCTGCCCCGCCCGCCAACGCAGCGGCACCATGATCTGACGCGTTATCGGGCTCTACCGGCGTCTTAGACCCCGGTATCGCGGCAATCCGTGCGGCGGGAACCCCGGGCGCGCCCGGCCGCGGGTCAGAGGCGTTCGAAACCACGGTGGCGCTCCCAATCGGTCGTCGTGGCGGCGAACGCGGCGAGTTCGGCGTCGGCAGCGGCCGCGAGGTGCTCGACGACCGTGTCACCGAAGGCCTCCCGCGCCACCGCACTCCCACGCCAGCACCGGGCAGCGGACTCCAGCGTCCGCGGCAGCGGTTCGCCGTCCCCACCCGGCGGCGGCAACGGCAGCTCCCGCTCGATGCCGTACAGCCCCGACGCGACTATCCCGGCCACCACCAGGTACGGGTTCGCGTCGCCGCCGGCGATCCGATGCTCGAACCGCAGCGACGGCCCGGCACCGACGACCCGCACCGCCCGGGTGCGATCATCGGTGCCCCACGCTGCGGCGGTCGGCGCGAAAGCGTCCGGAGAAAGCCGTTTGTAGGCGTTGAGGGAGGGGGCGCAGAGCAGCGTGAACGCGGGCGCGCACGCCAGCACCCCGGCCAGGAAGTGCTCGGCGAGAGCCGACAAGCCGCCGTCCCGGTCGAAGACCGGGCGGTCGGACGCGTCCCGCAGGGACAGGTGCACGTGGCAGGAGTTGCCCTCGCCCTGGTCGAACTTGGGCATGAACGTGATCGCCCGCCCCGCCGCCTCGGCGATCTGCTTCGCACCGGTCTTGTAGAAGACGTGGCCGTCGCAGGCGTCCATCGCCTCGGCGTAGCGGAACACGATCTCGTACTGGCCGGGGTGCACTTCGCCGCGCGCGGACTCGATCCGCAGCCCGGCCCCCGCCATGCCGCGCAGCAGCCTGCCGACGAGGTCGTCGAGCTCACCGAGGCCGGTGAGCGCGTAGTCGGAGTTGTACCGGGACGCTGTCCGCAGCCCGCGGTAGTCGCCGGCGAACGCCTCGCGGTAGGACTCGGTGAAGACCAGGAACTCCAGCTCGGTGCCGACCAGCGCGGTCAGTCCGCGGGCGGTCAGGCGGTCGAGCTGCGTGCGGAGGATTTGACGGGGCGCGACCGGGACCGGGGTGCCGTCGCGGTCGACGGCGTCGGCCAGCACGAGGGCCGTGCCGTTGCGCCACGGCAGCGGACGCGCGGTTCGCAGGTCGGGGCGCAGCACGAAGTCGCCGTAGTTGCCGGTGTAGCGGGCGGAGGCCTGCATCTCGACGTCCGCGGAGAGCAGGTAGTCGCACGCGCCGTACCCGTCCGACACGACCTGTTCGCGAAAGAAGTCGCCGGCCAGCCGCGTGCCCTGGAGCCGTCCGTACAGGTCGGGCAACGCCAGCACCACCTCCGCCGCCTCGGCGACCGGACTAGCGACGGCGGCCCGCGGGGCCGCCGCAACGCCCGGCCCGCTCGGAGCCGGGGCAGCGGCCGACCCGTTCGCGGTGGCGGTCACCGGGCCGGCCCCTCGGCCACCGCCAGGTCCTCGCACGCGCCGTCGGCCGGCGCGCCGGCCTCGCGGACAAGGGGGTTCGGCACCGTGCCGTGCACGATCTCGAACTCCTCCTTCTCGGCCCGGTCGTGGAATCCGCCGCCGGTGAGCTGCTCCCGGTTGAGGCAGATCCGCTCCACCTCCGCCGCGGTCAGGCCGTACGCCGTGTGCCGCTCGGCCAGCTCAGGGAAACGGGCCCGGTAACCGTCCACCTCGGCCCGCACCAGCGCCCAGAACTCCGGCTCCGGCATCCCGAGCTGCTCCGCAGCGAGCACCGCCAGCGGCCGGAACACCCCGGCGAACACCGCGGTGATGATCGAGTGCGCCAGTTCCCCCTCCGACCAGCGCGGCAGCAGCCGATCGGCCTCCGCGGGCAACCCCGGATACGACCGTCCCGGCAGCAGGTTCACGTCCTCGGCGAAGTCCTTGAGCATCGTCCGCACCGGGACGTCGTCCGGGCCGAACACCACGACCGTGTTCTCACCGTGCGGGCAGAACGCCAGGTCGTGCGCGTGCAGCGCGTGCAGCGGCGCAGCCAGCACCACCTCCACCAGCGTCCGTAGCCACTCGCGCGCGGACAACCTTGACCGGGACACCAACTCGGCGATGAGCGCGACCCCGTCCGACCCCGTCACCAGGAGGGACGCCAGCGACCGGGCTCTCTCCCCGGCGCGGAGGTACGTCTGCACCGGCTCGCGCCAGACCGCGGCGAGCAGTTCGTGGTACCGGTAGGGCGCGTCCGGGACCCGGTCGAACAGCGGATGCCGCACGGCCACCGACGCGACCTCCCCCAGCAGGTCCACGTGCGACACCAGGAACGGGTCGCGGGCCTGCATCGAGTGCAGCCACGCGGACACCGCAGGCGCGCCCGCGGTCGGCTCGGCGGGCAGCCCGCGCCAGACCAGCGTGTTCCGGATCAGCAGCGGCACCTTGACGTTGCGCTTCTCCGGATGGTCGACGTTGACCAGCGTGCGGACCGAGGCCAGCGCCCGGTACCGATCCGGTGCCTCGCCGAGCACGACGATCCGCCCATCGGCGAGGTAGGGCGCGAACAACGTGCGGACGCAGGCGTCCAAATGGAAAGGGTGCACCGGCAGCCAGACGTAACCGTCGGGGGCCTTCGCGGCGAACGCCTCGGTGGTCCCGGGGTCGAGCTCGTCGTCGATCGACACCCCGTGTGCGCTGGCCAGCGACGGGTGCACCGCGATCCAGGTCAGCCGGAGCGTCCGGCCGGCCTCGGGCGCGTACGCCTCGGCGTCGGACGCGGTGAACCCGAGCCGGCCCTTGTTGAGCACCATCGCCGGGTGGCCGCCCTGCGCGGACTCCAACTCGACGTAGTCCGCGTCGGCCAGCGCCTTTGCCGACGGGAGGTTCCGGCGGAGCAGCGCGTCCGCCGACCACGTGGCGACGAGTTCGCGGAGCGCCTCGGCGGTCGTCGGGCCGTCCAGCCCCAGCACGGACCGCGCATCAACGAGGAACTCCATCGGATCGGCCGCGGGCCGCCCGTTGCGGAGCACCGACGCCGGGTCGATGCGCCAGCTCTCGAACCCGCCGCGGGTGGCCGTGAACGTGTATTCGACGTCGTCCGCGAGCGCCACCCGATACCGCTGTTCACCGAGCGCTTCCGGACGCAGCAGATCCTCGTAGGACAGTTCGGCGAGCGCTCGGACCAGCAGCGCGTGCCCGGCGTCGCGCCAGGCGATGTCGACGGGGGGTGGGGACGTCATCGGCGACCTTCTCCAGTCACGCGGTAGTGGTCTTCGGTGTCCGGGGAGCCTGCAGCGTCGCAGGTCAACGGATGTGGTGGGCAGCGCAAGCGCCACCCCCTACCCTCTCTCGGACGGGCCCGAACGGTCAGGCTGCCGCGCGAAGAGCGTCGGCGAGCCGGTCGAGCACCGCGTCCGCCTGCTCCTCGGTGATGATCAGCGGCGGCAGGAGGCGCAGTACCGCGTCGTGCCGTCCGCCCAGCTCCACCAGCAACCCGCGCCGCAGACACTCGTCGCGGACACGTCTGGCCAGGGTGGACGCCGCCGGCCGGGCGCCGAGATGGTCGGGGTCGGCGTCCGCGTCGACCAGTTCCACACCCAGCATCAGCCCTCGGCCGCGCACGTCGCCGATCGCCGGGTTGCCGATCGCCCGCAGCCCGGCGAGCAGCCGCGACCCGATCTTCCGTGCGTGCGCGGGCAGGTCGTTCTCACGCACGAATCGGAGCGTCGCCGCACCCGTCGCCATCGCGAGCGTCGTGCCGCGGAACGTCCCGGCGTGCGCTCCCGGTGCCCACACGTCGAGGTCGTCGCGGTAGACGACGACGGCGAGCGGCAGGCCGCCGCCGATCGCCTTGGAGGCGATCAGGACGTCGGGAACGACGCCCGCGTGCTCGTGTGCCCACATGCTGCCGGTCCGGCCGACGCCTGCCTGCACCTCATCCACAACCAGGGGGACGCCATGCCTGCGGGTGATCGTCCGCATGCGCCGCAGCCAGTGGTCGGGGGCGGGGATCACGCCGCCCTCGCCCTGCACCGGCTCCAGCAGCAGGGCCGCAGGCGGCAGCACGCCGCTGTTCGGGTCGTCCAGCAGCCGCTCCACGTAGGACGCCGCCGCGTTCGCGCCGACGTCGCCTCCCAGGCCGAGCGGGCACCGGTACGGATACGGGTACGGCAGCCGGGTGACGTCGAGGCTCGGTCCGGCGAGCGGCGTCCGGGCCGCGACCCCACCGGACGCGGTGAGCGCGGCGAGCGTCATGCCGTGGTAGGCGCCGGTGAACGCGGCGACTCCGCCGCGGCCGGTCGCGGTCTGGGTGAGCTTGATCGCCGCCTCGACCGCGTCGGTGCCTGCCGGGCCGCAGAACTGGATCTTGGCGCGGTCGGCGAACGGCGTCGGCAGCGTGGCGAACAGCGCGTCGACGAACTCGTCCTTCTCCGGCGTCGCCAGGTCGAGCGTGTGCAGCGGACGCCCGGCGTCGACGGTGCGCCGGATCGCGTCGACGACCACCGGGTGGTTGTGCCCCAGCGCCAGCGTCCCGGCCCCGGACAGGCAGTCCAGGTAGGTTCTCCCGTCGGCCCCGTGGATCGTCATTCCCTCGGCCCTAACCGGGACGATCGGGAAGTGTCTCGCGTAGGTGCGGGCGGCCGACTCGCGAGCGGCCTGCCGAGCGAGAATCGTGGAGGTGTCGACCCTGCTGAGCACGGTCATGAGGCCGTCTCCGGAGTGAGCATCGTAGGGAGCCCTAGCGACCGAGGAGCGGAGCGGAGGAGGCGGCCGGGGTACACGGTCATGTCAGGGCATCCCCGGGATCGGATCGTGGCCGTAGGCCACGATGGACAGTGCGGTTAGGCGAGCCTTACCTCACCGGAAGTCGGCGAGGTCGTCAACTCGGCTCGCCGGGCGCGGCCGAGGTGCGTGCCCGTCCGGACGAGTGAGCGCCGTTCGCCACGCCGGCGGCTGCCCGAGGAACGCCGGCATCGCGAACTCGAAGCCGTAGGCTCCGGCGTTCGGAAAGATCAGCAGGTCACCAGCGCGGACCGAGTCGACCGTGACGCCACGAGCCAACACGTCCTCCGGAGTACACAGTTCACCGGAGACCGTCACCGCCGCCCGCTCGACGCCGGGCCGCGGCAACCCGACCGGCCAGTCGTCCACTGGCAGCACGGCGAAATTGTGACGGATCTCCCACGATATCGGAAGTTGAAAGTGGTTGATACCGCCCCGGACGACGACGAACACCTCGCCATAGGAACGTTTGACGTCGACGACCTCGGTTGCGTACCAGCCCACCGGCCCGGCCATCCAGCGGCCGGGCTCGAGGATCAGCTCGACGTCCTCCGGCAGCGGCAGCGCGGCGAGCGCCGCCCCGAACGTCTCGACGTCGAACTCCGGCCCCGGCTCGAACGGGATGCCCAGGCCGCCACCGACGTCGACCGCCCGCAGCCGGAGGCCGTGTTCGTCGGCGGTGCGGACCGCCCACTCCACGGCTCCGCGCACGTAGTCCGCGTGCAGGTCCGCGTCCATGTTCCCGCTCACCGCATGCAGGTGAAATCCAATGAAGCGGACGCCAGGGAGCGAGCCGAGCGCCCGGAGGGCGTCCGGGATCTCGGCTTCAGGGATCCCGAACGGGCTGGGCACGCCGCCCATCGTCAGGCCGGTGGCGCGGGCGACCTCGACGGGCGACCTCTGCGGGTTGACGCGCAGCGCGACCGGCACCTCCCGGCCGGGCGCGTGCCGACCGGCGGCGACCGCTGCCCGCGATAGTCGGTGCAGCTCGAGCACGCTCTCAACGTTCACCACGACCGCACCGTCGGGGGCG
Source organism: Cryptosporangium aurantiacum (assembly GCF_900143005.1). Lineage (NCBI taxonomy): Bacteria > Bacillati > Actinomycetota > Actinomycetes > Cryptosporangiales > Cryptosporangiaceae > Cryptosporangium > Cryptosporangium aurantiacum. Next base: position 479,303 of record NZ_FRCS01000002.1, read on the forward strand.
TCGGGGCCGACCAGGCCGGCGAGCATCGTCGAATTCTTGGCCGGTCCGCTGACGACGAGCCGCGGTCTCACCTCAGCTTTCGCCGCGGCAGCGAGCGCGAGCCGGGCCTCGGCGACCGAGGCCACCTCGAAGCCGTGCACGACCTCGGCGAGCGCTCCGAGTAGCGGCGAGAACGAGTTCGCCTTGACCGCGTAGCAGACCTTGGCCGCGGCCGGCAGTGCCGTGACCAGGCGGGTGGCTCGCTCCTGGGCTGCCGAGAGGTCGTACAGATAACCGCCGACGGGTTCGCCGGAACCACGCGAGGCGAGCGCTGCGGCTCGCACGGCGGTCGGAACCGCGTCGGCCGGTAGTGCGCTGGCGCCCTCGAACGACCGGGGCAGTTCCACCGTGTTCCTCTCGTCTGCCGTGTGGGCTCAGGGCCCCGACGGCAGGCTACGCGAATAACGACAGTTCGGACGTCCCGCGTCCGATGAGGCAGCTCGGGGCCCGCAGAGCGAGCGTCGGTGAGTCAGGATGGTGGTGTGAGCACGAGTAACGCCGCCGTGCCACGGTGCGGCGCGGCGACCCGGTCCGGGCGGCCCTGCCAAAATCGTGTGGCGCTGCCGGGTGAACGCTGCCGTGTCCACCAGGGGCAGCCGGCGCTGGAACCCGCCCCCGACCCGTCCGAATCGTCCGCCGAGAGCACACCGCACTCCGAAAAGCCGGTTCCGCGAAAGGCCGGAGCCGGCACTCGCAGGCGGAAGTCGCCGGTGCACGGCCGCGCCCGGAACAGCGCACCAAAGACGCTGCGCCCCCCGCGCGGCGCCCGGCCGCGCAAGGCACCCCCACCGCCCGGCCCAGCCCTGCCCCCCGACGCACCACCGCCCGACGCACCACCGCCCGAGGCGCCCTCGTCCGAGGCACCGTCCGCAGAGGCACCACCGTCCGGGGCGCCGTCCGGCGAGGCGCCGTCCGCAGAGGCACTGCGGGCGGAGACTCCGACGGCCCACGCTCCGTCGCCTGACGCGCCTGCGTCCGTCCTCGACGCTGACCCCGGCCACGCAGCCACCACCACGCCGCCGGAAGCACCGCCCGGCACCCAAGCACCACCGGCCGCGCAAGCACCGCCCGGGCCCGGAGCACCATCAGGCGCGCAAGCACCATCAGGCGCGCAAGCACCATCAGGCGCGCAAGCACCACCCGAGGCGGGAGTGCCGCCGGGGGCGGAAGTGCCGCCGGGGGCGGGGGCGCCGTCGGGGCCGGAGGCTGAGCGCGAGCCGCGGGATCCGCGGCTGGATCGGGCCGCGGAGCGCTGCGCCTCCGCTATCCGGAACGGCGCGATGGACGCGGTGGACGCGCTCGCGGTGCCCTACCTCGGGGAATCCGGATGGCGCCAACTCCGGGACGCCTGGCGCCGCGAGAACTGCACGCTCGTGGCGACGGTCGCCCGGCAGGCGCTCGAGTCCCCCGCGAAGCTCCACGACGCCGCAGGCAAGCTCGCCGCCCAGGTGTGGATCTGGCTCGGCAGGCCGTGGCTCGAGCAGATGATGGTGCGCGAGGTCGTGAAGCGGCTGCCGATCCTGGGAGAGTCACAGGTTCGGCCGGTTGCGCGCGCGGTCCAGCTCGCCGGGATCCGACTCTGCCACGCCCACGACAACGACCTCACACGCTGCCCGTGCTTCGTCGACCTGGTCGAGCACGAAGGCGAACGCCGCCCCCGCCAGCTCCTCGACGCCGCCCCCAAGGGCTGGGACGGTCTCCGCCGGCTCCGCTGAGATTCCTGTCCATTTTTCGACGTATCACCGCCGGGTGACACGTCGAAAAATGGTCAACTTTCTCGGGCGAAGACGTCGGCGACGGTGGCAGGTGGGCGGCCGAGCAGGGAGGCGAGCACTCGCGGGTTCCCGGGCAGGCCGTGCTCGTCGTAGTACGTGAACATCGCACCGAGGGCGTCCCGGGCATAGCCGCGCAACGGCGTGTCCAGGTACCACTCGTTGAGGTCCTCACGCTCGGCCCGTACACCCCACAGGGCCGCCACGTCCGCCACCGACAGCAGTTCCGGCCCCGCGAGCTCGTACGTGGCGTACGAGTGCCCGTCCTCGGTCAGCACGCGCGCCGCGACGAACGCCACGTCCAGCAGGTCGACGAACGCGAACCGTGTATCGACGGAGTACGGCACGCGCAGCACGTCAGCGGGCCGGAAGTTCTGGGCGTAGGCGCACGGCTGGAGCACGGTCCAGTCCACGTCGGACGCGACCAGCAGTTCCTCGGCGCGTGCCTTGGCCCAGTGGTGCGGCATGGCCTCGACGGCCGGATGCAGCACCGAGTGGTACACGACCCGCGGTACGCCGGCCGCGAGCACGTTCTCCACGATCGACGCCTCGGACGGGTGCACGTTCGGCGCGACCACGTACACCGCCGAGACGCCGTCGAGTGCGGTGGCCACTTGCCCCGCGTCCCGCAGATCGGCATGAACGGTTTCGGTCGCACCCAGGCCGGCCGCTGACCGACCCGGGCGCACCAGCGCCCGGGTCGGTACGCCCCGAGCGGCCAACGCGGCGAGCACCGCCCGCCCGGTCTTCCCCGCTGCCCCGGTGACCCCAATCATCGCGACCCGCCCCGCCGCAGCCCCGACCGGCGCGGCCCCTCCCAAGGCGGCCCGGACGGGCGGCGCGGGCTGGTCCGCTGCGACCCGGACGACCCGGGCGGCCCGGACGACCCGGGCGACCCGGGCGGGCTGGGCGGCCTGACCGGGCGGATCACAGCACGTCCACGTCCGCGTGGGTGCGGCCACCCGCGAGCGCCGGGAAGCCCGGTCCGCGGTCGAAGAACGCTTCGGACGAAGAGGCCCGCGACGCCCGCAGCGCGTCCGAGGCTTCGACGTCGATCGACCCGTCGGCGGCCACGACGACCCCGTAGTCGGACCGAGCGCCCGCCACCGAGACCTTGCCCCAGGCCAGGTCACGCGCGACCTCGTCGTACGGCCGCTCCAGGGGGTCGCCCCAGCCGCCGCCGCCGGTGGTCCGGATCCGGATGATCTCGCCCGCGCGCACCGGCTCGGCGTCGGCCAACGCGTCGACTACCCGTTCGCGAGGCCCACCCGGGTCGATCACGACCTCGAACGGACGGCCCGCGCGCCCGCCACGGACCCCCCAGCAGGCGAGCAGCGACCGGTCGGCGATCGACATGAACGACGCGTCGCGCAGCATCCGGATGTGCTTCTCGTACCCAAGGCCACCGCGGTAACGACCCGCGCCACCGCTGTCCACCGCGAGGCCGAGCGACTCGACCACGAACGGCCACCGCGCCTCGGCGAACTCGACCGGGATGTTCCGCGAGTCCGGGACGACGTGGATCGTGTCCTCGCCGTCGGCGTAGTACCGGCCGCCTGACCCGCCGCCGAGCACCTCCCGCATCAGATACGGCTGGCCCTCCAGATCGGTCCCGTAGACCCCGGTGTACCGGATCGTCTCCTGGTCGGCGGGCATGCGCCCGTCCACTGCCTTCGCGACGACGCCCGCGAGCACGCCCAGGAGCCGCAGGATCACGAACGTCCGGGCGTTCGTCGGCGCCGGGAAGATCGGCGTGAGCAGCGTCCCCGGCGGCGGGAACTTCATCTCGATCAACGGGACAACACCCTCGTTGACGTCGAGCTCGGCCATCCGCTCCGGCGAGTCGGCGAGATTGCGCAGGATCGGCGCGAGCCACTTCGCCAGGAAGTTGCCGTCCGAATAGTTCGCACAGTGGTTGATCGGGCCCTTGGCCTGCGGCGAAGTCCCGGTGAAGTCGAGAATCAGCCGCCCGTCGGTGACGCCGTCCCCGGCCGAGAGCTTGGTCAGCGTGATCCGCTGGGCGTGCAGCTTTGGCTCGTCGACGCCGTCGTGCTCGGCGTAGTCCTCCCAGACGTACTCACCGTCCGGGATCTTGGAGAGCAGCTCCTGCTGGAACACCCGGGTGGTGTTGGCCAGGATCGCGTCGAAGCAGGCCTCGACGGTCTCGCGTCCGTAGCGGGTGAACAGCTCACCGAGACGGCGGGCGCCCATCAGGCAGGCCGAGCACTCGGCGTCGAGGTCGGCGGCGAGCGAGTCGGGCATCCGCGAGTTGCGGGTCATGATCTTCAGCGCCGCCTCGTTCGGCACGCCCGCGTCCCAGAGCCGGATCGGCGGGACCATCAGGCCCTCTTCGAACACGCTGGTGGCCGCCGACGGCATCGAGCCGGGCACTGCGCCGCCGATGTCGTCGTGGTGCCCGAAGGCTTGGACGAAGGCCACCACGGAACCGTCGTGGAAGACCGGCACCGTGACGCAGAGGTCCGGCAGGTGCCCGATCCCGCCCTCGGACAGGTAGACGTCGTTGTGGAAGAAGACGTCGCCCGGCCGCATCGTGTCGAGCGGGTAGTCGCGGGCGACCGGCTGCACCAGCGCCGAGTACGAGCGGCCGGTGAGCTTACGCAGCTTGCGGTCGTGGATGCCGGCGCGGAAGTCGTGCGCGTCGCGGATCATCGGCGAGCGGGCGGTGCGGCCGATCGCCGTCTCCACCTCCAGCTCGATCGCGGCGAGCGTGCCTTCCACAATTTCGAGGACGATCGGGTCGACAGCCGGGCCGGTCACGCGGCGGCCTCCTTCGTGATGATCAGGTTGCCGAAGCGGTCGATTTCCGCGCGGAAGCCCGGGTGCAGGGGCACGGTCGAGCCGTACTCCTCGATGATCGCCGGACCTTCGATCCGGTTCCCCGGCGACAGATCAGGGCGCCAGTAGATCGGCGTCTCCTGGTAACCGAGACCGGCGTCGAAGCACACTTCCCGGGTCCCGGTCGGGGACGGCGCGGGTCCGGGCTCCAACGACACGAGCTCCGGACGCCGAATCGGACCGACGCCGGTGACCCGCAGGTTCACCCACTCGACCTGCTGCTCGGGCTTGTCCCGGAAGCTGTAGCCGTAGGTCTGCTCGTGCGCGTCGTGGAACGCTTCCCGGGCGGCGTCCAGATCCAGCCCGGAAACCGGCACCCGCACCTCGAACGCCTGCCCGTAGTACCGCAGGTCGGCGGTGCGCACGTACTGCTGCTCGGAACGCGAGAAGCCCTCACCGTCCAGTGCGGCCGCGGCCTGCTTCTCCAGCGCCGTGAACGCCGCATCCACCCGCGCCACGTCCAGCAACGAGTGCCGGGAGACCAGCGTCTGCACGTAGTCGTTCTTCACGTCGACGGTGAGCAGGCCGAACGCCGACAGGTTGCCCGGGTCCCGCGGCACCAACACCGACGCGCAGCCGAGGATGTCGACCAGACGGCAGAGCAGCAGCGAACCAGAGCCGCCGAACGTCACCAGCGTGAAGTCCCGGACGTCCAGACCGCGCTTCACCGTGACCTGGCGCAGCGCGTTGGCCTGGTTCCAGGCCGAGATCTCCAGCACGCCGGCCGCCACCGACGGCAGGTCGAGTCCGAGCGAGTCGCCGAGCTTCTCGAGGCCCGCCTGGGCCGCGGAAACGTCCAGCGGGACCTCGCCACCGAGCAGGTGCGGAGGGATCCGGCCGAGGACGACGTGCGCGTCGGTCACGGTCGGCTCGGTGCCGCCGCGTCCGTAACAGAGCGGACCGGGGTCGGCGCCTGCCGAGCGCGGCCCCACCTTGAGCGTGCCCTCGCGCGACAGCCACGCCACCGAGCCGCCACCCGCGCCGACGGTCACGACGTCGATCATCGGGATCTTCGACGGGTAGGCGCCGACGGTGCCCTCGGTGGTCAGCGTCGGCTCGCCGTTGAGGACGACGCTGACGTCGGTGGACGTGCCGCCGCCGTCGCAGGTCAGCACCTTGTCGAACCCGGCGGCACCGGCCACCAGCGCGGCGCCGAGGGCCCCAGCCGCCGGGCCGGACAGCACGGTGGTGATCGGCTGGTGCACGACCTCCTCGGCCGACAGCACCCCGCCGTTGGACTTCATGACGTAGAACGGGACGCCGTCCGGCAGCTTCGACGCGATGCCGCGGACGTACGCGCCGACCCGGGGCTTCACCGCGGCGTCGACCAGCGTCGTCATCGCGCGCTCGTACTCGCGGTACTCCCGGAGCACGTCGCTGGAGAGTGAGACGACTGCGGACGGGTGTTCCTCGGCCAGGATCTCGCGCATCTTCAGCTCGTGCCGGGCGTCCGCATAGGCATGAAGGAAGCAGACGCCGAGCGTGTCGACGCCCTCGTCGCGGAACCACCGCGCGACCTGACGCGCCTCGGCCTCGTCGAACGGGCGGATCTCCGCACCGGTGTGGTCGAGGCGGCCACCGACGGTCTTCACCAGGTCGGCGGGGACGATCCGCGGCGGCTTGACCCAGAAGTACGAGTTGCCGTAGCCGTCCGGGACGCTCTGGCGAGCGATCTCCAGCAGGAAGCCGAAGCCCTCGGTCGTGATGAAGCCGAGGCGGCCGACCTTGCCTTCGAGCAGCTGATTCGTGGCGACGGTGGTGCCGTGGACGAACGCTGTCACCTCGGACTCGCCCTCGATCAGCGAGAGCACCTTCCGGACGCCGTCCAGGAACCCCTCGGCGGGGTCGGAGGGGGTCGACGGGGTCTTCGTAGTGACCAGGCGCCCGGTCTCCTCGTCGATCGCGACCACATCGGTGAACGTGCCACCGGTATCGATCCCGATGCGCAGACGTCGTGGCATCCGACCTCCCTGAACTCTGATTACCCAAAATTCAACGGGCAAGATCCGCCAGGTTCGTCGTCAAGTCTTGCCGAGAACGGGAGGGCCACCGTCGTCAACGCGCGGGCTCGAAAAAATTCTTCGAAGGCGATGTCCGAACCGGCGCTCGCCGCACGACGCCATAGTGACGACACGCTTTCGAGCCGAGGAGAGACGACCATGAAGTTCCTGCAGATGGTGAAGTCGCGCGAGAACCAGGGCAACCCGCCGCAGGCGCTGTACGACGCGATGGGCAAGTACATCGAGGAGTTCGCCACCACCGGCCGGCTCGTGACGACCGGCGGGCTGCTGCCGACGTCGTCCGGAGCCACCGTCCGGGCCTCCGGCGGACAGGTCATCGTGTCCGACGGGCCGTTCGCGGAGGCCACCGAGGTCGTCGGCGGGTACGCGATCGTCGAGTACGACACGCTCGAGGAGGCCGTCGCCGGCGCGAAGGACTTCATCCAGCTTCACGTCGACAACTGGCCGGGCTGGGAGGGCGAATCCGAGGTCCGCCAGATCGCGGAGTTCTAAGCGGGTTCGCGCCGACGCTCCGGGCAGTTGCCGCCCGGGGCGTTGGCTGCTGGGATCGGGAGCCGTGACGAGCGGCTCCAACGACGTGGTGACGAAGGTTTGGCGGGACCAGTCCTCCCGGGTGGTGGGCGGGCTACTGCGCATGACGCACGACCTCGACCTGGCTGAGGACCTCGCGTCCGACGCGCTGGTGGCCGCGCTCGAGCAGTGGCCGGCCACGGGCGTCCCTGACAACCCGGGTGCCTGGTTGATGTCCGTCGCCAAGCGCCGGGCCATCGATCATTTCCGTCGGGCGGAGAGGTACGACCGGCTGGCGGTGCAACTCGCCCCGGAGGCCTTTGTGCCCGATTTCGACGCTGCGGTCGACCACATTGAGGACGACGTCCTACGGCTGATGTTGGTCACGTGCCACCCGGCGCTCACCACCGAGTCCCAGATCGCGTTGACGCTCCGGCTGCTCGGCGGACTCACGACGAAGGAGATCGGCCGCGCGTTCCTGGTCCCGGAGCAGACCGTGGTCCGGCGGATCACCCGGGCCAAGCGGACGCTGGCCGAGGCCGGCACCGGGCTCGACGACCTCGACCGCACCGAGCAGGTCCGCCGGCTGCCGTCGGTCTTGCAGGTCATCTACCTGATCTTCACCGAGGGCTACTCCGCGACTGCGGGCGACGACTGGATGCGTCCCGCGCTCTGCGACGAAGCGATCCGGCTGGCACGCCTGGTCGCCGACATCGTGCCGCGGGAGCCGGAGCCGCAGGGGCTGCTCGCGCTGATGTACTTCCAGGCGTCCCGGCTGCCTGCCCGCACGGACGACGCCGGGAACCCGGTGCTCCTAGCTGACCAGGACCGGGACCGATGGGACCAGTTGGCGATCCGCCGTGGGATCGAAGCGCTGGGCGCTTGCCTGCGTGCCGGGGGCACCGGTGGTGTCTACGGCCTGCAGGCGGCGATCGCCGCCGAACACGCGATCGCGCCGAACGCCGAGGCGACGAACTGGACGCGGATCGCTCGCCTGTACGACGAACTGGCCGTCGCGACGCCGTCGCCGGTCGTCCGGCTGAACCGGGCGGTGGCGCGGGGCATGGCCGACGGTCCGGCCGTCGGGTTGCGGCTGGTTGACGAGTTGACGGACGAGCCGGCGCTGCGGGAGTACCACCTGTTGCCGAGCATCCGGGGCGATCTGCTGGCGAAGCTCGGGCGCCGCGAGGAGGCGCGCGCGGAGTTCGAGCGTGCGGCGGGCCTGGCGCGCAACACGCGCGAACGTGCGTTCTTGACCGAGCGAGCGGCAAGCCTCAGGTAGCCGCGAGGCGGCGCCGCCGGGCGCGGGCGCAGGGCCGCGCGGGCGGGGCGCCGCGGGGCGCCTCCGGGCGCGGGCGGCGCCGGGCGCGGCGCGCGTTACGGCGCCGCGGCGGCGGCGAGGGCGGTGAGGGTCGGGCCGAGTGGCGCGTCGACGCGGACGCTCGCGTGGTCGTCGCCGCGGGTCGGACCCTGGTTGACGATCCCCACCGGGATCCCGGCCTTGGCCGCCTGCACCACGAACCGCCGCCCGGAGTACACGGTCAACGACGACCCGAGCACGAGCAGGCCGCCCGCACGCTCGATCGTCGCCGTACAGTCGGCGACCCGCTCCTTCGGCACGTTCTCGCCGAAGAACACGACGTCCGGCTTGAGGACACCGCCGCACCCGATGCAGTCGACGACCGCGAACCCGTCCAGCTGCTCCTCGGGTAGGTCGACGTCACCATCGGGGTTCACCGTGGCCTCGTCGACCGGGCCCCCGAACCCGGGATTGGCCGCCCGGAGCCGATCGTCCAACTCGATGCGGTCGCTGAGCTCACCGCAGTCGAGGCAGATCACCCGGTCGAGCGAACCGTGCAGCTCGACCACGTCCTGGGCACCACCGGCCTGGTGCAGCCCGTCGACGTTCTGCGTGATCACCCGCCGGACCAGGCCGCACGACTCCAGCCGGGCGACCGCGCGGTGCCCGTCGTTCGGCGCGGCGGCCGAGATCATCCGCCAGCCGAGGAAGCTGCGTGCCCAGTACCGGCGGCGGGCGGCCGGGTCGCGGGTGAATGCCTGGTAGGTCATCGGCGTGTGGTTGCGCTGGAACGCGCCGGACGGACCGCGGTAGTCGGGGATGCCGGACTCGGTGGAAATGCCGGCACCGCTGAGCACGATCAGATCGCCGGATCGCACCAGCGCCGTCAGCTCGGCGAGAGCCGCGTCCGGGAGCGTGAGCGTCACGCACCCATCGTGCCTCAGTTCGGCTCGTGCAGCAGGAACCACCGGTGTCCGGACGGATCGACGACGACGCCTCCGCGGCCGTACGGCCCGTCGGCGACCGGCCGCTCCAGCGTCGCGCCCGCTGCGACGGCGCGCTCGGCTACGACGTCCACCTCGGGGCCCGTGGCGAACGACACGTGCAGCGTCACGCTGACACCGCCCAGGTTCGGCGGCGCGACCAGGCCCATCTCCGGGAACTCCTCGGCCAGGAACAGCCGGGTGGAGCCGATCTGCAGCGTCACGTGACCGATCTTGCCGTCCGGCATGATCGTCGGCTCGTCGATCACCTCGGCACCGAACGCCTCGGTGTAGAACGCGATCGCCCGCCGCCCGTCGGGCACCGAGAGGTACGGCGTGAACTGCTGGATCGTGATCGGTGGGGTCATCAGGGTCTCCTCGGCCTCTTCGAAGGCGTGATTCAGGATGTCGTCGACCGCGTCCGACGGCCGGCCCAGCGCCTCCTCCAAGCGGGCACGCAGCGCCGCGGCGAACTCCGGGCTCGGCGCCTCGCGCGGGCTCGCGTCGCGGAGGGCATCCAGCGGATCAGTCATCGCCGCTCCCCTCCTCGTACGCCGCCCGGAAAGCGGCTCTCGCCCGGACGATCAATGCCTCGGTCGCATGCCTGGTCCGGCCGAGTAGCCGGGCCACCTCCGGCACTGGGAGGTCGTCGACGTACCGAAGGGTGAGCGCAGTCCGGTGGTGCGGGCCGAGCCGCTGTAGGACGTCCCGCGCCCGCAGCACGTCCAGCCGGGCGTCCCACGGATCGTCCGGTCCGGGCAGCGGCTCGACCAGCTGCAGAGAGCGTCGTTCGCGTGCCTCGCGTCGCCAGTGGTCGACCAGTTTGTTGCGGGCGACGGTCACCAGCCAAGCCGGCGTCGGGCTGGCGCCGCTCCGCACCGCGACGACCGCGGCGAGGAACGTCTCAGCGGTGAGGTCCTCGGCCAACGCCGTGCTCCCGCACCGCGTCCGCAGGTAACCGTAGACGTCGGGCAGCACGCGGTCGTACAGCGCGAGCAGCGCGTTGCTGCGGTCGGCGTACTCCGGTTCGCTGCTCACACCCTTACATCGACCGGGGACCCGGAACTCCGACGGGCGTGTTCGGCATTCCAGCGATCGGCCAGCAGTTGAAGCTCGGCATCCCGGCCGGAGAGCATCATCGTCCACATCCGCGCATCAGCCCGGACGAACCAGAGCTGCTGGTCGAGGCTGAGCTCGCGCGGCGGCGTGAACACCGTGTTGTGCTCGACCAGCCGGTGGGTGGCGGCCGCCGCCGCGTACCGAATAGCCGGTAGCAGCGCGATCGAGACGAGCGATCGGCGCCTCCGCAGGGCGATCCCGGCGGCCAGCAGACCGGCGCCGAACCCGCCGAGGTGCCCCCAGCGGGTGATGGCGTCGGCGTGCCGCGCCACGTAGTACGGCCAGAACTGTTCGAAGGTGTCGAAACGGGGGGCCATGGCGGCCGAGCGTAATCCTCGCGGCGGGATGAGTCCGGCCGGTTGCGGCGTTTCACGTGCATCGTGAGTGGGCCCACGGAAGGGTTATGGGCGACCGTTATGGATCGTTTGGGGATTTCATGCCGCTGACTGGTGAGTACGAGCCGAGCACGTCCGACTGGGCTCGCAAGCAGGCCGAGACGTTCGAGGCCTCCAACGGAGCTGAAGCGAACGAGCTTCGCGGGGTGCCGATCATCCTGGTCACCTCGGTCGGGGCCAAGTCCGGGAAACTCCGGAAGACGCCGCTGATGCGGGTGGAGCACGAGGGTCAGTACGCCGTCGTCGCCTCGAAGGGCGGCGCGCCGGAACACCCGGTCTGGTACTACAACCTGGTCAAGAACCCGCACGTCGAGCTGCAGGACGGCGCCGTGCGGAAGGACTACGAGGCGCGCGAGGCCACCGGCGAGGAGCGGGCGGTCTGGTGGGAGCGGTCGGTCGCGGTCTGGCCCGACTACGCCGAGTACCAGAAGAAGACCGACCGGCAGATCCCGGTCTTCGTCCTCACCCCGATCGACGCGTAGTTTCCTCCGGGCGCGGGCCTCTCGTCCGCGCCCGGAGCGGTCAACGCAGGAACCCGAAGGCCTGGTCAGCGGCGGCCACCGCGTCCGGGTAGAGCTCGTCGGCCGACCTGCCCGCCATGAGCTGCCGCCAGTTCTCCCGCGCGAGCACCCGCCGGACGGCGAGGATCTGCGCCGCACGCACCGCGGCGACGAGAGGGCTTTCCGTATCCTCCAAGGCGGTCGCCAGCGCGGCCTCGTCCGCCTCGGCGAACGCCGCCACGCGCGCCACCAGCGCCGGCGTCTCGAACACCAGCCGGTGGTAAGCCAGCACCTCGGGAACGTCGTTCAGCCCGGTCACCGGGTCGCGCCGCGCCAGCCCGTCGAGAAAATGCCGGTGCAGCGCCTCGACCGGCCCGACGCCCTCCGCCCGCTCCCGGACCACCCGCGCGGACTCGCCCTGGTGGTCGCCGATCCGGTGCAGCACCAGATCTTCCTTGGACGGGAAGTACCGGAACAGCGTCGGCTTCGACACTTCGGCGGCCTCGGCGACGTCAGCCACCGACACCGCGTCGAACCCCCGCGCCAGGAACAGCCGGATCGCCGTCGCGGAGATCGTGTCGTGCGTGCGCTGCCGCTTGCGCTCCCGGAGCCCGCCCATGACGTAAAACATATCAGGGTTAAATTCGTTACTCGGTTACAGTATCGGGGTGGATACCGAACTGGCCGAGGAACAGGAGTACCTCCGCGCGGCCCGCAAGACCCTGACCCAGATGCTCGACCACGCCCGGCACCGCGTAGCTACCGGCGAAACCATCGCCGGGGACGGCTACACCGCCGAAGTACTCGGCCGCCTGCTGCGCAGCCGCGCCAAAGAACTAGCCGAAGAACCCGACGGGCCACTGTTCTTCGGACGCCTACGCTTCGGCCCCGACGCCGGCGACCACGCCGACCAGCAGTACTACCTCGGACGCCGCCGCATCGGCCTCGGCGCCGAGATGCCACTGGTCATCGACTGGCGAGCCCCGGTATCCAGCCGCTTCTACCGCGCCACCGCAACCGACCCCATGGGCGTCCAGGTACGCCGCCGCTACGGCTGGAGCACCAGCCCAGCCGAACTGACCGGCTACGAAGACGAACACATCACCAGCGGACTCCCCAGCCGATACCTCACCGAAGAAATCGAACGACCCCGCGTCGGACCCATGCGCGACATCGTCGCCACGATCCAAGCCGACCAAGACCAACTGGTCCGCGCCGACCTCACCACCTCGACCTGCGTCCAAGGCGGCCCCGGCACCGGCAAGACCGCGGTCGGACTGCACCGCGTGGCCTACCTGCTCTACGCGTACCGCGAGCGGCTGCGCCGCGACAGCGTGCTGGTCCTCGGCCCCAACCCCGCGTTCCTCCGGTACATCTCGGCAGTGCTTCCGACACTCGGCGAGGTCGAGGTGGAGCAGGGCACGCTCGACGACCTGCTCGACTCGGTGCCGGTGCGAGCGACCGATGCCGCTGCCGCAGCCGCCGTGAAGCACGACGTGCGTATGGCCAAGGTGCTGCGGCGGGCGCTCTACGGCCGCATTCGCCCGCCCGCCGAGCCGATCACGATCGCGGACGGCTCGTACCGCTGGCGAGTACCGGAGGAGTACCTGGCCCGGCTGGTGGTCAGCGTCCGCCGCGAGGCCCCGACCTACGGCCTGGGCCGGGAACGGCTGCGGGCCCGCGTCGTCGGGCTGGTGCAGCGGCAGGCTGAACGGCGGGTCGGTGCGCTCAGCGCTGCGTGGACGCAGCGGATCGGCCGCAGCAAACCGGTGAAAGACCTGCTAGAGCATTGCTGGCCGCGGGTGCGGCCGGTCGACCTGGTGGCCGAACTACTCACTGATTCGGACGCCATGAGCGCGGCCGCCGACGGGATCCTGACCCCGGCGGAACAGAACGCGATCGGGCGCCGGGTCAAGAACCGGTGGACCCTCGCCGATGCGCTGCTCGTCGACGAGGTGGCCGGGCTGATCGACCACCCACCGGGTTACACCCACATCGTCGTGGACGAGGCGCAGGACCTCTCCCCGATGCAGTGCCGCGCGATAGCCCGCCGCTGCCGGTACGGGTCGCTGACTGTGCTCGGCGACGTCGCTCAGGGCACCACTCCCTGGGCCGCCGGCTCGTGGCCGGAGCAGCTCGGCCACCTGGGTCAGCCGGATGCGTCGGTCACGCCGCTGACGACCGGCTTCCGCGTCCCCGCGGCCGTCCTCGAACTGGCCGACCGGCTCCTCGACGTGGACGTACCCCGAACCCGGTCGTACCGGACCGACGGCTGGGTGAATTGTCGCCACACCGACGACTTGATCGCCGGTGTCGTCTCGGCCGTGCGGGACGCGCTGCGCTACGAAGGTTCGATCGGCGTGATCACGGCCGACGCGGCGGCCGAGCGCGTGTCCGCAGCGCTGACGTCCGTCGGGGATCCCCGGGTCAACACCATCCCGGCGAGCCTGGCGAAGGGGCTGGAGTACGACCACGTCGTCGCGGTCGAGCCCGCGGACATCGTCGACGCCGAACCGCGCGGGACGAACCGGCTCTACGTCGTGCTCACCCGCGCGGTGTCCCGGCTGGACGTGGTGCACTCTCGGCCGCTGCCCGCAGCGCTGGGCTGACCCACGGCCGGTGAGTTGATACTGCACAGTGGATGGCGAACGGAGCCCGAAGTCGGATTCGAACCGACGGCGTCGACGAGCGACGGCTGCTTTGCAGGCAGCTCCCTTGACCACTCGGGCATTCGGGCTGGCGCACCCCCGGGCGGAATCGAACCGCCGACCCCCAGCTTCGGAAGCTGGTGCTCTTGTCCGCTGAGCTACGAGGGCGATGGCACGGGCGATCTCCATCTACCTGCACCCGCTTGGGGTGACCGGCCGGGATCGAACCGGCATCTCCAGGGTCACGACCTGGCGCTCTCCCATTGAGCTACGGCCAACGTGCCCGCGGACGGTCTCGAACCGCCGAACCTCCGCCGTGTGAAGGCGGCGCTCTCCCAGCTGAGCTACACGGGCAGCACGGACGCCGTCGTCCGCGTCACGCTCTCCCGCCTGGACTCGAACCAGGTGCCTTGCGGTTAACAGTCGCCTGCTCAGCCTGTTGAGCTTCGGGAGAATGGCAGCGCGTGCGGGACTCGAACCCGCTTCGTCCGGGTGAAAACCGGACAGCCTAACCCATAGCCGAACGCGCCATTGTGGTGTTGCGTGCCCCGACCAGGCCTTGAACCTGGGACCCCCACCGTGTCGAGGTGGTGCTCTACCGACTGAGCTACCGGGACGTGGACGCGGAGACCGGACTCGAACCGGCGATCTGCGAGCTTATGAGGCTGCCGGGGACGCCGCTCCCCTACTCCGCGACGGTGCTACGTACGCCGCCCGGGAGTCGAACCCGGGACCCACTGATTAAGAGTCAGCTGCTCTGGCCTCTGAGCTAGCGGCGCTTCAAGGTGGCGATGCTGCGTACGCCGCCGGGGGCTCGAACCCCGGACATACCGATTAAAAGTCGGCAGCTCTACCAACTGAGCTAGCGGCGCATGGAGGAAGGCAGAGGAGTCGAACCCCCGGGGTTGCCCCCGCCTCCGGCTTTCGAGGCCGGCTGCCCACCGCTGGACGGTGCCTTCCATGGTCGGGGTTGGAGCTATGGCGACGTCGAGCCGGTGACAGGAATCGAACCCGCGTCCGGCGCCTTACAAGGGCGCTGCTCGGCCAACGTGAGCTACACCGGCACGGTGGTGGTGCGTGCCCCGGCGGGGCGACGAGCGGCTGGCCGGCTTCGAACCGGCGACCTTCTCCTTGGCAAGGAGACGCTCTGACCTACTGAGCTACAACCGCGATGGGTACTGCTGCGACGGCGTGCCCTGGGCGGGAGTCGAACCCGCACTGGACCCGGTTTGAGCGGGCTGCCTCTGCCGGTTGGGCCACCAGGGCGCGAAGGTGCTCCGGGGGTAGGACTCGAACCCACGTAGACCGCGTCCAAAGCGCGGCTGCCCAGCCGTCAGAGCACCCCGGATCGGCTCCGCTGAGCTGCGGAGACCACTTGCCACGTCTGGAGCCCCGGAGTTGAACCGGGTTTCTCGCACTTCCAAGGTGCGCGGGTTTCCGTCTCCCTCGCTCCAGATTCGCCGGGCGCCCTCCCCCGCGGGGACGGGGACGCCCGGCACCGCGCCGACACGGGTCGGCGCCGTGTACGTGCCATCCACTGTGCAGTTCTCAAGGATCAGGTCCGCCGGTAAGCCGGGGTGGTGCGCATGGGCGGCAGGAATCGAACCCGCAACATCCGGCTTTGGAGGCCGGCGCTCTACCAATTTGAGCTACACCCATAGATGGGAAACAATTTCCGGGCAGCACGAATAAACAATTGGCGATAAAAGAAAACCGCCCCGATCCCGACTGGGAGGGGCGGCGTCAGCAGGCGCTGAGTGCGCTAGCTTCGCCACCGTTCCCGGTGCGGTTCTTGCAGGCCATTGGTCGAGCAGGAGGGGTACCGGACGCACGGGACACCCTCGCTGAGCAGCCACATTTGCTGCTCGGCGTTCATGCGGGTCCCCGACATCGCGGTCTCCTGATCCTCTGTCGATGGTGCTCGGTGCTGACGTAGACGTTAGTGGCCGGCCGTCCGACCGCCAAGCCAATTATGCGTAGCCGCCCCGCCGGGAATCAATAGCAGCGCAGGAATTCGCCGCGCTATTTCAAAACGCAGGACGCGTCTCCCCGGCGGAACCGGGGAAACGCGTCCGTTGAGATTGGTGACTCAGCCGTGCGGGAACGGGGTCTTGGCCGGGGCCCGAAGCTCGTCCATGTGCCGCTCGATCACGGTCAACGACCGGTCGGCCAGGTGGTCGAACCGCTGCTTGACGCTCGAGCCCGGGGTCAGCGAGCTCATCGCGGTCTCCGGGTCGAGCCGGGCGGTGACCCAGCCCTGGTGCGAGGCGCCCCGCGCCAGCACCTCGGCGATCGGCGTCACGATCAGCGAGTTGCCGAAGTAGATCGTTCCGCCGGGGTCGACGCCGGTCGCGTTCGCCCCGACCAGGAACACGTGGTTGTCGTAGGCGCGCGCCCGGCTGGTCAGCTCCCAGAGGTCGGCCGAGCGGAGCAGCGCCGAGGGGCGGCAGATCACCTCGGCGCCGAGCACCGCCTCGATCCGGGACAGCTCCGGGTAGTCGCCGTCGAAGCAGATGATCAGCCCGATCTTGCCGAGTTCGGTGTCGACGACGATCGCCCGGTCGCCGGGCGTCACCCAGCCGCCGTCGCCCCGGCCCTCACCGCAGAACAGGTGCGTCTTGCGGTAGGTGCCCAGTACGTCGCCGGTCGGCCCGATCAGCGCCGCGGTGTTGTAGACCGTGCCCCGGTCGTAACCCCGCTCGTACGTGCCCAGCACGACGTGGACGCCGAGTTCCCGGGCGACCTCCTGGACCGGCGCGGTCACCGGCCCCGGGATCTCGCTGACGACGTCCCACAGCTCGTCCGGCGAGACACCGGTGGTGAAGCCCGTGGTCGCGGTCTCCGGCAGCACGAGCAGCTCCGCGCCGGTCTCCTCGACGCAACGCCGCACGTAGTCGGCACACCGCTCCAGGTTGGCCGCCACCGTCGCCGGGGTCAGCGGCCCCGGCTCTGGTGCGACCTGAATCGCCGCAGCCGTGAACGCCTTCACCAGCGCCGCGCCTTCGGCGCTGCGTCCCGACCGCCGCGCGAAAGGCGCGCCGGTCCGGCTGCCTGCGCGAGCCCGCCGCTCATGAGCGGCGTCGTCCGATCAGGCCGCCGACCAGGACGCCCAGCAGCGCGATGCCCGCACCGAACGCGGCGCCCTGGACGAAGCCCAGCGGCACGCCGCCGTCGGCCGCAGCAGCCTTCGCCGGGGCCGTGAACACCCGCGGCCCCGGCGCGGCAGCCGCCCCGGCGCCCGACGGGAGGACGGCCGACGCGCCGTCGGCCACTGCGCCCGCTGCCGAACCTCCGGCCGCCGGGCTTCCCGCCGCCGCGCCCGCGGGCTGCGCCTCGGCGCCCGGGACCGTGCCGCCCTCCGCGGAGACGACCGCCGCCTCGGCCGGGGCGTTCAGCAGCGAATCGACCGCTGCGAAAAACTCGCCCGCGGTCTTCTTCGCGACCCCCGACAGCACGCGCTGCCCGACCCCACCGACCGCGCCGCCCACCACCGCGTCCGCGGCGTACGAGAGCAGCGTCGTGCCGTTCGCACCGTCCTCCAGCGTCACCAGCACGTCGGCGGAGACCGTGCCGGGCGCACCGGCGCCCTTCGCCCGCAGGACGAACGAGGTCGGCGCCTGCTGGTCGGTCAGCCGCACGTCACCGACGTACGAGCCCTTGATCGACGCCACCCCCGCCGTCACCGTCATCCGGTACGCGTCGTCGCCGACCTGCTCCAACTGCTGGCAGCCCGGGATCGTGCGGACCAGCACGGCCGGGTCGTTCAGCGCGTCGTACACCCGCTGCACCGGGGCGTTGAGCGTGGCCTTGCCGTTGACCTTCATCTATTTGGTTCCTTCCAGCAGAGCGTTCTGCTCGCGCAGGGCCCACAGTTCGGACGGCGAGATCGGCATCCGTGTCACGAAGAAGCCCTCCGCGTCCGAGATGGCCGAGGCGAACAGTGCCGCGGAGGGGATGACGCCGGCCTCGCCGGCGCCCTTCACCCCGAGCGGGTTGAGCGGTGAGGGCGTCTCCAGGTGGTCGGTCTCCACCTTCGGTACTTCGGACGCATACGGAATCAGAAAGTCCATGTAGGACGCGTTGAGCGGCTGGCCGTTCTCGTCGTAGACGATGCGCTCGTACAGTGCGCCGCCGACCCCCTGAGCGACGCCGCCGTGGATCTGGCCCTCGACGATCCGGGGGTTGATCAGCGTCCCGCAGTCGTGCACGACGCAGTAGCGCAGGATCTTGATCTCGGCGGTCTCCGGGTCGGTCTCGACCACGGCGGCGTGCATACCGCTGGCGAACGTCGAACGGATCGGCGAGTAGTAGTCGGTGGCCTCCAGCCCCGGCTCGTCGTCCTCGTCGATCGGCGGCTTGCTCAGATCGGCGGTGCCCGCGAACTGGGTGGCCCGCTTCGCCTCCTCGTCGAACGCGTACCGCAGCGGGTTCGAGAGGACCGCGACCGTGCGGAGCGGGATGCCCTCGTGTGCCTCCGGCGGGACGCCCTTCACCCGCACGACGCCGTCGACGATCTCCAGGTCCTTCGGGTCGGCCTCCAGTGCCTCACCGGCGATCTTCAACGCCTTCGCGCGCACCTTCCGGGCGGTCAGCGCCACCGCGTTGCCGCTCATCACCGCGGCGCGGGACGCGAACGTGCCGACCGCGTACTTGAACCGCCTGGTGTCGCCGGTGGTCACCGAGACGTCGTCGACCGGGACTCCCAGCTCCTCGGCCGCGATCTGCGCGAACACGGTCTCGTGACCCTGGCCCTGGGTGGTGAGGCCGGTCGCGACGACGACCTTGCCGGTCGTCTCGACCCGGACGAACGCGCCCTCGTACGGCCCGGGGCCGGTGCCCTCGACGTAACAGGCGAGCCCGATGCCGACGCGCCGCCCTTCGGCCCGGGCGGCGTCCCGGATGGCCTCGAACTCGTCCCAGCCGACCAGCGCCTTGATCTTCTCCAGCGACGTCGGGTAGTCGCCGGAGTCGTAGATCAGCGGCCGCCCGTCCTGGAACGTCAGCTGGTGGTCGTACGGCATGTCCTCGGGCTGGATGAAGTTGCGTTCCCGCACCACCGCCCGGTCGAGCCCGAGACGGTCGGCGATCGCGTCCATCGTGCGTTCCATCGCGAACACACCCTGTGGACGCCCGGCACCGCGGTAGGGCGTGACCGTCACCGTGTTCGTGTACATCGACCGGAACTCGACCCGGTACGCACCGGGCTTGTACGGCCCGAGCAACTGGGTCGACGTGACGATCGGCACGATGATGCCGTAGGGCGTGTAGGCGCCGTTGTCGTGCCAGAACTCGACGTCGAGCCCGAGGACGTGCCCCTCGTCGTCGAAGCCGACCGTGACCTTCTGCAGCTGGCCCCGCTCGTGCGTCGAGCTGATGAAATGCTCGCGGCGGTCCTCGACCCACTTGACCTCGCGGTTGAGCTTCACCGCCGCCCACGGGATCAGGACTTCCTCGGGCCAGGGGTGCACGATCTTGACGCCGAACCCACCGCCGACGTCCGGCGCGATCACGTCGATCCGGTCCACCGGCAGGTCGAGCTTGGCCGCCAGCGCGAACCGCACCGACGTCGAGGCCTGCGTCGAGGTGTAGACGCGCAGCGACCGGTCGGCGGCGTCCCAGCGGGCGTAGACGCCCTTGCCCTCCATCGGCATCGACGCCGACCGCTCGATGTCCAGGTCGAGGCTGAGCGTGTGCGGTGCGGCGGCGATCGCGGCCGGCGCGTCCCCGACCTCCTGGACGAGGTGCGCGGACACGTTGTCGGGTACGTCGCCGTGGACGCGGTGCGCGGCTTCGATCGCGGCGGGAATACCGACCACCGCCGGCAACGTCTCGTACTCGACCTGGATCCGCTCGCACGCGTCCTCGGCGATGTAGCGGTCGGTCGCGACGACCATGACGACGGCTTCGCCGACGTGCCGTGCGATGCCGTCGGCCAGCGGGGTGGTCACCCGGGGAGCGTGCAGCGCCGGGTGCGGGATCAGCAGCGGGAGGGGCTCGGACACCCGTGGGTTCGGATCGTCGGCGAGGTCGTCGTAGGTGTAGATCGCGACCAGACCCTCGACGTCGAGCGCGGCGGTGACGTCGACGTCGACGATGCGGGCATGGGCGTGGGGCGAGCGGACGAACGCCACCGCGAGCGCGCCCTCGCCCAAATCGTCCAAATAACGACCGTTGCCGGACACCAGGCGGGGGTCCTCCCGCCGGGTCATCGGAACCCCGAACGCACGGGTCGCCATTACGCCGACTCCTTCTTGATCTCCGCCGCCCGCAGCACCGACTTCACGATGTTCTGGTAGCCGGTGCACCGGCAGAGGTTGCCGCCGATCGCCTCCCGGGCCTCTTCCTCCGTGGGGTCGGGGTTGTCCTCGAGGTAGGCCGTGATCGTCGTGACGAAGCCCGGCGTGCAGAACCCGCACTGGAGGCCGTGGCAGTCGACGAACGCCTGCTGAACCGGGCCGAGCCCGCCATCCGGGGCGCGGCACCCCTCGACCGTCGTGATCTCGGCACCGTCGACGCTCACCGCGAACAACAGGCAGGAACGCATCGGACGGCCGTCCACCAGCACCGTGCACGAGCCGCAGACGCCGTGCTCGCACCCGAGGTGGGTGCCGGTCAGCTCGAGGTCGTGCCGGAGCGCATCGGCGAGCAACCGGCGGGCGGGCACGGACGCGGTGCGGGGCACCCCGTTGACCGTGAACGTGACGTCGTGGTCACTCATCAGGCCGGAACCTCCGTTCGAGCCACCGCATGCGCGGCAGCAGCCTTCAACGCCCGGCCGGTGAGCACGCCGGCGAGGTGCCGCCGGTACTCGGCGGTGGCGTGAATGTCTTCCTCGGGCTCGACGGACGAGCCCGCGAGCCGCGCAGCAGCGGCCCAATCAGCGGCATCGTAGGAACGGCCTACGACAAGTTCCGTGAAGTCCACGGTCACCGGCGTCGGCCCCATCGAGACGTACGTGGCCCGAGCGGACGCGATCCGCAGGTCCTCGTCCAGCGTCACCAGCGCGCCGAGACCGCACATCGCGTAGTCGCCGTGACGGCGGGACACCTCCAGCCACGCGGTGCCGGTGTGCCCCGCCGGGATCGGGAACGTCACGCTGGTCGCGAGCTCACCGGGACGGGTGGCCGACTCCAGCGGCGCGAGGAAGAAGTCGTCGACCGGAACGACGCGCGACCCGGACGCCGATGCCAGCTGCACCGAGCCGCCCAGCAGCGCGAGCACCGACGGCATCTCACCGGCCGGGTCGGCGTGCACGATGCTGCCGACCGTGGTGCCGCGGTTGCGGATCGTCGGGTGGGCGACGTGCGTGAGCGCCTGGCGCAGCAGCGGCAGCACCCGCTCGGCGTCCGCGGAGTGCTCGACCTCGGCGTGGCGGGCGATCGCCCCCACGGTGACCGCGTCCGGCGTCACGTCGATCCGAGAGAGTTCGGAGAGCCGGTTGACGTCCACCAGATGGGCGGGCGCAGCCAGCCGCATGTTGAGCATCGGAACCAGACTCTGGCCTCCGGCCAGCACCTTCCCGTCCGCACCCAGCTCGGCCAGGATGCTCAGCGCCTCCGCGAGCGTCTCCGGACGGTGGTACTCGAACGCCGATGGTTTCATGCCGCGATAGTCCCCCAGGAAGTCCAGAGCGGCCCAGCAACGTCGCTGGTCACGTGCTCCGGAGAGGTGATCCCCCGGCGGCCGGTAGGTCGCCGCCGGGGGCTGGTCAGCCGCCCCTGCGGGTTACGGCTCCTTGTACGCGCCGGGCTCATCGACGACGAGGACCGCGCCCCCGGCGTCCTTGTCGTCCTTCACCGGGCCAGGTGTCGCCGAACGCTCGGCGAGCCACAGCTCCTTCAGGTGCGGCGGAGCGATCGCCTTCGCGATGTGGAAGCCGGCCACGGTCACGATCGTGCCCAGCGCGATGCCGGAGAGCGAGAAGTCGTCGGTGAAGACCAGGCTCACGCCACCGATACCGATGATGATTCCGGCCGCGGCGGGCACCAGGTTGATCGGGTTGGCGAAATCGACCCGGTTCTCCTTCCAGATCTTCGCGCCGAGCAGGCCGATCATGCCGTAGAGCACGACCGTGATGCCGCCGAGAACACCACCGGGAGTCGCCGAGACGACCGCGCCGAACTTCGGCGAGAACCCGAACAGGATCGCGACGATCGCGGCCACGTAGTACGCCGCGGTCGAGTACACGCGGGTCGCGGCCATGACGCCGATGTTCTCCGCGTACGTCGTGGTGGGCGAGCCACCGACCGCGGACGCGATCACCGTGCCGACACCGTCACCGGCGATCGCACGGCCCATCACCGGGTCGAGGTCGTCACCGGTCATCTCGGCGACGGCCTTGACGTGGCCGGCGTTCTCCGCGATCAGCGCGATCACGGCGGGCAGCACGAGCAGGATCGCCGCGATCGAGAACGTCGGCGTGTGCCAGCCGACGACATCACCCGAGGTGTGCGGCGGGAAGCCGATCCAGTCCGCCGCCTCGACGCCGTCCCAGTTCACGCGCCAGTGCGTCGTCTCCTTGGCGGCGGCAGCGTCGTAGGACGTGATCTGACCGAAGATCCGGTCGAAGACCCAGGACAGCCCGTACCCGAAGATCAGGGCCAGGAAGATCGCGATCCGGCCGAGGAAGCCACGGACGCCGACCGCGACCACGATGACGAACAGCATCGTGATCAGCGCGATCCACTGGTCCTGCGGCCAGTACGTGCCGGCCACCACCGGCGCGAGGTTGAAGCCGATGAGCATGACGACCGCACCGGTCACGACCGGCGGCAGCACGCTGTAGATGGCCCGCGAGCCGACGAAGTGGATCAGCACACCGACGAGCGCGAGCACCACACCCGCGACGAGGATCGCGCCGGTCACCTCGGCCGAGTCGCCGCCCTGCGCGCGGATCGCCGCGACACCACCGACGAACGATGCCGACGTACCGAGGTAGCTCGGCACCTTCCCGCTCACGATCAGCAGGAAGATGATCGTCGCGATACCGCTCATCATGATCGCGAGCTGCGGGTTCAGCCCCATGATCAGCGGGAAGACGAACGTCGCTCCGAACATCGCGACCACGTGCTGCGCGCCGAGGCCGATCGTCCGGGGCCAGGAGAGCCGTTCGTCCGGCCGGACGACCTCACCCGGCGGCGGCGCTTTGCCTCCGTGTACGACACTCCACCCAAAGAGAGCCATCTTCTCAGTACCCCTTATCCGCCGCCCCGGTATGAGGGCAGCCTGCGGCAACCCTCGGAGATGACGACGAATATCCGGCCATGGTGACCTGGGTCTCATGGTCAAGACAGCACCGACTCGGGCGCCTCCGGTTGGCGGAACCTGCCCACGGGGTTGCCGGTCTGTCAGTAAATGTCGCCCACGTGATGTAACTGCAACATGAACGACACGAGTCTGAGCGACGCTCGGCTGATTCGGGCGCAGTCACAGCGGTATCAAGTGAACCGGTCGCAAGCCCTAGCGTCGGTAACACTATGGGGATTACCGGACGCGCAGCTTTCGTCCGGCTGGTAGTGCTGGCAGCACTGTGGGGGTCGAGTTTTCTCTGGGCCGCCATCGCACTGCGCGGCCTCCCGCCGGGCGTTCTCACCGTGGTCCGGCTCGCGCTCGGTTCGGCATTGTTGCTGGCGATCTGCCGGTTCCGCGGCATCCGGATCCCCGCTGAGCCGCGGGTCTGGATACACCTCGCCGTGGTCGCGGCGATCGGCAACGTGATCCCGCTGTTGTTGTTCGCGTACGCGGTGCGCTCGATCGACTCACACATCGGCGGCATGTTGAACGCGACCACGCCGCTCTGGACGCTGGCCATCGGCGTCTGCCTCGGCGGCGTCGCGGGGGTGCCACGGCGGTACGTCGCCGGTCTGCTCGCGGGGCTGGTCGGAACGCTGCTCGTGGTCGGTGCCTGGCCGCCCGGTGAGCGGCTGCCCGCGGTGCCGACGATCCTCGGACTGATCGCGGCCGCCAGCTACGGCGCCAGTTACGTGTACATCGACCGGTACCTGAGCCGGATCGACCGGCCGCCGATCGCGCTGGCCGCGGGCCAGCTGGTGGCCGGAACGGCGCTCGCGCTGATCGCGCTCCCGGTCGCCGGTCCGCACTCGCTGGACGGCGTCCGGCTGGGGCCGGACGTGGTCGTTGCCACGATCGCACTCGGCGCGTTCTGCACCGGGCTCGCGACCGTGCTCAACATCCGCCAGGTCGCGGACGTCGGGCCGGCGGCGTCCGTCGTCCTCTACCTGTTGCCGGTGGTCGCCGCCGTGCTGGGCTGGTTGGTGCTGGGGGAACAGATCACGCCGAGCACGATCGTCGGCACCGCGGTCGTGCTGGTCGGTGTCGCGCTGACCCGTTCGCCACGGCGTACGACGATCGACGACAGCGGCGAGCCCGGCACCCAGCAGCGGCCCGAGATTCCGACGAATTCCTAACCTCATGAGGAGAGCAGCAGGGTGGTAGCGGTCCACAACTATGAGTTGGGCCTGGTCTGGACGGGCAACCAGGGCACCGGAACCAGCGCGTATCGGGCGTACAGCCGAGCGCACGAGGTGACGGCGCCAGGTCGTCCCCCGCTGGAGGGGTCGTCCGATCCGGCGTTCCGCGGCGAAACCGACCGGTGGAACCCCGAACTCCTGCTGGTCGCCGCCCTCTCCGGCTGCCATCTGATGTCGTACCTGCACGTCTGTGTCGAGGCCGGGGTGACGGTCATCGCGTACGCGGACGCGCCCACCGGACTGATGACGCAGACGCCCGGCGGCGGGGGGCGCTTCACCGAGGTCGTGCTGCGGCCCCGGGTGATGCTGGCGCGGGAGAGCGCGGGCAAGCATGACCTCGCCGTCCGTCTGCACCGCGACGCGAGCGCGCGCTGTTTCATCGCGAGTTCGGTGAACTTCCCGGTCCGCCACGAACCGGTCGTCGAGGTAGCCGAACGCTGACGCCGGTTCGTCGTACGGCTGCGGTTCCTCAGACCGCAGCCGGATCGTCGGCGCACGTGGAGTCATCCGCCGGACGACGTGCCGCCGCCCAGATGTACTCGAACTGCTCCACCCAATACGCGTACCAGCGCTCGCTATCGGCCCGCCTCAGCTCGAGGTGCATCCGGGTCACGGTCGATTCGTTGTGAAACCCGTGAAATTCGACGATGACCCGGCCGTGCCGCTTCTGGGGATCGACGGCGACGATGCTGAAGCCCGGGTTGTAGTCGAGCAGCCGGTGTTCGAACTTGCCGTTGACCTGCCACGTCGACACCGAACCCAGGTGCCGCAACACGGTGGTGAGCGATTCCCGGAAGTCCTGCAGCGGGTAGGTGACCGAACGGTCGAGCTGTCGCACCGCGAGCGCGACCGCGTCCTTCGCTGCCGGGTCGAGGACGACGACCCGGACATCGCCGCCCCGGGCCAGCACCGTCTTGCGCAGCAGGTCGAGGTGCGGCATCGAGAGGAAGTTGACGCCGGACGGCGCAAACACCCACACCTCGGTCGCCGCTTTCAGCCGCGCTGCGAGCGGTACCTCCTCGAACGCCGTTCGGTCGCCGAAGACTTTCGCAACCGAGCCGACCGGTTCGGGAACCGTGATCCGATACACCAGCAGCGCCATCCCGGCCAGCAGCGCGGCCCACCGGAGGTTGTCGGGTACGACGTCACCGACGACGCTGAGCGTCGCGAACGTGAGCGCGAGGGCGGCAACGACGTAGACCTCGAGATGCCGTCCGCGCGCGACGTCCCGACCCACCCTCCGGAGCCCAGTTCTCATACCGCGACGTTCCTCTCCACGGAGCGTGCTTCACGGGTCACGCGGCTGGTTCGCCGATCGCGGTCACTGTCGCCAGCGCCTGGTCCCGCATGTCGAGAACGTCCGTGCGGCGAGCCAGGTCCGGCGAGATCCGTACCGCGCTGTCGAGGTCGTCGAGTGCGGCGTCCGGTTGGCCGAGCAGAAGAAGCGTGCGGGCTCGCCCCAGCAGTGCGTCCACCGCGCCGGGCTCGACCGTCAGCACATCGGTGAGGACGCCGTGTGCCGCCTGCGGTTGCCCGGCCCCGCAGAGCGCATCGGCCAAATCGACCTTGAGCTCGGGACTTCCCGGCGATACACGCGCCGCCACCTGTAGATCGGCGATCGCGTCGACGAACCTGCCGCACCGCAGGTGCAAGCTCCCGGTGGCGGCGAGCAGACGGCCGACGGCCGTGAGGTCCTCCATTGTCGCGAACAGCCCCGCCGCCTCGCCGTACCGTCGCTCGGCCTCGCCCGTCCGGCCCTGCCGCACGGCGATATCCGCCAGCAGCGAGGTCGCGTCAGCGCGCAGCCGGACGTCCCCATCAGCACTGAGCCGAATCGCCTCGACCGCACGATGGGCGGCGAGCTCGGGATCCCCGGCGGCCAACGCACCCTCAGCTGCCCGGAGTTGACGCTGCGCGGCTCCGAGTCCCTGGCTCGGGGTGAGGCCCGCCATTGCCAGGATCGGCGCCACCAGCCGGTCATGGGACAGCCAGTACCAGCGTGATCCGGCCCGGTAGTCCACGACCAGGATGTGTCGGCGCTCGAACTCGCGGGCGACCGCCACCGGCACACCGGCGGTCTCGGGTGTTCCCTCATAGACCGTCCCCCGGGTACCGAGGTCGGTGACGAACGCCTGCGCGAGCCACTGCCACAGTTCGGACTCCGGGATTCCGCTCTCCGCGCTGACCTCCTCAACCGCGCTTACACAGAAGTCCCCGAGCGACACCCCCACGTCGCCGTGGGCATTGCGGACTCCGAGGGTGATAGTCCGAGCCGACTCCGGCAGCGCGCGCCAGAGCGCGGTGCAGGCCAGCTGGAGGTGCAGCGGCTCGATCGCGTCGCGACCGCCGCTCCGCAACTCGGCCACGAGCTGTTCGGCCACGCCCGCGGCGTACGACCGGGTCGTTCGCTCCACCGGTTTCGTGACGGCTTCCAGTGCCGCTTCGCTGTCCAACGGCTCCAGCGGGAAGTGGCTATCCGGGCCGCCGCCGAGCGCCGGTAGATACGGCTCGAGGTCATCGAGCGCTTCCTCGCGCACCGCCAGCAGCAGGTGGACGTCCGATACCGACGCGACCGCCTCGGCCAGCTCGCCGAGAAACTCTGCATGGCATTGTCCGCGATCGGGAACGTCGACGAACAGCTCCTCGAACTGGTCCACCGGAGCCAAGAGCGGCAGTCCGGCACCGGCCTCCTCGCGTCGCCGCCGAAGGAATCCGACGATCGTCCGGCCGGCGAGCTGTTCCGACGGCGTGTTCGGTGACCAGGACGACAGCAGCGCACGCTGATACGGGTTGCCGTTCGGCAGACGACCGGACCCGAGCGAAATACGGCCGACCGGGAGAACCACCGCGGGTCGGTGTGGACGCCCGACGCCGAACAGCGGGATCACTCCGGCCCGTAACAGGGACGTCTTTCCGATTCCGGAGGCTCCGTGGAGCACGACGAGCCGGTTCCCGATCCATCGGCGCCGGAGTGCCTCTGCCTCTTCGGCCCGGCCGAAGAACCGGTCGTGGTCGTCCGTGTTGAACGGGCGACTGCCCAGGTAGGGACCGAGATCGACCGACGGCGTCGAGATACCTCGGTTCAGGTAATCCGTCATAACGACTCACCCTCCGCCCGGCGTCGGGCGACGCCCAGGGCATCCGCGACGTCGGCCCTCGCCGCCGCCGCAGGGTCGAACCTGATGGCGTCCGCGAAGTCGGCCAGGGCCGAGCGGTATTCGTGCAGCTCGACGAGGATCAAACCGCGCTCCACCAACGCGCTCGCTTCCCCCCGGTACGCGCTCAGATAGGCGCTCAGAACCGCTGCCGATGCCCTCCGCTCACCAGCGGATCGGAGCGCACGAGCGAGGTTGATCGTGATCGCCGCGTCGCCGGGATTCGCCTGCGAAGCCGCCTGCAGTTCCTCGATCGCCTGCGTCACCCGATCGGTCGCCAGGTAGAGCCGGCCGAGTTCAGCTTGCACTCGACCGATCGACATCGGATCGCCGAGGGCCGAGAACTGCTGCACGGCGAGCACGAGGTGCGTCTCGGCTTCCAGATGATGTCCGATGCGGAACGCGACGACGCCACGCAGAAACGCGCCCTCGGCACGGACGAGCGAGTCGTCACCGCTGGTGTCGACAGCCTCGGCGGCACGCCGCTCCGCCGTCGGCAGATCGCCGGCCTTCAGTGCCTGTTCGGCTTCCCAGAGCAGCTCGGCCGGTAACCGAGAGGGTCTGAGCCACGGTCGGCCACCCAGCCGGATCGGCTCCACCAAGCGGTCGTGGGTGATCTCGTACCAGCGCTGCCCATCTTCCGCGACCGAGGTGATCAGGGAGCGACGGAGCAGCACC
Organism: Cryptosporangium aurantiacum; assembly: GCF_900143005.1. Taxonomy (NCBI): domain Bacteria; kingdom Bacillati; phylum Actinomycetota; class Actinomycetes; order Cryptosporangiales; family Cryptosporangiaceae; genus Cryptosporangium; species Cryptosporangium aurantiacum. The sequence continues at coordinate 507,769 of NZ_FRCS01000002.1, forward strand.
TCGACAACCGCCGTCGGAACGTCGCTGTCCGGGAGTTCGTCGACCGGGACCGGTCGTCGTGTCCCGATCTCCGTGATGAAGGTGCGAGACAGGATCTCCCACACCCACCCCTCCGGGACATCGCCCGCGTCAGCCGCAGCAGCAACGATCTCCGCGCAGTAGGCCCGGAGCACGTGGTGCCCGTCGACCTCGGGCAACAGATCGGTCACCCGGATCACGTCCGCGTGGCGTCGCGCCCAGGCCGCCGCGCAGCAGACCTGCAAGAGCATCGGGTCTACCGGTTCCTCGCGGTTCTCGATCTCGCCGCGCAGCACGGTGGAAGTCGCGACCTTCGCCCGTTCCACCAGGACGGTGAGGGCATCCGGAGCGAATTCGATCCCGGTGCCGACGAGCGGGCGGGTCGCTGCCTCGATCGCGTCCTCGGGCGTCAGCGAGAGCAGTCGGTACCGCCGGTGCGGCAGAGCATCGAGCACGTCCTCGACCGCCATCAGATCGCCGATCTGTTCGGTTCCGATCGACACCAGCAGATGCACCCCGGCCACCTCCTCCAACGCCTCGGCGAGTAGCTCGATGAAGTCCTCCCGGTGATGCCGGGAACGACTACCACCGGTGAACAGATCCTCGAACTGATCGATAGCGCAGAGCAATGGCCTGCGTTCCGCTTTTCCGACATCGAACTGCTGCACATACTGGTTCAGGACGACGTCCAGTGGCTGGCCAACCCATTCGACGTCCGGAAACCAGGTGGACAGGAGCGTTTCCAGGTACGGGTTGGAAAGGTTTGTCGCGCTGGGCGGGCCCGGCGCGATCCGTCCTACCGGCAATACCGCCGCAGTGTCCGCATAGTCCACTGACAGCGCGGGCAGAACTCCAGCATTCAGTAACGAACTCTTGCCCACCCCGGAACTCCCGAAGAGCACCAGGAGTTGTGAACCGAGCCACAGATCCACCACCTCCCCGATTTCGCGGGAACGTCCGTGAAATCGGTCCCGGTCGAACTCGGTGTACGCGCGGAGTCCGACGTATGGGTCCGTCGGGTACGTAGTCACGAGGTACCGCCGCGTCTGGTCAACTCCGCGAAGAACGACTCTGCTGTCCCCCAGTAGACGCTGATGTTCCAGTGCGCGAGATACCGCTCCAGATAGGTCTTCGCGTGCTGCGCGGTCTCCCTCCGGCGATCCGACAACGGCGGTAACAACTGAATGCTCACGTGCCGCCGCCATTGCACGCGCGCGGTCGCCTTGAACAAGCCGTGGAACAGCGCCCGGAACGTCCAATCGTGCAGGCTGTAGCCGACGAACAACAGCGGCCGATGCGTAATCGCCGGGTAGAGAGGGCCGGGGAGCAGTCGCCGGTACTGGCTGCGCTGGTCGCGTGCCAGGTTGAGCATGAATTCGAGGTAGTCGTCCTCGGTGACGACCAGCGTCCGTGCACTGTGGAAGCTGCCGTGCAGGTGATAGACGAGCGGTTGAGGCACCGTGAATTCAGCATCGCGGGGCAGGCTGACGTCGTCACGCGACCTGCCGGTGGCCGCCCACGGGCACAAACCGGTCACCGCCTTCCGGTTGACCGCGGCGAGCGCAGACGCCATGTAGTCGTCGTAGTTGGTGGTGAGGTAGATCGGTAACGGGAACCCCGCCAGAGCCGAGTGAGGCTCCGCCGGGTCGCCACCGCGCGGCGGCGAGCAGCTGCGTAACCGCCGGCAGACCCAGTCCTTGAAGTACACGGCATCGCCGGTGACGCTCACCGCGTACTGACTCACGCGAGCCAGGTCCTCACGGTCCTCGAGGAACGGATAGTCGTACCGTAGTGCGATTTCCCGGCTGAGCTCACGGGCGGTCGGCAGAGTGCCGCTACAGGCCCCTGCGCCGATGAACGGAGTGCAGTCCCCCCGGGACAACTGATCAATCAACCTCTGCCAGTCAGCATCGTCCACCTACGCCCCCCAATCCGATCCAGATGCCGCCTCGCGTCGAACCCAGCCACGGCCTGGTCGACACGGTCCGACAGCCGACCGGTCAGCCCTGAGGGTAAGTGATGATCGGTAGTACCGGACGGCGAAGCAGTGAACGCTCATCCCCCGCCGTAACTCCTATCCCGACAAAGTTCGCAGCAATAACGCCGGGGCCGAATATGCCACTCCAACACCAAAACCCTTTCAGTACCGGAACACGCACTAGTCGGCAGTTAGAGTGCACCTAAGTCACCCGCCGATCCGGGAGGGCCCATGACGACGATCGCCGAGCGGGGTACCGGCGGGGGCGTGCCGGCCATCTGGGGCAACGTCCCGCAGCGCAACCGAAACTTCACCGGGCGAGAGACACTGTTGGAACGACTTCGGGATCAGATGAGCGGCGATCAGGACGTGACGGCCGTTCTGCAACAAGCGCTCCAAGGACTCGGTGGCGTCGGGAAAACACAACTGGCCATCGAATACGCGTACCGCTTCAGCTCGTCCTACGACATCGTATGGTGGGTCTCAGCCGACCAGTCTGTCCTCCTCCGGTCCTCCTTGGCTGCACTCGCGCCACGCCTCGGACTATCAGTCGCTCCCGGGCGGGTTGAGGACGCCCTGGCTGCGGTGCTCGATGCGCTGCGCCGCGGGGAACCTTACAAGCGTTGGCTGTTGATCTTCGATAACGCTGATCAGCCGGAAGCAATCCGCGACCTAATTCCCAACGGACCCGGCCATGTACTCGTGACATCGCGAAACCACCGGTGGAAAGGCGTCACCGAAACTATCGAGGTGGATGTATTCAGTCGAGCGGAAAGTCTTGACTTCCTCCGCAAGCGTGTTCCGGATATCGATGAGACAGCGGCTACCCAACTCGCCGACGAACTCGGCGACCTCCCGATCGCGCTCGAACAAGCTGCCGCCCTTCAGGTCGAGTCCGGGATGTCGGTCGGCGATTATCTCGACTTGCTGCACGACGCCGGTAGCCGTCTCCTCGGAGAGAACAAGCCGACGGATTACCCGGTACCGGTCGCCGCTGCCTGGAGCCTGTCGATGGCCCAGGTCCGGAAGCACATGCCGCTCGCGATGGACCTGCTGCGCCGGTGCGCCTACTTCGGACCGGAGCCGATCCCGCGCGACCTGCTCACCCGCGGCCGATACGTACTCACATCGCCGTTCGGTGAGGCCCTCCGCGACCCGCTCACGGTCAGCCGCGGCATGCGGGAGCTGGGGCGGTATGCGTTGGCTCGGATGGACAACAGCCGCGGCACCATCCAGGTGCACCGACTGATCCAGCGCCTGGTCCGGGACGAATTGACGCCGGACGAGGCGAACGAAATGCAGCACGACGTCCACCTTCTCTTGGCATCGGTGGACCCGCTGGACCCGGACGAGCCGAACACCTGGTCCAGCTATGCCGAGCTGATCGTGCACGTCGGACCGTCCGACGCGGCGCGCTGCACCCACCCCGACGTCCGCCGTCTAATCCGCCACCTGGCGCGATACTTGTACAACGTCGGTGACTACACGAACTGCATGCGCGAGATCGATTTCGCGCTCAAGCAGTGGGAAACCGACTCCGGCGAGGACGATGCCGACGTGCTCCGGCTCCGCAACCAGAAGGCTGACGTGCTTTGGGCACTGGGCCAGTACCCGGAGGCGTACGAGATTCGCAAATTGAACGTCGAACACGAGGCGACCGTTCTGGGCGAAAATCACGAGGAGACGCTGCAAGACCTTAATGGCCGAGGTGCGGATCTCCGGGCGCGCGGCGAGTTCGCCCAGGCGCTCATCCTGGATCAGGACTCGCTGGACCGACACCGGCAGGTTTTCGGCCGGGATCACACCGCCACATTCAACGCAGCCAACAACCTTGCGGTCGACTTCGCGCTGAACGGTCGTTACAAGGAAGCTTTGAGGCTAGACGAGCAGACGTACGAGGAGCGCCGCGACTTCTACGGCCGTGACGACGTTCCGATCGTCGCATTCACCCTCAACTCGATCGCGCGGGACTACCGGCAGGCCGGACACCACTCCGAAGCGCTGGAACGTGCCCGAGTCGCGAACAACGCATTCGAGGACCTGGTTCGCCAACGCATCTTGTACCCCGACCACGCTTGGGTTCTGCTACAAACCCGCAACTACTCGATCGCCCTCCGGACAGTCGGCGAGGTCCACGCCGCCCTGCAGCTCGCACGCACGGTCTACGCGGACTACCAGCGCAGTCGCAGTTCCGGGCCTCGCCATCCGGACACGTTGGCGGCGGCTGTCACGTTGGGCAACGCGCTACGGTCGGCGGAGCAGTACCAGGAAGCCGAGGAGCTGATCGAGGAGACAGTCGAGCGCTACCGTGCGGTCTTGGGAGACCACCCCTACACGCACGCCTGCGCGGTGAACCTGGCAATCGTGCGCCGTTATCTTGGCGTCCAGTCATCCCAACCTGGACTGGTCGACAATGCTCGCGGTCTCCTCGAGGAAGCCCAGGCGGCCCTCACCAGGTTGCTCGGCGACCAGCACCATTACACGCTGACCGCGGCCAACGCGCTGGCCACCACTTGTTCTGCGAGTGCCGACATAGACCGCGCCTACCAACTAGACGCCGAGGTGCTACCGAAGTTCCGGGACCTGCTCGGCGACGAGCATCCGCACACCCTGGCCGCAGCAACTAACCTGGCCGTGGATCTCCGCGTCCTTGACCGAATCGGGGAGGCGGACGAGCTACTGACGGCGACGCTCGAGATCTACCGGCGCACGCTGGGGAGCGATCATCCGGAAACGCTCGCCGCGGAGACCGGAACGGAGCGGATCGCGGTCGATTTCGATCCCACCCCGATCTGACTCCCACCGATCCATGCCGCCAGCGTCACGGGATCGGGTGCGCTGCCCGAGCACCGCTCGACGCACTCGTGTACGGCATGGACGATCTCGGGGGCGGTCTGCAGCCCGATGCCTGCCGGATGCGCTGAGGCGAGCACCGCGACGCTCAGACCCGCCCAGGCCTCGGGCATGCGAAGGTCGGCCCCCCGATACGCTTGCAATGCCGCTTCGGGCTCGTCCAACACGAGCAGCACGTCCGCGGGAGTGACACCTGGAATCGACGCCACGTCGCCGCGCAGGGCCGCGAAGCGTTCGGGGTCCCCGAGTCGGATCCGAGTAAGTCGAACGCGAGGCGACTGGGCAAAGCGTTGCGTAACGGGCACGATCTCCACCGGAACGGCTCGGCCCGCCTGTCGACCCTCCCGCCAGTCAGCGCAGAGATCCGCGATCGCGGACGGATTCGCGCGAAGGTTGCGTACCCGCCACAGGATGCGAAGGTCCTCCGCCGCGCGGTCAGCCCACTCCTGAAACGGCCCCGGCACTCGCTCAGCGAGCAGCGTCCCGAGGCGGGAGCGGATGCCTTCCAGGAAAACCGTCCCTGCCCGAGACAGCCGCTCCGAAGTCAACAGGTCGGCGACAGCTCCGTCCACGCAACGGCGCCACAGCGCGAACTCAAACTGGGCCAGTTGGCCCAGCGGCCCGGTGTCGGTTGTGCGCTGCTCCTGCCACAGATCGATCAAACCGAGGTATGCGTAGATCCCGTGTAGCAGGCCACGAGCCGGCCGGGGATCCGACCTCCACGGGGCGTAGAAGCGCTGGCTGGCGTCCTCGTCCACCACAGGAATCAGGTCGAGCAGCGCCCACAGCACGGAGTGCTGATGTTCGTGCACCAGGGCTTCGGCCAGGCTCCGTCCGGTGGCAGGTTCGGTAAGCGCTATCGCGCCGATGCTCTCTCGGGGCGTCGCACTAAGTTCTGCTGCGTTGTCCGCCCCCGCGATCGGTGTCAGGCTCGTCACGCCGATGCTGACCGCCGCGGCACGCTCGCCGTGATGGCGGACGAGCAGCTCCCAGCCAGCGTCGAGAGCAGCCTGCCAGCGTGTCACCTGCTCGTCAGTGAGTCGTCCGATAGCGCCGAGGCCCTGCCGGTCCCGGAACGGGTCGATGTCGTCGAGCTCCAGTTCGATCACCCGCCCGCCGGCCTGGCTACGCAGCCGACGCAGCGGCCACCACTGCTCGAATCCCGACCCTGGTGTGTTCACCGGAACCTGCAGCGCGCTTCCGGCGACCCGTACGGCGAGGGCATGGTCTCCGGGAGCCCACGACGCGCTGCCCCATGCCGACGGGGCGTCGGTCAGCAGTAGACCGAGCGTCGGCAGCATGACCGTGCCATCGGCTCGGGATCTGACACGCACGTCGAAGGCCTCACCCGCCTGAAACGCCGCTGCGGCGGCAATCGCACCGAAGTATCCGATGTCGTCGGAGAACGACGACGCGTCCGCGTCGTCCTTCTCCGGCACAGCGCGCAGGCAATGGAGGAGCCAGCCGCCGGTCTGCGGCTGACGGATCAACGCCTCCGCCACTTTCGGCGCTCGGCGCTGAACCGCGGTGAGCACGGAGCGGGCATGCTCGGTGCCTGCCTCCGAGAAGAGCCGCGGAGCGCGCCTCTCCACTTCCCCGAGCAGTGCGTGGATAGCGAGCAGACGGCGGCTCAATTGACCGACGGCCAATGCGCCGTCGATCCGGGCTATACCCGCGCCCAGGTGGTGAAGGTCCTCGGGGGAGACGCTTACGGCGTGCATCACTACCTACTCAGGAGTGGCGCCAGGTCTGCGGTCATTTGGCGCGAGATGTGGGCTATCAGGGTTTTCAAATCCGGACAATATACAGATGGATTGTTAAAGCCGGAGCCGCTGCGATACCGATGCGGATAATATCCACCCCCACAGATGCGTACGATCGGGCATTTTTGGCACTCTTTCGACAAACCGGCCACTCCAAGCTGCCTACTCGCAATAGCCGGATGGCGGAGCGCGTCACCGAACGGGTTGCGGGAGACATGCAGCCCTGTTGCCGCAGCTCCGTCGTACGCGGACTTCAGCGCGTCCACCTGTTCGAGGGACCCATCGGTCTCCACGACGATCAGCGTGGACGGGGTCAAGCCGACCGACTCCGCCCGACTCGCACCACCCAACAGCAGATGGATGATCTCCTCGAAGATGCGTATGCGCGGCCGCGGACTCGCCGCGTGATACCACTGGTCGAACACCGCGACCAGCCAGTCCGCATAGGGGGTGGCCTCGTCCGGCGTGCGGCGGGGAGGTGGGCAACTCCAGTTGCCGTGCGGCAGCAGGAGGTCAACCAGAGGCGGCGCGAAATCCACGAGATGCCGGTAGGTCTCCACCGGATCGGCATCCAGGTCGATGGTGGTCAAGATCCCGCGATAGAGGCGACGGTACGGTGGAGAAGCGAGGACGCGGAGTCCTTTCGCGACCTCCTGGTAACTTCCCCGGCCGTCGAGATAGATCCGCCGTCGGTCATGATCCGCAGGAATCCCGTCGAGCGAAACGCCGACCCCGATGTTGTGCCGAAGGATCACGTCGAGATTCGCCGGTGTAAGCAGGATGCCGTTCGTTTGCAGCGAAAAGTCAATATTGCACTTGGGATTCACTGCTGCCCGAATTGTCGCCGCCAGTTCAGCCAGGAAATCGGCGCCAGCCAGCAAGGGCTCGCCACCATGCAGGACAACCCGAACAAACTGGAGCTCGTACTGGTCAACGTGCTCGCTTATTCGGCAGGCAGTCTGCTGCACCGTTTCCGACGACATACGGAATGGCCGATCTCGCCAGGTTTGATCAGCCATGTGGTAAACGTAACAATAAGTGCAAGACAGGTTACAGCGCGCATGTACCTTGAGAATGAACTGCCGGAATGGCAGCTCAAATGAGTCTGCTTTGACAGATCCCGGGAGTGGGACGACCGCCACCTCGGCACCGCTTCTGGTCGAGTCCTGCGACGTCATCCGGAGGCCGTCCGCGTGCGGTTCCTGCCGCTACAAGCTCGAGGTGAAGCCAGCCGCCGTGTCGCCGACAGTCTGGGCTTCCTCCCAGATGCGCTGAATCGATCGGCCGAGGACGGAGTCCAGCGGGAGTGCAGCATGGTCGACCAGAGCCCTGACCTGGTCCAAATCCAGGCCCTGCAGATCGATCAGCTCGCCGTCGAGAACATCGACAGCGGCCGCCGCCCCCTCTGACACTGTCCCACCTTCCGCGCGGGTACCGTCGCGCGTTCGGTCCCAACGAAGCTCATCAGCAAAAAGACGACTCGCGCGCACTCTCTCGCGCACGAGAAAAACGGCCCGGTCCGCGGAGTGATCATACACACCACCGGTTGACTTCCGACACCCGAACGCGCCGGGGATCTGCGTTGCATTTCAGAGCTAAATTGAATACTCGCCCATACCCAGAGTGCTTCTAGCGCGCATGCCGGGTTGTCAACCAGCTCAAAGCCCACGAATTTCCAAGACGCGCAGCGCGAGGGCCAAGTCCAAGCGGAGCGCGGCGTCGTCGGTGAACGGTCCGACGAGCTTCTCCAGCTTGGTGATCCGGTATCGCAGCGTGTTGTAGTGGAAGTGCAACCGCCGCGCCGCCTCGGCCACCGTGCAGTTGGTCTCGAGCAGCACCGCCAGCGTCCGGCGCAGGTCGGCGTTCTCCGGCGTGTCCGCCGCCAGCTCGCCGAGAACCTCCTCGACAAAACCACGCAGCTCCGCCGTGTCCGGGATCAGCGACAACAACCGGTGCACACCCAGGCGGTCGAAGCTCGCCCTGGCACCGTCGCCGTGCAGCCGACGCCCGATCCGGACCGCCTTCCGCGCCTGCTCGTACGCCCGCGGCAACTCGTGCGGAGTCAGGGCCGGACGCGAGATGCCCAGCGAGAACGAGCGCCGCCCTCCGCCCCCGTCGCCGACCACCTGCCGCACCAGCTCGTTGACGGCTCGCTCGACGGCGTCCGCATTCGAACCCGCGGACGGGAGACCGAGCAGGACCACGACCTCCTGGTTGAAGTTGACGACCGGCGCTTTCGAATCGCGCCACCGCACGACCGACTGCCACGCGGTGGCGAACCGCTCCTGCACCGGACGCAGCTCCGGCACCGACCCGGTCGGCACCGTCACCGGGTCCAGCTCCGCGACCACCACGACCAGCGGCCGTTCCACGTCCCAGCCGAGCGACCGGGCGTGCGCCGCCGCGGTCGGCACGTCCTCGATCCGGCCGGTGAGCAGGTCGCGGAGGAAGTCCGCCCGGTACTTGCCCTCGACCGCATCGATCGCCAGCTGTTTGGTCACCGCGAGCGCGGCCACGGTGGCGGCGCGCTCCAGCGAGTACACGTCCGCGGCGTCCAGCGGAGCGTCGGAGAACGCCACGATCCGCCCGTGGTCGATCCGCCCGGCGACCACCGGCACCGTCGTGTGGAAACCACCCTCGTGCGGCCGGACGCCGGTCGGCTCGTCGTCCACCCGGAACCGGCCGGTGGAGTCGAAACAGCCGGTGTTCTCCAAACCGTCCTGGTCACCGGCCCGAGCGGACACGCGGCCGTCCGGCGTCGTGACGATCACCGGGCCGCCCAGTATCCGGGTCAGCTCGGCCGCCAGGTCGTTCAGCCCGCCGCCCTCCAGCACGACGCTGACCAGCGCCCGGTGCACCTCGTCCGACCGGGCCAGCACCGCGGCCTGCCGGTGCAGCAGCGCGCTGAGCACCTCGTTGAGGATGTCGTCGAAGCCCACTGCCTCGGCGACCTCGATGATCGGGAAGCCCCGCCGGTCGGCTTCGGCCAGGACCTCGGCCGGCAGCTCGTCCAGGTAGCGGTGCAACTTGACCGCGAGCGCGGCCAGGCCACGTTCGTCCAGCTCGCGAACCAGGTCGACGAGCTCGGAGGGGTTGTTCCGCAGCGGGTAGCCGGTGGTGAGCAGCAACTCGTGCGGCTTCACCCAGGGCAGGATGTCGGGCACCTCCATGACGTTGAGCCGCTGCACGACCCGGTCGAGACCGGCCTCGCCGGCGAGCACCCGCGCGCCCGTCAACGAGTTCGCCTCGAGGACGTCACGAACCGGCAACCCCACCGGGGACGCCGTCAAGTTGGCCGAAGGCACCCGGCCATCCTTGGCAATTCTTCCCATGCCGACCACCGTAGACGCGGACTTACGGTCGGCCAGACGAAAGGGGGTGAGGTCTTCGTGCTGCCTGCCGCCGCTTCCGTGTCGCTGGCCCCGGTGCTGAGCGGGCCGGTGCGGACCGTCACGGTCGCCGCCTCGCTCTCTCGTGCGCTGTACCTCCGGACGCCCGATGCCGAGTCCCCCGCGCTGTGCCTCGCGTCCGCGGATGCGGTGCGGGTCCCCTGCGCGGTGGTGCTCGGTCCCGGGGTCGCGGTTCCGGCCGCTGCGGTCGGCGCGACCGCCTCGGTCGGCGAGGGCCGACTGGAGATCGGCGACGTCTCCGTCGCCGTCACCCGGTGGTGGCGTCCGGCCCGCCCACGGGTGCACCTTCTTTCTTCGGACGCCAGGCAGCGGGCACTTCGCGGGCCGGCGCCGCACTTCGGGACGGACCTGGACCTCGGCGACCCCGCCGGCGCGGTGCGCACGCTGCTGGGACGCGGTGCGGGGCTGACACCGCTGGGAGACGACGTCCTGGCCGGCGCGCTGGTGACGCTCACTGCCGCGCGGCACCCCGCCGGGCAGGTGCTGGGCTCGGTGGTCTCCGAGGAGCTGGCAGCCCGACCGGGGGCCACCACGTTCGTCTCCGCCGCTCTGCTGGCCCAGGCTGCCCGCGGCGAGTGCATCCCCGAGCTCGCCGCCGTGCTCACCGACCCCGCCGACCGGCTGGAGCCCACCGTCGACGCCCTCCTCCGGGTCGGGCATTCGTCGGGGCTGGGGCTGCTGCACGGCGTCCGAATGGCGTTGTCTTTTCTGACCGAAGCCGAACCGAAGGGATCGCAGAGTGACCGCTTTGCACCATATTGAGCTGCGACGCGGCACGTACCGCGACTCGGTCCAGCTGCTCCAGGTCAGCCAGGCCGTCGGCGTCCTCGACGGGGTGACCGGCGCGATGGTCGCGATGGGCACCGAGCTCAACGTCGAGCTGATCACCGGAATGGGCTTCCGCGTGCCGGACGACGCCACTCCGGGTGACATGGTGGTGGCGATCGCCGCGGTCGACGAGGCCACCCGGGACGCCGCGCTCACCGCGCTGGAGTCGGCGCTGGCGGCCAAGACACCGCAGGCCACCGGCGACAGCACGCTCCCACCTCCCCGTACCGTCGGCGCAGCAGTGAACACCGCAGGGGCGAACCTCGCCCTGATCTCGACCCCCGGCCGGTACGCGTTCGCCGACGCCGTGGACGCCCTGGACGCCGGGGCGTCGGTGCTCGTCTTCAGCGACAACGTGCCGGTCGAGCAGGAGGTCGCGCTCAAGGATCTGGCTGCCGCCCGCGGACTGCTCGTGATGGGCCCGGACTGCGGTACCGCGGTCGTCGGCGGCGCCGGCCTCGGGTTCGCCAACGTCGTGCGGCCGGGACCGGTCGGTCTGGTCGCCGCGTCCGGCACCGGCGCGCAGCAGGCCATGACGCTGCTGGACGCCGCGGGCGTCGGCGTCTCGCACTGCCTGGGCGTCGGCGGGCGCGACCTGTCCGGCGTCGTCGCCGGCCGCTCCACGCTGGCCGCACTCGACGCGCTGGACGCCGACCCGGCGACCGAGGTGATCCTGGTGATCTCCAAGCCGCCCGCCGACGAGGTGGCTTCCCGGGTCCGCGCGCACGCTTCCGGCCTGTCCAAGCCCGTGGTGTTCGGGCTGCTCGGCAGCGGTCGCCCCGATCTCACCGCGGTAGTGACCGAGGTGCTGGGCGTGCTCGGCCGCTCGGCGCCGTCGCCCTGGCCGCGGTGGTTGCCGTCGGAAGAACCCCGTGACCTGGTCGCGCCGTTCGCGGCTGCCTCGGGGAGCCTGCGCGGCCTGTACAGCGGCGGCACGCTCTGCGACGAGGCGATGCTGATCGCGTCAGCCGCGCTCGGGCCGATCGCGTCGAACATCCCGCTGGAACCCGCGTGGGCGTTGGGTGCCGATCTGAAGGCCGACGGTCACGCGATGATCGACTTCGGCGACGACACGCTGACCGCCGGACGCCCGCACCCGATGATCGATGGGACGCTGCGCCTGGAGCGGCTGGCTACCGAAGCCGCCGACCCGTCCTGCCGCGTCGTCCTGCTGGACGTCGTCCTGGGGCACGGGGCGCACCCGGATCCGGCCGCCGAGCTGGCGCCCGCGATCGCGTCCGCACTGGTCGCGGCCGACCGTCCGTTCGACGTGGTGATCGCGCTGGTCGGCAGCGGGGGCGACCCGCAAGGGCTGGAGCGCCAGGCTGCCGCGCTCCAGGGCGTCGGAGCCCGCGTGTTCTCGTCCAACGCCGAAGCCGCTCGCGAGGCCGTCGCGATCCTGAACCCCGCCGAGGTGACCGAATGAGTTCTTTGCTTTCCGGCGAACCGACCGTGGTGACCGCGGGCGTCGATCTGTTCACCGAGGCGCTGACCGCCCAAGCCGCGGCCGTGACGCCGGTCGCCTGGCAGCCGCCCGCCGGTTCTTTCGACGCGCTGGCCAGGGTGATGGCCGATCAGCGGCGGGTTGCCGGCAACGCGCTCGCGGTGGAGCGGATGCTGGCGGCCGGAGCGACGCTGGTCGACGTCCGGCCCGCCTCCGAGGTGGTGGGGCTGCGCGCCGGGCAATTCCGGCACGCCGGGCCGCCGATCAGCTGGGAGCGGGCCTCCGGGCCGCTGCGCGGTGCGCTGATCGGCGCCGCGCTGTTCGAGGGGCTCGCCGACACCGTCGAGGACGCCGAGCACCTGCTCTCCGGCGGAGGAGCCGAGTGGGCACCGTGCCACTCCGACGGCGGGGTCGGGCCGATGGCCGGCGTGGTGTCGCCGTCGATGTGGGTGTTCGTGCTCCGCGACGAAGCGCACGACCGGACGTCCTGGTGCTCCCTGAACGAAGGGCTCGGGAAGGTGCTGCGCTACGGCGCCTACGGGCCCGAGGTGATCGACCGGCTGCGGTGGATGTCGGCGGTGCTCGGTCCGGCGTTGCAGGCCGCGGTGCGGCAGCACGGCCCGGTCGACGTCAAGGGGATCATCGCGCAGATGGTCCAGATGGGCGACGAGGGCCACAACCGGAACCGCGCGGGCACGCTGATGCTGCTGCGTGACCTGCTGCCCGCGATGCTCGACGCCGGAGTCGCGTCTTCCGACGTGGCCGACGTGGCCCGGTTCGTCGGCGGCAACGATCACTTCTTCCTGAACCTCGTGATGCCCGCCTGCAAGCTGCAGACCGCGGCGGCGTCCGGGATCCCCGGGTCGACGGTCGTGACGACGATGGCGCGGAACGGCACGGACTTCGGGATCCAGGTGTCGGGGACCGGTGACCAGTGGTTCACCGGGCCGGCGAACACGCCGCAGGGGCTGTTCCTGGGCTCGTACGGGCCGGACGACGCGAACCCGGACATCGGCGACTCGGCGATCACCGAGACCGCCGGGATCGGCGGCTTCGCGATGGCGAGCGCGCCGGCGATCGTCCGGTTCGTGGGCGGGACGGTCTCGGACGCGCTCCGCACCAGCCGGGAGATGTACGGGATCACGACCGGGGAGAACCCCGCGTACGCGCTGCCGATCCTGGACTTCCGCGGATCCGCCACCGGTATCGACGTCACGAAGGTCGTGCGGAGCGGTGTGTTGCCGCAGATCAACACCGGGATGGCCGGTCGTGTCGCGGGCGTGGGGCAGGTCGGCGCAGGGCTCGTGACGCCGCCGATGGAGTGCTTCACCGGCGCGTTGGACGCGTTGGGAGCGGCCGCCCCGCCGGTGGGCTGAGCCTGATTCCTGTTCCCCGGTAGCGCGGGCGGGTGTGAACGCGGTGCGGGTCGGTGGCACGCCCGGGAATGTCTGGGGCGTGGGCGGGCGGCGCCGATGTCGGAGGTGCGAGGGTCGCTGCCGCTCCTGCGGACCCCCCCGCGCCGCTGGAGGTCGGACCCCACAGCGGCCCTCGCACCGAACACCGGCTCGGGCCATCCCCCGCACGGCCCGACCGGTCCGGTTCGCCTGGCACCCCCCGCCGCCGGACGAACCTCGCATGCCGCCGCTCTGTGTGCCATTGCCCCCGGCACGCAGAGCGGCGGCTTTGCGTTGAGGGTTATGCGGCCGGCCTTGTGCGGCGGCCTGAACTGGCTGCGCACGGGAGGCGAATAATTCGCATCGAGCTGTGTGATGGGCTGCCGCTGAGAGCCGTACGGCAGGATGGCGGGCAGACGTGGGAACAGCAGCAGATTGTGTGAGGTGATCCGGTGAGCCCGATCCCCGGTTGGTATCCCGACCCGGCGGATCCGGACACGCAGCGTTACTGGGACGGCGAGCAGTGGCTCGGCGCTCCGCTGCCCGTCAGTGCCACCCCGCCGTCCGGCCCACCGCCGGCCGACGTGGCGAGCACCGCACCGTCCGCCCCGACACCGGGTGGCTCCGGCTGGAGCCCGTCCTGGACGCCGCCGGGCACGCCCGGCGGCGAAACGAGCACGCCGAACGCGCCCGGCACGGGAGCGCCGGGAACCGCCCTTGGCACGCCCGGAGCCGGATCCGGCGGTGCGCCCGGAACCGGAGCTGGCGCGGCCGGAACCGGGGCCGGCGCGGCCGGAACCGGAACCGGGGCTGGCGGCGCGCCCGGATATCCCGGTGCGCCGGGCTACCCGGGTGCGCCGGGCTACCCGGGTGCACCGGGCTTCCCCGGCGCCGCGGGCGCGCCCGGTGCTCAGGGTGGGCCGGGCTTCCCCGGCGCCCCGGGTGCTCAGGGCGGCCAAGGCTTCCCCGGCGCGCCCGGATTCCCGGGCGGCGCGACGGGTGGTCAGGGCACCCGCAAGCCCCGCTGGGGTCAGCCGCCGAACCTGCCGCCGGTACCGCCCGGCCACATCCGCATCCCCGGCACCACCGCCACGATGCCGATCGACACCACCAAGCTCGCGCCGCTCGGTCTCCGGGTGCTGGCCCGGCTCATCGACGTCGTCGCCGTGTTCCTGCTCTGCCTCGTCGTGAACGGGTACTTCTACCTCCAGTTCGCCGAGGAGGTCGGACCGGTCCTCAACGACGTCCTGCTCGGCAAGGAGACGCTCTCCGCCGAGGCGAGCCGCCTCAACTGGATCATCTTCGTCCTGACGATCGGCCTCTGGTTCGCCTACGAGGTCCCCGCCACCGCGAACAGCGGCCAGACGCTCGGCAAGCGCATCGTCGGCATCCGCGTCATCCGCGTCGTCGACGACCACACGCTGACGTTCGGGCAGTCGATCCGCCGCTGGCTGATCCTGATGCTGCCGAGCCCCGCCGTGAGCTTCCTGTGCGGCCTGCCGCTGCAGATCGCCGACCTGCTCTGGTGCACCTGGGACCGCCCGGCCCGCCAGTGCCTGCACGACAAGGCCGTGACGTCGATCGTGGTGCGGTCCGCGGCCGTGCCGGTCGCCGGTGGGCCGACGTCGCAGGCGCAGAAGCCGAACTGACCGAAACAGCTAGGAGTACCGATGCCGCTGACCCGCGCTGACCTCGCCACGATCCCCCGCTACGTGGCCGGCCGGAACCCGAGCGACGTCGCACGCGAGTCGGGCATCGCGGAGGCCGTGAAACTCGCCAGCAACGAGGTTCCCTACGGGCCGCTGCCCGGCGTCGTCGAGGCGGTGGCGGAGGCGGTCGCGCAGAGCCACCGCTACCCGGATCCGGGCGTCACCGCGCTGCGGGCGCGGCTGGGCGAGCGGTACGACGTCGCGCCCGACCGGATCGTCTCCGGCTGCGGGTCGGTGGCGCTGGCCGAGCACATCGTCCGCGCTGCGGTGGTGCCCGGCGACGAGGTGCTGTACTCGTGGCGCTCGTTCGAGGCCTACCCGATCATCGCGACGTCGTCCGGCGCGACGAGCGTCCGAGTGCCGAACACCGGCGCGCACGAGCACGACCTGGACGCGATGGCCGCCGCGGTGACCGACCGGACACGGGTCGCGATCGTGTGCACTCCGAACAACCCGACCGGGCCGGCCGCACACCGCGACGACCTGGAACGGTTCCTCGACCGGGTCGGGCCGGACGTCCTGGTCGTGATCGACGAGGCATACCGGGAGTTCGTCCGCGACCCCGAGGTGCCGGACGGTCTGGAAGTGGCACGAAACCGTCCGAACGTGGTCGTGCTGCGGACGATGTCGAAGGCGTGGGGCCTGGCCGGGATCCGGGTGGGCTGGATGGCGGCCGACCCGGTGGTGGCCGACGAGGTCCGCAAGGTCGTCACGCCGTTCTCGGTGAACCACGTCGCGCAGGCCGCGGCGCTGGCCGCGCTGGAGGCCGAGGACGAGATGGCCCGCCGGGTCGAGCTGGTGGTCGGCGAGCGGTCCCGGGTGCGCGACGCGCTCGTGGAGCTGCGGCCGGACGTGCCGGAGACCCAGGCGAACTTCGTCTGGCTGCCGATCGAGGACGACGCCGTCGACTTCGCGAAGGGGTGCGAGAAGCGCGGGGTGATCGTGCGGCCGTTCGCCGGCGACGGCGTCCGCGTGACGATCGGCACCCCGGCCGAGAACGACCTCTTCCTCTCCGTGGCCCGCGAACTCCTCCCGTCCTGACGGGACGCCCCCGCGGCGTTTCACGCGAAACCGGCGTCTAACCGCGGCTTAGAGGTCGGTTTCGCGTGAATGCAGGCGTTACTCGTGGGTGGCGACGCGGCAGACGAAGTCGCGCAGCACCGGCACCAGCTGCGCTAGGGACCCCGCGTCCACCCACTCGTCGTCCCCGTGGTGACCACCGCCCCGCGGACGCGTCACCGCACACGGCACCCCCACCGACGCGAACTGGGCGGCGTCGCTCGACCCGAACGACAGACACCCTCCGCACGCCACGCCGGTCACCCGCTCGACGCTCCGCGCGAACTCCGCCAGCAGCGGATCAGCGAGGTCGTGCTTGACCGGCGGAAACAGCACGAGTAGCTCCAGGTCGGCACCGTGCCGCCGGCAGATCTCGGCGACGTCCCGCTCGACCGCGGCGAGTTCCTCCGGCCCCATGACCCGGACGTCGAGCACGGCCTCGGCCTGGTCGGGCAGCTGGTTCGGCGCGGTGCCCGCCCGCAGGAAGCTGATGTTCAACGTGTCGACGTGCGGCTCCTCGACCGGGAACCGCCGGCGGATGTCGGTCAGCAGGTCGAGCAGCTTGAGCGACGCGCTCTCCCCGGTCCACGGCCGCGACCCGTGCACCGCGACGCCGTACGTGCTCACCCGCACCCGCCAGGCGCCCTTGGCGACTTCTTCGAGTTGCCAGTTGTCACCACCGTCCGGCAGCACCGCCACCCGCGCCCGGTACCCCTCCTCCTGCAGCAAGAGCTTGACGCCCAGGTCGCGGGTCTCCTCGTCGGTCGTGATCATCACGCCGAGGTCGTACCGGTGCAGCTCCGGCGCGAGCTGGTCGATCAGCGCGAGGTAGGCGGCGATCGCGCCCTTCATGTCGAAGACACCCCGCCCGATCAGCCGATCACCGTCCCGCTTCAGCGTGAAGAGGTGCTCGGGCCCCGGGACGACGTCCAAATGAGCAGTGAGCATGACGGTGGGCGTCATCGTCGGGTGCACGGTCGCGACCAGCGCACCAAAACCGTCCTGGTCGAATCTGCGGATCCGCATCCCACGCTCGGCGAGGAACTCGCCGATCAGGTCGAGTCCCTCCTCGGACGCGGCGAGGTTGCCGGACACGGTCGGCAGCGCTACCAGGCGCTCCAACCACGGCAGCAGCAATTCCGCACCGCCCGGATCGGCCGCGACAAGGTCCCAGTCCAACAAAACCCTTCCCCAGAAAACGGGCCCAGCCCCAACGGAATGATCGGAGGGCATCCCGACGCCCCTCACCGGCAGTGGTCCGGTCCGCACCCTACCTACCGGTTCCCGGTGTCCATTCCCCTAACCCACCGCATCGACCGACGGCCGGCCGAGGGCAGCTGCCTCGGCCGCCAGCGCGGCCGCTCCGTCTTCTTCCCAGAGCCGGGCGTATACGCCGTCAGCGGCAACCAGATCCGCGTGGGTTCCCTGCTCGGCGATCTGCCCGTCGGCCATCACGATGATCCGGTCGGCGCGAGCGGCGGTCGCCAGCCGGTGCGCGATGACGACGGTCGTCCGCCGCCGCGACAGCGCGTCCCCGGCCGCGAGCACGACGGCCTCGCTGGCCGGGTCGAGCGCGGCGGTGGCCTCGTCGAGCAGCAGCAGGTCAGGGTCGACCAGCTCGGCGCGCGCCAGCGAGACCAGCTGACGCTGGCCCGCCGAGAGCCCTCCGCCGCGCTCGGAGACCGGGTGCCGGAACCCGCCGCGGATCGATCCGACCATGCCGATCGCCCCGACCGCGCGGGACGCGTGCTCGACCTGCGCAGGCACACTGGCCGGCCGCCCGTAGCTGACGTTCGACGCCACGTCGCCGGTGAACAGGTGCGGTTCCTGCGGCACGACGCCGAGCCGGCTGCGGTAGTCGGCCAGCCGGTACCGCCGCACGTCGACCCCGTCGACCAGCACCGCGCCGTCGGTGACGTCGTAGAACCGGGCCAGCAGCTTCAGCACGGTCGACTTGCCCGCGCCGGTCTCCCCGACCAGAGCGACGGTCTCGCCGGGCTCGATCGTCAGCGAGACGCCACGGAGCGCCTCGGTGTCGGCACCGGCGTACTGGAAGCGCGCCTCGCGCAGCTCGACCCGGCCGGTCAGCCGGTCCGGGATCGGCGTCGGGTCGGGTGCGTCGCTCACCGACGTCGGCGTGCGCAGCAGGTCACCGATCCGGCCGAGGCCGATCCGGGCCTGCTGGTAGCCGTCGAAGACCTGGGAGAGCTGCTGGATCGGCTGGAAGAACAGCCCGAGGTAGAGCAGGAACGCGGTCAGGATGCCCGGCGTGACGCCCCCGCTCGCGATCCGGTGCGCGCCGACCGCGAGCACCGCGGCCTGTGCCAGGTCGGAGAGCAGCGCGACGAACGGGAAGAACGTCGCGATGTAGGTCTGCGCCCGCATCCGCGACTGACGGTAGGCGTCGCTGCGGTCCGCGAAGTCGGACGCCGACCGCGCCTCCCGCACGTACGCCTGCGCGACGCGCATCCCGGAGACGTTCTCTTGGAAGTCCGCGTTGACGATGCTGACGCGCTCGCGGGCCTGCTCGTACGCCGCTGCCGACAGGCGCCGGAAGATCAGCGTCCCGATCACCACGATCGGCAGCACGGCGAGCGCCACCAGCGCCAGCCCGGCGTCGGTGATCAGCAGCGCGGCGGTGACGCCGACGATCGTCAGGACGCTGACCACCGCGGTCGCCAGCCCGGTCTGCAGGAACGTCGAGAGCGCGTCGACGTCGGTCGTCATCCGGGTCATGATCCGGCCGGCCAGTTCGCGCTCGTAGTAGTCGAGCCCGAGCCGCTGCAGGTGCGCGAAGCTGCGGATCCGCAACAGGTAGAGCACCTTCTCGCCGGCCTTCGACGCGGTCACGGTCTGGGTGCGGACCGCGAGCCAGTCGACGAGCACGACCAGGACGCCGAGCGCACCGATGAGCGCGAGCTGACGCCCGGACCCGCCGACCACACCGGCGTCGATCGCGTGCTGGGCCAGCAGCGGGAACGCGACCGTGGCCAGCGCGTCGACCGCGATCAGCGCGATCGTCGCCCAGAGCAGCAACCGGACCGGGCCCAACAGCCGGCCCAGGCGGAACTCCGGGTCGGCCGCCCGCGGGTCGAGGCCGGGCAGGTCGGGGGTCTCGGTCGCCGGTGGCAGCGCCCGCACCTGCGCCAGCAGCTCCGGGGTGGCGGGCATGCCGCCCTGGTCACCGTGGAAGCCGCCGGGACCGCCGCGGCCGCCGCCGCGAATCGCCCCGGACGCCCGCGCCTCGAGCGCCTGCACGGCCCGGTCGTCGGTGGGCGCGACCAGCGGGTCGTCGGCGTCGTCGACCTCGGGCCAGAGCGCGGGTGTCACGCCGTGGGCGTCCGGTTCGGGGGCGGCACCCTGGGTGCCGACCGGGTCGACGTCGCCCTCCTCGTCCGGACCGGCCAGCAGCGACCGGAACAGCGCGCACCGCTCGACCAGCTCGGCCTGCGTCCCGACGTCGACCACCCGGCCGCCGTCGAGGACCGCGACCCGGTCGGCCAGCGCGAGCGTGGACCGCCGGTGCGCGATCAGGATCGTCGTCCGGTCGGCGGTGACCTCGCGCAGCGTGGCGTGGATCGCGGCCTCGGTGACGTTGTCGACCGCGGACGTCGCGTCGTCGAGCAGCAGGACGCGCGGGTCGGTGAGGAGCGCGCGGGCCAGCGCGATCCGCTGCCGCTGACCGCCGGAGAGCGTCAGGCCGCGCTCACCGACGAGCGTGTCGTAACCGTCCGGCAGCGCGGTGATGAAGCCGTGTGCCTCGACCGCCCGCGCGGCGGCCTCCACCTCGGCTTCGGTGGCGTCCGGCCGGCCGTACGCGATGTTGGCGCGGACCGAGTCGGAGAACAGGAACGCTTCTTCGAAGACGACGCCGATCGCGCCGCGCAGCTCGGCCAGCCGCACCTTCCGCACGTCGACGCCGCCCAGCGCGACCTCGCCGCCGCGGACGTCGTAGAAGCGGTTGAGCAGCAGCGAGACCGTCGACTTACCGGAGCCCGGCGGACCGACCAGCGCGAGCGTCTCGCCCGGCCGGACGTCCAGCGAGAGGCGGTCGAGCACCGTGTCGTCGGGGGTGTAGCCGAACTCGACGCGGTCGAGGGTGATGCCGAGCGGCCCGTCCGGCAGCGGCATCGGGTTCGGGTCGTCGACCACCCCCGGCCGGCTCTCGATCACGTCGTAGACCCGCTCGACGCCTGCCCGGGCCAGCTGCCCCATCGTGAGCAGACCCGACACCACCCGGGTCGCGCCGGCCAGCGTGGCGAGGTAGGCCGCGAACGCGACGAACGTCCCGATCGTGATGCGGTCGGTGAGCGCGAGCCACCCGCCGAGCGTGAGCACGGCGACCTGGCCGAGCTGCGGGAGCGCGGCGAGCGTCGGGGTGAGCACCGCGTTGATCCGCGCCGCGCGCATCCGGTCGGCGAACAGGCGCCTGGCCGTGCTCTCCAGCTCGACGATCTCGCGGGTCTCCTGGCCGAAGCCCTTCACGACCCGGACGCCGGTGACCGCCTCCTCGACCCGCTCGGCGACCTCACCGGCCCGCTGCTGGGCCGACCAGGTCGCCGGGAACAACCGCTGGCGGCTCCGGCCGGCGGCCCAGGCGACCGCGGGGGCGACCGCGAGCGATACCAGGGTCAGCGGCACCGAGAGCGAGAACATCGCGACGACCGCGATGACGAACAGCAGCACCATGCCGAGCGAGAACGGGACGAACGCCAGGATGCCCTGCACCAGCTGCAGGTCGGAGATGGCTCTGGAGACGACCTGGCCGGTGCGCAACGCGTCCTGGCGGGGACCGTCGAAGCGTTGCAGGGTCGTGAACACAGCGTTTCGCAGGTCGTGCTGGACGTCGAGCGAAAGCTTGCCCGCGGTGTACCGCCGCACGAACGTCGCACCGAACCGCAGCACGGCCAGACCGGCCAGGATGCTCGTGATCAGCGTGACCTTGTCGACCCGCCCATCGATCGCGTCGTCGATGGCTTCCCTGGTCAGCAGCGGTGCCACACCTTCCAGAAGGGTGGCACCGATCGAGGCGGCGATGACGCCGACGACGAGGCGGGGATGTGCCCAGCAGGCAGAGAAGAGGCGGCGGATCCATCCGGGGGAGGTGGGTGTGGGCACGTTACGGAGATTACTTCGCGGCTCCGACATTCTGCCGGGCCGAGAATCGCGGGCTACCCGGCGAGGCTGGGGCCGACGAAGTCCGACGCGGACTTGTTCCGCAGGTGTGCCCGGTTCTGCGCGAACTGGCTGCGGTAGGTCGTCGCCGTCACCCCGAAGTGCGCCTTGAACCGCCGTGCGAAGTAGTTCTGGTCCGGCCACCCCACCGACTGGCCGATCTGCGTCACCGGCTCGTCGGTGTCCAGCAGCAGCTCCGCGGCCTTCTCCACGCGGTGCCGCGCCAGGTACGCCATCGGCGGCAACCCGGTCGCGGACTTGAACAACCGCACCAGGTAACCCGGTGTCAGGTGCAGCTCGTCGGCCAGCTCGGCCAGCGTCCACGGATACGCCGAACGCTCCTCCAGCAGCCGCATCGCGCCGAGCACGGCGGGGTGCGTCAGGCCGGCCGGTTCTCCCTCCCGCGCCGCCGCGGCAGCGCGCCCCACCACGCTGAGCGTCAGCGTCAACCGCGCGACCATGTCACCGCGGTGGGTCAGCGTCGACTCCGATCCCAGCTCGGCCAGCGCGTCCAGGTGGTCGACACATTCGGCCAACCGGGGGTCGGGTAACAGCGCGTTGAGCACCCCGCGCCGCTGCATCGCCATCGGACCGGTCCACAGCAGGTAACCCAACCCCGGATCGGCTCGCGACCACGCCAGCTCCCGGTGCAGGATCTCCGCACCGAAGCACAGGTTGTAGAGGCGTAAGTCGCTGCACTCCTCGTAGCTGTGCCACACGCCCGGCCGTAACACGACGACGTCGCCCCGGCGCAGCTGGTCCCGTCCGGCGGGAGATACGTGCGTCCCCTCGCCGCCGAGCACAAAGGCCAGCTCGAAAAAGCTGTGCGTGTGGGTTTTCTGCACGGTCGTGTGGAGGTACCGAAGTGCCCGCGCTTGGGCGCCTTCGCGCAGGTAGAGGAGCCCACCCTTGGACTCGCCGACCGGGTCGACTCGCATGCTACCGACGCTACCGCGCGGCGACGCGAAAGTTAATTTCGTGCTACCGCGGGCGCATCCAAGGCTATCGACGCCCCTGTGACGTAGCGCATGCTTCCTGGCCAAGACCAGTCGATGGAACGTTTCAATCGGCTCCCGGAATTCTGACAACGCTGTCCGCCCGGAGGTGAGGCCATGCCCGCGCGCACGCGCACCCGGCCCGCGCAGTCCGCGTCGCCGCCGCCCGTCGACGACGCGCCGACCCGCCGACGCCCGCGCCGGAGGCCGAGCACGCTCTGGCTCTTCGTGATCCCGGCACTCGCGCTCTACACGTTCGTCGTCCTGATCCCGAGCGGACGCGGTGCGCTGCTCGCGTTCACCGACTGGGACGGGCTGAGCCCGGACCGGGCCTGGGTCGGGCTGGAGAACTTCCGCGCGATCCTCGAGGACGACGACGCCCGCGCCGCGGTCGGCCAGACGCTGCTGGTGGCGGTCGCGATCACGATCGTCCAGAACGCGATCGGCCTGCTGCTCGCGCTGGGCGTCAACTCGCGGATCAAGAGCCGGAACGTGCTCCGGGTGTTCCTGTTCGCCCCCGCCGTGATGACGCCGGTCGTCGTCGGCGCGCTCTGGAAGAACCTGCTCGCCCCGGACGGCGCGGTGAACTCCGTCCTCGACGGCGTCGGGCTCGGCGGCCTGAAGCAGGACTGGCTCGGCGACCCGAACATCGCGATCTGGTCGGTCGTCGGCGTGATCGTCTGGCAGTTCGCCGGCTACTCGATGGTGATCTTCCTGGCCGGCCTGCAGGGCATCCCGCAGGACGTCTACGAGGCCGCCGAGGTGGACGGCGCCGGCCCGGTACGGCGGTTCCGGCATGTGGTGTTTCCGCTGCTCGCACCGGCTACGACGATCAACCTGATGCTGTCGATCATCGGCGGCCTCAAGCTGTTCGACCAGGTCTGGGTGATGACCGGAGGCGGTCCCGGCCACTCCAGCGAGACGCTCTCGACGCTGATCTACAAGGACGCGTTCCAGTTCGGCGAGTTCGCCTACAGCGTCGCGCTCGCGATCGTCCTGACGATCTTCGTCGCGCTCATCTCCAGCGGCCAGTACTGGCTGCTCCGTCGCCGGGAGGGGGCTGCCTCGTGAGGACCTACAGCTGGCGCACGTTCGTCCTCGAGTTCGTGATGCTCGCGGTCACCGTGGCGTTCGCGTTCCCGCTCTACGTGCTGGTCAACCTGTCGCTCCGCGATCCGCAGGACCCGTCGTCCGCGGCCAGCCCGACCACGTCGCCGACAACCCAGAACTACGCCGACGCCTGGCAGCAGGCCGGTCTCGGCGGGGCGATCGCGAACAGCGCGCTGGTGACGATCGCGAGCGTCATCGTGATCGTGCTGGTCTCGTCGCTGGCGGCGTACGCGCTGGCTCGCTCGACCGCCGCCTGGTCTCGGGCGACGTTCCTGCTGGTCATGCTCGGGCTGCTGCTGCCGTTCCAGCTCGCGCTGCTGCCGCTCTACCAGACGATCCGCGACCTGCACCTGCTCGGGACGCCGTGGGCCCTGGTGCTGTTCTACAGCGGCCTCCAGGTGCCGTTCGCGACGTTCCTCTACGTCGGCTTCCTCCGCGCGCTGCCCCGCGACTACGAGGAGGCGGCGCTGCTGGACGGCTGCTCACCGTTCCAGGCGTTCCGCAGCGTCGTGTTCCCGCTGCTGCGGCCGGTCACGGGCACCGTCGTGATCCTCAACGCGGTCCTGGTCTGGAACGACTTCCTGACCCCGCTGCTCTATCTGAGCGGCAGCACCCAGCAGACGATCCCGGTCGCGATCTTCGGCTTCCTCGGCCAGTACGTCTCGCAGTGGGAGCTGGTCTTCGCCGGCCTGGTCATCGGCTCGCTGCCGATCCTCGTCGTCTATTTCGCCATGCAACGCCACATCATCAAGGGCTTCGCCGGAGGGCTGAAGGGTTGAACATGCTGACCCCGTACGCGCTGACCACTGATGGCCGCGCTGCGCCGCTCGGTATCGACGAGCGCACGCCGCTGCTGTCCTGGCGCCTGACATCCGAACGGCGTGGCGACGCGCAGACGGCCTACCGGATCGTCGTGACCGAGAACGGCGTCACCCGCTGGGACACCGGCCGGGTCGAGAGCGCCGAGAACTCCGGCCTCGCCTACGACGGTCCGGCGCTGCACTCGCGCACCCGGTACGACTGGCGGGTCACGGTCTGGGACGCCGACGGCGCCGAGGCCGGGAGCGCCGAGTCCTGGTTCGAGACCGCCGTCCTGCACCCGGACGAGTGGGCCGGCGTCTGGATCGCCCGCGACCCGGACGTCCACCCGCCGTTCGACCCGCCGGTCGTGGACGACCTGACCGACCGCGTCCGGCACCTGCCCGCACCACCGCACCTCCGTCGGGCCTTCCGGCTCT
Organism: Cryptosporangium aurantiacum; assembly: GCF_900143005.1. Taxonomy (NCBI): domain Bacteria; kingdom Bacillati; phylum Actinomycetota; class Actinomycetes; order Cryptosporangiales; family Cryptosporangiaceae; genus Cryptosporangium; species Cryptosporangium aurantiacum. Next base: position 532,743 of record NZ_FRCS01000002.1, read on the forward strand.
CCGAGAAGCCGACGAGGGCGCGGCTGTACGCCACCGCCCGCGGCGCCTACGAGCCCCGGGTGAACGGCTCCCGGATCGGTGACCGCGAGCTCGCGCCCGGCTGGACCGAGTACCGGACGCGCGTGCTCTACCAGACCTACGACGTCACCGACGCGCTGCAGGCCGGCGAGAACGTGCTGGGTGCGGTGCTCGCCGACGGCTGGTGGTCGGGCTTCGTCGGTTTCGACAGCCGCCACCAGGCCCAGCACTACGGTGACGCGCCGCAGTTCCTCGCGCAGCTGGTCGTCGAGTTCGCCGACGGCTCGACCCGCACGATCGCCACCGACTCCGAGTGGGTCGAGCGTCCGGGCGCGATCCGCTACGCCGACATGCTGATGGGCCAGTACGAGGACGCGACCCAGGCGATCCCCGGCTGGGACACCCCCGGCTACGACGCGAGCTCCTGGACACCCGTCAAAATCGTCGACGAAAAGCCAGGGGCGCTCGTCGCCGAGCCCGACGAGCCGATCCGGGTCACCGAGGACCTGCACCCGGTCTCGGTGACCGCGCTGACCGACGGACGCCACCTCGTCGACTTCGGCCAGAACATGGTCGGCCGGGTCCGGCTGACGATCCACGGCGCGAAGGCCGGCCGGCGAATCCGCCTCCGCCACGCCGAGGTGCTGGAGGACGGCGAGCTCTACCTGGAGAACCTCCGCACCGCCGAAGCCACCGACATCTACCTCGCCGGAGGCGCCGCGACCGAGGTGTTCGAGCCGTCGTTCACGTTCCACGGCTTCCGGTACGTCGAGATCGTGGGCTACCCCGGCCAGCTCCACGCGCGGGACGTCGTCGGCCGGGTACTGCACAGCGACACCCCGTTCACCGGCTCGTTCGAGTGCGACGACGAGACCGTCAACCAGCTGTACCGCAACATCCGCTGGGGACAGCGCGGCAACTGGGTGTCGGTGCCGACCGACTGCCCGCAGCGCGACGAGCGGCTCGGCTGGCTCGCGGACGCGCAGATCTTCGCGCCGACCGCGATGCGCAACGCCGACGTCCAGGCGTTCTTCGCCCGCTGGCTGACCGACGTGCAGGCCGCCGCGACCCCGGAGGGCGCGTTCCCGGACATCGCACCGAAGGTCGCGATGATCACCGAGGGCGCGCCGGCCTGGGGCGACGCCGGTGTGATCATTCCCTGGCTCCTCTACCGGGTCTACGGCGACAAGCGGACGCTCGAGCGGTCGTTCGACTCGATGACCGCCTGGATCGCGCACGTCCACCGCCACAACCCGGACCTGGTCTGGCGCCACCGCACCGGCAACAACTACGGCGACTGGCTCCAGGTGGACGCCGATACACCGCGCGACCTCCTGGCCACGGCGTACTTCGCGCAAAGCACCGCGCTGGTCGCCGCCGCGGCACGCGTCCTCGGGAAAGACGCGAAGCCGTACGAGGACCTGCACGAACGCATCAAGGAGGCGTTCAACGACGCGTTCGTCGAAGACGACGGCCGAGTCACCGGCGACACCCAGACCGGCTACCTGCTCGCGCTCGCGTTCGACCTGCTGCCCTCGCACCTGACCGAACCGGCGGCAGCGCGGCTGGCCGCCGACGTCGAGAAGCGCGACAACCACCTGACCACCGGTTTTGTCGGCGTCGCGCTGCTCTGCCCGGTGCTGGCCCGGCACGGACGCGCGGACCTGGCGTACGCCCTGCTGCACCAGGACACCTATCCGTCCTGGGGGTACTCGATCGTCCACGGCGCGACCACGATCTGGGAGCGCTGGGACGGCTGGACCGCCGATCGAGGCTTCCAGGCCGCGCAGATGAACTCGTTCAACCACTACAGCCTCGGTTCGATCGGCGACTGGCTCTACGGCGGCGTCGCCGGCATCGACCAGGCGCCCGGCTCGGTCGGGTACCGCGAATTGCTGCTCCGCCCCACCGTCGGCGGGCTCCTGACCTGGGCAAAGGCGAGCCAGGAGACGGTTCGCGGCCGGGTCTCCAGCGGGTGGCGGATCCAGGGCGACGACGTCGTCGTCGAGGTCGAGATCCCGCCGGGCGCCACCGCGGACCTGCTCGTCCCCACGTCCGACCCCGCTTCGATCCGGGACGAGAACGGCGAAGCCGTTCCTGGCCCGGAGCTCCGGCTGGGATCCGGCACCTATCGATTCACCGCGTCCCGATAACCCCCACAACCCCCTCCCGGGAGGACACCGATGTCCAGAAAGCGGTTTCTCGCCACTGCCGTACTCGCCGCGAGCGTTGCGCTCAGTGCGGCGTGTTCCGGCGGCACGAACGCTGCCAACGAGGGCGGCGACGGCGACACGCTGCGCGTCTCGTCCGTCGCCACCGACCGGGTCGGCACCGAGGCGCTGATCGCCGCGTTCAAGAAGACCCACCCGAACGTGAAGATCACGACCTCGTACGCCGACACCGACCAGTACCAGAGCACGCTGCGCACGCAGCTGGCCAGCGGTACTGCCCCGGACGTGTTCTTCGCCTGGCCCGGCAACGGCAACCCGGGCGCGATCGAGGTGCTGGCCCCGACCGGCTACATCGAGGACCTGTCGGACCGGCCCTGGGTCAAGGACATCCCGAGCGGCATCAAGCCGGTCACCGAGGTCGAGGGCAAGACCTACGTCGTCCCGCTCACGTTCGCCGGCATCGGCGCGCTCTACAACAAGAAGGCGCTGGCCGACATCGGCGGCAAGGAGCCGACGACGTGGACCGAGATGCTGACGCTCTGCGACACCGCGAAGTCCAAGGGCAAGCCGCTGTTCGCGCTCGGCAACCAGACCAACTGGGTCACCCAGCTGGCCGACTACGCGCTGGCCGCGACGCTGGTCTACGGCAAGACGCCGGACTTCGCGCAGCAGATGAAGGACGGCAAGGCCACGTTCGCCGGCTCGGCGTGGAAGACCGCGCTCGACCAGTACCTGGAGATGGACAAGCGCGGCTGCTTCTCGGCCAACCCGCTCGGCACGTCGGTGGAGAACGCGGTCTCGCAGGTCGCCGCCGGTAAGTCGGTCGGCATGATCCACGTGACCTCGGGCCTCAACCAGCTCAAGGCCGAGGCTCCGAGCGGCACCGAGTTCGGCATGTTCGCGGTGCCCGCCACCGACACCGCGGCCGACACCCAGATGCCCGGTGCGGCGGGTGGCTCGTACGCGGTGAACGCGAAGGCGAAGAACTCTGACCTCGCGCACGAGTTCATCGACTTCCTGGCCACTCCCGAGGCGGTCAACATCTACGCCCAGGAGACCGGCAACCTGCCGGGCCTGCCGAACGACCAGTTCAAGGCCGACCCCGCGCTGCAGCCGCTGATCGACGCGCAGAAGGCGGGCAAGACGGTGCCGTTCATGGACCAGCTCTGGCCCAACCCGAAGGTCCAGAACGAGCACTTCGCCGCGATCCAGGACATGTTCGCGGGTAAGGCGACCCCGGACCAGGTTCTCGCGCGAATGGACGAGGCCTACAAGGGCTGATCCGCTCCGGATACAGCAAGGCGGGGCGGCCCCGAAGGGGTCGTCCCGCCGTTCTCTCTTTGTCGGGCGTCAGTTAGCGGTGAGTTGCAGCGCCCAGCGCATCCGATCGGCCGCCACCTCGGGGTGCTCGCCGTATTCGGCGGCGAGCCAGCAGGCGCAGCCGGTGGGACCACCGAAGCTCCGCAGGCTGTCGTCGATCGCGGCTTCCACCTGAGCGGGGGTGGGGTGCTCGGACGGTTGCAGCGGGCTGACGAACAGCGCCTCGGCCGCCACTGCAAGCGACATCTAGATCACGTCCTTCCTTTCCGTGGACATTGTGACTATCGACACTTCGCCCTCAAACTGGTGGACAATGCCGTAGTAAGCCATTCATTCCTACCTCATTCACGCCGAACCAACGCCTCTAACTCGCGTGACGAGGTCATTCGGTTACCCCGCTAAGCTGCTCCATCGGAGGTGGAGCGTGACCGGATCCGAGCAGTTTCCCCAGTTCCCGCCCGACTTCGTGTGGGGTGTAGCGACCGCCTCCTATCAGATCGAAGGCGCGGTCGACGAGGACGGGCGCGGCCCCTCGATCTGGGACACGTTCAGCCATCTTCCCGGCAAGACCCACAACGGCGACACCGGTGACGTCGCGGACGACCATTACCACCGGTACGCCGAGGACTTCGACCTGATGGCCGGCCTGGGCGTCGACTCGTACCGGTTCTCGATCGCGTGGCCGCGGATCCAGCCGACCGGTGACGGCCCCGCCAACCCCGCCGGCCTGGACTTCTACGACCGCCTCGTCGACACGATGCTGGCGAAGGGCATCACGCCCGCCGCGACCCTGTACCACTGGGACCTCCCGCAGGCGCTGGAGGACAAGGGCGGCTGGATGCAGCGGGACATCCCGCAGCGGTTCGCGGAGTACACCGCGATCGTCGCCGAGCGGCTGGGCGACCGCGTCGGCTACTGGATCACGCTGAACGAGCCGTTCGTCGTCACCGCGTTCGGCTACGCGCTCGGCACCCACGCGCCGGGGCACCGGCTGCTCGCCGGGGCGTTCCCGATCGCGCACCACCAGCTGCTCGGGCACGGGCTCGCGATCGACGCGCTTCGTGCCGCGCGTGTGAGCGGCAAGCTCGGCGTCACGAACGCGATGGCGCCGGTGCACCCCGCTACCGACGATCCGGCCGATCACACCGCCGCCCACATCCTCGACCTGCTGCACAACCGCACGTACGCCGACCCGCTGCTGCTCGGGCGCTACCCGGACGACGTGCCCGCCGTGTACCGCGGCGCCGACCTGTCGGTGATCAAGGACGGCGACCTGGACAAGATCTCGACGCCGCTCGACTTCTACGGCCTGAACTTCTACAACCCGCACCGGGTGCGGGCTTCCGGGCCGGAGAACTTCGGTCACGAGATCGTCGAATACCCCGGCGTCACCACCACCGCGATGGGCTGGCCGGTCGTCCCGGAGGCGTTCACCGAGCTGCTCACCGGCCTGAACGAGCGCTACGGCGAGAAGCTGCCGCCGGTCTACATCACCGAGAACGGCGCCGCGTACGACGACAAGCCTGACGCGGACGGCCGCGTCCAGGACGACGACCGGATCGCCTACCTCGACAGCCACCTGCGCGCGGTCCACGCCGCGATGGCCGCCGGAGTCGACGTCCGCGGGTACTTCTGCTGGTCGTTCCTCGACAACTTCGAGTGGGCCGAGGGGTACGCGAAGCGGTTCGGACTCGTCCGCGTCGACTATGAAACGCAGGAACGGACGCCGAAGGCGTCCTACGACTGGTTCCGGTCGGTCATCGCCCGCACCCGAGACGCCCACGGCGAATAACTTCTACGCCGTCCCACGTACCACCGCAGGCAGGGAGGTCGGCGGTGGTTCCCGACGAGCGCGCATCGTGCGCCTCGGTCAGGGCTTCCGCCGGTGGGTGCGCAGGTAGAGGTGTAGGTCCTCGTAGCTGCCCTCGGACGGCCCAGCGGCAGCCCGTGCCAGATCGAGCCAGGTCCCCACGCTGGGCCGCACCCGCCGCACCGCCGCCTGCACGTCCGACTCCTCGATCGGCCGCGCGTGGCCACGCCGCAGCGACTGCGACAGCGCCGTGTCGGCCGCGGTGTCCACGACCCGGCGCAGGTCAGCGGCCGAGTAGCCGGCGGTGGCCTCCGCGATGGCCCCCAGGTCGAAGTCGGCGACGAGCAGGTCCCGCAGCTGGTAGCGCAGGATCGCGCGGCGGGCATCGGCGTCCGGTGGCGCGATCAGCACCATCCGGTCGAGGCGACCCGCCCGCCGGAGCGCCGGGTCGAGGTCCCACGGCCGGGTCGTCGAGGCCAGCACGAAGACACCGTGGTCGGAACGGGCCAGCGAGTCGAGCTCGAACAGCAGCTGGTTGACGACCGCGCGCAGCGTGCTGGGATTCTGCAGCCGCGAGCGCTTCGGCCCGATCGCGTCCACGTCGTCGAGGAACAGCACGCACGGCGCGCTACGGCGGGCGGTCGCGAAGACCGCGCGTAACCGCCGCTCGGCAGCCGGATTCGAGGCCAGGATCTCGGCGGTGGACGCGGGCCGGTCGAGCACGTCCGACCGTCCGACCCGGTAGAAGTTCGCCCGCAGCTCACCGGCGATCGCGCGCGCCACGAACGCTTTTCCGCAGCCGGGCGGCCCGTACAGCAGCATGCCCCCGGTGGTGCGCTTGCCGAACGCCCTGGCGAGCGCGGGGTTACGGATCGGCGCGATCCCCCGCTCGATCCGTTCCTTGGCGTCCGAAGCCCCGACGACGTCCGCCAACGTCAGATCCGTGAACACCACACCGTCCACGTCACCGACGCCGACCGGGTCGGGTAACCCGTCGCGGACCGGGCCGATCTCCGGCAGGTCTTGGACCTGGGCTTCGGCGGCGTCCCAGTCGAACCCCGAGCGACCCACCATCGCCGGGTCGGCGCTCGGCCGGTCCGCGGCCACCCGGCTGCCCGGACGGGCGATGCCGAGCTCGGCGGAGGCGCGGCGCAACAGCGCGATCGCTTCCTCGTTCGCGGGGTCCGAGCGCAGCACGGTCGAACAGTGCTCCAGCGCCTCGGCGGCGCGGCCTCGGTCGAGCAGGAGGCCGGCGACGTGCAAGCGCAGCGGGATGTCGCCCGCGGCGGCGGCGACCGCAGCCAGCAGGCTGGCCAGGAGCGGATCCTCCTCTGCCGGTCGCATGGCGGTCAGCGTATCGATCCCGGTTAAGCGCCGCCTCAGTACGGCACTCACCTCACACCGAATCAAGCCGAAGAGTTGATACCGCCCGACCCATCAAAAAGGCGAAAACGGCGCTGGAGCTCGCCGAGGGCGGCGCTCGCAGTCGAGCGCGAGGCCACGTCGACCTCGCTGTGGTCTCAAGGCCCGCGCTCGCCTGCGAGCGTCGTTCTCAGCGGGCCGCAATCAAGGCAACGGCCGTGGCGGCTAGGCCTTCACCGCGGCCGGTGAAACCCAGGCCGTCGGTGGTCGTCGCGGAGATCGAGACCGGGGCGCCGACCGCCGCCCCGAGCACCTGCTCCGCCTCCGCTCGACGCGCACCGATTCGCGGCGCCACCCCGATCAGCTGGACGGAGACGTTCCCGATCACGTTCCCGGCCGCCCGCACTCGGCGCGCGGTCTCGGTGAGCAGCGCGATGCCCGACGCACCGGCCCACTCCGGCCGATCGGTGCCGTAGTTGCTCCCGAGGTCACCCAGCCCCGCGGCGGACAGCAGCGCGTCGCACGCGGCGTGCGCTGCGACGTCACCGTCCGAGTGACCGGCGAGCCCCGGCTGACCGGGCCACTCCAGCCCCGCGACCCAGCACTCCCGGCCGTGGTCGTAGGCGTGCACATCGGTGCCGATCCCCACCCGCGGCAACTGCGGGGACGCCCCACCGACCGGCTGCGGAGCACCGGCAGGCGCGGGGCTGATCGGCGCCGGCATCTGAGAGCCGAGCTCCACCATGTCGGGGATCTCGACGATCTCCGACGTGGGCTCGGGTGTTGTCGTCACGTCCGCGAGCCTGCCATGCCACTCGACGGGTCCTGCACGCCGCTCTCCTCCGCGAGCACCGCGTGCGCGACGACCAGGTCGAACGGGCGGGTGACCTTCAGCGCGGACGGATGCCCCGGCACCGTGTGCACGGGCAACCCCAGCCGCTCGACCAGCCCGGCGTCATCGGTGAGGGCGTCGGGGCACGCGGCGTGTGCCTCGGTGAGTACCGCGCGGGCGAATCCCTGCGGGGTCTGGACCAGCCGGAGCAGCTCCCGGTCGATTGTGGAGGACCCGGCACCGTCGGCGCCGACCTGGCGCACGGTGTCGACCACCGGCAGCACCGGTACCACCGCCGGATGCCCGGCCCGGACCGCAGCGGCGACCTCGTCGGCGAGCCCGGGCGGTGCCAGCGCTCGCGCGGCGTCGTGCACGAGGACGACGTCGCAGTGGGTTGGCGCGGCGGCCAGCGCTGCCGCCACCGAGGCCTGCCGGGTGCCGCCGCCCTCGACGACCACCAACTCCGCGGTCAGGACGACCGGCGCGAGCAGCTCGCGAACCGTGTCGGCGGCGCCGGGCGGCGCCGCGACGACGACGGCCGCGACGCTCCGGGCGGCCGCTAGGCGCCGGACCGCGTGCACCACCAGCGGTTCTCCGCCGAGGTGACGAAGGGACTTCGGCGCCCCGGGACCAAGACGCTCGCCCCGGCCTGCGGCCGGGACGAGCGCAACTGCGTAGTGAGTGTCCGCAGCCTGTCTGTCCTGACCAGACTTAGGAAGCAAGAACCTTGTCGAGCAGCTGCTCGGCGTCGTCCTTACCGGTTCCCTCGGCGAGGGCGAGTTCGCCGACGAGAATGTCGCGGGCCTTGGCGAGCATGCGCTTCTCACCAGCGGAGAGGCCACGCTCCTTGTCGCGCCGCCAGAGGTCACGCACGACCTCGGCAACCTTGTTCACGTCGCCGGAGGCGAGCTTCTCGAGGTTCGCCTTGTAGCGACGGGACCAGTTCGTCGGTTCCTCGGTGTGGGGAGCCCGGAGAACCTGGAAGACTCGGTCCAGACCCTCCTCGCCCACCACCTCGCGGACGCCGACGATTTCTGCGTTCTCCGCAGGGACGCGCACAGTGAGGTCACCCTGGGCGACCTTCAGGACGAGATACTGCTTTTCGACACCCTTGATCGTTCGGGTTTCGATGGCCTCGATGAGAGCGGCCCCGTGGTGGGGGTACACAACGGTCTCGCCGACGGTGAAAGTCATGAGTCGGAAACCCCTTTCGCTGTGTCAAGGATAACACGGCGTCACCGCGATCGGGCATGGTCCAGGCCACTGAAACCGCAGGTCAGGGGACGTGACAAAACTCTTGGAAGCTTGACACGCTCACCCGGCCCCTGATCGGCGTGCTGGTCATCGCCGGTGGCCGGGCTCCGCACAAAGGACGGTACCGGGTTCCGCCAGGTCCAGCATGTGAGATCAGCCGCATGCTCGTCAGCTGACCCGAAATCCCTGTTCGCGGATGGTCGACGCGGGCGCGGCAGCGTCCGAACTACGGATTCCGTAGGTGGTTCCCGGGGAGCCCTCCGAACCGACCGACGCACCGGCGACGCACCCGCGCGCGACCCCCGATCCGAGGGTTTTCCACACCGTTTTGGGAGTGAGGTGGCGCACCGTCGAGGAGTCGGTCACAGTAGGGGAGAGCGTGGTGGAGGCGCCGATGAGCCGCCGACCTGACAGTGACGAACCGGCCAGCGACGAGCCTGGCCACGACGGGGAAATCCGCGGCCTGCCGCCCGACTGGGGGACGATCGTGGTCCCCGACGACCTGCGCGAGCTGGCCGACGAGATCGCGTTGGTTCAGGCCGAACTGGCCGGTCAAGACCCTCGGAGACGACGACGCTGGACGCGTCCCGGCCTGTCCGGGCCGCTGTGCGCGCTGATCCTCTTCCTGGTTGCCGCGATCGGCAGCCTGATGGTGATCGTGTTGCCCAAACCGAACCGCCCTCCCCGGCGAGAGCCGCTCGCCAGCCCGAGCGTCGCCGTCGGCGTGGCAGGCGGGTTGGTGCCCGCCCTCTCGCTGATCGGACGGAGCGGGCAGGGCTCCTCGCTCCGCGAGTTCCGGCCGGCCGTGCTGCTGGTCTCGCCCGCGAGCTGCACCAGCTGCGCGACGGTACGGAATCAGATGGTGAAGGCAACCGAGGAGAGCCAGCTCACCGTCGTCTGGATCACGGAGAGTAAGGAGCCGGTTACGCAGGATCCAGGTGTGCCCGCGACCCGGCTGGTGTCCCTCGCCGATCCGACCGGTACGGCGAGAGCCGCGATCGCCGGCGTCTCGGCCACCGGTCCGACCGCCGTGCTGGTACGTACCGACGGACGGATCCGCCGGATCGTGCCGAACGTCACCGACCCGCTCCAGCTCAGACCCGAGCTCGCCGCGCTGACGATCCGCTGACCCGTTGACGATCTCGACGCCCGCCCGCCGCGCTTCCGTCCGGTGGATCCGCACCGGTTGGGCGCTGGTCCGGGCGTGTCACCCGGAACCGGCGCTCGCGGTGACCGTCGGCGTCACCGCGCTGGCCGCAACCGTCGGCCGGTCCGCGGCCGGCCTGGTTGCGGTCGCCGCGGCCGTCCTCGCCGGCCAGCTGGCGACCGGCTGGAGCAACGACTGGCTGGACGCCGACCGCGATGCCGCGGTCGGCCGTACCGACAAGCCGGTGGCCACCGGCGAGGTGTCCCGGCGGCTGGTCGGGGCGGCTGCGCTGGTCGCCGGAGCGGCGTGCGTCCCGCTCTCGCTGCTCTCCGGCTGGCGGGCCGGGCTGCTGCACCTCGCGGCGGTCGGCTGCGCGCTGGCCTACAACGCTCGTTTGAAGTCGACGCCGTTCTCCCCCGTCCCGTACGCGCTGGCGTTCGGGGCGGCGCCGGCGTTCGTCACGCTCCCGCTCCCCGGGGCGCCGTGGCCACCGGCGTGGTTGACGCTGGCCGGTGCGGCGCTCGGCGCGGGCGCGCACTTCGCGAACGTCGTCGGTGACCTGGAGGAGGACGCGGCGACCGGAATCCGGGGGCTGCCGCACCGGCTCGGCCGACGTGCGAGCGAGGCGATCGCCGCCGGGCTGATGGCGCTGGTGGCGATCGTGCTGACGCTCGGCCCGCCGGGGCCGCCGGAGCCGGTCGCGTGGGGCATCCTGGCCACGACCGCGGTCGCGCTGACGCTGGGGGCCGTCCTCGGACGCCGTCCGGGCTCGCGGGCGCTGTTCCGCGCGGTGCTCGTCGCCGCGGTCTGCGACGTCGCCCTGTTGCTCCTCAGCAGCTGAGACCGAGATCGGCGCTGTTCAGGGCGCGTCCGGCGTGGCACGCCGACCCGATGCGCGGGCCCGCGACGGCCAGACACTACGCTATAGCCGGTCTACACATCGTAGATACCCGAGGTGTATACGCACAGTCGGCGCCGACCGCCCGCCTGTGTCAGTAGAGGCCAGAGAGGAAGCCGCCGTGAGGGGATCTGCCGCTCGACCGCTAGGTCAGCCGAAGCGGCGTGGCCGCCGGGCCGCGACCCTGATCACGCTAGGCCTCGTCGGCGCCTTCGCGCTGACCGGGTGCAGTGCCGGCCAGGTCGCCGAGACCGCGCTCAAGGTCCCGTCGATCCCCGGCGTCGACGCGCATGCCGGCGACATCGCCATCCGCAACGCGCTCGTCGCGTTCCCGTCGCAGGGCTACGACTGGGCGGCAGGCAGCGACGTCCCGCTGTCGCTGCGCCTGATCAACAACGGCGAGACCGCCGACCGGCTGGTCTCCGCCAGCAGCGACCTGGCGAGCTCGGTGGAGCTCCAGGTCGTCCCCGAGGGCGCCCAGGCCACCGAGGCGCCGCACTCCCCGAGCGCCCCGGTCTCCGAGACCGTGTCGCCGTCCGCAGGCGGCACCCCGAGCCCCGGCGAGGAAACGCCGTCCGGCGCGGTCGTCACCGGGACGCCGTCGCCGACGCTCAGCGGCGGGGTGCCCAGCCCCGCGCCGTCCCGTGGGACCGCCCCGGCCGTGGAGTCGCCGATCCCGACCGCGAGTCCGGGCCCGACGCTGCCGCTCGAGCTGCCCGCCCAGCGGCTGGTCGCGCTCGAGGCCGGCGGGCCGCAGCTGGTGCTGACCTCGATCAAGGAGGAGCTCGACGCGGCCGCGGTCGTCACCGTGACGCTGAACTTCGAGCGGGCGGGCACCATCGTGCTGCAGTTGCCGTTCGCCCCGCCCGCGTCGCCGCTGCCGCGCGAGTCGGTCACCCATGCCGGTGACGAGGGTGAGCACGGCGCTCCCGCGGACGCGGAGCACGCCGAGTAGGCGTCTCCCCCACGCTCGACGACGGGGCGGTCGGACCTCCACGGTCCGGCCGCCCCGTCTCTGCTGGGGAAACGTGGTTTGTCACACCTGCAACGTAGGGTTCCGCGCATGCCACCCCGCGCAGCCGCGAAGGCCACCCGTGAGCGCCCCGCCTACCGCTGCACCGAGTGCGGGCTCACCGTTGCGAAGTGGGTCGGCCGCTGCCCCGAATGCCAGGCCTGGGGCACGATCGACGAGGTCGGGGCGGGTCCGGTCGCGCTGCAGCAGGTGGGTCCCGGCCCAGTCACCGCGCCTGCCCGCCCGATCGGCGACATCGACGTGCGGGCGGCCAAGGCCCGGCCGACCGGCGTCGACGAGCTCGACCGGGTGCTCGGCGGTGGCCTGGTGCCCGGCGCCGTGCTGCTGCTGGCCGGTGAGCCCGGCGTCGGCAAGTCCACGCTGCTGCTCGAGGTCGCCCACCGCTACGCCGCCGGCGGCGCGGCACCGGCGCTGGTGGTCACCGGTGAGGAGTCCGCGGCCCAGGTCCGGCTGCGTGCCGACCGCACCGACCGTCTCCACCCGTCGCTCTACCTCGCCGCCGAGACCGACCTGTCCGCGGTGCTGGGGCACGTCGAAGCGGTCTCTCCCGGCCTGCTGGTCGTCGACTCGGTGCAGACGATCTCCTCGCCAGCGCTCGACAGCTCGCCCGGCAGCGTCACCCAGGTGCGCGCGGTTACCGCGGCGCTGATCGCGTCGGCGAAGGCACGCAACATGGCGACGATCCTGGTCGGCCACGTCACCAAGGACGGCAACGTGGCCGGCCCGCGAGTGCTCGAGCACCTGGTCGACGTCGTCCTGCACTTCGAGGGCGAGCGGCACTCGACGCTGCGGCTCGTCCGCGCGGTGAAGAACCGGTACGGCCCGTCCGACGAGGTCGGTTGCTTCGAGATGCACGACCGGGGCATCCGTGGCCTCGCCGACCCGTCCGGCCTGTTCCTCACCCGGCACACCGAGGCGGTGCCGGGCACCTGCGTCTCGGTGCTCCTGGAGGGCGTCCGCCCGCTGCTGGCCGAGGTTCAGGCGCTGGTGGCGCCGACCCACCTCCCGACGCCGCGGCGGGCGGTCAGCGGGCTCGATTCGGCACGGGTGGCGATGGTGCTCGCGGTCACCGAGCGGCGCGGCAACGTGCGGCTGAAGGAGCAGGACGTCTACACCGCGACCGTCGGCGGCGCGAAGGTCACCGAGCCCGCCGGTGACCTCGCGGTCGCGTTGGCCGTGGCATCCGCGGCCAAGGACAAGGCTCTGCCACCCGATCTGGTCGCGATCGGCGAACTCGGGTTGTCCGGTGACGTCCGCCGGGTGGGGGCAGTAGAACGCCGGCTGGCCGAGGCCGCGCGCCTGGGGTTTCGGCAGGCCCTGGTGCCGACCGGGTCGATCGAGCGCACTCCGCCCAACATCAAGGTCACCGAGGTCGACGATTTGCGGGCCGCCTTGGGGCACGTGTTCCGGGATAAGGTACGTAGCCTGTCCGGGGTAGGGACGACGCCGTCCGGGGAAGACTCCCCGACAGGTCGACGGCGGTGAAGTACGGCCTTGTGTCGGCACTCCGACACGGCGTCCCCAGCGGGCCCACACCGCGCGGAGAGGCGTGGCCGCCGTAGACTGCCGGAGAATCAGATGCCTGGAGGTACAGCCGTGGTCGGGACGGAGCGCGAGGAGCAGCTCCGGCAAACGCTCGCCCGGATCGCACCGGGAACCTCCCTACGCGATGGGCTCGACCGGATCCTGCGCGGCAACACCGGCGCCCTGATCGTCTTCGGGCACGACAAGACCGTCGACGCGATCTCCACCGGTGGTTTCCCGCTCGACGTCGAGTTCACCCCGACCGGCCTCCGCGAGCTGGCGAAAATGGACGGTGCGCTGGTGCTGTCCAACGACGGTTCGCGGATCGTGCGCGCGGCGGTCCACCTGATGCCCGACTCGTCGATACCGGCGGTGGAGTCCGGCACCCGGCACCGCACCGCCGAGCGAGTGTCTCGGCAGACCGGCTTCCCGGTGATCTCGGTCAGCCAGTCGATGCGCATCATCGGGCTCTACGTCGGCGGCACCCGGTACGTGCTGGACGAGACGTCCTCGATCCTGTCCAAGGCCAACCAGGCACTGGCCACGCTGGAGCGCTACAAGCTTCGGCTGGACGAGGTGTCCGGAACGCTCTCCGCGCTGGAGATCGAAGACCTGGTCACGGTCCGCGACGCGATGTCGGTGACCCAGCGGCTCGAGATGGTTCGCCGGATCTCGGACGAGATCGCCGGCTACGTGATCGAGCTCGGCACCGACGGGCGTCTGCTCAAGCTCCAGCTCGACGAGTTGATGGCCGGTGTCGACGCCGACCGCGAACTGGTGATCCGCGACTACCTGCCAGCCGGCCGCCGTACCCGGTCGGTCGCCGACGTCCTCGACGACCTCGATCGGCTGTCCGCGACCGAGCTGCTCGATCTGACGCTGGTCGCCCGCGGCGTCGGTTACCCGGCCACTGCGGACGCTCTGGAGGGCGCCGTGAGCCCGCGCGGGTACCGGCTGCTGGCGAAGGTGCCCCGCCTGCCCGGCGCGGTCATCGACCGGCTGGTCGAGCACTTCGGTGGGCTCCAGAAGCTCCTGGGCGCGACCGTCGACGACCTGCGCGCAGTCGAGGGCGTCGGCGACGCCAGGGCCCGCTCCGTCCGAGAGGGCCTCTCCCGCCTAGCCGAATCCTCAATCCTGGAGCGGTACGTCTGATTGCGGCCCGGCCAGAACGACGCTGCCGAGCGGGCGCGACCACTTGAGTATGAACCAATACGCGGCGCGCCCCGCCCTGCCCGGGCTCCGGCGCCGTTGTTATGGATTTACGGTGAACGCCACCGGCTTGCTCTCCAGGGTGCCAAGGCGGGCGACCAGCTGGTACTTGCCCGGCTTGACCGGGGCGCCGGTGACGCAGTTCTTCGACGACGTCGTGCCGCCCCACTTGATGTAGTAGTTGAGCGTCTCCCCCGGCACGATCTTCCGCTCGACGGAGGACGCGGCGCTGTCCGCGCGGGAGCTGCAGTCGTCGGAGGACCAGACCGGCTTCGTACCGGACAGGATCTTGAGCTCCTGCTCTTCCGAGCCGACGTCGCGCCGGCACGCGTCCGACGAGGAGTTCTTGACCACCAGCCGCATCGCGGCGAACTCGCCGATCCGCACCGAACCGTCGGAGGGCACCGCGGTGAGCGTGAGCGCCGAGTCCGGGCACGCCGCCGCAGCGGCCGTCGATCCACCTGCCGGTGCCTGCGGTGCCGCGGTCGCGGAGTCCGGTGACTCCTGACTCGGGGAAGCGTCGGCCGAGCCGACGCCGGATTCCCCGGGGTCGGAGGAGTTGCTGCCGCTCGCCGGGGACGCCTCGCTGGTCGACGGCACGCCGACCACGCGTGCCGCGTCACTGCCCGATCCGTTGGCGATCAGGCACGACGCGAACGCGAGCACGATGATCACCAGGGGTACGAGAATCAGCAGGCGCCGACGCCAGTAGACGCCGGAAGGGTGGGGTCCGATCGTCCAGTTCATGGTGGAGGAACGGTATCGTCCCGAGGCCGCTGATGCGTGACGGCGCGCCGAGTCTCAACCTGACGTGGAGACGATCACACGCATACGGCGTCCACCGGGCGCGCGGCAGCGTCGAGCCTGGCACGATCGACGCTGATGTCAACGACGCTCCCCCCTGATCTGCCCCTCGCGACCCGGTTCGCAGCCCTCGTGCTCGACTGGTACGGCGAGAACGCCCGCGACCTCCCGTGGCGCACCCCGGACGCCACGCCCTGGGACGTCCTGGTCAGCGAGATCATGCTCCAGCAGACGCCGGTCTCCCGCGTCCTGCCCGCCTACCAGGAGTGGATGACCCGCTGGCCGACGCCGGCCGCGCTCGCCGCCGACGAGCCCGGCGAGGCGGTCCGCGCCTGGGGGCGGCTGGGCTACCCACGGCGTGCGCTGCGCCTGCACGAGTGCGCGGTAGCGATCACGTCGCGGCACGGCGGTGAGCTGCCGACCGACCTGGAGGCGCTGCTCGCGCTGCCGGGCGTCGGCGCGTACACGGCCCGAGCCGTGGCGTCGTTCGCGTACCGCCAGCGGCACGCGGTCGTGGACACCAACGTCCGCCGGGTGCTGAGCCGGGTGGTGACCGGTGTCGCGGACGCCGCCCCCGGCTCCGCGACCCGCGACCTCGCGCTGGCGGAGCCGCTCGTCCCCACCGATGCCGGGGTCGCGGCCCGGTACGCGGTCGCCGTCATGGAACTGGGGGCTCTGGTGTGTACCGCGAGGGCGCCCCGGTGTGCCGACTGTCCGGTCGTGGCCGACTGTGCCTGGTTCCGCGCCGGTAAACCGGCCTATGACGGGCCGGTGCGGCGTCCGCAGGGGTACGCGGGCACCGACCGGCAGGTGCGCGGGCGGCTGCTGGCCGTTCTCCGGGACGCCGACGGCCCGGTGCCGCAAGCCGCGCTGGACGTCGTCTGGCACGACCCCGTACAGCGCGGCCGGGCGCTGGACGGCCTCGTCACCGACGGCCTCGTCGACCCTCTCCCCGACGGCCGCTACGCCCTCCCCGGCGCCCGCTGAGCCCAGAAAGTTGGCCGGTCTTCGACGTATCCCCGCCCGCGGATCCGTCGGGAATTGGCCAACTTTCTAGGGCCCGCAACGGCCCGGGAACGCCGAAGGGCGGGTCCCGTAGCGGGACCCGCCCTTCGAGCGGAAAGCGCGTCTTACTCGGCCGCGGTCTCGCCGGCGATCTCGGCGGTCACTGCGTCCGGGAGCGGAGCGGGCTTGTCCGCACCGCGAAACGTGAACTCGCCCTTCGTCTTGTCCTCCGGGTCGAGCCCGGTGACGTCGACGACGACGATCTGACCGGCGGCCAGCTCCCCGAAGAGGATCTTCTCCGAGAGCGTGTCCTCGATCTCGCGCTGGATCGTCCGGCGCAGCGGCCGAGCACCCAGCACCGGGTCGTAGCCCTTGGCGGCCAGGAGCTTCTTGGCCGCGTCGGTGAGCTCCAGCCCCATGTCCTTGTTCTTCAGCGCGGTGTCCACCCGGTTCAGCATGAGGTCGACGATCTGAACGATCTCTTCCTCGGTGAGCTGGTGGAAGACGATCGTGTCGTCGATCCGGTTGAGGAACTCGGGACGGAAGTGCTGCTTCAGCTCGTCCTGGACCTTGAGCTTCATGCGCTCGTAGTTGCTGGTCGTGTCGTTGCCTGCCTGGAAGCCGAGCGACACGGCCTTGGCGATGTCGCGGGTACCCAGGTTCGACGTCAGGATCAGCACCGTGTTCTTGAAGTCCACGATCCGGCCCTGGCCGTCGGTCAGGCGACCGTCCTCCAGGATCTGCAGGAGCGTGTTGAACACGTCCGGGTGAGCCTTCTCGACCTCGTCGAAGAGGACCACGGAGAACGGCTTGCGGCGCACCTTCTCGGTGAGCTGGCCGCCCTCGTCGTAACCGACGTAGCCGGGAGGCGCACCCACCAGACGCGACACCGTGTACCGGTCGTGGAACTCGGACATGTCGAGCTGGATCAGCGCGTCCTCGTCACCGAACAGGAACTCGGCGAGCGCCTTCGAGAGCTCGGTCTTACCCACACCGGACGGGCCGGCGAAGATGAACGAACCACCGGGACGCTTCGGGTCCTTCAGGCCGGCCCGGGTACGCCGGATGGCCTGCGAGACCGCCTTGATCGCCTGCTCCTGGCCGACGACCCGCTTGTGCAGCTCGTCCTCCATGCGGAGCAGACGGCTGGTCTCCTCCTCGGTGAGCTTGAAGACCGGGATGCCCGTCCAGTTCGCCAGCACCTCGGCGATCTGCTCGTCGTCGACCTCGCTCACGACGTCGAGGTCACCGGCCTTCCACTCCTTCTCCCGCTGCGCCTTCTGGCCCAGCAGCTGCTTCTCCTTGTCGCGGAGCGACGCGGCCTTCTCGAAGTCCTGCGCGTCGATCGCGGACTCCTTCTCGCGCCGCACGCCCGCGATGCGCTCGTCGAACTCGCGCAGGTCCGGCGGAGCGGTCATCCGGCGGATGCGCATCCGAGCACCGGCCTCGTCGATCAGGTCGATCGCCTTGTCCGGCAGGAAGCGGTCGGAGATGTACCGGTCGGCCAGCGTCGCCGCGGCCACCAGAGCGCCGTCGGTGATCGAGATGCGGTGGTGCGCCTCGTACCGGTCGCGCAGCCCCTTGAGGATCTCGATCGTGTGCGCCAGCGACGGCTCGCCGACCTGGATCGGCTGGAACCGACGCTCGAGAGCGGCGTCCTTCTCGACGTACTTGCGGTACTCGTCGAGCGTGGTCGCGCCGATCGTCTGCAGCTCACCCCGGGCCAGCATCGGCTTCAGGATCGACGCGGCGTCGATCGCGCCCTCGGCGGCACCCGCACCGACCAGCGTGTGGATCTCGTCGATGAACAGGATGATGTCGCCGCGGGTGCGGATCTCCTTGAGCACCTTCTTCAGACGCTCTTCGAAGTCACCGCGGTAGCGCGACCCGGCGACCAGCGCACCGAGGTCGAGCGTGTAGAGCTGCTTGTCCTTGAGCGTCTCGGGCACCTCGCCCTTGACGATCGCCTGGGCCAGCCCTTCGACGACGGCGGTCTTGCCGACGCCGGGCTCGCCGATCAGCACCGGGTTGTTCTTGGTGCGGCGGGACAGCACCTGCATGACCCGCTCGATTTCCTTCTCCCGACCGATGACCGGGTCGAGCTTCTGCTCGCGCGCGGCCTGGGTCAGGTTGCGACCGAACTGGTCGAGGACGAGCGAGGTCGACGGGGTGCCTTCGGCCGGAGCACCCGAGCCCGCCGGCTCCTTGCCCTGGTATCCGGAGAGCAGCTGGATCACCTGCTGGCGGACCCGGTTGAGGTCGGCCCCCAGCTTCACCAGGACCTGGGCGGCGACGCCCTCGCCCTCACGGATGAGCCCGAGCAGGATGTGCTCGGTGCCGATGTAGTTGTGACCGAGCTGCAGCGCCTCGCGGAGCGACAGCTCGAGCACCTTCTTGGCTCGCGGCGTGAACGGAATGTGGCCGCTGGGCGCCTGCTGGCCCTGCCCGATGATCTCCTCGACCTGCTGGCGAACGCCCTCCAGCGAGATCCCCAGGGACTCGAGCGCCTTGGCCGCGACGCCCTCACCCTCGTGGATGAGGCCGAGCAGGATGTGCTCGGTGCCGATGTAGTTGTGGTTGAGCATCCGGGCTTCTTCTTGAGCCAGGACGACAACACGCCTCGCGCGGTCGGTAAACCTCTCGAACATCCCTCGTTAGCTCCTCACGTGCCGGTGGGCACCGTGTGGTCGCGAACACCTGATGGCGCCCGTCCCACCACTGTAGTCGGGTGATGACCTCCGGCCACCCGCCACGGGGACCGGATCCGGTAACCACCGGAGCGCCGCGGAGACGGCGTCCACGACTACGTTTTCTACAACGGTGAGGCGGAAGCCAGGCTTCCGACCGGCTGTCCGCTGAGAGCGAACGCCCGCCTCGTCTTCGCCGCGGTCGGCTGTCGCCGACCGCCAACTACCCCTAACAGCAGATTACGGACGCTCTGCGAGGCAGTGTCCGCGGGGTGGCGCCAACGAGATCGGCGGGGCTGATGCGAGGCAACGAGCGAGGAGCCGGGAAGGAGTTCGTCGAGTGGCGGCGCCGCGGTTAACCGCGATCGGCCACCGCCACTCGGATCAGCTCGCGTGGAACTTCTGAACGATGTCGTTCGGGATACGGCCGCGGTCGGAAACCTTGAATCCGCGCTTCTTCGCCCATTCACGGATGGCCTGGTTCTGCTCGCGATCGGCGGTCGCAGTGGAACCGGACGAACGGGTGCGGGCAGCAGCGGCCTGCTTCACGGCGGCGGACCGACCGGTCTTACGCGCGGCACCGACGTAAGGCGCAACGGCGTCACGCAACGTCGCCGCGTTCTTGGAAGACAGATCGATTTCGTAAGTCACGCCATCGAGCGAGAACGAGACCGTCTCTTCTGCTTCTCCTCCGTCGATGTCATCGACGAGAAGCACCTGCACCTTCTGCGCCACGAATTCCTCCCGGATCACCAGAAAAACCTGGGTACCGCTAAATACAATCACGGCACCGACCAGAACGCCAATACCCAGTATCCACAAAACGCTGGGTAACCGCTCAGCACCCCGCCGACCGAAGCCGACCGGAACGCTTAAACCGGCCGGACGAACGGGAACAGAATCGTGTCGCGGATGCCGCGGCCGGTGAACACCTGGAGCATACGGTCCACGCCCATACCCATTCCACCCGACGGTGGCATGCCGTATTCGAGCGCGCGCAGGAAGTCCTCGTCCAACTGCATGGCCTCGACGTCACCCTTGGCGGCCAGCGCGGACTGCGCGACCAGGCGTTCCCGCTGGATGACCGGATCGACCAGTTCGGAGTACGCGGTGCCGCGCTCGACCCCGTCGATGTAGAGGTCCCACTTCTCCGCGACGCCCGGCAGCGACCGGTGCGGACGCGTCAGCGGACTGGTGTCGAGCGGATAGTTCCGGACAAAGATCGGGCCGGCCAACCGCTCCTCACACAATGCTTCGAACAGCTCCTCGACCAGCTTGCCGTGCAGCCACAGTGGATTCACAGCGATGCCGTGCTTCTCGGCGTACGTGCGCAGCGTCTCGATCGGGGTGTCCGGAGTGACCTCCTCACCGACCGCCTCGGAGACGAGCGTAAAGAGCGAAGCGGTTTCCCATTCGCCGCCCAGGTTGATCTCCGAGCCGTCGAAGCGCTCCACGACCGTCGACCCGAACACCGCGGTCGCGGCCTCCTGGTAGAGCTCCCTGGTCAGTCGGGCCATCGTGTCGTAGTCGCCGTAGGCTTCGTACACCTCGAGCATGGTGAATTCCGGCGAGTGCGTGGAATCCGCCCCTTCGTTACGGAAGTTTCGATTGATCTCGTAAACCTTCTCAATGCCGCCTACCACACAACGCTTCAAGAACAGCTCTGGAGCGATCCGAAGGTAGACGTCGAGATCGAACGCGTTGAAATGGGTGATGAACGGCCGCGCAGCAGCACCACCGTGCACAGTCTGCAACATCGGCGTCTCGACCTCGAGGAACTGCCGACGGTTCAGGGAATCCCGAAGCGCACGCACGGTCTCGGTACGCACTTCTACCATCCGGCGCGCTTCCGGCCGAACGATCAGATCTGCATAACGCTGCCGGATCCGGGTTTCCTCACCCATCGGCTTGTGCGCGACCGGCAACGGCCGCAGTGCCTTTGCGGTGAGCACCCAACGGTCGGCGAGGACGCTCAACTCACCCCGACGGGACGTGATGACCTCACCGTCGATGCCGACGTGGTCACCGAGGTCGACCAGCGACTTCCAGCCCTCCAGCGATTCCGCGCCGACCTGAGCCAGGCTCAGCATCGCCTGGAGCTCGGTGCCGTCGCCTTCCCGCAGCGTCGCGAAGCAGAGCTTGCCGGTGTTGCGGATGAAGATGACCCGCCCGGTCACCGATACCCGCTCGCCGGTGTGCTCGTCCGGCCCCAGATCGGGGTACCGACCACGGATCTCGGCCAGCGTCGTCGTGCGCGGGAACCCGACCGGATACGGCTCGACGCCGTCCGCGAGCATCCGGGCCCGCTTCTCCAACCGGACCCGGACCTGCTCGGGGAGGTCGCTCTCGAACGCGTCGTCGTCAGCGGCCGGGTCGGCGTTCCCGGGCAGTGCAGGGGAACCAGGGTCGGTGGAGTTCTCGGTCACGCGTCAAAGCCTATCGACCCATGCCGATTCGTTTTGACCGGTGGTAAGCGGTCTCAATTCCGACGGTGATGCGGCGCTCAATTCGATCCGGCCACACCACGGATCCGGCGGCGCAACGCGGAACCGGCGACCGGGCCGAGATCGTCGGCGACCTCGAGCAGAATTCCGAGCCGGTCGAGCGCGTCCAGTGCCGCCGACGACCCGGCGGAGTCGACGGCCTCGAACAGCTCCATGCCGACGAACGCCGCCGAGACCGCGTGAGCCAGGCCGCTCACGTCGACGACCGCTTCGATCGGCGATCCGGTCACCACCCGGCGGAGCACGCTCTCGATCTCCCGCACCCACAGTTGGATCGCCTCACGGGTCGCGACGGCCAGGCGTTCGTCGCCCTGCGCGCCGGCCAGCATCTGCGCGAGCAGCGTGACGTTACCCCGTTCGCGCTGGTCGGCGTGGAGCTCACGGCCGAGCGTCAGCAGCTCGCGTAGCGTCCGGATCGCGGCGAAGCGGTCTCGGTAGCGCGCGACGTCGGCCGCGGTCGAGGATCGGCAGGCCTCGTTGAGCAGGTCGGCGACGCTTCCGAAGTGGTAGAAGACCAGCGCCTGGTTGACGCCTGCGGTCGCTGCGACCGTCCGCGCGGACGTTCCGGCGATGCCGTTGCGGCGGACGGTCTCGATCGCGCCGTCGATCAAACGCTGCCGGGTGTCCTCCGCCATCCTTCTCCGTTCACCGGGGCCGCGTCGGGTGGGCAGCCGTACTCCGGGGCGCCCTCCGTGGCCGGGGATGTCCCCGCCGCTGACGGTAGCCCGCGCCCGACCGGGTCGGCGCTCGGGCCGAGGCCCATCGTGTCGGCGACGCGGGCCACCAGCCACCCGAGCCCGGGCAGGCGGGCGAGCCAACCGAGCATCGCCAGCCCGGCGTCGACGTGTCCGGCCGCGAGCGCCACCGCCGCGGTGCCGTCGGCCACCACACCGTCGCCGCGTTCGTACCGGACGCGGCGGAGCGCACCGGGATACTCGCGGGCGTCGACCAGCGACAACCCGACCGGTACCCGACGATCGAAGGCCCGATACAGCTCACGGCACTGCGCGCAGCCCAGGTCCACATAGAGCGTGGCCGGCGAGAACACGGCCGGACGACGCCGCGGTACCCACCGCCGGACCCGGCTCCGGTACGCGGCCCACTCCGGCCCGTACCGCCTGCGCAGGTCGTCGTCCTCGTGTTTCTCGGCGACGGCCTCGCTGAACACCACGGTCATCACCGCGGCCGCGGCCACCGCCCAGCTCGCGGTGGCGATCGCGAGCACGCCGGTCAGCAGCGTCGCCGAGACCTGCATCGGGTTCGCCAGGTATGCGTAGGGGCCGGTGGTGACCAGCCGCTCCGGCGGATCCCACGGGTACGGCGTCCCGCCACCACGCTCGACGAACTCGCGCACCGCCGCGAGGCCGGGCACCGCCGCCAGCAGCGCCGCTTGGGCGAGCACCGATTGCCACCAGCGCGGAGCACGCACCACCGCACTCCAGAAACCGCCACCCAGGTCCATCACCACCGTCGGCAACAGCCAGAACACCAGCGCGCTGAACAGCGTCAACTGGAGTACGACCCGCAGCCGCAGGTGGTGGCGCGACGCCGTGCACTCCCCCAGCACGACGGCGGGCGTAGCGACCAGCAACAACCCGAGCACCTCGCCCCAGCCCCAACCGGAACCGAGGTCGGTGAGCGGGGTGAGCGCGGGCATCGTCACCGCGTCCACCCAGCCGACCGCCGCGAGCAGGACCGGCGTCCGCAGCCAGGCGGGCCAGTGACCGGACAGGAGCCGGCCGACCGCGACCGGCAGCGGCCCCCACAGCACCGCCCACCCCAGCCAGAGGTCGACCGGCAGACCGTCGAACGCGCCGGAGACCGGTGGGAACGACCACCAGCCGACCTGCCGCGCGAGCCGGTCCAGCGCCGCGACGCCGACCAGCGCGGTGAGGAACGCGAGCAGCAGCGCTCCGCCGGTGCGCTTCGAGTGCCGCAGCGGATAGGCCGCAGCGCCGAGGGCGATCACCGGCACCGCGAGGACGGCGTACCGCGCGATCGCCAGGTCGGTCACGCCGGTTCCAGCCCGAGGCTGTCGAGCAGGTAGTTCTCGCCGGCGCGGGCGAACGAGTCCACGATCGGGCCGAAGTACCAGGAGGGGTCGAGGCGGCGCTCGAACTCGATCGTCAGGCGCACGTCGGTCCCGCCGCCCGGCGCGGACGACCAGCTCAGCCGGGCGGTACGCCAAATCAGCGAGTGGTTGGTCATCGAGGTGTCGGAGACCCGGCGGAAGTCGATCCGGCGTCCGTCGCGGTAGGGCTCGTTGGCGACGACCTCGGTGACGATCGCTCCGCCGTGCTGACCGATGTGCCACTGCCCGCCGACGTCCACTCCGCGCCCGGCCGCGTGATCGGGGGTCGGGTAGCCGAGGCGGAGCAGCAGCGGGCGGACCGAGCCGAAGCGCGGCCCGGCCGCTACCGCGGCCTGGACCTCGGCCGGGGTCAGCGCGGTCTGCCTGGTGACGGTGACCGCCTGCACCGGCGAAATACGCAGGGTGGGGACGACGCCCTCGATCGCGACGAGGGCCAGCAGCGGAAGTACGAGCGCGACGCCGACCCCGCGGTCGAACAGCTGCACGAGGCCCGCGACGCCGTGCGCGATCGCGTACACCAGCGGCGCGGCCATCAGCAGGCAGATCGCACCCTCCTGGAGCAGCGCGGCGAAGAGCAGCACGAAGATCGTCACCGAGACGAAGACCGTGCCGTGCAGGCTGTGGGGGGCGGGCGAGAGCGCGAGCAGGAGCGCGAGCCCGGCCGGGAGCCCGACAAAGAGCAGCGCGCTGTCCTCGCGGCCAGTGGCCACCGTCAGGGCGAACCCCAGCACCGCGAAGATCCCGACGACCACCGTCCACCCGACCCGCCACCACAGCCCCCGGCGCCGCCGCACGTCCATGCCCGCCTCCTTTTGAGCATCCGCTCAACCAGGAGCATAGACAGCCTTTGAGCGATCGCTCAAGACGCCGCGCGGAGAAAAGCCCCGCCCAGAGGAGCGGGGCTTTCGAGCTACGAGTTCTTCTCGTAGGCCAGTCTCAGGCCGATCAGGGTCAGGTTCGGCTCGTGCTGGGTGATTTCCCGGGACTCACCGATCACCAGCGGCGCGAGCCCGCCGGTCGCCACCACCGCGGTCACACCGCCGAGCTCCTCGACCATCCGCCGCGCGATCCCGTCCACCTGGCCGGCGAACCCGTAGATGATCCCGGACTGCAGCGCCTCGACCGTGTTCTTCCCGATCACCGACCGGGGCCGCACCAGCTCGACCTTCCGCAGCTGCGCGGCCCGCGCGGCCAGCGCGTCCACCGAGATGTCGATGCCCGGCGCCAGCGCGCCGCCCATGAACGCCCCGTCGGGGCCGACGACGTCGAAGTTCGTCGACGTCCCGAAGTCGACGACGACGGCAGGGCCCCCGTAGAGGTGGTACGTCGCCAGCGTGTTCATGATCCGGTCCGACCCGACCTCTTTCGGGTTGTCCATCACGATCGACACGCCGGTCCGGACGCCCGGCTCGATGATCATCGTCGGGATGTCGCCGTAGTACCGGTCGAGCATCGACCGCAGCTCGCGCAGCGTCGCCGGCACGGTCGAGCACGCCGAGACGCCGGTGATCTGCACGGCCTCGCTCTCCAGCAGGCCTCGGAACAGCAGCGCCAGCTCGTCCGCGGTCATCCGGCTGTCGGTCCGCACCCGCCACGAGTGCACGAGCTTGTCCCCGTCGAACGTGGCGAGAACGATGTTCGTGTTACCGACGTCGATGGTCAGCAGCACCGCTAGGCACCTTCCGGACGGGGACGTAGATCGAGGGCGATGTCGAGGATCGGGGACGAGTGGGTGAGCCCACCGACCGAGAGGTAGTCGACGCCGGTCTCGGCGTACTCCCGGGCCCGGTCGAGGGTCAGGCCGCCGGTCGCCTCGAGTTCGACCTTGCCGCCGACCGCGGCCACGACCTCGCGCAGCTGCGCCGGCGGCATGTTGTCGAGGAGCAGGAACGTCGCACCGGCGTCGACGGCTTCGATCGCCTCGGCGACGGTGTCGACCTCGACCTGCACGAGCACGTCCGGGAACGCCGCCCGGACGGCGTCGAAGGCCGCGGTGATCGAACCCGCCGCGAACTTGTGGTTGTCCTTGATCATCGCGACGTCGTAGAGGCCCATCCGCTTGTTGGTGCCCCCACCGGCCCGGACGGCGTACTTCTCCAGCGGACGCAGCAGCGGCGTCGTCTTGCGGGTGTCGAGCACCTGCGCGCCCGTCCCCTCGATCGCCTCCGCCCACCGGCGGGTATGGGTCGCGATGCCGCTGGCCCGGGAGAGCAGGTTCAGCGCGGTGCGCTCGGCGGTGAGCAGCGCCCGCGTCGGCCCGGTGACCGTCGCGACCACGTCGCCGCGCTCCACCGCGCTGCCGTCGGCGACGTGGGCCTCGAAGGAAGCGGCTCCGGCCGTCTCGAACACCGCCAGGGCCACCGGCAGCCCGGCGACCACACCGGACTCCCGCGCCACCACGTCCACGATGTCGACCTGTTCGGCCGGGATCGTGGCCACGCTCGTCACGTCGACGCCGTCCGGGCCGCCCAGGTCCTCGGCCAACGAGCGGGCCACCAGGTCGCGCACCCAGGCGGGGTCGAGACCGGCCTCCTGGAACTTCTCGTCCAGCGAACTCATGTCATCGCCTCGTACGTCTCGGTCAGCGCGCCGTCGGGCGCGATCGCGGCCAGCAGGTGCCCTCGCCACGCGTCGACGGCGTCGGGGAAGTCTTCGCGCCAGTGGCAGCCGCGGGTCTCTTCGCGGGCCAGCGCGGCGCCGACCAGCGCGGTCGCGACCGTGTGGAGGTTCGTGACCTCCCAGTTCACCGGGCGTGGGTCCATCGAGCGCTTGCCGCCGAGCTGGGTGAGGGTTTCCATGGTGGACCGGAGCGAGTCAGCGGAGCGCAGTACCCCCGCGCCCCGGACCATCGCGTGCTGCAGGTCTTCCCGCACGGTGGACGACACCACGAAGTGTTCGAGCCCGCTGCCCTCGACGTCGACCGGCTCGGCCTGGGGCGGCAGGTCCTTCGCGAGGTCGGCGCCGATCCGCCCGGCGAACACCAACCCCTCCAGCAGCGAGTTCGAGGCCAGCCGGTTCGCGCCGTGCACGCCGGTGCACGCCACCTCGCCGCAGGCGTATAGACCGGGGACGCTGGTTCGCCCGCGCAGGTCGGTGCGGACACCGCCGGACGCGTAGTGCGCGGCGGGCGCCACCGGCACCAGGTCGGTGACCGGATCGATGCCGGACTGGCGGGCCCGCGCCAGGATCGACGGGAATCGGTGCTCGAGGAAGTCAGCACCGAGGTGGCGGGCGTCCAGCCAGACGTGCTCGACGCCCTCGGCGAGCATCTCCCTGGTGATGTTCTTCGCGACGACGTCCCGGGGCGCGAGCTCGGCCAGCTCGTGCCGCCCGACCATGAACCGTTCGCCGGCGCCGTTGCGGAGGTAGGCGCCCTCACCGCGCATCGCCTCGCTCACCAGCGGTTGCTGGCCAGCCGGGGCGTTCGCCCCCAGGTACAGCGCCGTCGGGTGGAACTGGACGAACTCCAGGTCGGTGACGACGGCTCCGGCGCGCAGCGCGAGCGCGACCCCGTCGCCGGTGGAGACGGCCGGGTTCGTGGTGGACGCGAAGACCTGTCCGAGCCCGCCGGTCGCGAGCACGACGGCCCTGGCCAGCACCGCGCCGACGCCGTCCTCGGAACCCTCGCCGAGCACGTGCAGGCTGACCCCCGCCGCCCGCCCGTCGGCGCCGGTGAGCAGGTCGAGCACGAGCGCGTGCTCGATCAGCCGGATGCCGGCGTCGCGGTGGATGGCGGCGTGCAGCGCCCGCTGCACCTCGGCACCGGTGGCGTCGCCGCCCGCGTGCACGATCCGGTTCGCGTGGTGGCCGCCCTCGCGGGTCAGCATCAGCGAGCCGTCCGGGTTGCGGTCGAACTCCGCGCCGACCCGGATCAGCTCGTGCAGCCGCGCCGGGCCCTCGCGGGTGAGGACGTCCACCGCGGCCGGGTCGCACAGCCCGACGCCGGCGATCAGCGTGTCCTGCGCGTGCGCCGCGGGGGTGTCGAGCGGGTCGAGCACGGCCGCGATGCCGCCCTGCGCCCACCTGGTCGAGCCGTCGTCGATGTTGACCTTGGTCACGACCACGACCGACAGGCCCGCCTCCCGCGCGTGCAGCGCGGCGCAGAGCCCGGCGACCCCGGATCCGATCACGCAGACGTCCGCGGTGACGGTCCAGCCCGGTGACGGTGCGAGCAGCCGCCGCGGGGCGGTGCCGGCAGCCTTCATCGGGTATTCCGCTCGCCTAGCAGCACCGGGCCGTTGTCGATCAGGCGGGTCGTGCCGACCTTGGCGGCCAGCAGCAGCCGCGCCGGGCCGGTCTCCGGCGCGGCGCCCAGGTCGGGAGCGGTGACGACCGCGTAGTCGAGGTCGATCCCCTCGGTGCTGCCCAGCAGGTCACGGGCGGCTGTCTCGACGGCGTCCGCACCACCGGGGGCGGCCTCTGCGCCTGCGCGCAGTGCGGCGGCCAGCGCGAGCGCGGTCGTCCGCTCGGGCTCGGACAGGTACCGGTTCCGGCTGGAGAGCGCCAGCCCGTCCGGTTCGCGGACGGTCGGCACGCCCACGACCTCGATGTCCAGGTCGAGGTCGCGCACCATCTGCCGGACCAGCGCCACCTGCTGGTAGTCCTTCTCACCGAAGAAGACGACGTCGGGACGGGTCAGGTTGAGCAGCTTCAGGACGACCGTGAGCACGCCGTGGAAGAAACCGGGGCGGCTGGCGCCCTCCAGGATCTCGCCCAGCGGCCCCGGGTTGACCCGCGTGTTCGGCTGCCCGTTCGGGTACATGACGTTCACGGTCGGGGCGAACACCACGTCGACGTCCTCGCGCGCGCAGATCCCCAGGTCACCCTCGAGCGTCCGGGGATAGCGGTCGAAGTCCTCGTTGGGACCGAACTGCAGCGGGTTGACGAAGATCGTCGCGATGACGGTGGCGGCGCGGGCCCTGGCCTGGCGCAGCAGCGCGGCATGGCCCTCGTGGAGGGCGCCCATCGTCATCACGACGGCAACCGGACCGTCCGCCCGGTCACGCGCGCGGGCCAGCGACTCCCGGTCGGTGACCACGACCGGCGTGCGTACTGCAGCCATGGCTAACTCCTTTCCTGCGCGGCCCGACGGGCTCCACCGCCGTGAGGGCCCGTCACGTCGACGCGGAGTGCTCACCGAGCACGTCGAGGAGGTTTTCGGCGGCGGCCGGGTCGAGCCGGCCGGCGGCGATCGCCCGGTCGGCGGTGCGGCGGGCCATGGCCAGGTAACCGGCGACCGCGCTCGGCTGGCGTCCGCGCAGGGCTTCGAGATGTCCGGCGACGGTTCCGGCGTCGCCACGGGAGACCGGGCCGGTCAGCGCGGCGTCCCCGGAGCGCAACGCGTTGTCCAGCGCCGCACCGGCCAGCGGCGCGAGCGCCAGCGCGGGCTGCTCGACGCCCGCCGCGCGCAGCAGGTCGGCCGCGTCGTTGATGAGCGTGACCAGGTGATTCGCGGCGACGACCAGGGCGGCGTGGTAGAGCGGACGCCGGCTGTCCTCGACCCAGATCGGCTCGCCGCCCATCTCCAGGACCAAGGCCTCGCCGACCGGGCGCAGCTCCGGCACCGTCGTGACGCCCCAGTGCGTCCCGGTGAGCCGGTTCTCGTCCTCGTCGCGGCCGCTGAACGTCATGATCGGGTGCAGCGCGAGCGGCAGAGCGCCCGCGCGGATCGCCGGCTGTAGGACGCTCAGCCCGTGGGCACCGGAGATGTGCATGACCAGCTGACCCGGGCGGAACGCGCCGACCTCGGCGAGTCCGGTGACCAGCGATTCCAGGGCGTCGTCCGGGACCGCCAGCAGCGCCAGGTCAGCGGCGGCCACCACGGCGTCCGGGGGAACGATCGGCGTGCCGGGCAGACGCCGGGCCGCGCGGTCGAGGGAGGCGCTGCTCACCGCGGAGAGCGCCACCGTGCGGTGTCCGGCGCGGGCCAGCGCGGGGGCCAGCACCGATCCGGCGCGGCCTGCGCCGACGAGACCGACAGCGAGCCGTCCGGGCCGGTCGGTCGGGGACGACCGCTCCGGTGGGGAGCCGTGCGAGTGATCCATGATCCAGTCCTCGGACGCGGGGTACCGGTCGCGGCAAGTATGCGCGAGCACCGACCGCCGAGGTAGAGCGTGTCGGGTGTGTCACAGCACCGTTACCGCCGTCAACTTTTGTCAGTGTTCCACTGACCGAATTACACCACTTGCCGGAATTGGAGTATTCATCTATTAATGAGATGAAGGCGACTAAGGAGGCTGTATGGCTCGCGCCAGAACGGTGCCCCGCCACACTGCTGGCCCGGCAAAATCGGGTCAGCAGTCGCCGGACGTCGCTGCGGAGCAGCGAGAACAGACGGACGAGCGGAACGGCTCCGCTGGCGCGACGACCGGGCGGCACGGTCGTCGAGCGGCGAACCACGAGCATCACTCGATGTTCGAGGAGCGGTCGGTGCTCGACGCGCTGTGGAGTGCGGTGGTGGCTGCACCGACGAGCGTGATGCCGCCACCGGCCCCCGAGCCGGCCGCCGCGGAGGACGACACGCCACCCGCACCGGAAGCCCTCGCCGCCCCGCCGGCCGCCGCGACGCCCGTGCCGGTGGCGTCCGCCGCCCCGGAGCCGTTCGTGCCGGTCCTCGGCCGGCCGGTCATGCCGGGTCCGGTGGCGATGCCCACCACGATGCCCACCCCGCCGAAACCCGCGCCGACGCCGGATCCGGCGGACACCGCGCTGGCCGCGGGTATGCCGGGCATGGCCCCGCCGACGATGCCGCCACCGGCGACCCGAGCGCAGCCCGCGCCGCCGACCCACGCAGCTCCCCACGGGGCTGCCCCCCACACGGCAGCCCCCCACACAGCAGCCCCCCACACGGCACCCGGCCCAGCGGCACCGGGCCCAGCGGCGTCCGACTCAGCGGCAACCGCCCACGGACCGCACCCCGAGCACGCCGCCCCGCCCCGCGCGACCGGACCGTTCGACCTCAGTTACGCCGCCCAACCGTCCACCAATCGAACCATCTGGGCAGGGCCCCGCCACGCGGCACCGCCCGACTGGACCTCCACCAGCGCACTCCTCACGATCGAGACGCCGGCCGCGGTCGCCGACGCCGGCCTGCTCGTCCTACGGCTCGTCGTCGGCCTCACGATGGCCGCGCACGGCGCGCAGAAGGCGTTCGGCCTGTTCGGCGGCGACGGCCTCGGACCGACCGCCGACGGGTTCTCCGCGCTCGGCTACCAGCCCGGCGCCCTGTTCGCGCTGGCCGCGATCGTCGGCGAGCTGTTCGGCGGGCTGTTCCTCGCGATCGGCCTGCTCACCCCGCTCGCGGCGGGCGGCATCATCGGCGTCACGGTGAACGCGATGGTGGCGGTGAACCTCGGCAACGGCTTCTTCGCCAGCCACGACGGCATCGAGTTGCCGCTCATCCTCAGCGGGGGCGCGCTCGCGCTGCTGCTCACCGGGCCAGGACGATACGCGGCCGACGCGCGCATCCCGTTCTTCAACGGCGCCGCCGTCCAGTGTGCTGCCGCGGGCATCGCACTACTCGCGATGCTCACCAGCCTTGGCGCTCACCTGCTCTGAGGGAGCGACCTGCCCGTGACGCCTTGACGATTCGGCAACGGCCCAGAGCCGGATCGTCAAGGCGTCAATCTGTCTCCGGCGGCTGCGAGAGCGGCAGGCGGACGCTCGCCACCAGCCCGTGCGGCTCCACGTCGCTCAGGACGATGGACCCGGCGTGGCGGCGCACGATCTCGCGGGCGATCGCGAGCCCCAACCCCGCGCCGCCGCTGTCCCGATCCCGCGCGTCGCCGGTCCGGGTGAAGCGCGCGAACACCCGTTCCCGATCCGCCGCCGGAATCCCCGGACCGTCGTCCACCACGTCCAGCCGGGCCTGCTGCCCGTCGGACGCCACCCGCACCTCCACGCCCGTGTCGGCGTACCGCACCGCGTTCTCGACCAGGTTCGTCACGACCCTCGTCAACGCGTCCTCATCACCCTCGACGACCGCGGACGCCGCACCCGGCCGGTCGGCCCGCACCACCGGCACGCGCGCCCCCGTTGCCCGGCCGGTCACCGCGTCCGCGACGACCGTCAGCTCCACCGGCTCGGCCGGGCGACGCTGCACCGGACCGTCGTCCATGCGCGCCAGCAGCAGCAGATCGTCGACGAGACGCGTCAGCCGTTCGACGTCGGCGAGCAGGTCAGCGGTGTCCGCCGGAACCGACGTCACCTCAGCCACCTCGATCTGCGTCCGAAGGCTGGCCAGCGGGCTGCGCAGCTCGTGGGCGGCGTCCGCGACGAACGCGCGCTGGCGCGCCCGGGCGGCGTCCAGACGGGCCAGCATGCTGTTCAGCGTGATCGCGAGGCGGTAGATCTCGTCCTGCGCGCGGGGCACCGGGAGCCGAGCGGCGTCCCCCGACCCGGTCCGGCCGGCCGTGATCGTCTCCGCACCGCGGCGCAGCGCCTCCACCGGGTGCAGCGCCGCCCCGACCATCCGCCAGGCCAGCACCACCAGGAAGACCAGCAGCGCCGCATAACCGCCCAGCACCACGACCCGCACGACCTTGATCGACTCGTGCACCTCGGCAGCAGGCACCGCCACCAGCACGGTCTTCGGATCAGCGGGGGTACCGGCCGACACCGCGGCCACCCGGACCGTCCCGTCCACCCCGAACAGGTGGCCGGGTTCGTACCGTTGGCCGTCCCGCTTCACCTCGGCCAACTCGTCCGCCGGCAGCGCCGAAACGAGCCGGTCGGCGCCACCGGTCGCGGCGAGGACCCGGCCGTCCGCGCCGATCACCTGGACGACCGTGGTGCCGCCCGCCGGGATCAGCTCCGGCAACCCACCGGCGTCCTCCTGCGCGGCGACGTCACGCGCGGTCTGCAGTGCCGCGGTGTCCAGCGCGCGTTCGAGCGTCACCCGCAGCACGATCACCAGCACGACCAGGCTCAGCGCCAGCGCGACGACCAGCGCGGCAGCCGCCAGCGCGACGAGCCTGGTCCGCAGCCGGGCCCGCCGCCACGCCTGCCCCGGCAACCGCAGCACAGAGCGAACGCTCAGCCCTGACCTCATCCGCCGTCCGGTTCGAGCCGATACCCCGCCCCACGAACCGTCGTCACGGCCCGCTTGCCGAACGGCTGATCGATCTTGCGCCGCAGGTAACCGACGTACACCTCGACGACGTTGGCCTCGCCGGTGTCGTAGAGGTCCCAGACGTGTTCCAGCAGCTCGACCTTGCTGACCACCTCACCGGCGTGGCGCATCAGGTACTCGAGCAGCGCGAACTCACGAGCGGTCAGCGTGATCTCGGCGCCGCCGCGGGTCACCCGCTTCGACGCCGGGTCGAGCACGAGGTCCCCCGCGGTCAGCGCCACCGGCCGCTCCGGTGCTCCCCGCCGCAGGAGCGCCCGCAGCCGGGCCACCAGCACCACGTACGAGAACGGCTTCGTGAGGTAGTCGTCGGCGCCCGCGTCCAGCCCGTCTGCCTGGTCGTACTCGCCGTCCTTGGCCGAGAGCATCAGCACAGGCACCCAGTTGCGCTCCGCCCGTAGCGCCTGGACGACCCGGTAACCCGAGAGCTTGGGCAGCATGACGTCCAGCACGACCGCGTCGTACTCGTTCTGCCGCGTCCGCTCCAGGCCGTCCTGGCCGTCGTGCGCGATGTCGACGACAAACCCCTCGGCCTGCAGTCCGCGCCGCAGTGCCGCGGCGAGCCGCACCTCATCCTCGACGACCAGTACCCGCACGCGCTCCCCTTCGTTGCCCCGGATGGCGGCCGGGTCAGCGTCCGGCACCACCACTGAGAGGAGGCTGAGGACATCCCCTCATCTCAGCCCGATCTCAGCATGCACCGAGCAGCATCGGGGTGTACCGCCGCCCACCGGGAGGTGTCTGCCATGTCTCCGCGGGATTCCGGGGCACCACCGCCCGAGCAGTCCCCGCCGAACCGTCCCGAGCCGCCGGACGTGCTCAGCGGGCCGGATCCGAGCTGGACCTCGGATACCGCCGATCCGTTCGCGTCCGCCAGGCACCGGCCGCTCCTGGTCCGCCGGCCGGCGCTGCGGTGGGTGGTCCCGGCGATCGTGCTGGTCCTGGCGCTGGCGGTCGGCGGCGTCGGACGGATGCTGACCGCCGACGCGGCACCCTCGCTACCACCACGTACGGCCGCGGAGCTGCTGGTCGATCTGCAGACCGCGGTTCCGCACGCGCTGTCCGGCACCGTCGTGCAGCGGTCCGAGCTGGGAATGCCGGACTTCTCCGGCGCCGGCTCCAGCGGTGCCGACTTCACGTCGATGTTGACCGGCGTCCACACGCTGCGCGTCTGGTACGGCGGTGAGGACCGGCAGCGTCTCGCGTTGCTCGGTCCGTTCGGTGAGTCGGACGTCGTCCGCAACGGCAACGACGTGTGGACGTGGTCGAGCGAGAAGAACACCGCAACCCACACCCGGCTCACCGCCGAAGACCTGCGGCGGGTCAACCCGACGCCGTCCGTCTCCGGAACACCGATGCCCACGACCCCGCAGGACGCCGCCGACAAGGCCCTGGCGGCGATCTCGCCGACCACCGAGGTCACCACCGACGGCACGGCGCGGGTGGCCGGGCGGGCCGCGTACGAGCTCGTGCTGAAGCCGAAGGACGCAGCGACCCGGATCGGCCAGGTCCGGGTCGCGATCGATGCCGAGAAGAAGATGCCGCTGCGCGTCCGGGTCTACGCCCGCGGCGCGAGCAGCCCGGCGTACGAGGTCGGGTTCACCCAGGTCTCGTTCGCCACCCCGGACCCGGCGCAGTTCGAGTTCACGCCGCCCGCGGGGGCGACCGTGAACGAGGCACCCGCCGCGGGCAAGGAGCCGGATCTGACCGATCGGCTCACGGTTGTCGGGTCGGGCTGGACCCAGGTCGCGGTCGTGACCGGCGTCCGGGCGACCGGTTCCGCGACCTCGATGCTCGACGCGCTCCCCAAGGTCAGCGGCTCGTGGGGCAGCGGCCGGCTACTCGAGTCCAACCTGCTCTGCGCTCTGATCACCGACGACGGCCGGTTGGTGGTCGGCGCCGTGGATCCGGAGCGGCTCTACGAGGCGGCGGCGCGATGACGGCGCCCGCGGTCGAGCGTCCCCCAATGACCGAAGCCGGTGAGGGTGCTCTCGCGGTCACCACCGCGGGGTTGACCAAGCAGTTCCGAAGCGGGCAGGTCGCCGTCGACCGGCTCGACCTCGCGGTGCCGACCGGGTCGGTCTACGGGTTCCTCGGCCCGAACGGGTCGGGAAAGACGACGACGATCCGGATGCTGCTGGGGCTGGTGCGGCCGACCGCGGGCTCGCACCGGCTGCTCGACGGCCGGATGCCCGAGGACGCCGCGGCGGTGCTGCCCCGGGTGGGTGCGCTGGTCGAGGGACCGGCGTTCTA
The DNA here is from genome assembly GCF_900143005.1 of Cryptosporangium aurantiacum. NCBI lineage: Bacteria > Bacillati > Actinomycetota > Actinomycetes > Cryptosporangiales > Cryptosporangiaceae > Cryptosporangium > Cryptosporangium aurantiacum. The sequence continues at coordinate 567,793 of NZ_FRCS01000002.1, forward strand.
TCCGCACCTGTCGGGGCTCGACAATCTCCGCCGCCTGGACGCGGTCGACGGCACCGCCGATCCGGCGACCTCCGCGGAACGGATCGGGGCGGCACTGGACCGGGTCGGCCTCACCCCCGCCGGAAAGAAGCGTTACCGCGCCTACTCGCTGGGCATGCGTCAGCGGCTGGGGCTGGCCGCGACGCTGCTCCGGCCGCGTGAGCTGCTGATCCTCGACGAGCCGACGAACGGCCTGGATCCGCAGGGCACCCGGGAAGTGCGGACGCTGGTCGCCGACCTCGCGGCGTCCGGAGCGACCGTTCTGCTCTCCACGCACCTGCTGGCCGAGGTGGAACAGATCTGCACGCACGTCGGCGTCGTGCACCGCGGGCGCCTGGTCGCGCAGGGTCCGCTCGCCGAGCTGCGGGGCAGCACCGCGCCGCGGGTCGAGATCGAGACCGACCGCCCGGCGGACGCGGTCGCGACCGTGCGCCGGCTGGCGCTCACCGACGTCCTGGCCGACGGTCGGCGGGTGAGCGCCGCACTCGGCGACCTGCCGTCGGATCGGGTCGTGGCGGCGCTGGTCTACGACGGCGTGCCGGTGCAGGGCTTCCGGGTCGTGGTGCCTGATCTGGAAGAGGTCTTCGTCGGGCTCACCGGGGAGGGTTTTGATGTCAGTGCGTGAGCCGGACGCCTCGTACGCCCTGGTCCCAGGGGCTTTTGTGCCTCTCAAGCGGGCCACGGTCACGGTGCCCGCGCAGGCCCGCAGCGTCCGCGGCGGGCATCCGGTCGGCCGGTTGTTCCGTTCCGAGTTGCGGTTGATGTTCGGACGTCGCCGCAACCTGGCCGCGCTCGGCATGCTCGCGGCCGTCCCGGTCGTCGTCGCGGTCGCGGTCCGGTGGTCAGGACCTGCGGGCGGCGGTGAGGGACCGGCGTTCCTCGCGCTGATCAACGGCAACGGGCTGTTCGTCGCGCTGACCGCGCTCGCGGTGGCGCTGCCGCTGTTCTTGCCGCTCGCGATCTCCGCGATCGCGGCCGACACGATCGCCGGCGAGGCGAGCCTCGGCACGCTGCGGTACCTGCTGACCGTGCCGGTGAGCCGGACCCGGCTGCTGCTGGTGAAATTCGCCGCGGTCGTCACGTACACGTTCGTCGGGGTCACGCTGATCGCGGCGGTCGGTGCGGGCATCGGCGTGCTGCTGTTCGGGGGCGGCCCGGCCGCGCTGCTGTCCGGGGCGCAGGTCGGCTTCGGCAGCGGGCTGGCACGGCTGGCCCTGGTCTGCCTCTACCTGACCGCGTGCCTGGTCGCGCTCGTCGCCGTCGGCCTGTTCGTCTCGACGCTCACCGAGCAGCCGATCGGCGCCACGATCGCGGTGGTGGCGACGGCGGTGACCTGCGAGGTCCTCGACGCGGTCCCGCAGCTCGCCGCGGTGCACCCCTACCTGCTGACGCACCACTGGACGACGTTCGGCGAGCTGCTGCGCGATCCGATCAACTACGGGCCGCTGGTCTCCGGCCTGCTGAGCGCCGCCGTCTACACCGCGGTGTTCGGTTCGGCGGCGTGGGCACGCTTCGGCTCCCGGGACGTCACCGCCTAGAGTCTGCGTCCGTGCTGGTTCCGTGGCGGGAAGCCGCGCAGGACGCGTTGTACGGGCCGGGCGGCTTCTACCTCTCCACCCGTCCGGCTCTGCATTTCCGCACGTCGGTGCATGCCGCCGCGGACCTGTTCGCGGACGCGATCGGCGCCCTGCTGGAGCGGGTGGACGCCGCCCTCGGTCGGCCGGATCCGATCGATCTGGTGGACGTCGGAGCCGGCGGCGGTGAGCTGCTGTCCTCGTTGGGGGTCTCGTCCGAGTTGGGGCGACGCGTGCGGCTGACCGCCGTGGAGAGAGGGCCACGACCGTCGGGGTTGGTGCCCGGGGTCGGCTGGGCCTCCGCGATGCCGCCGGTGACCGGGCTGCTGGTGGCGAACGAGTGGCTCGACAACGTGCCGGTCGACGTCGTATCCCGGGACGCGGACGGCGTCGACCGGATCGTGCTGGTGGACCCGGCGACCGGCGCCGAGGAACTCGGGCCGCCGGTCTCCGGCGCCGAGGCCGCGTGGATGGCGCGCTGGTGGCCGTTGGAGGCGCCCGGTGACCGGGCGGAGATCGGCGCTCCGCGGGATGCGGCGTGGGCGTCCGCAGTGGCGCAGGTATCGCGTGGGCTCGCGGTCGCGGTCGACTACGGGCACGAGGCCGGCTCGCGTCCGGTCGGGGGGACGCTGACCGGCTACCGCGACGGCAGGCAGGTGCCGCCGGTGCCGGACGGGAGCTGCGACCTGACCGCACACGTCGCGATCGACGCGGTGGCCGCGGCATCGGGGCCCGGTGCGGTGGTGCGTCGACAGCGGGAGGTGCTGCGGGGGCTGGGGGTCTCGGGCGGGTTGCCGCCACGGGAGCTGGCGAGCACCGACCCGGCGGGTTACCTGCGCGCGCTCAGCACCGCCACCCGCGCCGCCGAACTCACGGCGCCCACCGGCCTCGGTTCGTTCTTCTGGCTCTTCAACCCGAAGAACGCCAAAAGCGTGAGGTTCTGACGTTGAGCGCGCTGAGGGCGGCGCTGGCAGTCGAGCGCGAGGCCGCCGCGTCCTAGCTGTGACTCAAGGCCTCGCGCTCGTCTGTCAGCGTCGTTCTCAGCGGGCCGCCACTAGGGCTTGGGCGGCGAGTTGTACTGAGGCTTCGGGGTCCCAGAAGCGGCGGACCTCGGCGAGGGAGAGGGCCGGGACGGTGCCGCCGGCGCGGCCGCGCCACACGTGGCCGATCGCGCGGGCGTTCGCCTGGTACTCGTCGATCGAGGTGACGTGGACCGTGAGGCTGACCAGGTCCTCCGGGGATCCGCCTGCGGCCGCCAGCGCGCCGAGCAGGTTCTGGGCCGCCCGGTCGAACTGGCTGACCAGACCGCCGTCGACGACGCGGCCGTCCGGGTCGACGCCGGTCTGGCCTGCGAGGACGACCAACTGTCCGGTGACGACCGCGGCCTGCGAGTAACCGCGCGGGTCCGGCATCTCGAACGGGTTCGCCCGGCGGAAGTCCGGTCGGCCGGTTGGCTCGGGGGCGGGCCGTCGGAGCGGGTCAGGCCGAACGGGTTCGGGCCGGACCGGATCGGCGACGACCGCACGTCCGGCCACCGGCACCGAGGCTCGCGCCGCGCGCGGGCGGTCCCCGGTGTCGCCGCTGCTCCGCGGCCGGTCCGCCAGGTCTACCCCGCGCATGACGTCGCCGGTCTCCGGCATCCGCCGAGGCCGGTCCCCGGTGTCCGCAATCCCACGCGGCCAGTCCCCGGTATCGGCACCCCGCCGAGGCCGGTCCCCGGTGTCCGCCACCCCACGCGGACGGTCACCCGTGTCCGCCACACCGCGGGGGCGGTCGGCCAGATCGCCCCGCCGCGGGCGGTCCCCGGTGTCCGCAATCCCACGCGGACGGTCACCCGTGTCCGCCACACCGCGGGGGCGGTCGGCCAGATCGCCCCGCCGCGGGCGGTCCCCGGTGTCGGCCACGCCACGCGGACGATCGGTCACTTCGGCCCGGCGCGGGCGGTCACCGGTGTCGGTTACACCTCGGGGGCGGTCGTCGGGGTCGGGGCGGCGCAGCGCTCGGCTGCGGTATCCGTCTTCCTCGCCGGGTTCGGGCCGCCGCTGCTGCGGAAACCGCCGCGGGCCGAGCTCGTCCTCGCCACGGCGGTGCGGCCGCTCACGCTCGTCGGAACGGCCGGTGCGACCCTCCCGGGCCGCCACCCGCGCCGGGTCGTCGCGGCGCAACAGCGAACGGCCGGGCGACAGATCCTCGGCCTCACCGAAACTGCGACGCTCCCGCCGCTCCGGCCGCTGCTCGGGCTCCAGCGCGCCGAGCGGATCGGTCAGCGGATCCGGACGTCGCCGCTCCGGAGGCGGGCCGTCCCACCCCTCCCGCCGCGAACGCCGCCGGGGAGGCTCGGAATAGTCAGCAGCTCGGTGACGGCCGCTTTGACCCAGATCGTCGGCTACTCCGAAACTCACGCCACAACCGTCCCAGCGTTGTAAGACCTTCTCCTGACCCGTCTGCGCAGCCGCGGGACCACGACGGCGTGACCGCGCTCCCCCGATGGCACATCTTCCGTTGCGAAGCGCCACTGGGGCAAACCGAGTTGGCTGACACCCTACGATGCGTCGACGCCCGTTCGTGGCCGGATCGGACGATGCGCAGCTCTCACCTATTCGCTGGGTGATTTCACCGCGCGATCGACGTCTCAGACCGTGACCTGCAGCGCGTCCAACCCGCGGATGACAAAACTGCCCTTCCAGCGGGGAGTCTCCGCGAGCGCCAGGTTCGGCACCCGCCGCACCATCGTCTCGAACGAGGTTGCCAACTCCAGCCGAGCCAGCGGCGCACCCAGGCAGTAGTGGATGCCGGCGCTGAACGAGATGTGCGGGTTCGGCGACCGTCCCAGGTCCAGACGCTCGGCGTCCGCGAACACCTCGGGGTCACGGTTGGCCGACCCGAACAGCAGCGCGACCTCCTCACCACGCGGGATCCGCACGCCGTGCACCTCGATGTCCTCCAGCACCCACCGCTCGAACAGCTGCAGCGGGGTGTCCCACCGCATCAGCTCCTCGATCGCGGTGCCGTACCCGACCTCGCCGGCCCGCAGACGCGCCAGCTCGTCGGGGTTGCGGAACAGAGCCCACCACCCGTTGCCGGTCACGTTGACCGTCGCCTCGTGACCGGCGTTGAGCAAAAGGACGCAGGTCCCGACGAGCTCCGGGTCGGTCAGCTGGTCCCCGGCGTCGGCCACCGACGCCAGTGCGCTGATCAGGTCGTCGCCGGGGTTCTTCCGACGCTCGGCGGCGAGAGCGACCAGGTACTCGGTGAACTCGACGCTGGCCCGGATCGCCTTCTCCTCGGCCTCCGCCGACGGGTTCAGCTCGTACATCCCGCAGATGTCGGCCGACCAGGGCCGCAGCAGGTGCCGGTCGGCGTCGGGGATGCCGAGCATCTCGGCGATCACGGCGACCGGCAGCGGCTCGGCCACGGTCGAGATCAGGTCGACCGGTGAGCCGTCCGAGCCGGCGTCGAGCAGGTTGTCGACGAGCTGGTCGGTGAACTCCCGGACGCGCGGCGCGAGCCGCTCGACGGTCCGAGGGGTGAAGGCCTTGGACACCAGCCGCCGGAGACGGGTGTGGTCGGGCGGCTCGCGGTCGAGCATCCCGTTGTTGTTCAGCGTCCAGAACGGTTCGAGATGGTCCGGGGGCGCCTGGTGGCCCATCTCCTCGTGCGTGGCGACGTGCAGGTAGGTGCGGCCGAGGCGGCGGTCGCGCAGCAGCGCGTCAACGTCGGCATGCCGGGAGAACACCCACTGACCGGTCCGCTCGAACCGCCAGATCGGCGCGTTCTGCCGGAGATCGGCGAAGACGTCGTAGGGCCACGCGACGAACTCCGGCGACCAGGGGTCAAACGCGGGAGCGGGGACTACTGAACCGGTCATCCCGCCACGCTAACTCGCATCGTGGAACGATGAGCACGTGGAGCTCACCGTTGGCGTCGGCAGCGGCGCGGAGATGGTCAGCGACGACCGTCTCGCCACCGCTGACATGGTGCTGAACATCGGCCCGCAACACCCCTCGACGCACGGCGTCCTGCGGCTTCGTCTGGTCGTGGACGGCGAACAGGTCGTCTCGGCCGAGCCGATCGTCGGATACATGCACCGCGGCGCCGAGAAGCTGTTCGAGGTGCGCGACTACCGGCAGATCATCATGCTGGCCAACCGCCACGACTGGCTGTCGGCGTTCTCCAACGAACTCGGTGTCGCGCTCGCCGTCGAGCGGATGATGGGCATCGAGGTGCCCGAGCGCGCCACCTGGCTCCGGACGCTGCTCGCCGAGCTCAACCGCGTCCTCAACCACCTGATGTTCCTCGGGTCGTACCCGCTGGAGATCGGCGCGATCACGCCGATGTTCTACGCGTTCCGGGAACGCGAGACGCTGCAGGCGGTGATGGAGGAGGCGTCCGGCGGCCGGATGCACTACATGTTCAACCGGGTCGGCGGCGTGAAGGAGGAGGTCCCCGCCGGCTGGGTCAGCCGGGCACGGCACGCGGTGGCCGACGTCCGACGCCGGATGACCGACCTCGAACAGATCATTCGGACGAACGACATCTTCCTGGCGCGGACGGTCGGCATCGGCGTGCTCGACCCGAACGTCGGTGCGGCCTACGGGGTGAGCGGGCCGGTGGCGCGCGCGTCCGGGCTCGACGTCGATCTGCGTCGGGATGAGCCGTACCTGGCCTACGGCGAGCTCACCGACGTGCTGAAGGTCGTCACCCGCACCGCGGGCGACTGCCACGCGCGATTCGAGGTGCTGCTCGACCAGGTGCACGTCTCGCTCGATCTCGCGGACGCCTGCCTCGACCGGCTCGCCACCGTCGGCGGCCCGGTGAACGTCCGGCTCCCGAAGGTCGTGCGGGCGCCGGAGGGGCACACCTACGCGTGGACCGAGAACCCGCTCGGCATCAACGGCTACTACCTGGTCTCGCGGGGCGAGAAGACGCCGTGGCGGCTCAAGCTGCGGACGGCGTCCTACGCGAACGTCCAGGCGCTGGCGACGCTGCTGCCCGGCACGCTGCTGCCTGACCTGGTCGCGATCCTCGGCTCGATGTTCTTCGTCGTCGGCGACATCGACAAGTAGCTCACCAGGAGCGGTAGCGGCTGCTCTCGTCCTCGGCGGAGGCGTGGCGCGCGTGGCGTCCGCCGGAACCGCTCGAACCCTCGGGCGCGGGGGGCGCGCCGGCCGGTGGAAGGTGCTCCAGGCTCGGCAGCTCGAACTCGGCGGACGCCTGGTCGGCAGCGGCGCTCGCCGCCCGGTCGGAGCCCGCGGACCATCCGGGCGCCGGCGGGACGTCCGGCACCTCGTCCCAGCGCTGCGCGCCGAAACCGTTGCCCGCGCCGAAGCCGGTTCCGGCCCCGAAACCGTTGCCGGCGCCGAATCCCGACTCTCCCAGCGACTGGCCGCCGACCGTGTACGGGACGTCGAAGACGTCACCGGTGATCGCGCCGGTGATCACCTGGGGGTCGTCGCGGTTGTAACGCGGCGAGCCGACGTCCCAGCCACCGCTGTTCTCCCGCCAGGACGACCACTCGCTGGCCGAGCTGCGGTCGCCGTCGACGCCGCGGTCGGCGCCTCGTTCGGCCTCCGCGCGGGGCGGCGAAGCCGAGCGGGCCCAGAACTCGGTGTAGTCGATCGTGCCCGCCTCGCCGGAGCCGTCGTCGGCTCGCTGGGCTTCGGCGCCGTTCGCGGTGCGGGATCCGTAGACACCGGCGTCGAGCCGCTGCGGCGTGTAGACCGGCGGAGCGTCGTCGTAATCGATCAGCTCGTACGAGGGCGCCGGGTCTTCCTCGGCAGCGCGGCGGCGGCCACTGCGCCGCCGGCCCGAGGTGTCCTCGGTGTCCGGGTCGTAGGTGCCGGACCCGTACGTGCCCGCCTGGTACGTCTGGTAGCGCGCGGCGGCGTCCGCGCCGTCGGCCTCGGCGCGGCGGCGGCCGTACTCGGTGCCCGCCGGCTTCGCGTTGGCCGCGGCGGCCTCGTCCTCGTAGCGGTTCCCCCGCCGCCTGCGGCCGGGCGCCTGCTCGGCCTCGGCCGGGTGGCGCGGCCAGTTGCCCGCGGGTCCCTCCGGCCCGACCGGTGCCGTCGGCGCGGCCTGCGCGGCCGGTTCGCTGGGGCGGGCGCTGCCGTAGGTACCTGCCTCGTAGCGGATCGGCTCCTGCCGGGGCGCGCCCTCGTGACCGTCCTCACCCTCGGTGCTACCGAACCAGTCGTAGCCGGGGTCGGGCGGCGGCAGGTTGATGTCCGCTTCCATCCGGGCGGTGATGGCCCGGCGCTCGGCGGGGGTGCGCGGGTCGGTGCCCCGGTAGCGGCCGTCGAGCGGGTAGTCGTCCTCGCCCGCCGGTAACGCGCCGGTTAAGCGGTTGAGCCGCGTGGACTCGGCCCGCAGGACGCTGTCGCGGCGGGTGGCCTCCAGCTCGCGGTGCACCCGCTCCAACTCACGGTGGACGGACACCTCAACACCGCGGCGAAGCGAATCGATGTCGGCGCGGAGCCGGTCGACCTCGGTGCGGAGCTGATCCTCGACGTCGTCCTTGACCATCGCGGCGTCGTCGCGCAGGACGACGCTCAGCCCGATGATGACGACGGAGAACACCGCGAGCACGGCGGCTGCCCGCAGGGGCCCGACACCGCTACCGAGAACGAGGAGCAGCGCCGCGATCGGGGCGATGGCGACGCCGACCCAGAACAACTTGCCGACGTGACGCCGGAAGCCGGGAGTCGGTGCGCTTTCACTCTCCCCGCGCTCCGGGGGCGGTAGGTGAGGCGGCGGCATGCGATCGAGGTTAGCGAGTCGCTCACCCGGTGTCCGCGTTCTGGGGGATCCAGAAGCCTCCCCGGCGGGCGGATCGACCCGTTTGTCGGATGAGTTCGGGTCCACACCGGACGGTTCGCCCGGTTTTGGTTCGTCAGTGGACGGATCACCACTGTCCGTAGCCGGCCCGGCCGGGGCCGCCGGCTGTGCACTCTGCGGATCCACAACGCCACGGTAACCCGATAGCCGCACTACACCCGGCCATCAACGCCCGTAAATCTAACTACACGTGATCACGAAACCTCGGGCTGATGTTAACTACGTCGTAATCTGCGCCGAAAATCCGAGACGATGACGGTTTTAGTGACTGTGGCCACCCGGAGCGTCCGAGGCGTCCGGTTCGAGGTGTACGACGCGATCGCACGCACGCCGGGCGAACTCGGAATCGGACGTCGCGAGCAGCACCGCGTTGGGCGTACCGGCGGGCAGGCTGCGCACCAGGCCGGCCAGTGCCGCCGCCTCAGCCGCTCCCAGCCCTTCGGCCGGATCGTCCAGCAAGAGCAGTTCCGGACCGGCGAGCAGAGCGCGCGCGAGCACTACCCGGCCCTGCAGCTCCAGCGGCATCGCCGCGAGATCCGCGTCCACGTACTCGCCGAGCCCCAGCCGGGACAGGTGATCCAGCGCGAGCTCGCGGAGCGCCGCGCCCTGGAGCCGGAAGCGGGCCGAGCCGAGCAGCGCGACGCCGACCCCGGCACGACGCCCGGCGGGAACGGCAGGCACCCGGGGCACCCCCGCCGAACCGACCAGCACGTTCTCCAGCACGGTCAGGCCGCCGTACAAACCGACGCCCTGCAGCGTCCGCGCTACGCCCACCGCGGTCAGCCGATGCGGGCGCGGACGCAACGCCGCACCACGCCAGGTGATCTGCCCCGATTCCGGCCGGACGAAGCCGCACACGGTGTTGAACAGCGTGGATTTCCCGACGCCGTCCGGGCCGACGACACCGACCACCTGCCCGGGCTCGACGCTGAGCGAGAGCGTGCCCAGCGCGACCGTGTTACCGAGCCGCACCCGGACGTCGTCCAACCGCAGCACCGGCGCGCCGGTCTGGGCCGACTCCGGCTGCGCGGACCCGGTCCGGGTCGAGGACGTCAGTGCCATCCGGGTCCCCTCGGGAGCATCGTTCCGTCAGCTGCCGAGTATGTGGTAACCGTCACAACATCTGCAAGACATGCCCCGGCAACCAGGAGAGGGCAAAACAGACACCCTCAGCGGCGCCCGAGCCGCTCCATCAGCCGGGTGACGGCCAGACCCAGCAGAATCGCCGCTCCGGAGATCACCGCGCCGACCCACCTGTCCGCGCCGACCAGGTCGAGGTGCAGCCGCACCAGCCCGAGCAGCGCGGCCGCGAGCACCACCCCGAAAACACCGCCGCGGCGTCCGTGGGCGCTCACCCCGCCGAGCAGCGCGACGCTGAAGCCGATCATCGCGAGCTCGGCCATCCCGGTGTACCCGGCGGCGCTACTGCCCCGGTTGGCGGTGTCGAGCAGGCCGGCAGCCGCCGCGAGCGCACCCGATCCGGCCAGCGCGCCGGCCGCCGCGATCGAGGCGACAAACCCGGCGCGCTTCGCCGGGTCCCCGGTGGGACGCGAACGGCCGACGAACCGGCGGAACGCGGGCACGGCGAGCAGCAACCCGCCCAGCACCGAGATCCCGGCAGCACCCACCAACCACCACTCCGCCGACACGTGGACGTCCGGCGTCTCGCCGCCGATCCGACGCGCGGCGCTACCGGCCAGCGCGGGGACCAGGCCGGACAGCAGCCCGGCGATGCCGAGGCTCACCGCCCAGCTCGGGACGCCGAACACCGTGCTGAACAGCGCGATGACCAGACCGGCCAGGGCGCCACCCGCCAACGCGATCGCCAGCGCCTGACCGAACGAGTGGCCCTCCACCCCGACCAGCCAGGCGTAGTCCGCACCGGCCGCGATCGCGATCGCACCGATCGCGATGTTCGGCATACCCGCGCGCAGCGAGAGCGCCGCCGCGCTGCCCAGCAGGACCGCGGTGGCGATCCAGAGCAGCACCGCGGGCCCGGCGTCGCCCCGGAAGACCTGATCGTCCTGCGCCAGGACGAGCAGCACCTCGGTGATGACAGCCGCGGCCAGGACGATTTCCCAGATCAGGTGCGGCCAGACCTTGTCCCTGATCGGACGTTCCGGCGTCGGTTCCGGCCCGGGCGGAGCGAAGATCGGCGGCTCCGGCGGCGGAACGGTCGGCACTCCGTACGGCGGTGTGTTCCCGCCGAGCATCTCGGTCGGGGTGTCCTCGGCGAAGCGGAGATCGAGGTCCGGCGGGTACGCGTACTCGCCGGTCGTGGTACCTGGCAGGGTCAATGTCCCGGAGTCACGCTCGTCGATGCCCGGATCGTCCCTGTGCAGCTTCCCGTCCACCATCTGACCTCCCGGCGCACGATCGCGTCCGACCCCCGTCGAATTCCGACAGTAGTCCCCGACCGCACCTGCGGACGGCCCAGCAATCAGGCCGGATGCTTCAGCAGGTAGTCGATGAACGCCGCGCGGATGAGCGGCTCCTGCTCTCCGTACTCGTGCCCGGTCAGCTCACGCCACAGGCCCACGACCTCCTCGATCGAACTGCCGACGCTGCCGAGGCTCTCGTCGTTCGACTCGGTGTCGCGGGCGCTCGGCAAGCGCTCGATCAGGTTCCAGAAGAAGCCGATGTCACCCCGCTTCCGCGCGCTCGAGAACGCACGGTCGCGCAACTCCTCGGTCGACAACGCGTCCAGGGTGGCCAGGTCACTCATGGGTTCATCCTTCGATCAGGACTCTTCGTCGTCGGGTGGGTCCGGGATCCGGCACGACCGCTCCAACCAGAGCGCGGCCCCGACCAGCAGGGCCGCCGCCACCAGTCCGCCCGCGCACTCCGGCAGGTCGTCGGCGGCCGCGGCCAACCGGTCACGCTCGCCGAGCAGGAACAGCAGCAGGCCCGCGTAGAGCCCCACGAACAGCGCCCCGCCGAGCGAGGACGCCTTCGCGAGCGCGGCGAACCGCGCCACCGCCAGTGGTTCGACCGGAGCGGCGCCCTCCTGCCGGTCGATCCGGGCCTTGGTCGCGCGCGCCACGATCAGCTCGAAGATCGCCAGCAGCGCCAGCGTCAGCGCCGGGAACCAGGTGAAGGTCGGCAGGTCACCGTAGAACCGGTTCGCCATCGCCCAGGCCGCCACACAAGCCACCAGCGCCACCAGCGCGAGGCTGCCGGGGCGGGTGGGGGTCAACCGCGGGGTCGGCGTCGGTGGGCTGGGGGGCGGAGTCACTGCTGGTCACCTCTCCAGGCTCAAATCATCGCGACGACGGACGCTGGCCTGCTCATCATCCGGCAGTGCCTCGATCAGCTCACGCACCGAGCCCCGACCGGCGAGCGTCGCGTCGGGATCGACCGCGAACCACGGCACGAGCACGAACGCCCGCTCGTGGGTCCGCGGATGCGGCAGCGTCAGCTCGGGGTCGTCGGAGATCACTGGCTCTCCGCGCGCGTTGTGCACTTGCACAACGTCCACATCGAGTGTTCGGGGACCCCATCGCACGTCGCGCACCCGACCGGCGGCCTGCTCGCACGCGCGGACAAAAGACAGCCATCCGGCCGCGTCGCGGCCGGGGTCGTCGGCGATGACGATCGCGTTCAAATAGTTGTCCTGGGCGACCGGGCCCCACGGGTCGGTCTCGTAGACCGGTGAGACGCGCACCGGCCCGGCGCCCCGGAGTGCGGTGATCACTCCGGCCAAATGCGCCAACCGGTCACCGAGGTTCGAGCCGATCGAGAGCACGGCCCTACTCACGGACGCTCCCGCCGGATCACCACGGCGACGTCGGCGAACTCCAGCGGGATCGGCGCCTTCGGCTTGTGCACGGTGACCTCGGCGGCGCTGACCCGCTTGTCCTCCAGGCAGACGTCGGCCAGCCGGGCTACGAGCTTCTCCAGCAGGTTCACCGGCTCGCCCGCCACGACCGCGGCCAGCTTCTCGGCCAGTTCCCCGTAGTGCACGGTGTCGGTGACGTCGTCGCTGGCGGCCGCCTTGGCGGTGTCCAGCTCGAGGACGACGTCCACCACGAACGGCTGCCCGTCCCGGCGTTCGTGGTCGTACACGCCGTGGTAGCCGGTGACCGTCAACCCGGTCAGCACGATCCGGTCCGCACTCATCGCGCTGCCCTCCGGTACGCCTCCAGCACCGCGATCGCATCGACGCTCTGCCGCACTTCGTGCACGCGCACACCCCACGCTCCGGCCTGGGCGGAGAGCACGGTGATCGCCAGCGTGGCGTCCTCGCGCTGGTCGACGGGGCGCGGCTTACCGTCGGCGTCGGCCAGCAGCGTGCCCAGGAACGACTTGCGGCTCGCCCCGATCAGCACCGGGAAACCCAGCTCCTGCAAGACGTCGAGCCGCGCGAGCAGCTCCCAGTTGTGGACGCCGGTCTTCGCGAAACCGAGTCCCGGATCGAGGATCAGCGACTCCGGAGCCACCCCGGCCGCCAGCGCCGAGTCGACCCGGGCCGACAGCTCGTCGCGCACCTCGGTCACCACGTCCGAGTACGAAGCCAACTGCTGCATGTCCCGGCTGTGGCCGCGCCAGTGCATGAGGATCCACGGGCAGCCGGCGTCCGCGACCACGTGCCCCATGCAGGGATCCGCCAGACCGCCGGAGACGTCGTTGACGACGGTGGCGCCTGCCTCCAGGGCCGCCGCGGCCACCGCGGCGCGGGTCGTGTCGATGCTGACGACGACGTTCGCGGCCGCCAGCGCGCGGATCACCGGGACGACCCTGGCGATCTCCACGTCGGCGTCGACGCGTTCCGCACCGGGGCGCGTCGACTCACCGCCGACGTCGATCAGGTCGGCGCCCTCGGCGACGAGCTCGAGAGCGTGGGACACAGCGGCGTCGAGGTTCTCGTAACGCCCGCCGTCGGAGAACGAGTCGGGCGTCACGTTGAGGACGCCCATCACGCGGCACCGATCGGGCGTGTTCACCGACCTGACCCGAGTATCAGGCTCATCGCCTCGGCCCGTGCGGCTTGGGACCGCTGGAACCAGCCCCGGACCGCCGACGTCACCGTGCGCGCACCCGGCTTGCGGATTCCGCGCATCGACATGCACAGGTGCTCGCACTCGACGACCACGATCACGCCGCGCGGTTCGAGCTTCTCCATGAGCGTGTCGGCGATCTGCGACGTCAACCGCTCCTGCACCTGCGGACGCCGGGCGTACGCCTCGACCAGGCGAGCCAGCTTCGACAGCCCGGTGATCCGGCCTTCCTCGCCCGGGATGTAACCGACGTGGGCCACCCCGTGGAACGGCACCAGGTGGTGCTCGCAGGTCGAGTAGAGCTCGATGTCCTTCACCAGGACGATCTCCTCGTGGTCCTCCTCGAAGACCGTGGTGAGGAGCGCCGACGGGTCGACGTGCAGCCCGGAGAAGATCTCCGCATAGGCGCGGGCGACGCGGGCCGGCGTCTCGCGCAGGCCCTCGCGGTCGGGATCCTCCCCGACCGCGGAGAGGATCTCCCGGACCGCCCGCTGGATCCGCAGCAGATCGACGGTGTGCTCCGCCGACGTGCCTCCGTCACCAGCGGGCGTCATGGCCCCAGAATCAGGCGCCGTCGACGGCTGAGCCACCGGCGTCTGGGCTTCGGTGCTCAGCGCAGGTCCTCCCCCTCGGAGCGGTGCATCGGCCCGGCCGGCCCGGAATGCCCGGGGTTACCCGGCCAGCCCGGCTGACCGGGAACCGGCGGACCGCCGAGCGTGTCGCTCTGCGGCGGCAGCGGGTCGGTCAGCGGGTCGCCGGGGGCGGGCACCGCGGCGTCGCTACCGGGGTTGATGACCACGTGCGGCTCGTCGTCCGGGGCCGCATGCGCACCACCGTTGCTCCGCAGGCTGTGCGGGCCGCTGGCCAGGCGAGCGGTCGCCTCGTCCTCGGCCTTCTTCTTCAGCTCCGCGATCTCGGCCGCCGTCATCACCGGCGGCTTGTCGCTCGGCGCCCGCTTGCCGAACCCGTTGAACGGCGACATCGGCGGACGCTTCTGCACCCTGGCGCAGATGCGAGCCATGTCGTCCTTGCTCAGCGTCTCCTTCTCCAGGAGCTCGAGCACCATCGCGTCGAGGACGTCGCGGTACTCGGACAGGATCTCGTACGCCTCGTCGTGGGCGAGCTCGATCAGCGCCCGGACCTCACCGTCGATCTCGGCCGCGATCGCGTCCGAGTAGTCGCGCTGGTGGCCCATGTCGCGGCCGAGGAACGGCTCCGAGTCGCTGGTGCCGTACTTGATCGCACCGAGCTTGGCGCTCATGCCGTACTCGGTGACCATCGCCCTGGCCATGCCGGTGGCCTTCTCGATGTCGTTGCCCGCGCCGGTGGTCGGCTCGTGGTAGACGAGTTCCTCCGCCGCGCGGCCGCCGAGCGCGTAGGCCAGCGTGTCGATCATCTCGGACCGGGTCTGGGTGTACTTGTCCTCCGTCGGGAGGATCAGCGTGTGGCCCAGCGACCGGCCGCGGGGGACGATCGTCAGCTTGTGCACCGGCGCCGAGTGCGGCAGCGCCCAGGCCACCAGCGCGTGCCCACCCTCGTGGTACGCGGTGACCTTGAGTTCCTTCGCGCTCATCGCCCGGGTCTTGCGCTCCGGACCAGCGATGACACGGTCGATCGCCTCTTCGAGGTACTCGTTGGTGATCGCCTTCTTGTCCTGCCTGGCGGTCAGCAGCGCGGCCTCGTTGATCACGTTCGCCAGGTCGGCGCCGGTGAAGCCGGGCGTACGGCGGGCGATGGTGTCGAGGTCGACGTCCGGCGAGAACGGCTTGCCCTTGGCGTGCACCCGAAGGACGGCCTTACGACCCTCCAGATCCGGACGATCGACGGCGATCTGCCGGTCGAAGCGGCCGGGACGCAGCAGCGCCGGGTCGAGGATGTCGGGCCGGTTCGTCGCGGCGATCATGATGATGCCGCCCTTGACGTCGAAGCCGTCCATCTCGACCAGCATCTGGTTGAGGGTCTGCTCGCGCTCGTCGTGGCCACCGCCGAGGCCGGCGCCACGGTGACGGCCGACCGCGTCGATCTCATCGACGAAGATGATCGCCGGGGCGTTCTGCTTCGCCTGCTCGAACAGGTCGCGGACCCGGCTGGCGCCGACACCGACGAACATCTCGACGAAGTCCGAGCCGGAGATCGAGTAGAACGGCACCCCCGCCTCGCCGGCCACGGCACGAGCCAGCAGCGTCTTACCGGTTCCGGGCGGGCCGTAGAGCAGGACGCCCTTCGGGATCTTCGCGCCGATCGCCTGGAACTTGGCCGGGTTCTGCAGGAACTCCTTGATCTCGTGGAGTTCCTCGATGGCCTCGTCCGCACCGGCGACGTCCGCGAACGTCGTCTTCGGGGTGTCCTTGCTGACCAGCTTGGCCTTCGACTTGCCGAAGTTCATGACTCGGCTGCCGCCACCCTGCATCTGGCTCATGAAGAGGAACAGCAGGACGACGACGACCAGGATCGGCAGAAGGGTGATCAGCAGCGTGACGAAGATCGACTCCTGGGTGACCTTCGTATCGAAGGCGGGCCCGTCGTTCGACTTGGCCTGGTCCGACAGCAACGTGAAGACGTCGTCGGCGGACTGCGACGGGAACGAGGCCTCGATCTTGTTCGAGCCCCGGTAGTCGCTGTTCAGGTCCAGGCGGAGGATCTGCTCTTTGTCCTGGAGTTGCGCTTCTTTGTAGTTGCCGTCGCGCACCTGTGCCAGGGCGACGGAGGTGTCGACCTTCTTGTAGTCGTCGTCGCCGGTGAAGAGTGAACCCAGCAACAGAGCGACCAGGATCATCAGGATGATCCAGACCAAGGGCCTGCGGATGAAGCGAGTACGTTCCATGCTCCGTGCGGGGTACTCCGAAAAGCAGAGCCCCGGCCCCTCCCGATTCTCAGGCTATTAGGCGCGTGTCGGTGTGCACTACAGGTGTTTCGGCGGGCGTTATAACTACGAGTTCACCCGGTCTTCGAAGCGTACTCCGCGCCCACCGACCGTGCAGGTGGCCGGTCGGCAACCCTTCGAGACAACGGGTGAACCCTGGTCACCGTTCCCTGACCGCTCAGGAGGCGCCGTAAACCTGGGGTTTCAACACCCCGACAAACGGCAATCCGCGGTACTGCTCGGAGTAGTCGAGGCCATATCCGACGACAAATTCGTTCGGGATGTCGAAGCCGACGTAGGGCACCTCCACCGGCACCTTCACCGCGTCCGGTTTCCGCAGCAGGGCGACGACCTGGACCGAGGCGGGGTTACGGCTGGCCAGATTCTTCAGCAGCCAGCTGAGCGTCAGCCCGGAGTCGATGATGTCCTCGATGACCAGGACGTGCCGCCCGGCGATGTCACGGTCGAGGTCCTTCAGGATCCGCACCACGCCGGACGACGTGGTCGAGGACCCGTACGAGGACACCGCCATGAACTCGACCTCGGTCGGGTGCTGCAGTTCCCTGGCGAAGTCGGCCATGAAGACGAACGCGCCCTTGAGCACACCCACCAGCAGCAGCGGGCTCTCCGGGTCGGCCTGATAGTCGGCCTCGACCTTCCGGGCCAGTTCGGCGATCTTGTCCTTGATGTCGGTGGCCGAGACGACCACGCGCTCGATGTCGGCCGCGTACGGGCCGGAGTTCTGCAACTGGCTCGTCACAATTGCAGCCTACGGGCGTCCGCTCTCTCCCCAGCCCCCAGGGCCTCACCTCGGTACAAACCGCCTGGCGACGAGGATGCCGTTGGTTCGAACCACTTCGATGCCCAGGGGGAGGTGGACCGCTCCCTGGCCGCGCCAGCGGATGACCAGCGCGTCCAAGGCGTCGACGTGCGTCGATGCCAACGTGCCGGCCGGAGCGCCCTGCTCGATCGCCCACCGCCGCAGCACCCGCCCGCGCAGTGCGGGGTGGGCGTCCGCCAGCACGCGCACGTCCAGCCCGCGCTCGGCGGCCGGCGCAGCGGCGTCCGCGCGAACGGCGTCCGCCTGACCCGGCGCGCGCGGATCCTCGGCGGGGACCATCGCTCGGGCCAGCAGTTCGGCCGCGAGCTCGTCGAGCAGGTCCGCGTCGGCGCGCAGCAGCGCGGCGCTGCGCGCCAGACCGGCCATCAGGCCGCCGCCGGCGGCCTCCTCCAGCGCGGGCAGCACCGCACGCACCCGTGACCGGGCGTAGGCCGGGTCGACGTTGTGCGGGTCGTGCCAGGTGGGCAGCGCTTCGTCCGCGCAGGCCGCGTGCGTCGTCGCGCGGGACAGCTCCAGCAGCGGACGCCGGTAGACGCCCCGAACCGGCGCCATCCCGGCCGCCGACCGCGCTCCCGAGCCGCGGGCGAGCCCGAGCAGCACGGTCTCGGCCTGGTCGTCGGCGGTGTGCCCGAGCAGCACGGCCGCGGCGCCGTGCCGAACCGCGGCGGCGTCCAGCGCGGCGTACCGGGCGTACCGGGCCGCCGCCTCCGGCCCGCCGCCGGTGCCCACCTCGACCGGTACCGCCTCCGACGGCTCGAACCCGAGTTTCGTCCCCCACGCGGCGACATCGGCCGCGCGCGACGCCGAACCCGGCTGCAGGCCGTGGTCGATCGTCACCAGCCCGGCCCGCAGCCCCGCCCGGGATGCCTCGAACGCGGTGGCCGCCGCCAGCGCGGCGGAGTCGGGCCCGCCGGAGCAGGCCACCAGCACGAGCGAGCCGGCCGGCAGCTCACGCAGGACGGCCCGCACCGCGACCCGTACCGCGGCAACCGCTGCCGGCGGCCCGACCATCTAGTTCGTGGCGGCGGTGGCGCCGTGGACGCGCGCCACCCAGGCGTCCGGGTTGTTGATCTCGGACGGGAGCGGAAGCGTCTCGGCCGAGGTCCAGATCTGGTTGAAACCGTTCATGCCGACCTTCTCGACGAGGGCCGCCACGAACCGCCGCCCCTCGGCGTACTGCCGCATCTTGACCTCGATGCCCAGCAGCCGCCGCACCAGCTTCTCGAACGGGTTGCGAGCCGCGCGCCTGGCGTTGAACCGGGCCCGGATCCCCTCGACGGTCGGCACGACGTCCGGCCCGACGCCGTCCATCACGAACTCGGCATGGCCCTCGACCAGCGTCATCAGCGCGGTCAGGCGGTCGACCACCGCACGCTGGGCCGGCGTCTGCACCAGGTCCAGCACCGAGGCCTTGGACTCCGGGTTGCGGACCGCGTCGGCCAGCGCCGAGATCCCGTTGCGGACCCGGTCGGCGAGCGCGTCCGGGTCGAGGTCGGTGGCGTCGACGAACGCGTTCACCTCGGACAGGAAGTGGTCGCGCAGCCAGGGAACCGCGGTGAACTGGGTCCGGTGGGTGACCTCGTGCAGGCAGACCCAGAGCCGGAAGTCGGTCGGGTCGACGCCGAGCTTGCGTTCGATCTCCACCACGTTCGGGGCGACCAGCAGCAGCCGCCCGGGGGCTCCGGAGAACACCTCGTACTGGCCGAGCACCTTGCTGGAGAAGAACCCGAGGATCGTGCCGACCTGGATGCCGGTGGCCTTGGAGCCCACCGCCTTGACCGCGGTGCCGACCGCGCCGCCCATCGGCCCCAGCGGCGACGGCTTGGGCGGGGAGACCGACTGCAGCTTCTCGATGACCGGGTCCATCACGATCTGCAGGCCCTCGACGTTCGAGCGGACCCAGTCGGTGCGGTCGACGACCTGGACCGGTGGATGGTCGACCTGCGCGCTCAACCCCGTGTACGCGGCGACGTGCCGTTCCGCCGCGTCGGTCAGGCGACGCAGCTCCAGCACTACGTCCGCCGCCTCGGTGACGCTCACCCGCGGGCCACCACCGGTAAGCGTCGCGGCGGTGGAGACCGCCAGATCCCAGTCCACCATCTGCGTCATCTCTTCACGGTACGGGTGAATCGCACGCGGCGCCCACCGGACCGGTTGCTCACCGGCACCCGCACTGCACCAGCGTCGCCGCGATCCGGTCCAGCGCGTCCTGCGCCCCCTGCGTCCCGCCGCTGGGCACTCCGTTGGCCACGGCGGCGAACACCAGCACGCGTCCCTCGACGGTCACGGTGACGCCGGTCAGCGAGCTGACCCCGGACAGCGTTCCGGTCTTCGCGCGCACCAGGCCGACACCTGCGGTCGCCGAGGGAGCCTCGAAGCGGTCGGCGAGCGTCCCGCTGTAGGAGGCCACCGGCAACCCGGCCAGCAGCGTCCGCAGCTGCGGGTGCTGGGTGCCGACCGCGGCGCTCAGCAGCCCGGTGAGCAGGTTCGGGGTCAGCCGGTTGAGCCGGGAGAGGCCGCTGCCGTCGACCAGGCCGAACCCGCTGACGTCGATTCCCGCCTCGGACAGCACCGCCTTCACGGCCTCGGCGCCACCCGCGAACGTCGCAGGCAGCCCCTTCTTGACCGCCACCAGCCGCTGCATCGAGTCGGCGATCACGTTGTCGGACTCGGTCAGCATCGCGTCGACGAGGTGCGAGAGCGGCGGCGACTTCAGCTCGGCGAGTTGCTGGGCACCATCGGCGGCCGTTCCCTGAACGACCTCGGCACCCTCGGCGCCGAGCAGCCTGGCGAACCGCCGGCCGACGAACAGGTCCGGCGTCGACGTCCGCGGGGCTTCGTGATCGGCGGTGGGCTGCAACCGGCCGCCGTTCGCGGTCAGCGCGTTCACCGGCGCCGAGTAGCCGCCCGAGACGATGTCCGAGTCCCACCCTGGGCCGACCGCACTGCCGCTGAAGAGGCTGCTGTCGACGACGATTCGGGTGACCTGGGTGCCCTTCAAGGCGGTTCGCACGCTCGCGGCCAGCGTGTCGAGCCGCGCCGAGCCGGGGTAGCTGTGCTGCTCGTCGAATGCCAGCGTCGGGTCACCGCCGCCGACGAGCACGATCTCGCCCGGCGTCGAGCCCTGCAGCACGGTGGTCGTCAGCCGGTGCGACGGCCCGTAGGCGAGCAGCACCCCAGCGGCAGTGACGGTCTTGGTCGTCGAGGCAGGAGTGACCGGAGTGTCGGCGTTTCGACTAAACAGCGTGCTCCCGTTTTCCGCGTCCCGTACGGACACGGCTACGCTGGTTCCGAGCCGGCGGTCAGTGAGCAGGCTGGTCAACGCAGCGGTGAGTCCCGCCTCGGTGGGCGGCTCGGCAGAGTCGTCGTCGGGGCTGAGTACCGTTGGCGGTTCGGTGAACACCGGACCTGCGGCGACGGCGGGGATCAGTACCCCGACGCGCCCGTCGTCCACCTCGCTCGCGCCACCGCGGACGAACCAGAGCAGGTCCGTAATCAGCACGGCAGCGAGGACCCAGCAGAGGGTGAGCCACAGCACAGGGTGGCGGCCGTTCTGCATATCCTCCCCAAGGGCTGTTTCCGACCTGCGAGACACTAGCCGTAATCAGCCCGACCCGATGAGGAGCCCATCCGTGGAGTTCGACGTCACGATCGAGATCCCGAAGGGTCAGCGCAACAAGTACGAGGTCGACCACGAGACCGGACGCATCCGCCTCGACCGGATTCTCTTCACCGCGACCCAGTACCCGGCCGACTACGGGTTCATCGAGGAGACGCTCGGTCAGGACGGCGACCCGCTGGACGCCCTGGTCCTGCTGCAGGAGCCGACGTTCCCGGGTTGCCTGATCCGCGCCCGCGCGATCGGCATGTTCCGGATGAAGGACGAGAAGGGCCCGGACGACAAGGTCCTCTGCGTCCACGCGAACGACCCGCGGCAGGAGCACCTGCGCGACATCCACCACCTGCCGGAGTTCGACCGGCTGGAGATCCAGCATTTCTTCACGGTGTACAAGGACCTCGAGCCCGGGAAGTCCGTGGAAGGTGCCCAGTGGGTCGGGCGTGCCGAGGCGGAGCGGGAGATCGAGCTGTCCCGCAAGCGCGCGGTCGAGGCGCACGGTGACTACACCGGCACCGGTGACGCGCACCCGCCGTCGGAGTAGTCAGCGGCACTCCGCACCGGGATGATGCACCGGTGAGCGGAATCGACGGGGTGGCAGCGGTACGGCCGGCCGCCGACGAAGAGCTGGCGGGCCTCGCTGAGGTGGAGAAGGCCTCGGAGGCCCCCTTCGCGGAGGCGGGCATGGTCCTGCCCGCCGAATACATGTCCGCGGACGCGCTGCGAAAGTGCGCGATCGTCCTGGTAGCGCCCGGGCCGACCGGTACGCCGGTCGGCTTCGCCGCGGTGGACGTCGTCGACGGCGCGGCGCACCTGTCCCAGTTATCGGTGGACGCCGCGTACGCGCGACAGGGCATCGGCCGCGGGCTGCTGGCCGCGGTGATCGGCTGGGCGCGGCGCGGTGGGCTGCCCGCGGTGACGCTGACGACGTTCCGGGACGTGCCGTGGAACGCGCCGTTCTACCGGCGGTACGGGTTCGTCGACCTCGACGAAGCCGACCTGACCCCGGGCCTGCGAGAGGCCCGAGCCCACGAGATCGCCGACGGCCTGGACGAAATCGCCCCCCGTCTAGCGATGCGCCGCCCCTTGCGCGCGAGCTGACGCGAAACCGCGCACCGCCCGGAGGAGCTGCTCGACCGGCCGTTCCTTGACTCGGACGCGATTCGTCGAGGGCTGCTGACCGTTGATCAGCTTCACGGCAAGGCCTGGCGGCGGCACCCACGCACATCCGAGCCGCGCTGGCCCGCACGCCCTGATCACGCACGCCTAGCGACGCGAAACTGGCCTCTAAGGCGCGCTTAGAGGCCAGTTTCGCGTTAAGCCGGGGGTCAGGAGAACGGGCCGCCCAGGCTGCCGCCGCCGTCGATGACGAACAGGCCGCCGGTCACCCAGGACGCCGCGTCGCTGGCCAGGAACAACGCCGCGCTCGCGATGTCGTTCGGCTGACCGAGCCGCTGCAGCGGCCACGGGTACTTGGCGTCCTCGCCTGCCCCCTCCCACAGCGCCCGCGCGAATTCGGTCTTCACCAGGCCCGGCGCGAGCACGTTCACCCGGACGTTCGGCCCGACCTCGGTCGCCAGCTGCTGCGTGAGGAAGATCAGCGCCGACTTCGTGATGCCGTAGATCGCCAGCGGCCCACCCGCGCGCAGCCCGTCGATGCTCGCGACGTTGATGACCGAGCCGCCGTGCTCCTTCATCCATCCGCGGTAGACAGCCTGCGTCCACACCAGCGGCCCGCGCAGGTTCACCTCGAACGTCTTGTCCCACGCCGGGAGCTCCGCGTCGATGACCGGCCCCATGTACGGGTTGGTCGCGGCGTTGTTCACCAGCACGTCGAGCCGCCCGTACTTCTGCAGCGTCTCGGCGACGACCCGCTCGGCGTCCTCGGCCTTACCGGCGTGCGCGGCGATCGCGTGCACACGATCCTCGCCGATCTCGGCGACCGCCTTCTCCAGCCCTTCCAGTTTGCGGGCCGTCAGCACGACCTTCGCACCGGCGTCGGCGTAGGCCTTGGCGATCGCGGCACCGATGCCACGCGAGGCGCCGGTGACGACAGCCACGCGCCCTTCCAGGTTGATGTCCACTCAAGCTCCTTAGCGGGAGGGGTCGAGGATCAGCTTGCCGACGGTGTTGCGGGACCGCAGGGCTTCGTGCGCGAGACGGGCCTCGGACAGCGCGTACTCCCCACCGGGGACAGCGCGGAGGCGACCGTCGAGGACCATGCCGAACAGCTCGGCGATCGCCGGCCGCAGTACGTCACCGGGCAGCAGGAACGCGTGTGCGAGCCACATCCCGGCCACGGTGGTGGAGTGCGAGAGCAGGCTCGCGGGCCTGACCGGAGTGGGCTGCTCCCGGCTGGCCATGCCGTAGAACGCCAGCCTTCCGAACGGCGCCAGCGCGGCGAGGCTCTGGTCGGTGACCCGCCCGCCGGTCATGTCGAGGACGATGTCGACCCGCTTGCCGCCGTTCGCCTCACGCAGCGCCGCGGTCATGTCCGGGGCACGGGAGTCCACCGCCACGTCCGCCCCCAGGGAGAGAGCGAGCTTGCGCTTCTCCTCGCTGGACGCCGTCGCGATCACTCGTCCGGCACCCCAGGCCTTGGCCAGCTGCACGGCAAGCGACCCCACCCCGCCTGCCGCGGCATGCACGACCACCGACTCGCCCGCCGCCAGCGGCGCCGACCGACGCAGCAGCAGCCAGGCCGAAGCGCCCTGGACGACCATCGCCAGCGCGGTCGTGTCGTCGACCCCGTCCGGGACGTCGAACGAGAGCGCGGGCTCGACCAGCGCCTTCTGCGCGTACCCGCCGCCCCCGGCGAGCAGCGACACGACCCGGCGGCCGTCCGCCAGCCGCCCGACGACCTCGGCGCCCGGCACCAGCGGCAACGACGCCGCCGCGAGGTACGAGTTCTCGGCCTGGTGGGTGTCCGCGTAGTTGACGCCCGCCCGGTCGACGTCCAAAAGAAGTGCAGTACCCGACGCGACGGGGTCGGGCAAATCGGTCGGGACCAGTACCTCGGGTCCGCCGAACTCAGTGATCTGGATCGCGCGCATCAGCCCTCCCGGAACGCAGTGATCTGAACGGATGGGTCCGCGGCGGGTGCCTTGTCCCCCGCGGGCGTGCGCGGCCCGGGGACGTTGCGGAACGCGAACGGCTCTGCCGGGCGCCCGACCTGCACGTACCAGGCCTCTCCGGTGCCCTCGCCCGCCAGGATCGCATCGAACGCCGCGACGACGTCGGAGACCTCCAGCAGCGGCACGCCGGACCCCACCAGCACGTCCCGGACGTTCTCGATGATCGCGGTCTCGGCGAACGAGGGGCAGAGCGCGTTCACCCGGATGCCCTGCGGCGCGTACAGCGGCCCGAGGGCCCGCACGAGGCCGACGACCGCGGCCTTGTTCGCGCCGTAGATCGGGTCGAACGGCACGGCGGTCAGGCCGGCGAGGCTGGCGGTCGCGATGATGTCGCCGCCACCGCGGGCCTTCAACGCAGGGATCGCCGCGTGCGCGCCGTAGACGACGCCGTCCAGGTTGATCGACATCACGCGGCGGTAGGCCTCGGGCGAGAACCCGTCCTCGAGCCCGAAGCCGGTCGCGACGCCCGCGTTGAGGAAGGCCAGGTCAAGGCCCCCGAAGGTGTCCACGGCCGCCGAAACGGCGGCCACGCTGTCGGACGGCTCGCGCACGTCACAGCGGCGGAAAACCCCACCGACCTCGGCCGCGACCTTCTCGCCACCAGCGACATCAACGTCGGTGACCAGTACCTGGTACCCCTGTGAAGCCAGCCGACGCGACACTGCGGCACCTATACCGCTGGCCCCGCCGGTCACCCAGGCCGCCTTTGCCATCCGAACCTCCTTGGTCGGTGTCCCCTGACAACTTACTGACTCGTCGGTTACTTTAGGGGCCATTCAGTGACTCACATCTCGGGAGAGCCCATGGACTTCGAGCCCAGCGCGCGAGCGCAGGAGTACATCGACCGCTTGACCGAGTTCATGGACTCGCACGTCTACCCGGCCGAGCCCGTCTACGAGTCCCAGCGCGCCGAGCTGACCGCCGCCGGTCAGCCGCACCAGCTCCCGCCGATCGTCGAGGACCTGAAGCGTGAAGCCAGGTCGCGCGGGCTATGGAACCTCTTCCTGCCGGACTCCGAGGACCCCAAGCACGGCCTGAGCGTCACCGACTACGCGTCGCTCGCCGAGATCACCGGGCGCTCGCCACAGCTCGCGCCGGAGGCGATCAACTGCGCCGCTCCGGACACCGGCAATATGGAGCTGCTCCACCTCTTCGGCACCGACGAGCAGAAGCAGACCTGGCTCACCCCGCTGCTCAACGGCGAGATCCGCAGCTGTTTCGGCATGACCGAACCCGACGTGGCCAGCTCGGACGCCCGCAACATCAGCACCAAGGTCGTCCGCGACGGCGACGACTACGTGATCAACGGTCGCAAGTGGTGGACCAGCGGCGCCGCCGACCCGCGCTGCAAGGTCATGATCCTGATGGGCAAGACCGATCCGGACGGTCCGCCCTACGCGCAGCAGTCGATGATCCTGGTCCCGATGGACACCCCCGGCCTGGAGGTCGTCCGCGATCTGAGCGTCTTCGGGTACCACGACCAGCACGGTCACTGCGAGATCCGGCTGACCGACGTCCGGGTGCCGGTGACGAACCGGCTGGGCCCGGAGAACAGCGCTTTCGCGCTGGCTCAGCAGCGTCTGGGTCCGGGTCGGATCCACCACTGCATGCGGGCGATCGGCATGGCCGAACGGGCTCTGGACGCCATGTGCCGCCGCGCCGTCTCGCGGGTCGCGTTCGGGAAGGAGCTGGCTCGGCAGGGCGTCGTCCAGCAGTGGATCGCGGAGTCCCGGATGGCGATCGAGCAGGCGCGGCTACTGACGCTCAAGACCGCCTGGCTGATCGACAAGAAGGGCTTCCAGTCGGCGCGCACCGAGGTCGCGGCGATCAAGGTCGTCGTGCCGCAGATGGCGACCAGCATCCTGGACAAGGCCATCCAGCTGCACGGTGGTGGCGGCGTCAGCGGCGACTTCCCGCTAGCGAGGGCTTACGCCGGTCTGCGGACGCTACGCCTGGCCGACGGGCCGGACGAGGTGCACATCATGTCGGTGGCGCGTACCGAGCTCGCCCCGTATCTGAACAAGTGAATGCGCCGGTACGGCGTCGGCTCACGTCGGCGTCCCGGCGCGAGCAACTGCTGGCGGTCGCACTCGACGAGTTCGGGCGGCGCGGGTTCCACCTCACGCAGATGGAGCACGTCGCCGCTGCGGCCGGCGTCTCGAAGGGCCTGCTGTACCAGCACTTCGAGTCCAAGGAGGAGCTGTTCGCGGCCGTCACCGCGGCCATCGTCGACGACCTCTCCCGGCAGCTGCACGAAGCGACGAACCCGGGCGACCCAGGGCTGGACCGGATGCGGGTACTGGCGAAGACGCTGTTCGACTTCGCCACCGGCCGGCCCAGTGCCTGGGCGGTCATCATCCGGCACTTCGACAAGCCCGAGGTCGGCGCCGAGCTCCGTGGCCTGCGCGACGGGCTCGGCGCGATCATCGTCGATCTGATGCTGCTCAACCGCCGGCAGAACCCCACCCGGCTGGCCGCGGCGGAACCGGTGGTCACGCTGCTGGCTCCGATGGTGACCGGCGGTTTGATGTCACTGATCTCGTGGTGGCTCGATCACCCCGAAGTGCCGCGGGAACGGGCCGAATCGATGGCTGTCGAGTTCATCTGGCTGGGCCTGGAACGTATTCGTGCTGGTGAACGCCTGGGAACGCCGCCCTTGTGAGGCGGTCGAACCTACTCGGACGCGCCGGACCGGGCAGCGCGGGTCCACTGGGAACCGGTGCCGACGGAGAAGCTGGACCGCATCGTCCCACCTCCCGATGGTGCCAATAGGGGTGGGATCGAGAGTGAGCCGCGAATAGGCAAACGTCAATGGCAATCGCCATCGACGAACGAACGCGGACGCACGACGGCCCGGAACGCCGTAGCGTTCCGGGCCGTAATGGGACCGGTGGGTCAGCCGATCTTGTCGCCGGCCTTCTCGGTCGCGGTCTCCGCTTCGGACGCCGCCTTCTTCACGGAAGTCCGGGCGGCCTTCACCTGAGTCTTGGCGGTCTTCGCCTGGTCGACGGCCGCGGTGGTCGCCGGGTCCTTGCGGATGCCGGACACCAGCTTCTCGCCGCGGTCGGCGAACTCGGTGTAGGTGCCGGTCACGCGGCCGCTCAGGTCGACATAGGTCTCGTTGACCTTGCCCGACAGGCCGGTCAGCGAGGTGCGCAGCGTCTGCGGCAGCTCGCGGGCCTGCGTCTGCAGGTCCTTGACCTGGCTGCGGAGCACCTCGACGACCGCACCCTGGTAGCGGGGCAGCGCGCGGATCTGCTCGACGGCGTAGTCCGCGACGCCGACGTAGGCGTAGAGGCCGCGCTTGGCGTCCGGAAGCGCGAACTTCACGTCGCCGGTGGCCTCGACGGTGTTGCCGGTCTTCTTGGTCTCGGTCTTAGCGGTAGCCATGATGAATTCCTCCCTGGCTCGTGCATGGGGATAGCGCGTGTTTCCCGGCGCAGGCGGGCTCGCCTGTCGTCCCCGGCAGCGGCGCCGGGACAGCGCTCAGGACTGCGAGAAGCCGGTCGTGGTCTCTTCGGCGTGGCCGGGGCTGGTGGCCGTCGCCTCGTTCTCGCGTCGGAACGAGTGGTAGATCTCCAGCAGGATCTGCTTCTGCCGCTCGGTCAGGTACTCGTCAGCGGTGATCGCGGACGCCGTTGCGCCGAGCGCACCGTCCGTCCGCAACCCCTCGACGCCGTCGAGCGTCTCCCGGTCGAGCAGCCCGGCGTGGACGTAGAGCGTCTCCGCGGAGATCCGCAGCGCCTTGGCGATCTGCTGGAGGATCTCGGCCGACGGCTTGCGGAGGCCGCGCTCGATCTGGCTCAGGTACGGGTTGCTGATGCCGGCTTGTTTGGCCAGCTGCCGGAGCGAGATCTGCGAACCCGCCCGCTGCTCGCGGATGAACTCGCCGAGCGTCCGGACCGCGTCCTGTGGCGACTTGAGCGAAGTCACGACCTCGCCCCCTCCACCACGCGTTCCGCTCCGACGTTGGCTACGCTACCGCGAGTGCTAGCTGCCAGCAAGCGGTTCCGCTAGCACTGCGGCGTGGCGCTGCCCACACTTGCCCCTAAAGCGGACAGCACCGCGCGAGCAACCTGGTCGGCCATCCGGAACGGGGCCGCGTTCGTCCGCGGCCGGGCGAACGCGGCCGCACCACGTGAGCTGGTGTACCAGCCGATCGCGAACCGGCGCGGATGCTCCTCGCCGTACCGGTCGATGACCCGGTTGTCTCGGCTGGTCCGCAGGCGACCGGTGGAGACGGCGTCCACGGTCTCCTCGACGCCCTGGCCGGTGACCATCAGATCGCGCAGCAACTCGTCGGCGGTGGCCACCACGGTCGGCTTCGGTAACCGCGCCTCGACCACGGCGTCCGCTTCGACGACCGTGTCGACGGCGGGCGAGCACGCCCGGAACCGGCCGCCCGCACCGTCGATCCGGACGTCCGGGCCGAGAAAGTGGACGATGCCTGCCCGGGAGAGCGCCAGCAGCTGCTCGAGCCGGAACGCGGGCGGCCCACTGGCGAGGAAGCTGAAGAACCCGTGCCACCACCCGTCGAGTTCCTCGACCTGACTCCGCCCGGTGAGCCGGCCACTCGCCAGCACGCGCGGCAACTGGCCGTAGATCGACAGCAGCGCGAGGAACGCCCCGAGATCGGCGCTGTACGCCTGATCGTTCCGGCGGACGACGTCCGCATGGATGTAGTGACGTAAGGCGGCCTGCACCGCGCCGTCGTCCGCAAAGCGGGTTTCGGCGAACGGGCGGTCGAGCCGGTCGAGGTCGAGGCGGTCCTCCTCGGCCGGAACGGCCGAGGCGACGAGATCGACGCGGGCGTCGCTGTACCAGGGCACCGCCGCGTAGGCGGCGGCGAAGTCGTCCCAGGGCAGCGTGGTGCGCTCCGAATGGGCGGCGAACAGCTCGTGGTAGTAGCCCCAGCCGATCTCCTTGGCGATCAGCGGCCAGACGTCCCGGCGGAACTCCAGCGGGCCGTCGGGCAGCGCGTCGATCTGCTCGGGGCCGAAGAACCGGGGCAGCTTGGGCGGTGGTCCGGCCAGGCGGTAGCCGGTCTTCGCGTGGTACGGGACGCCCCGGCCGGAGCCGACGTGCAGCCGCGGCTCGCGGCCGGACGGGGCGTAACTACCGTCCTCCAGGAACCGGCCGCCACGGCCCTCGGTGAGCAGCACGACGAGGTCCACGAACGCGAGCCCGAGCCCGCGGACCAGCACGTCCTGGCCCGGTTGCAGGGGGGCGAGGTCGAGGTCGGCGGTGTAGGCGGGCGGCACGTAGGTCAGGTCGTGGGCGCGCGCGTACTGCGCGAGCCGCGCCGTCTCGCCGGTCGGCTCGGCGTCGAGGTGGCCGAGCGCGAGCACTACGACGTCAGCCTCCAGCGGTTCGGTCCGTCCGGCGAGATGGACGCGCTGGGCGGAACCCGTACCGTCCTCGATCCGCACCGCGCGATCGGCGATGGTCTCGATCCGGATGTTCGCGGGCGCGGACGCCCGGACCTGGTCGAACACCCAGGTCAGGTAGCCGCTCTGGACGTGCCTGCTGACGAACGAACGTCCCTCGACGCCCGGGGTGCCGGTCTCGTCGGCCCACTCGTGCAGCGCGGGGCCGGGGGCGAGCGGCCCGTCGACGAGCACGGTCTCGTCCGGGAACATCGTGACGTCCTCGGCCATCGAGTTCATCAGCAGCAGCGGCGACTGGTCCGCACGCCAGACTCGGCCCGCTCCCGGCGGGTGCGGATCGACCAGCGTGACCTGTAACGGACGATCGCCGAGCAGCTCGGGGGCGCTGGCGATCAGACGTTCGAGCAGCCCGGTGGCGCCGGGGCCGGCACCGACCACGACGAGGCGCGCTGGTTCTGCCGTCATGTAGCCCCCTTCTCCTACGGGCATAGTAGGCAGGTTCCCGAGAATGATGCTTGACCCTCACGTGGCGTGAGTCCTTACCGTCCTTCGCATGAGTTGGTCGGTCGGGCAGGTTGCGAAGGACGCCGGGATCACGGTTCGGACACTGCACCACTACGACGAGGTCGGGCTCCTCACCCCCAGCGAGCGGACGAGCGCCGGATACCGCCGGTACTCCTACGACGACCTCGCGCGGCTGCAGCGCATCCTCGCGTACCGGCAACTCGGGTTCGGATTGGACGAGATCGCGGCGATCCTGGATGACAGCTCCGTTGATCCGATCGATCATCTGCGGCGGCAGCACGCGCTGTTGACCGGGAAGATCGAGGAGCTGCAGCAGATGGTCGCCGCCGTCGAGAAGACGATGGAGGCGAGAAGGATGGGCGTTTCGCTCAACCCGCAGGAGATGTTCGAGGTGTTCGGCGACAACGACCCCACCCAGTACGAGGAAGAGGTCAAGGAGCGCTGGGGCGACACCGACGCGTACCGGCAGTCGCAGCAGCGGACCTCGCGGTACACCAAGGACGACTGGCTGACGATCAAGGCCGAGGCGGCGGCGAACGTCGAGCAGTTCCGCGCCGCGTTCCTGGCCGGCACCCCGGCGGACGCCGTGGAGGCGATGGACGCGGCCGAGGAGCACCGGCAGCACATCACCCAGTGGTTCTACGACTGCAACTACGAGATCCACCGCGGCCTCGGCACGATGTACGTCGACGACGAGCGGTTCACGGCCAACTACGACACCGATACGCCGGGGTTGGCTGGGTACATCCGAGACGCGATTCACGCGAACGCCGCTCGCGCCGGTAAGTGACC
Organism: Cryptosporangium aurantiacum; assembly: GCF_900143005.1. Taxonomy (NCBI): domain Bacteria; kingdom Bacillati; phylum Actinomycetota; class Actinomycetes; order Cryptosporangiales; family Cryptosporangiaceae; genus Cryptosporangium; species Cryptosporangium aurantiacum. Next base: position 598,395 of record NZ_FRCS01000002.1, read on the forward strand.
CGACAGCGACTCCACCGCCCGCCCCCTACCGTCGCGTTCGAACGGGCGGGGTGTGCGGTGGAGTCGTCCTCGGCGCCCACCTTCCGGACCGGATCCAGGGCCGCCGCGGCTTCGGCTCGGAGAACCCGATGGGGACATTCGGCACCGTCCATCCGTGACACTCGGTCCACGGGGAAGGCGAAGTTGCGACATTTTTGTCAGTATTTGAGACATGCAGTGGCGTCGAGACCTCTGGATCGCTGTCCTCGCGGTCGGCGTGGGCGCCTTCGTCGCGGGTGAACGCATTCTCGCGGCGTCGGACGAGCCTGGCCTGGTGACGACGGTCCTCGTGATCGGCGCGGCGACCGCACCCGCCGCGTTCTACGCGGCCGCGCTCGGACACCAGCTGCGGTTCACGCTGCCGACGTGGGTGGTGGCAGCGTCCGCGGCGACCGCCGCGCTGCTCGGCGCCGGGACGGCCGGGCTGCTCGGGTATCCCACCCTGGAGCACCTCGGTCCGGCGTCGACGGTAGCGGTCGCGCTGGTCAAGACGTCGGTGACGCTGCTCGTGCCGCTGGCCGTGCTGTTCGCGCTGCCCACTCGGCGAGCCGCGGACGGCCTCCTGATCGGCGCCGCCGCCGGTGCCGGGTTCGCAACCGCGGAGGCCGTCGGCTACCTGGTCACGTCCCCGGATCTGGTCGGGCCGGCCGCCCACGCGGTGCTGGTCCGCGGGCTGCTCGGTCCGGCCTCCCACCTGGCCTGGGCCGGGATCGCGGCTGCGGCGCTCTGGCTCGCTGCTCAGCAGCACTGGAGCGGGCGGGCGCTGCGGCGGCTCGTGCTCGCGATGATCGGTGTGGTGGCGCTGCAGGCGCTCTGGGAGGGCGCGGACAGCGTCCCGGCTCGGACGCTGCTCACCGTGGTGAACGTGCTGCTGCTCGGGTGGGTCGTAGTACGGACGGCGTCGCCGCGCCGTGGCGTCCCCACGCGTGTGCTGGTCCGCGAGGCCGCAGACGCGGCCCCGGCCCCGGCCGCAGCCCGCGTCCCGACTTCGGCCCGCGTCCCGAACTCGACCCCGGCTTCGGCCCGGGTCCCGACTCCGGTCCCGACCCCGGCCCGCGTCCCGACCTCGGCTCCGGCCCGGGTCCCGACCTCGACCCCGACTCCAGCCCGGGTCCCGAACTCGACCTCGAACCCGGCTTCCGCCCGGGTCCCGGCCCCGGCCCAGGTCCCGCCTCCCGCCCAGGTCCCGCCTCCGGCCCAGGTCCCGCCTTCCGCCCAGGTCCCGGCCCCGGCCCCGGCCCAGGCCCAGGCCCCGGGCCAGGTCCCGCCTCCCGCGCCCGCGCCGACGGACGCCGCCCCGGCGCCGAAGCCGAACCCCGGGTCGAGCCCCGAGCCGGAGCCGGAGCCGGGGGCGACGGTCGGCGGGTCGGGAACCCCCAAAGCCTGACCGCACGTTTCACAGGAGTCGCATCCTGCAACATCGACAACATCACTTACGGTGCTTTTCATGGAAAAGCACGATCCGCCGACGTTCGACTGGACTCCGCCCAAACGTCGCCACCGGATGGCCTCCGTCATGATCGGGCTGGCCACCGTTGTCGTCTTCGGCCTCTGCGGCGTCGGGATC